>NZ_JBFUJW010000006.1:0-675951 GCF_056555145.1 Mycolicibacterium sp. P4_G11
CCCGGCACCAACTACGGAGACCACTACTTCGTCACCACCCCACGCCTGGAATCCGGAGACCCCCGATACGCCTGGGTCAACCAAACCATCTTCGTCGGACAAGGACGCGTCCAACCCGGACCCGTCGTCGAATTCCAAGTCTTCCGCGTCACCGCATGAGCGGGCTGAATACGCAGGTTCAGCAGTTATTGCAGTCTTTGCCTGAACGCCCTGCCGCGCAGCCGTGGGAGATGTCGATCGCGGCTTACCGCGAAGCCGGCGATAAGTTGATCGCGCTGGCGGGTGACGTTGAAACACGCTGCACGGTAGATGATTTCACCGTCCCGGTGCGGGAAGGGACGGTCACTGTACGCCGCTACCGGCCCAGCGTAGCCGGACTGGCGTTGCCGGGCGTCGTTTATCTACACGGCGGGGCATTTGTCCGCGGAAGCCTTGACACCCATGATCGGCTCTGCCGAAAACTCTGTGTCAGAGGCGAATTCATCGTGATCTCTATTGCCTACCGCCTGGCACCGGAGCATCGCTTTCCCCGTGCCCACCACGACGGAGCCGATGCTTTTTCGTGGGTCGCTGAGCACGCCGACGAGCTGGGCATCGATGCCGACGCCCTGGCGATCGCCGGAGATTCTTCCGGGGGCGCACTCGCGGCAAGCATCGCACTTGCCTCACGTGAACAGGGCCCTCCGGTCAAGGCACAAGGTCTGATGTGCCCGGCGCTCGATGCCACCATGAGCAGCGACTCGGTCGAACGGTACAGGAACGGCCCGTTTCTCACCCGGGCCGCGCTTGAATGGGCTTACGACATGTACGTACCCGAGACCGACGACCGCCGTTCAAGTCTCGCCTCGCCGTTGCTGACGCATGATCTCCAGGGCGCCCCGCCCGCCGTGATCGTCAGCGCTCAGGTGGATCCCGTCGCCGGCGATGCCCACCGCTACAGCGAAAGGCTCGCTGCCGCGGGAATCAAAGTCCGAACCCATGAGTACGCGGGCATGCCACACAGCTTCCCATTGTTGGCGGGCGTACTCGACGATGGCGACGTCGCCATCTCCGTATTCGCGAGAGAACTCGCTGCGTTGCTCAAATAGACGATGCCGCAATCGCTTCTTCACCGGTTGCCATACATTCAAAGCCGCAGTGCCGCAGTCTATTTCCAACATTCTCGAGTGCACGACAGGTGAACCGAACCATGACTGGACCAGCTCTGGGCACCTTCGGCGTATTCGGCCTGTTCCAGCAGTGGAAGCAAATGACCGCCGCCCAGCTGAGCGATATCGAGGCGCTCGGCTACGGAGCAATCTGGGCCGGTGGCTCGCCGCCGGCCGAACTCGACTGGGTTGAGTCAATCCTTGAGGCGACCAAGACGCTGAAGGTGGCAACCGGCATCGTCAACATCTGGTCGGCGACCGCCGATGCGGTCTCCGAGTCGTTTCACCGCATCGAGGCCGCCCATCCCGGCCGATTCCTGCTCGGCATCGGGGCCGGGCATCCCGAATTGACCGCCGAGTACAAGAAACCCTACGACGCGCTCAACGAGTACCTCACCAAGCTGGACGAATACGGGGTGCCCAAGGATCAGCGCATCGTCGCGGCGCTCGGTCCCCAGGTCGTCAAGCTGGCCGCGCGCCGTAGCGCGGGAGCCCATCCCTACCTGACCACCCCACAGCACACTGCTCAGGCGCGCGCACTGGTCGGACCAGATGCGTTCATCGCCCCCGAACACAAGGTGGTGCTGACCACGGACGCCACCCAGGCCAGGGCCATCGGACGGAAGGCTCTCGCCGTCTACCTCAACGGGACCAACTACGTGAACAACTGGAAGCGATTGGGGTTCAACGACTCCGATGTCGCCGCACCCGGTAGTGACGCCCTGATCGACGCGCTCGTCGCGTATGGCGGCACTGACGACATCGCAGGCAGATTGAAAGAGCATCTCGCCGCTGGCGCGACCCACGTGCCCGTGCAGGTTCTGACCGGACCTCGCCAGCTGATTCCCTCACTTGCCGAATTGGCCGGACCGCTCGGCCTCAACTGAACCACATTGCGCGGATCAAAGGCCCGCGTCGCGAAGGTCATCCGTGACTGCCCGCAAGCAGGACGTGAAGTCCTTGCTTCCCTGCCCGTCGATCCACAGGTCGAAGGCATTTTGGAAGGCGATCGTGGCGACCTGTGAAACCAGCTTCGCTGTGCGAGGCTCGACGTGGCGGCACTGGAGCGCTTCGTAGATCGCGGTAGTGACAGCGGCGAGTTTGGTGCGTTCGCGTTCGGTGAGCTCTCCGCTCGCGGCAATCACCGCGCGGCGAGTTGCCGAGTTCTCCACGTGCTCGACAAGGCGTGTGCCGGCGTCGGCGACGGCGCTCAGGGCCGCAGACAGTGGAGCGGCGGCCTCATCGGCAGCGAGGACGGCATCGTGCACAGCGGCCGGAAGCCGTTCCGAGCCGGCGAACAAGACCTCGCGTTTGTCGGCGAAGTACCGGAAGTACGAGCGACGGGTGATACCGGCACGCTCGGCGATCTGCGTCACGGTCACATTGTCGTAGCCGTGCTCTGCGTAGAGCTCCAACGCGGCCTTGGTGAGGCGTTCTTCGGTTCCCGGATCCCACCTCGCCATGGACGGAACCCTAGCAAGCGATGTCTCAGCGTGTCATTACTGATAGCCTTGTGATGACACACTGAGACATCACTCGGTTCAACCCTTCGACGCGGCCCGAAGAGAGGAGTACCAATGGCGCACAACACGTTCGGTAACAACGGTGAGGTATGGATCTTGGGCGCGACCGGCCGGATCGGTGTCGCCGTCGCCGCGCGCCTGGCCGCCCGAGGCTTACCGGTGACGCTCGTCGGACTCGACCGCGCACGGCTGGACAAGGTGCGGACCGATCTCGGCCAGAGTGATCTGGTGAAGGTCGTGGTGGCCGACTCTTCGGCGAGCATGGCGGCTCTGATCACCGCCGAGCGCCCGGCTGTGGTGTTCAACGCCATGGGCTCGTACACCGAGACGGCGGTGCCCATCGCCCGCGCGTGTATGCCGGGCGGCCACTACGTGGACCTTGCCGCTGATCTCGTGGCGATCCCCAAGCTGCTCGACCTCGACGAGACCGCGCGCGCGGCCGGCAGCACATTGGTGACCGGTGCCGGATTCGGCGTTCTGGCCACCGAGGCCGTCGTCGCCAAGCTGTGCGAAACGCGTCCCACGCCAAGTCATGTACGCGTCGACGCACTGTCTTCGGTGTCCACCGAGGCCGGGGTGGTCGGTACGGCTTTCGCCGCCGCGATGGTGGACCTCATCACCACTGGTGGACGCCGCTACGACAGCGGTCGTCTGGTCAACGCTCGTCTCGGCTCCGACGTGCAAGTCCATCGGCTCCCTGATGGTCAGACGATGAAGTCCGCGGCTGCGCCGGCCGGTGAACTCGTCGCCGCCCATCGGATAAGTGGAGCGCCGAACGTGACAGTCACCACCGGTCTCGCCCCGACCTCCGCCATCGTGCGGGTCGCCTTGCCAGCGCTGGCCGCACTGTTGTCCATCCCCAGCCTGCAGCGGTTGGCCGTACGCCAATTGGCCAAGGCCACACTCAAGGCAGCGCCCCGCCCGCGTGCCCACTCCTGGGGTCATGCCGTCCTCACCTGGGCTGACGGCACCAGTCGCGAAGGCTGGCTGCGCGCCGACGACGGCATGGACTACACCGCCGCCGTCGCCGCCGAGACGGCAGCGCGACTCGCCCGCGGCGAAGGCAAGCCCGGTGCCTACACGCCGGCAGCCGCCTTCGGCGCTGACCTTGCCACCGCCGCCGGCGGAGCCTTCATCCTCGACTGAGGCACGCCGCCTTCGGCCCCGATCGAACGCCGGCATCATCGGCCGCTCTCACCGGCCGGCGTCCGCCGGATCAAGCAGCCGATCCCCGAACAGACTGCACAGCAACAGCGCGACTTCCACGTCGAGCCGGTCGTCCTCGATGGGCCGGCCCCGGCGTTCGATCGCCCGCTGCACCCGGTATTTCACCGAGTTCGTGTGCAAATTCAATTCCTCGGCCGCAGCCTTGTTACTGCCACCCGCCTTGAGGAAGGCCTGCAGCGTCTCCCGGAGACGCTGGTCGCTGACGGTCGAACAGGCCAGCGGGCCAAGCACTTCCGTGGCCCACGCCGACAGCGCATCGACATTCGACCCCAGCAGCGCCGCGAGCGCGACACCGCGGTGGCCGAACGCGGTAAACCGGCGCCGTCGGGGACCCGACGCCACCGCGACGACGCGGGCATCCTCGGCCTGCCGGTGCGACAGCCGGAAGCCGGCGACCCCGCACTGCGGAGTACCGGCGGCCACATACGGGCCATCGGCCGGCACCAATGTGCCCAACGTTGTCACCGCCTCATCTACGACCGCCGCAGGCACGGCGACCCAAGTCCATGCCGTGGCCCGATCGACCGAGACGAAAAGCGGCGAGTCCGCAGCGCCGATCGACGCCGCGAACTGCTGAACCAACTGCTCCATCTCGGCCAGGCGGTCCTCGGAGTCGTCGCACCACAGCACCACCGCGAGATGGATCCGCTGCAACGGATATCGAATGGCCACAGTCGCGGCATCGACATCCATCTCGCCACCAGCAAGAAGATTACGAATCTCTGTAATGCGCAGGCTATTTCGGTTCCCCAGCCAAATCTCCCGCGCCTGCTGGTATACCTCGATAACCTCTTGCGAAATCCGGTCGATGTAGTTGAACAACACCGTCGACATCGCGTCGAAAACATCCAACGCCAGTCGCGGATCGAGGTCCGCGGCGCGGATCTCAGCCAACACTGCTTGCAGTACACCTTGGTGGCCGAGGCGGTATGAGCGGGCCAGGACATTGGCAGAGATGTCCCGTTGAGCCAGGCGGCGCGCGATTTCCACCGCCGCCGCCGGAGCCTGCACAAACTCGACGGCGATTCCGTGCCGGACCGTGGAGACGAACGAAATCATGTTCGCCGCGACCGAGTCGAATATCAGCTGACGAAGCTGCTCCTCCTGACGCAGTTCGGCGATCTCGGACAGCAATAGGTCAAGCACCGACCCGGTGATCTCGGCCAGCTTGGCGTCAAACCTCGCCGAGATTGCGGTCGCCGCTTGCGTCAACGGCTCACCCGCGCGGGTGTCTTCCCCGACTCCGACCATGTCAGCTGCCTGTCTTCCCGGCCACACCCAAACCGTAGTTCGTCGTCAGTCTCTTTTGACCCCGAAAGACAACAACCGCCAGATATTTCGGCGTACCACATGACTTTTGAGCCGTCACCATCTGTTCCCAGATGCCGGCGCCTCTGACGCCGTTAACTATGCCGTACTCAGTCGACCTCGGCAGCCAGCTTCGCGATCACACCGTCGTCCGCGGCGCAAGTAAGCCATCAAAAGTTCAGGTTTCGCCGCACCGGTGCCGGTGTGGGTGGGACGTGCCGACGTCCAGATAGCCGGGAACCCGTTTCGTCTCTGAGAAGAATAGGCTCGGCCACAACAGCATTCGCGGCATCACGCAGGATGCGTAGTCGCCAAAGGACGTGCTGGCAAGGCGGTGCGATCAATTGCGGCGCCCCCTTGGAAAACATCACTAATCGCCCGCAGGTTGCGGATATCATCGAGTGGATCACGTTCCAAGAGAACAAAGTCTGCAAGCTTCCCTGCTTCAATCGACCCGATCACATCGTCTTTGCCGTATCCGCGGGCCACGTTGAGCGTGGCACCCGAGATGGCATCCAGGGGTGACATGCCTTTCTCGACCAGCGACTGCGTCCAATGGAAGTGGTCGCCTCCTAGAGTCCACGGGCGGTCCTCACGCTCGTTTAGGGGAAGGTCGCGTTGGTGGTCAATGCTCGGACAGCCTGCGTCTGTGCCCATCATGATTTTTGCGTTGGCACCGATGAGCGTGCGCTCGTTGTCGGCGTAGGCGCCTCCGCCAATAGCGGCACCAAAGCTGCCGTTCCCTTCGAGTGTCTGTAGGTACTGTTGGTGCACGGTCTGCAACTCCGCCCAGGAGTTGCTCGCGACGATACGGTCGACAAGCGAATGCGGGTAAGGCTGGCCCATCGTGTAATTGGCATGAATGAGCACGTCGGCCCCTAGCTCTAGCGACGTCGCCAGCGCTTCGATGGAAAGGCTGTGCGTGAGCACCGGTACGCCCGCCGAGCGCGCCTCTTCGACGATGGCGTCGAGGACCGGGCGGGTGAACGTTTGGTACGAGCGGTCGGTGCCGACCGTCATGAAGATGTGGTCGCTGACTGCAATTTTGAGCATGTCAACGCCACGGCTCAGATAGTCGCGTACCTGCGCTCGAACCTCATTGCGCGGCAACAGGCTGAGCTGGTGTCCGACGCCAGCTTCGAACATGGCATCGATTCGGTTGACGAAGGTTTGTGAGGCAGCCCGCCGTCCGGCGAAGTGGAAGTCTGCACTGAATGGGCCACCCATGCCGATGATCGCGCCCGCCGCGAATATGCGGGCCCCCTGCGAGACGCCTGCGTTGATTCGGTCGCGTGCGGCGAGGACCGGCTCCACGGCGTTGTAAGTGTCGAACACAGTAGTCACGCCGTTGCGCAGCACCACTTGTGCGGCTTCCTCGATGACCTCGACATAACGGCCTTCCCACCGGGCCAGATACTCGATGGTGCCGGGTCCCATCATGAACATCCACGCGTCGAGAAGGTGGACGTTGCCGTTGATGAAGCCAGGGACCATCCAGCGGTCGGTGCCGTCGATCACGGTCGTACCTGCCGGTATTTCGGTACTT
Source organism: Mycolicibacterium sp. P4_G11 (assembly GCF_056555145.1). Lineage (NCBI taxonomy): Bacteria > Bacillati > Actinomycetota > Actinomycetes > Mycobacteriales > Mycobacteriaceae > Mycobacterium > Mycolicibacterium sp. P4_G11. Next base: position 6,753 of record NZ_JBFUJW010000006.1, read on the forward strand.
GCTGTCGGGCCAATGGTCTTGAAGCGGTCACCTTCCACGATGACTGTGCTCGTCGGTCTCGGCGGGCCGCCGCGACCGTCGATCAGATGCACGTTGGTGATGGCGGTGGGGGTCATTCGGCTCTCCTTTGTAGACCAGACCCGAGTGATGGTATCCGAATCGTTCGATTCGGTAAAGTGGTTGTTCGAATTGTGTAGGCTTGCTTGATGACCAAATCGGCAGGCAGTGCAGGGGCCGCCGCGGACGGGCGCACACTGCGGTGGGAACACAGGAAGCCCGAACTCCTTGCCGCGGCAACCGATTACGTGCTCGAAGCCGGCGTGGCTGATTTGACGTTGCGCCCCCTGGGGTCCGCGATCGGCGCCTCGATCACAACGCTGATCCGACATTTCGGCAGCAAAGAGAACTTGGTGCGTGAGGTCTGCCAGGAGATCCTGGGCGAGACAATCGAAGTGTTCGATCAATTTTGGGCACGCAGCGACGGCCAGCCTGCCGAAGTGCTTCGTGGCCTGTGGAACCTCTGGCTGGCTCCGGAGTACTCCCGACAGTTCGTCTTCTTCTTCGAGCTTTACGGGCTCGCACTACGCGAACCAGAGGCCTACGAGTGGTTTGCAGATTCGGTAGTCCACAATTGGATCGCGCCCCTTCAGCGTGCACTGACCACCCATGGCATCGAGCCCCGGCGGGCCAGCACGATCGCAACCCTGTTCCTTGGATTGGTCCGCGGGCTGTATCTGGATATCGCCGCAACCGACGACGTCGAGCGCGTGGGTGCCGCCTACGACTTAGCGATGACACTGCTCGAACCAGCCTTGAAGGCTGACGGCGCCTGACCTGTTCGCAGTCGCCAACAGCGGAGCAACCGCAGCAGGCTGGTTCAGCGGGTGGCGAATTGAACGCCGACGAGTTCCTCCGACCTTTCCCACACTCGCGCGGCCTCCTCGCCGTCGCGCGCCGGCCGATAGACCTTCTGTTCGGCGGGAGGTCCCGACAAGTGCAGAAAACCGCTGGGTCCATAGAACTTGCCGCCTTCAGCATCTGGATGCGTAGCCGCATAAAGAGCGGGGAGCATTCCTTGTTCAGCCGACCGGTTCAAAAGGCCGAACCGCGCGAACGCCTTCACCATCCGGAAACCCAGAGTGTCGCGGGAACGGCCCATATGCGGCTGTGCCTTCAGCAGATTGGTGGGAGTCACGCCGGGATGGGATGCGTTGCTGGTGATACCCCACCCGGCGGCGATGCTGCGCCGATCGAGCTCCAGGGCGAACATCAGATTCGCAATCTTGGACTGACTGTAAGCCTTGGAGTCCGAATAGGACTGTTCGAAATTGAGGTCATCCCAATCGATCCCGTTCATCTGCGCCGAGATACTCGACTGAGTGGTGACACGAGCGGTGCCGGCACTCAGAAGCGGCAGTATCCGGGCTGTGAGCGCAAAGTGCGCCAGATGATTGGTCCCCCACTGCAGTTCGAATCCGTCCACAGTCGTCTGCCGCTCGGGCGGGCTCATGACGCCGGCGTTGTTGACCAGCACGTTGATCGGGCGCCCAGCGCTCAGCAGACTCTGCGCAAGATCGGCGACCGACTGCAGAGACGAAAGATCCAGCGGAAGGAGCTGAATGTCAGCTTCCGGCGCCATGGCACGGATCTCCTGAATCGCCTTGTCGCCCTTGGCGAGATTACGAACAGGCAGCACCAGGTCAGCCCCGGCGCGGGCGAGTCTGCCGGCAAGGGCGAAGCCGATGCCGTCGCTTGCACCTGTGATCACGGCGAGTCTTCCCTGCATGTCTGGCACGACAACCTGCGATCTGCTGCTCACTCCGGCTCCTTTCGTGTCACCTGCGTTTGCCGCTGATCCGACACTGTCACGTCGCGCCGCCTCATTTCAGGCCGAAGTTATCCGCTGATCGACGCTCCCCCTTTCACGTCCACGGATCACCGATCCGCGGATGCTCAGGTCCTTCCACCGGTCCGCAGTGCAGCCGGATCATCGAGACGTGAATGCACCGGATGTCGATCTCGGCCGGATGGCGGAGTTCCTGCGAGCACGGCGCTGGGCGCTGCAGCCCGAGGACGTTGGCTTCGCCCGTGGTAGGCGCCGGCGCACGCCGGGTCTTCGTCGCGAAGAAGTTGCCGAACTCTGTTCGATATCGACCAACTATTACAGCCGGCTGGAGCGGCCTCGCGACATCCAAGCGTCTGGGCCGCGTCCCTCGCCCACTACGTTGGCCGGCATGGCACGGGGCCTTCGGCTCACCCGCGAGCAACGTGACACCTTGTTCGCCGCAGCCGGTTACGCCGCCGATGACGATGGGGGCTACGCGCATGTCGATCCGGGAGTGATGCTGCTGCTCGACAGACTCCCCGACACACCGGCGCACGCCGTCGGCCCGCTGGGCGAGGTGCTCTGGCAGACAAGGGCTTCCATATCGCTGATCGGAGACCTCAGCAGGTACACCGGGCGAGCACGCAGCGGTTATTATCGCTGGTTTCTCGCCGCCGGCGAGCGGCAGCGTTACGCGCTCAGTGATCACCGCGCAATCAGTGTGGAGATCGCTGCGGACCTGCGGCGCGCGCAAGCAAGCGCGAGAACAGGTCGTTCCGTGACCGACCTCATCGCGTTGTTACGCAGTCGAAGTGACGAGTTCGCCGTGCTCTGGGAAAGCGACGACCTCAGAGACGAACCCTCGACCATTGAGGCGCGCTGCTTCGTCCATCCGTCACTCGGTCCTCTCACGTTGCAGCGCGAAGTACTCGCGGTGACCGACCGCAGCCAACGGTTAGTGATTTATCACGCGATTCCAGGTTCTGCCGATGACACCACCATGCGGCTGCTGTCAGTCATCGGTCACCACCGATTCAGCTGCTGAGCGGTGCCTGCCCGGCGCCGGCTTCAGCAGGGGCGTCACGCTGGTAATCGTGCGGGGCGGCGCAGAGCGCCGCGAGCTTGCCGCGGCTTGTCGTACCGGGATCTGCGGTGAACACGAGCAGCGTGTGGAGGTGTGCCACATCGTGGAGCACCTGACACTGAAGCTCGAGAATTCCCAACCGCGGGTGCACAATTCGCTTATTGAGCTCGTGTGACTGGTCCACATCGTGTTGCGCCCACTGCTCAGCGAACTCCGGGCTGCGCTGCAGTAGCGAGTCGATCACTTGGGCTGCCCGGGATTTGGCGCCGTCACGCACATAGGCGATGCGAGCGCCGGCAACAAAAGACCTCCCCACCTTCGGATGATCCTCGACCGGATATACGCTGCGCGCGGCCTCATCGGTGAACCACCGGTACAGGATGCTGCGGGACAGCCCTTCGTACCTGGTCTCATCACCGAGAAGTGCACGCGCCGGCGGCGTCTGGACCAGGGTCTCCCCCAGCGCCGACATTACTTGTGCCGGCGTGTCCTGCAGTCGATCCAGTATGCGCATCATCGCAGCGCTGACCTCGTTGCCGACCGGGGTGCGCGCAGGCGCATTGTGTCCGGCCAGTCGGAACAGGTGGTCCCGTTCGTCGAAAGACAGGCGCAAAGCCTTGGCCAACGAGGCGACCACATCCACCGAAGGTTGTGAGGCGCGCTGCTGCTCCATGCGGCAGTAGTAGTCAGTGGAGATCATTGCCAGTGCCGCAACTTCCTCGCGACGCAGGCCACTCGTGCGACGCCGCGGGCCGCCGGGCAACCCGATTTCCTCAGGAGTCAGCGCCAGACGCCGGTTACGGAGGAATTCGGCGAGTTGACATTGATCCATGCGCCCATTGTCCCTGCGATCGGGCGAACATCCAGGGACTCGCACACCCCCGATCATCGGATGGACATCGCTGGCACTCGCGCAACCATCACGCCAAAGTACCGGCGGCACCCCTCATACAACCCGACCGACTGCGCGGCGGACATCTCTATGTGGGGCAAATTAGCCCTGGTCGGCGACGACCGCGGCAACTCGGCTTTCGGTGTGTTTGCTCCTCGCCAGAATTCAAAATGCAGCCGACCGGGCAACGCCAGGCGCCAGAGTGCCATCCCACGACGTCGAGAACCGCATACCGCCAGTGCATCGTGCTCAAGACTGCAACCTTGCCACGTTGTGCGATCTGAAATGACGAATTGCCACGCAGAATAAGGAGTCACACTCCCTCCAGCCACTTTCAACATATAGCGCACCCGGGGGCTTGTGGCAAGACCCCCCTCATGCTCCAGAATCGCTGGGCTGCAACGCAACTTGCGGCTTGATCGTCTTGAGGGGGACGCATGACAGACACCGACGTGATCATCGTGGGCGCCGGACCGACCGGCCTGACCCTGGCCACCGAACTCTGCCTGACCGGGGTCAAACCGCTTGTGCTGGAACGGCTCACCAACATCCGCGAGGTCGCCAAGGCCGGCGGCATCGGCGGTCAGATCCTGAACCTCTTGCGCTACCGGGAACTCGGGGAACTGCTCGACGACGCGGCGGGCGCACCCGTCACCGCCAAACTGCCGTTCGGCGGCATCCATGTCGACCTAACTGAGCTCGATGAGTCACCGATGCAGGTGCAGCGACTCCCCCAACCGCAACTGGAGGCGCTGCTGGAGGACCACGTCCGCGGGCTCGGAGTGGAGGTCCGGCGCGGCCACGAGGTGACCGGCCTACAGCAGGACGAGGACGCCGTGCACCTCGATGTCCAGGGACCTGACGGCCCGTACCGCATCAGCGCGCAGTACGTGGTGGGCTGCGACGGGGTGCGTAGCCGGGTCCGGGAACTGGCCGGCATCGAGTTTCCGGGCATCGTCTACCCCGAGGTCCATCGGATGGCCAACGTCACGTGGCCGCACGAGATCACCGTCCGCGACGACGGCGACTACGACGTGCCCGGATACGGCCGTCTGCCCTGGGGGTACAGCCAGACCGAAGGCGGAATCTTCGCCATCGCGTCGTCGGAGCCCGGACGGCTGGGCATGTACACCAGCGAGGCTCCCGATCACGACTACGACGATGACGACCCGATGACGCTGGACGAATTCCGCGACAGCGTCCACCGCGTGCTCGGCGTGGACATTCCGCTCGGCGAGTCACAACGGCTGACCCGCTTCACCTACGCGGCCCGGCACACCGAGCATTACGTCGCGGGCCGGGTGCTGCTGGCCGGCGACGCCGCCCATCAGATTCCGACGGGCGGCGTGGCCGTCTCGGCCGGGATGCTCGACGGGGTGAACCTCGCCTGGAAACTGGCCGCCACGATCCAGGGCTGGGCCCCACCCGGACTGCTCGACACCTACCACTCCGAGCGTCACCTCGCGGGTGAGCGGCTACTGCTGCACGCTCAGGCCCAGGTGTCGTTGCGGCGTGGACACGACCCGGCCGACGAGGCGCTGCGAAAAGTGTTCAGCGAATTGGTCTCCGACGCGCCCGCACTCGCGCGGGTCGGCGCGATGATCGCGGCGTCCGACGTCCGGTACCCGATGACCGGCGCGCAGCCGCACGCCCTGGCGGGCGCGTTCGCGTCGGGCCTGCCCGACGACGTCGTGGCGGCTCTGCGCGCGGCGCGACCGGTCTTCGTCGGACCGACCGAGCTGTGCAACGTCGCGGCGCCGTGGGCCGACCGCGTCGACATCCTCGATCACCCCGGTGACGCCCTGCTGATCCGGCCGGATGCGCACATCGCCTGGGCGGGTGCCACAGAAACGGGACTGCGCGACGCGCTCACCCACTGGTTCGGCGAGCCGCGATGAATATTCGGGCCCGCACCGGTCTATCCCATGAACACACTCTTCAGGAGGCAACATGACCGAGCAGACCGCCCTGCCACCGGTGGTCGACCAGGACACCTGGCGTGCCGCCCTCGACGACCTACGCCGACGCGAAAAGGCCGCGACGCGCGAACTCGACGCCATCGCCGCGCAACGGCGCCGGCTGCCGATGGTCGAGCTACCCGACTACACGCTGATCGGTGCCGACGGTCCCATCTGGCTGGCCGACATCTTCGACGGCCGGTCGCAGCTGATCGTCTACAACCACATGTGGACCGACGGTGCCGAGTGGCAGTGCTCCGGCTGCACCGGCTACACCTCGCAGTTCACCCGGCTGGATTTCCTGGCCAACTACGACGCCCGGTTCGTCATCGTCACCAACGGACCCATCGAGGAAGCGCTCGCCTACAGGAACAAGGTGGGCAACCAGATGGATTGGTACTCGTCGTCGGACAGCACCTTCGGATCCGACGTGGATGCCGCACCGGGCGACGGTTTCGCGGTGAATGTGTTTCTCCGAGACGGCGACACGGTGTACCGCACCTGGCACACCAACGGCCGCGGCACCGAGCAGCTGGGCCACAGCTTCTCGCTGATCGACGTTCTGCCCTACGGCCGCCAGGAGCAGTGGCAGGATTCGCCCGACGGCTGGCCCAAATCGCCGACTTACTCCAAGTGGGCCGGCTCCCCCGATATCGCACGCCTCTACGGACCGAACGGACAGCACCGATGACCAGCAACACGACGGCACAAGAACGCTTCGTCGCCACCCGCACCATCGCCGCGACGCCCGCGGCGGTGTTCGCCGTGCTGGCCAACCCTGCGCGGCACAAGGACACCGAGCCGGGCGACTGGGTCCGCGACGCCATCGACTCCGCTCCGATCACTGGTACCGGCCAGGTTTTCGCCATGAACATGTACCTCGACCAGGCCGGCGGCGACTACATCACGCACAACCGGGTCACCGACTTCGAACAGGACAAGACCGTCGGCTGGGCGACGGGGAGTCTGGACGACTCGGGCGAATACATCCCGGGCGGTTGGTGGTGGCGCTACGACCTGGCCCCGAACGGCGACGGCACGGATGCCACCCTGACCTACGACTGGACCGGAACGCCGCAGGCCTTCCGCGACCAGATCGGCGGCATGCCACCGTTCCCCCTCGGGTTCATCGAGGCGTCGCTGGCTGCCCTCGATCGGGCCGTCACCGGCTGATTCAGACCGCCCACCCCCACGCGACAACCTTTGCACAACAAAGGATTTGACGCGTGGGGGTGGGCGGAACAACGCACGATCGATCGGACCGTCGGGTTACGAGCATCGATCAAGCCGATTTGCCCCTGGGCGGATCCCGGGTATGCTGATTGCATCGGCGGTACTTCGTCGCGTGGCTGATCATTGCCACGCCGTCGCCGATTCGAAGAAGTTTGGCCGATTCGCGGTCAAGGCAGGAGCGTCGGAATGACGCCGCAACATGACCACACGACCCTGATCGACCGCACCACCCCGACGCACACTCCCCGTTTACGGTTGAAGCCCAAGGCTCCCCACAGCGGATATGTGGACGGGGCGTGGTGGCCGCACACCAGCAACCTGAGCAGTGAACTGCCCGACCTCTTGTCCGTGCTGTCGGTTCGTCTCGGACGGATCGACCGAGTGCTGTACAACGTCGGCGAGTGGTCGGGCGCACCGTCCAAACTCGACACCGGCGGACGGCAGGTCCGTCTGGACGGATATCAGCGCCAGCCCATCAACACCGTTGAGGTGATTGGGCTCGACCGTGACAGGATCGTCCTCCTGACGGTGCCCGCAGCCACGGATCCGGCGGAAGCCCATAACGCGCTCATGAACGCCGCGCGGCCCGATGACCACACGACCGTGCTGGGCATCCTGGCTGCCGCGCAGCATGCCGACTAGCCAGCTAAGAATCCCTTACGCTGCGCCCCAACAGATTTGGATGCGCCGATGCGCATTCATGATGAAAAAAAGAAAGTAGTAACAGCATGACCGAAGGTACCGTGAAGTGGTTCAACAACGAGAAGGGCTTTGGATTCATCGCCCCGGACGGCGGCACGCCCGACGTTTTCGTTCACCACACCGAGATTCAGGGCAGCGGCTTCCGCTCGCTTGAAGAGAACCAGCGAGTGAAGTTCGACGTCACCCAGGGCGCCAAGGGCCCGCAGGCCGTTGGCGTTACCGTCCTCTAAGCACGCCAAAAGTCCTGGGCTGGCGCGGGTTTGCCCCGCGTCAGTCCAGAATTTTGCCTGAAACCCTTTGCCGCCGTGCGGCTGTCAAGATTTCTTCAGCCGTCTGCAACATCGCCTCTTCGCCTCGCCGCAGGTCCACTGCTTGACTGGCTGCGCGTCGCAGCACCATGCCGGCCAACGAGCTGTTGGTCGTGCTCGGCACGATGAGCAGAGTCGCGCTCGCGTCAGATCCCCTGATCGTCATGATGTGTTGAGGCTTGGTGCGCCAGTCCCGCCAATTGAGATTTGGCGGATTGTGCAGCGGCGACCAATTGAGCTCCACCGAAACGATTTTCCCCAATCGGTCTTCCAAAACCGTCACCAGACCGGCCAATTCGTCGGCCAGGGCTCCGGTGTATGGCCACCACGCGCCGTCGAGCCGGCCGCCGAGATCATCAGCCAGACACAGCCGTACGGGTTTGTCTGCGCGTATCCGCTGCGTGAGGTATGCCATCAGAGCATCGCAGAGTGTCTGAGCCGGTCCGTGCGCCATGCCATGAGAAATCCTTACGGTCGATGCCGCGACGACCACCGGCAAAACGGCGACGGACATTACGCTGCAACTCAATTTGAGCCGAGCCGCCGAGCGGCAACGACACGGCCCCCTCAATGACGCTACGCCGTCTGCGCGGCCGCCGGTACGCGTAGAGTCGATATATGGCCCCGAAATGCCCCCGATGCGGCAGCACCGGCATGTATCCACTGGCCAGTACCAGCCCCAAACCCGCCGCGAACGGCGGGCGGCGATGGGAATGCGTCGATTGCGGCAAAAACGTTTTCCGCAGTGGCCCGGTTCCCGATACGCCCGCTTCCGCCGGTCACTGACACGCCGCGCCAACGCGGCGCGGAATCGTCAGTCGCTGTACTCCGCAGTCCCATCCTCGAGCACCAAGCGGGCATTACTGCCGTCGGTCCCGGCGGCTTCGGTGCGGAACACCGCGCGCCCGGGCTCAGTGCGCCACACCGACGTCGTCAACGTCTCGCCGGGGAACACCGGTGAGGTGAAGCGTGCGCCGACAGCCTTGATCTTGGCGGCATCGCCACCGCCGAGCTCGGAGACCAGGACCCGGCCGGCGACCCCGTAGGTGCACAGGCCGTGCAGGATCGGCTTCGGGAATCCCGCGAGGGTCTGCGCGAACCACGGGTCGCTGTGCAGCGGGTTGCGGTCACCCGAGAGCCGGTAGATCAGCGGCTGGTCCTCGGTGGTGGGCAGCGCGACGACGGCGTCCGCAGGGCGATCCGGGATCTCCGGAGCCGCGGCCCGCTCCCCCGGTTGTCCACCGAAACCACCCTCGCCGCGGATCACCGCGGTCGACCACGATTCGGCGATCACGTTTCCGTGGTCGTCGGTGGCGGTGCCCTTGAACGTCAGGATGGCGTTCTTGCCCTCGCCCTTATCCTGGATGTCGACCACCTCGGAGCTGACGTTGAATCGGCCCGACGGCGGCAGCGGCGCATGCAGCCGAATCTGCTGGCTGCCGTGCAGCAGCTTGCCGAAATTGAAGCTGCCGACCTCGCCGACCGCGCCCCAAGCCGGGCAGCAGATGACCGCGTACGTGGGCAGCACCTGCTGGTCGATGTCGTGGCTGTTCTCCGTGGTGAACGCCAAATCCTTGGTCCCGCAACCGACTCCGAGTGCGTAGAGCAGGGTGTCGCGTTCGGTCCATTCGAAGGGCTGCGGTGCGGTCTTGGCTCCGACGGCGTTGGGGTTGATCGGCATTCGGCGGTTCTCCCTCACAGGTGGGTGTGACAAATTCGGACCCTACGCGCTATTGACCTCGGCCCGCGAGAGGTTCACGATGACTCGCATGCGATATGTCGTTACCGGCGGTACCGGGTTTATTGGCCGCCGCGTCGTCAGCCGGATTCTGGCTCAGCACGACGAAGCCGAAGTGTTCGTTCTCGTTCGTCGGGCCTCGTTGGCCCGCTTCGAGGAACTGGCCGCGGACTGGGGTGACCGGGCGAAACCGCTGGTCGGTGACCTCACCTCCGCGGATCTGGGCCTGTCCGATCTCGCCGATCTGGGTCCGGTCGATCACGTGGTGCACTGTGCCGCGATCTACGACATGACCGTCGACGCCGCCACCCAGCAGGCCGCCAACGTCGAGGGCACCCGGGCGGTGATCGAGTTGACCCGCAGCCTGAACGCGACCCTGCACCACGTGTCGTCGATCGCGGTGGCGGGCAACTACCGGGGGATTTTCACCGAGGACGACTTCGACGTCTCACAGGAGCTGCCGACGCCGTACCACCAGACCAAGTTCGAAGCCGAACAACTGGTGCATGCCACCCCCGGTCTGCGCTACCGGGTGTACCGGCCGGCCGTCGTGGTCGGCGACTCCCGCACCGGCGAGATGGACAAGGTCGACGGGCCGTACTACTTCTTCGGAGTGCTGGCCCGACTGGCCGCGCTGCCGAAGTTCACGCCGATGATGGTGCCCGACACCGGACGCACCAACATCGTGCCGGTGGACTACGTGGTCGACGCCCTGGTCGCGCTGATGCACGCCGACGGCCGGGACGGCCAGACGTTCCACCTGACGTCACCGAATCCGATTGGGCTCAAAGACATCTACCGCGGCGTCGCGGGCGAGGCCGGGCTGCCACCGTTGCGTGGCACGTTGCCGCGAGCCACGGCCGCCCCGGTGCTCAAGGCCACCGGCCGGGCCAGGGTGCTGCGCAACATGGCCGCCACCCAGTTGGGCATCCCGGGTGAGGTGCTCGACGTCGTCGACCTGGCGCCGACATTCGCGTCGGAGACCACCGTCGCGGCACTGCAGGGCACCGGCATCGCGCTGCCCGAATTCGCCTCCTACGCACCGAAACTCTGGCGCTACTGGGCCGTGCACCTGGACCCCGACCGCGCTCGCCGGGATGACCCGCGCGGCCCGCTCGTCGGCCGCAACGTGATCATCACGGGCGCCTCGAGCGGCATCGGCCGGGCCTCGGCCGTCGCCGTCGCCGAACGCGGCGGACGGGTGTTCGCACTGGCCCGCAGCGCCGACGCCCTCGACGAACTGGTCACCGAGATTCGCCAATTCGGTGGCGAGGCATACGCTTTCACGTGTGACGTCGCCGACGGCGGGTCGGTGGAGCACACCGTCAAGGACATCCTGGGCCAGTTCGGCCACGTCGACTACCTGGTGAACAACGCCGGCCGCTCGATCCGGCGTTCCGTGGTCAACTCGACCGATCGCTTCCACGACTACGAGCGCGTGATGGCCGTCAACTACTTCGGCGCGGTGCGGATGACGCTGGCGCTGCTGCCGCACTGGCGGGAACGCCGGTTCGGTCACGTGGTCAACGTGTCGAGTGCCGGGGTGCAGGCCAACAGCCCGAAGTACAGCGCCTACCTACCGAGCAAGGCCGCACTCGATGCCTTCTCCGAAGTGGTTGGCACCGAGACCCTTTCGGACCACATCACGTTCACCAACATTCACATGCCGTTGGTGGAAACCCCGATGATCGCACCGTCGAAGCGACTGAATCCGATGCCGCCGATCACCCCGGAGCACGCCGCGGCGATGGTGGTGCGTGGCCTGATCGACAAGCCGGCCCGAATCGACACCCCGATGGGCACACTGGGCGACCTCGGAAACTACTTCACCCCCAAGCTGTCTCGCCGCGTGTTGCACCAGTTGTACCTCGGCTACCCGGATTCGGCGGCGGCCCGCGGTGTCTCCGAAACCCCGCCGGTGGCCGATCGCCCCCGGAACCCGCGCCGACCCAAGCGGCCCAACGCCGTCACCCGCATCCGGGTGCCCCGGCCGGTCAAGCAGGCGGTGCGCCTGATCCCCGGCGTGCACTGGTAGACGGCGTGCATTGGTAGACGGCGTGCACTGGTAGCGCATACGGCGGGGGGGGGGGGGGGGGGGGGGCGGCGGGCGGTCTCGGCGGAGATCCGCAGACCCATGACCTTCTTGATCACCAGCGCGATCACGAGTGCGACCGTGAACGAGTAGGCCAGTACCGCCCCTGCGGCGACAGCCTGCTTGAGCAGCAGGTCTGCACCGCCGCCGTACAGCAGGCCGTCGACCCCGTTCGGCATTCCCGCGCTGGCGAAGAATCCGATCAGCAGCGTGCCGACGATGCCGCCGACGAGGTGCACGCCGACGACGTCGGTCGAATCGTCGTACCCGAACTTGTGCTTGAGCCCGATCGCGAACGGACAGATCACCGCCGGGATGAATCCGACGAAGATGGCACCAACCGGGGTCACCGCACCACACGCCGGGGTGATGGCGACCAGGCCCGTGATCGCGCCGGAGGCCGCACCGATGCCGGTCACGTGACCATCCTTGAATTTCTCCACCAGCAGCCAGCCCAGAACCGCCGCACACGTCGCCACAAAGGAGGTGACCATGACGATCGCCGCCGGCTTGCCGGCGGCCAGCGCCGAGCCGCCGTTGAACGCATACCAACCGGCCCACAGCAGGCCTGCACCGAGCAGAGTCAGGGGCACGTTGTGCGGCCGGCGCGACGTCCAGGTCGCCGACCTGCCAAGGACGAGCGCAACAGCCAAGGCGGCCGCACCCGCGTTGATGTGCACGGCGGTGCCGCCGGCGAAGTCGATCGCATGCAGCTTGTTGGCGATCCAACCGCCCTTGGCATCACTGGTGACGACGCCGTCCACCGCGAAAACCCAATGGGCGACCGGGAAGTAGACCAGGATCGCCCACGCCGTCGCAAAGCTCATCCACGCCGCGAACTTCATCCGATCCGCGGCAGCACCCGAGACGATGGCCACGGTGAGGGCCGCAAAGAGTGCCTGGAACAAGGCGAACAAGCTCACCGGCAACCCATTGATGGTCGTCATCGGGTCCAGGAGATTCTTCATCCCGGCGAACTCGGTGAAGCTGCCGACGAAACCGCCGTAGGAGGTGCCGAAAGTCATGGAGAATCCGAACAACACCCACAGCACACCGACGACGGCCACCGCGCCATACGTCATCATCATCATGTTGGTCGAGCTCTTCACGCTGACCATGCCGCCGTAGAACAGTGCCAGCCCAGGGATCATGATCGTGAGCCCAATGATGCAACAGAGCATGAATGCTGTTGTTCCGGTATCCATTTCGCCTCCTCGCAGATTCGGGGGCATACACATGCCCGTCTCTGCTCAGTAGACACCGTTTTCTTTGCGGAGACACTCCGTAGCGTGTAACAACCTCGTGAACCGGAGCGTAACGCCGAAGTTACACCACCACAGTTGCAATCACTAACCACTCCGTGTCTACTATTGAGAAACATTGATTCCTATCAGTAGTCGGAGTTGGTATGACGAATCGCAGTGAGTTGGCCACGCTGGCCGAGCAGTCCGGAACCAAGTTCATCCTCGCGCTGTTCGTCGACCTCAACGGCAAGCCGTGCGCGAAACTGGTGCCGGTCGAAGCAGTCGAAGTACTCGCCACCGAGGGCGTCGGGTTCGCCGGCTACGCGGTCGGCGCCATCGGCCAGGAGCCGAAGGACCCGGACCTGGTCGCCATTCCCGATCCGGCCTCGTTCACCCCCATCCCGTTCGTGAAAGACGGTCTGGCGCTGGTCCATTGCGACCCACATGTCAACGGTGCACCATGGCCGTTCGCGCCGCGCAACATCCTCAAGGCCATGATCGCGCAGGCGATCGACGCCGGATTCGAGCCTTGGATCGGTGCCGAGGTCGAGTACTTCTTGCTCAAACGCACCGCTGACGGGGCCCTGGTGCCCGCCGACGACCAGGACACCGCAGCCCAGCCGTGCTACGACGCCCGCAGCGTCACCCGAATGTACGACCACCTCTCCTCGATCAGCACCGCCATCAACGGACTCGGTTGGGGCAACTACGCGAACGATCACGAGGACGGGTCCGGCCAGTTCGAGCAGAACTTCAACTATGCCGAGGCCCTGACCACCTGCGACCGGGTCATCACATTGCGTTACCTGCTCAACGTGATGGCCGCCGAACGCGGCATGATCGCCACCTTCATGCCAAAACCGTTCGCGGACAAGACCGGTTCCGGCCTGCACATGCACATCTCGCTCACCAGCGGCGGAACTCCGGTGTTCCCCACCGACTCAGGCGAGGACGACCGCGGCCTGGCGATGTCTGCAACCGCATACTCGTTCATCGCCGGAGTACTCGACCACGCGTGCGCCATGCAGGCAGTGATTGCACCAACGGTCAACTCATACAAGCGAACCGGTGCCATCTCGACGGCATCGGGCGCATCGTGGGCACCGCGCTTCCCGACGTACGGGGGCAACGACCGCACCCATTACGTGCGGGTGCCGGACAACAGCCGGATCGAACTGCGCGGCGGCGACGGGTCCGCCAACCCGTACCTCGCTGCCGCCGCGGCGCTCGCTGCCGGACTGGACGGCATCAAACGAGCTGCCGACCCCGGCGCGCTCGGCACCGGCCCCAAGCAGGAACGACTGCCCGCCACCCTCCTGCATGCCATCGAGCGGCTGGAGACCGACGAGGTGATGACCGGTGCGCTGGATGCGGCCATCCCACCCGGCTCCGATGTTCCCAGTGTCGCAGCGTATTTCGCCCGGCTGAAGAAGACCGAATTCTGGGACTGGCACTCCGCGGTCGGCGCGTGGGAGCACGAACGCTACCTGACCGCCTTCTGAGAACCGCAAAACCCCTGTCGGCCATCCACATCCGGCCCAGACGCGAAAGGAACAACACAACCATGTGTGGAATCGTCGGGTTGCACCTGCGCACCCCCGAGCTCTATCCCCGGCTAGGTGAGCTGCTCACCGGCATGTTGACAGCGATGGAGGCACGCGGTGCCGACTCGGCCGGCATCGCCGTCTACGGCGACCCGCAGTGGTCGCCGGCCGGGCAGAGCACCATCTCCCTGATCGAGGTCGACGCGTCGCCCGACCAGATCGTCGACGAGCTGAGCGCCCGGGTGGGTGCCCCGGTTTCGGTCACCGTGCGCGACGTGACCTACCTGGTGTCCGCGGACACCACTGCCGATGAACTGCTGACCGCCGCCAAGGCGGCCTATCCCCACGTCCTGATCGGAGGGTTCGGCACGGACGTGGCGGTACTCAAGGGTGTCGGCACACCCACGTCGCTGGCCGCCAGCTGGGGTCTGGCGGGAGCGCAAGGCTGGCAAGGGGTCGGCCACACCAGGATGGCCACCGAGTCGGCGGTCACCCCCAGTGGCGCCCACCCGTACGCGGTGGGCCCGGACCAGTGCCTGGTGCACAACGGTTCCTTCGCCAACCATGCGACCATCCGGCGCGATCTGCGCGCAGCCGGTATCGAGTTCGACTCGGAGAACGACACCGAGGTCGGCGCGCGATTCGTGGCCCACGAACTGGCCGCGGGATCCGACGTCGAGCAGGCCTTGACCAGTCTGACAACAACATTCGACGGCTTCTACACGCTGCTGGTCTCCAACAGCGACAGCTTCGCGATCGTCCGCGACGCCATCGCGTGCAAGCCGGCGGTGATCGCCGAGACCGCGGACTGGGTGGCCATGGCATCAGAGTTCCGCGCCCTGGCGCACCTGCCCGGGATCGAAGACGCCCGAATCTGGGAGCCAGAACCCGAAGTGGTCTACGCCTGGAGCCGAGAGGCGGTGTCGGCATGAGCGACACCGCAACCACTTTCGACCTGTCGTCCGTCGCACTGCGGGAGGTCAACGCCGCCCTGCACGGCGATGACATCGACGGTCAGTACGTCATCGTCAATCCACAAGGGGCACACAACGTCGCCGTCGGCGTCAACGCGCCGGTCGAGATCACCGTCAACGGGCACGTCGGCTACTACGCCGCCGGGATGAACCAGAAAGCTGAGATCACCGTCAACGGCAATGCCGGACAGGGCCTCGCCGAGAACATGATGAGCGGCGTCGTCCACGTCACCGGCGACGCGTCGCAGTCCGCCGGCGCCACCGGACGCGGTGGCCTACTGGTGATCGACGGCAATGCCGCTGCCCGCTGCGGCATCTCGTTGAAGGGGCTCGACATCGTGGTCGGTGGCTCGGTCGGACACATGAGCGCTTTCATGGCCCAGCGTGGCCGCATCGTCATTCGCGGCGACGCCGGCGACGCCCTGGGCGATTCGATCTACGAAGCGCGCCTGTACGTCCGCGGTGAAGTGAAATCCCTTGGCGCGGATTGCATCGAGAAGACCATGGAGACCGAGCACCTCGAGGAGCTCGCCGGCCTGCTCAAAGCCGCCGGCTACGACGACGACCCCGCCTCCTACCGGCGGTACGGCTCGGCACGCAACCTCTATCACTTCCAGGTCCACAACTCCTACTGATCAGGATCAGCACATGACCTTCTCGGCAGACGACCGATCCCAACGTGGACTACGTGAGTCCGCGACCTTCGACCGGGCCACCATCGCCGCCATCCACCGGGCGGCGGAAACCGGCATCTACGACATCCGAGGCTGGGGCGCCAAGCGCGCCCTCCCCCACTTCGACGACCTGCTGTTCCTCGGCGCATCCATGTCGCGCTACCCGCTGGAGGGGTATCGAGAAAAATGCGGCACCGACGTGGTGCTGGGCGGCCGGAACGCGAAATACCCTCTACACCTGGATATTCCGGTCACCATCGCGGGAATGTCCTTCGGAGCGTTGTCCGGCCGCGCGAAGGAGGCCCTCGGACGAGGCGCCTCGGAGGTCGGCACCTCCACCACCACCGGCGATGGTGGCATGACGCCAGAGGAACGCGGTCACTCCAAACATCTGGTGTACCAGTACCTGCCGAACCGGTACGGGATGAACCCCGACGACCTACGCCGCGCCGATGCCATCGAGGTGGTACTGGGCCAGGGCGCCAAGCCGGGGGGCGGCGGAATGCTGTTGGGACAGAAGGTTTCCGAACGCGTGGCCGGTATGCGCGACCTGCCGCAGGGAATCGACCAGCGGTCGGCGTCTCGGCATCCGGATTGGACCGGGCCGGACGACCTGACCATCAAGATCAATGAACTACGCGAGATCACCGACTGGGAGAAACCGATCTACATCAAGGTCGGAGCCTCCCGCACCTACTACGACGTCAAACTCGCCGTGCACGCAGGCGCCGACGTGGTGGTCGTCGACGGCATGCAGGGCGGCACTGCCGCCACCCAGGAGGTCTTCATCGAGCACGTCGGCATCCCCACACTGGCCGCGGTACCGCAGGCAGTGCAGGCGCTGCAAGAGCTCGGCGTCCATCGCAAGCCCGACGGCGTGCAGCTGATCGTGTCCGGCGGCATCCGTACCGGCGCGGACGTGGCCAAGGCGCTGGCCCTGGGCGCGGACGCCGTCGCCATCGGCACCGCGGCATTGATCGCGCTCGGCGACAACCATCCCAAGCATGAGGCCGCCTACGCCCAACTCGGTTCGGCAGCAGGGTTTTACGACGATTACCAGGACGGCCAGGACCCCGCCGGCATCACCACCCAGGATCCGGCGCTGCAGCAGGCGCTGGACCCGGTCGACGGCGGCCGGCGCGTCGCCAACTACCTGCGGGTGCTGACCATGGAGGCGCAGACGATCGCACGGGCGTGCGGCAAGGCGCATGTCACCCACCTGGAGCCTGAAGACATGGTCGCGGTGTCCATCGAAGCCGCCGCGATGGCGCGGGTGCCGCTGGCGGGCACATCCTGGATTCCGGGTCACGCCGCGGCAGGTGGGTTCTGATGGCGTCGAAGGCAGTGATCATCGGCGGCGGACTGATCGGCCTGTCCATCGCCCGTTCCCTCACCGACCGTGGCCTGTCCGATGTCGTTGTGCTGGAAAGACATCAGTTGGCCAGCGGCGGCACCGGGAAGTCATCAGGCATCGTGCGGACCCACTACGGTGTCCCATCGATCGCCGCCATGGCCTGGCGCAGCCTGCCCTTGATCGAGCAACTGGGCGACGCGATCGGATTCCGGCAGGTCGGCTACACGGTGCTGGTCGGCAAAGAAAATGCCGACGCGCTGGCCGCGAACACGGCCATGCACCAGTCACTCGGCGTCGAAGTCGATCTGATCGACACCGACCGGTTGCAGGAACTGTGGCCGATGCTGGAGACCTCGGACGTGGCACTGGCGGCATACGAGCCGCGTGGCGGGTTCGCGGACGCAACCCAACTGGCGCTGCATTTCGGGCAGGTGGCCCGAGCGGGCGGCGCCAAGATCCGGCAGAACACGCCCGTGGCCCGCGTCCTCACCGCGGGCGACCGAGTCAGCGGGGTGATGCTGGAGAACGGCGACACCATCGATGCCGATCTGGTGATCGTGGCCAATGGCTGGTGGTCGGCAAAGTTGTTGGCCGACATCGGAATAAGCTTCCCCATCGAGGCATACCGATCAGAACTGCTGATCGTCGACGCCGGCGAGCCACTCCCCGATCTGCCGGTGATCTCCGACCTGATCAGCCTCCAGTACTGCCGAGTCGAAGGCTCCGGCCAATTCCTGGTAGGCAACAGCGATCACGCCGATTTCCAGAAGAAGTTCGTCGACCCGGACAACTATTCCAATGTCGCCGCGGAAGCCTCCGTGATGGCATACGGCGAGAAGGTGATGCACCGCTTCCCCGGTTTCCCCGAGCCGGCGGTCACCCACACCTACGCGGGCGTGTACGACGTTCCACCGGACTGGAATCCGGTGATCGCCCCGATCGCCGGGGTCGACGGACTGATCCTGGCGGCCGGTTTTGCCGGCCACGGCTTCAAGATCAGCCCCGCCGTCGGAGAACTCGTCGCTGATCTGGTGTTCGAGGGAGACAGCACCGACCCCGACGTCCCGGCCGCGGATTTCCGATTGGAACGGTTCGCTGAAGGTAAGCCGCTGTGCAGTCTGCACCCGTATGTCGGAGCCGGCGAGATGCGCTGACCGCGGCGCGTTGTTTTCCCGTCGCTTCGAGTCTTTCCCGTCGCTTCGCTCGCCCCGAATCCGGCTTCCTACAAAGGAGTTTCATGTCCGACACCGTCACCTCGCTGCTCGCCGAGATCGCTTCGACCGGCACAGACACCCGGCGCGGCGGCTACACCCGACCCGTGTATTCCACGGCAGAACTCGACCTGCGATCGTGGTTTCTGGCACACGCGGCAAAGCGGGGCCTGGATGTGGAAACCGACCGCAACGGGATCATCTGGGCCTGGTCGGGCGGCGTCGGCGACGGCGCGGTGGTGACCGGCAGTCATCTGGATTCAGTACCCGGCGGCGGCGCATACGACGGGCCGCTCGGGGTGGCATCCGCACTGGTCGCCTTCGACCTGCTGGCCGCCCGCGGCATCGGGGGCCGCCGAGCCATCGCGGTGTTCCCCGAGGAGGAAGGTTCCCGCTTCGGCGTGGCCTGCCTGGGCTCGCGGCTCATGACCGGGGCGATCGATCCGGACCGGGCCCGCAGCCTCGCCGACCAGAACGGCACCACCTTCGCCGAGGCAAGCCGTTGTGCCGGAATCGATCCCACACACCTCGGACCGGACCCAGAAGCGCTCTCGCGGATCGATACGTTCGTCGAACTGCACGTCGAACAGGGCCGCGGACTGGTGGACCTGGGCCGGCCGGTGGCCGTCGCCTCCTCGATCCTCGGCCACGGCCGGTGGCGGCTGTCTTTCACCGGCGAGGGCAACCACGCCGGCACGACGCTGATGACGGACCGGTCAGACCCGATGGTCGCCGCCGCCCGACTCGTGGTGGCCGTGCAGGCGCAGGCCCGGGCCATCAGCGAGGCGCGCGCCACGGTCGGGCGGATCGTCCCCGTTCCCGGCGGCACCAACGTCATTGCCTCCCAAGTGAATCTCTGGCTGGACGTGCGTCACCCCGATGACGCGGTGACCAAGTTCCTGGTGCACGAGATCGCCCGAGAGGCCAACGCCGCTGCCCGCGCGGAGGGCTGCGGCGTGACCATGACCGAGGAGTCATTCAGCCCCACAGTCGATTTCGACTCACAGGTGCGAGACAGCCTCAGCTCCACGCTCGACGATGCGCCGATATTGGGAACCGGAGCCGGTCACGACGCCGGAGTCCTGAAGGACCACGTCAGCACCGCAATGTTGTTCGTACGCAACCCTTCCGGCATTTCACACGCCCCCGCCGAGGCGGTCGAGAACGCCGATGCCGAAGCGGGTGCGATCGCGCTGGCCGACAGCCTTGCGCATCTCGTCGAGTCCCGGTCGCGCCAGATCGAATCCTCTACGCGTTGTCCACTGACAGTAGACGTCGATGCGTTACGGTTAACCGATGGAGAACGACGAAACGCTGCTTCGCAATGCGGGCACCACGCGTGACCGGCGGCCCGATGACAAAGTTGAAGAGCTCGAGCTCGAGGTGGCCATCGCTCGCAATGTTCGCCAGCTACGCCACAATTCGGGACTATCGGTCGGCGACATGGCAGCCCGGATCGGCATCTCGAAGGCGATGCTCTCCAAGGTCGAGAACGCACAGACCTCCTGCTCACTGAGCACCCTGGCACTGCTGTCCAAAGGATTCGACGTTCCGGTGACGTACCTGTTTCGCGGCGCCGACACCGAGCGACCCGCGTCGTTCGTCAAGGCCGGCAAGGGCACCCCGATCGTCCGCAGCGGCTCACAGGCCGGCCACGAGTACCACCTGCTGGGCGGGCTCCGCGGCGAGCACAAGCGACTGGAGTGCTTGATGGTCACCCTCACCGAGGCCAGCGATGTTTACCCCCTGTTCCAGCACCCGGGCACAGAGTTCATCTACATGCTCGACGGGGTCATGGACTACAGCCATGGCCGCTCGGAATACCGCCTCGAACCCGGCGACTCCTTGCAGTTCGACGGCGAAGGCGTCCACGGACCAACCCGGCTGATCCGGCTGCCGATCCGTTTCGTCTCGGTCATCGCGTTCCCCGACGGCACGGTCTGATCGCCGGGGCGGCCACGGCCGCCCGCGGGACGATCAATCGAAATGCCCAGCCCTCGGTATCCCCTTATCGTTGGCGGCATGACAGGGAGTGGGATGCCTACGACCCAGCCGGTTTTTGCTGACGTCGACACGGGCGTAGACGATGCGATGGCGCTGGCCTACCTGCTGGCCAGCGCCGACGCCGAGTTGGTCGGCATCGCGTCTACCGCGGGCAACGTCCCGGTCGACCAGGTATGCGTCAACAACTTGGGATTGCTGCAGTTGTGCGGGGTGGGCCCCATCCCGGTGTCCCGCGGCTCGAGCGTCCCGCTGGCCGCACCCCTGCGTACCGCCGAGGACACCCACGGCCCGCAGGGTTTGGGGTACGCCGAACTGCCCGAACCGAGTCCGGAGTCCGAAACCGGCGGCGTGCTCACCGAGTACGACGCCGCCGAGGCATGGATCCAGGCCGCCCGCGAATACCCGGGCGAGTTGATCGGTCTGGTCACCGGTCCGTTGACGAACTTCGCGCTGGCGCTACGGCTGGAACCGTCACTCCCCCGGCTGTTGCGTCGGCTGGTGATCATGGGCGGGGCCTTCGACTACCGGGGCAACACCACGCCGGTGTCCGAATGGAACATCAGCGTCGACCCGGAGGCCGCGGCTGAGGTGTTCTCGGTCTGGGGTGCGGCGTGGGGCCTGGACGATCCGGCCCATCTGCCGATCATTCTGGGGCTCAACCTGACCGAGAACATCGCGATGACGCCATCGCTGCTGAGCCGCCTGGCGACCGCAGCGGGCGGGCCGTCGTCGCCGATGAGCGTGCTGGACGAGCGCGGCACGCGCTCCACGTCGTCCAACTCGCTGATCCGGGTCCTGGAAGACGCCATGCGGTTCTACTTCGAGTTCCACTACGACCAGGGCGAGGGCTATCTGGCACACCTGCACGATCCGCTTGCGGCGGCGGTGGCCCTGGACCCGGATATCGTCCGGTATCAACGGGCGACGGTCGACGTGGAACTGCTGGGCACCCTGACCCGCGGCATGACGGTGGCCGACTGGCGTGGGCATTGGGGGCGCCAGCCCAATGCCCACATCGGCGTCGAGGTCGATCCGGTGGCGTTCTTCGACCGGTTCATCGAGCGGGTCAGCAGGTTCGCCTCCACCCTCTGACGCCGAATGGCCACTTGCGACACGGAAATTCGCGGATCTCGTGTCGCAAGTGGCCAGTCGGCGTGGTGACGATCAGTCGTCGGTGACGGTGATCTTGACGTCGATGTTGCCGCGGGTGGCGTTGGAGTACGGGCACACCTGGTGGGCCTTGTCGGCCAACTCCTGAGCGGCGTCGTGCTCCAGGTTGGGCAGGGTGATCTCCAGCTCGACCGCCAGACCGAATCCGCCGTTGTCCAGCTGCCCGAGCGAAACCCGCGCTCCCACAGACGAATCGGTGACGTCGGCCTTGGCCTCGCGGGCGACCAGACGCAGCGCCGAGTGGTAGCAGGCGGCGTAGCCGATGGCGAACAGCTGCTCGGGGTTGGTGCCGTTACCGCTGCCACCCATCTCCTTCGGGATGGCCAGGTCCAGGTCCAGCTTGCCGTCGGAGGTACGGCCGTGGCCGTCGCGACCTTCGCCGGTGGCCAGGGCTTCTGCGGTGTAGAGCGCCTTCATGTCGATCTCCTTGTGGTTGGTGCCGGTGACGCGGGTTGCGTCGGTAACTCAGTGCGATGCGGTGAGGGCATCGGTCAATCGGTGGATCGCGTCGCGCAGGTCCGCCGCTTCCTGCTCGGTGATGCCCGTCTGGGCACCCAGCCGCTCGGGAATGCACTGGGCCTTCCCTTCGAGCTTGCGGCCGGCCGGGGTGAGGGTCACCTCGACCTGACGCTCGTCCTGCAGCGACCGTTCACGACGGATGAATCCATTGGCTTCCAACCGTTTCAGTAGCGGTGAGAGAGTCCCCGAATCCAGCTGCAGCCGTTCACCCAGCCGCCCGACCGTGACCCGATCCTCTTCCCACAGCACCAGCAGCACCAGGTACTGCGGGTAGGTGAGGTTCAGCTCGGACAGGATCGGCCGATAGGCCGCCGTCATCGCCCGCGACGCCGAGTACAGGGCGAAGCAGAGCTGGCGGTCCAAGGTGAGTGCGTCCACACGGAGAACTGTAGACCACAATTCAATTGTGCACAACTATTATTTTCTGGACGGCTCACAGCCGGGCCGGCCGCATCAGCGGAGGTGTCGTTGCAGCCAGTCGACGCTGTACGCGAGCCATTCGGTGTAGTGCCCCATGGCGCAATGGTCGTCGTCGGGATACAGGATCAGTTCACTGTTGGGCACAGCAGTCGCGAGGTCGACGGAGTCCTGGGTCGAGACGAGAGTGTCGGTGTCACCGTTGATGACCAACAGCGGCACGGTGATATCGGGATAGAGGGCTTGGAGCGACAAAGCATGCAGCCGCCGGCCCAGGTCGACGAGGCTGGTTGCGCCGGTGGTGTTGCGGAGGGTTTGCAGGATGATCTCGGGCTTGCCGAAGGTGGATGCCGGCGCGAAGCTGCGGCGGTAGAGGCCGCCGTTGCAGACCGCTGCTTTGATTCGCTTGTCGCGCGCCGTCATTCGCGCCGACCAGTGCGCACCGAAGCTGACCCCGACCATGCCGATCCGGTCGGCGTCGACGCGAGGATGCGCAGCGAGGTGGTCAAGCATTGCCGTGTAGATGTTTTCGGATTCGAGTGAGAGCGGCTTGCGGTAGGCGAAGGTGCCGGGCATCTCCATCGTGACGACAGCCATGCCATTGTGGCGGTACTTCAGGATCGGGAGCGCAAGCTCTTGGCTGGCGCCTTCCAGACCGTTGGTGACCAGGACCGTGGCGACGGGCTCGCTCCCCGCCGGGAACGCGGCATAGCCCTTGATGGTCTCGCCGTCGGCGTGCAAGGTGATGACCTCGACGTCGACGCCCATCGCCGGAGCGAGCGCGCGCAGCAGCGCTTCGAACAGGCATTGCGACTCGGCGTAGGCCCGGAGCCGGCGGGGTGTCCAGCCGGGCCACGATGCGGCGAACAGGTACGTCATGGCTTTGACCAGCGCGTCGACGGCGACGGCGGCATCGGCGTGGTCAGGGTTGTCGGCGATGAACGAGGTCACCAACTGTTGGACGGTTTCCGGTGAGCGCTCGGCGAACACGTCCACAGCCGGCGCCAGTACCGCGCCGAGCCGGGCGACCAGGTCGGCGTCGGCCGGTTCGAGCAGCTCGCTCGGGGCAGGACCACCCAGTCGGGCCAGCGCGGGCGCGGCGATGTCGAGGTGCAGGGCGGCCAGTCTGCGCCAGTAACCGGCCCATGCCTCGTCACCGAACGAGCGGCATTGCTGCAGCTGAGTTGTGAAGAGCCGCTTGTCGATTCCGCCCATGTTGGCGAACCGGTCGACGGTCAGCTCCGGCAGAAAATAGCCGACGCCGACGCGCCGAGCGGCACGTTCGGTTGTTCCGGTCAGCGCGCAGAGGCTGACGATCAGGTTCTTGGCAATGCGTGACATGGGGACCTCCGGTCGGGGCGTGGCAGCACGCCGATGGTAGGCAGAGATTTCCCACTAACGCAATGATCTTTGCGTTACACTATGGCCATGGAGGAACCCGATGAGGTCTCACGCCGCCCCGGCGGACGATCCGCGCGCATCCGCACGGCTGTCCTGACCGCCGCCCTGGATCTGCTCGAGACCGGGGTCACCCAGTCGAGCCTTCCCGAGCTGGCGACCCACGCCGGGGTGGCGCCATCGTCGGTCTATCGCCGTTGGGGCACCTGGGAAAACGTCATCGCCGACGCGCTACTGGCCAGCAGCCAGGCCGCGATCCCCGTTCCGGACACCGGCACGCTGCGCCAGGATTTGATCGAATTCGCCACGTCGCTCGCGAAATACCTGGAGTCGCCCCGCGGATACGCGTTGACCCGAGCTGCCAGCTCGGTTGGCGCGGACTCCCCCGACATCGCTGCCGCCCGAACACGGTTCTGGACCGAGAGATTTCAGGTCGCCAAGACGATCATCACCCGCGGCATCGACCGCAACGAGGTGCCTGCCACCACCGATGCGGCCCTCGTCATCGAAACCATCATCGCGCCACTGCATTTCCGGCGCCTGGTCACCCACCAGAACGTCAGGCACGGACTTGCCGCACGGATCGACCTGGTGCTGAAAGGAACACAAACCACATGATCGACGAAACCCAAGTGCAGGCGATGCGGCGACGGCACGTCAATGGCGCCACCGTCGTCGAGGTGCGCTCAGGTGCCGGCTGGCAGCAATGGTCGAACGATCAACTGCCGCTGGGGCTTCCACCGGTTCCCCAGTGGCGTGACGCTGCCGCGGACGGTCAGTCGGCCGACGCTCTCCTGCCGTTCGCTCCCGTGTCATTCCGCGACTTCATGCTCTACGAACAACACGTCATCGATGCGTCACGAGCGATGGCGCGGCGGTACCTGCCCGGCAGCTACCGGCTGACCGCGGCGTACGAACGCATCACCGGATCGACGTTCCCGATGTTCAAACCGAACCGCTTGTGGTTCGAGCAGCCGATCTACTACATGAGCAACGCACTCACGTTTGTGCCCAGCGGAACCCCGGTCACCACACCGGCCTACGCCCGCGACCTGGACTACGAGCTCGAACTCGGTTTCGTGATCGGCCGCCCACTGCGCAATGCCACGCCGACCGAAGCCGCCGCGGCCATCAGCGGCTACGTCGTCCTCAATGACCTATCCGCCCGCGACGTCCAAATAGCCGAGATGCGTAGCGGTTTCGGACCGCAGAAGGCCAAACACTTCGCCAGCTCCATGTCCGACACCGTCGTCGCCGCGACGCCGAGCATCGACCCAGCCGGACTCGAAGCCGAAGTCAAGATCAACGGGGTCACCGTGACGCGAAGCTCCACCAGAGGTATGCGGTACACGCTCGGCGAAGCCCTGGCCCACGCCTCCAAGAGCGAACAGCTCTATCCCGGCGAGCTTTTCGGCACCGGCACATTGCCGGGGTGCTCGGGAATCGAGTCCGGTCATCTTCCCCAGGAGGGGGACAGGCTCGAGCTGACCATCCACGGCATCGGCACCATCACCCACGAAGTCCGGACCCACGCCGAAAGACACCGCGGATGAACATCATCCAGGTGAACGACCAGGTACACATGGTCACCGGCACCAACGTCAACTATTCATAAACCCCCTCCACGTACCAGTGCCGCTGCCGGTAGCACAGCAGCAGCGCACGGCTCTCCCCATCGCCCCCGAGCAGTACCTGAGCCCGAGCCGTGCGGCCTTTCCCCCGCTCCGGGTCCCACCAGCGCTCGTCGACGGGCCACGGCCCCGCCCACCAGCGCAACGCCCCGCGATAGCCCGAACCCGTCAACCCCACGGGATCGGTGGAGAACATGCCCCGGTCCGTCACCCGAACCGAATTACCCTGTACATCAACAAGTTCCACCGGATCATCCAGCAGGACCACCGGAGCCGGCTCCGGTAGCCGTCCCGGCCAGGGGTGAGTCGGATCGCTGCGGGGAACCACCTCATCCCCCAGCGGGGTGAGCGTGATGCGTTCGGCCGGTCCCCGCCCACCGCTGAGCACCGGCACCTGCACCGCTTCCGGCCCCAGCAGACCCTGAACCCGCACCAGCGCCCGCCGGGCCCGCATCCGGTCGTCATCCCCGGAGGAGCCCCACAACGGCAACTGCAGCGCCGCGGCCGAGACGACCTCGACCGGATGCAACCGCAGCACCGTGATGGGCCCGGTAGGCCCAGCCCTGCCCAGCCCCCGTCTGGTCAACCAGCCGTCCAGCTGCCACCGCACCCGGTCCGCGGTGGCGTCCTCGGTCAGTGGTTCAGCGCACCGCCAAACACGTTGCAATTCTTCACCATTGGCGGTCACCGCATCGATGGCCAGCCGGGTGCACCCCACCCCGGCGGACTCCAGGCTGCGGTGCAGCCGGCCGGCCAGCGAGCGCCCGGCGAACGCCGCCGCATCCACTCGGTCGATCGGTGGGTCGCAGTCCATCACGGCATCGAGGTCCGCCGGCGTCTCCGGCCCCGATGGTCGCCGCGCCGGTTCACCCCGCGAAAACCGGTGCGCGACCACGGCATCCGCCCCGAACCGGGACGCCACGTCGGCCCGGGACAGCGCCGCGAACTGCCCAATGGTCCGAATACCCATGCGCCACAGCAAGTCCGACAGCTCTTCCCGCCCCTCGCCGGACAGGCTCGGCTCGGTGGCCAGCTGCCGGATCGACAATTCGGCAAGAAACTGCGCATCCTCACCCGGCGCGAGGATCCGTCCCACCCGGGCCGCGAACACCGCGGTGGGCAACTGGTCGGCGATGCCCACCTGGCATTCGACCCCGGCCGTCCCCACTGCGTCGACCAGCCGTTCGGCCGCGGCCTGTTCGGACCCGAAGTACCGGGCCGCTCCACGGACCGGCAACACCAGCAGTCCGGGTCGCAGCACCTCCGCGCGCGGCACGACCTCGTCGACCGCAGCCGTCACTCCCTCGAAATGCCGGGCGTCCCGCGCCGGATCGGCTGTGGCGACATGCAATTGGGGGCAGCGGGCCTGCGCCTCCCTGCGCCGCAGCCCCCGGCGCACCCCTAGCGCCCGGGCCGAGGCCGAACAGGCCGCCACCCGGTTCGCCAGAGTGACCGCGACCGGCTCGGTCACCGGCAGCCCGGCCGCCACCGCCGCGGCCACCGCCGGCCAATCCATGCACCAGATGGCCAGTACCCGGTGTGCAGGATCGGACATCTCACCCACCCACGGCTTGGAGCGGGCGCATCGAGCGGCCCCGAGCCCGCGTGTCCAGCCGTACCCGGCCGATCCGTCCGCACCCCGGGACCGGGTCCCCGGCCCCCGCGCCGACCACCTCATACCCGCGGACCCTGGCCTCCAACCGGGCCGTCGCCCCAGGCCAGTCGCCATCGGTGACCAGCAGGGTGCACTCGCGCTGCCGGGCCCGGGACGCCACCACCCGTGCCCGGCCGGCCGGCACCGACTTGCCACCCAGGCCGAGCAGCACCAGATCGAGCCCGTCCATGAGCACCGCGGCCACCTCCACCGGGTCCGGTCCCGGATCCGGGATGAGCGCGATGCGTTCCAGGTCGGCCCCCATCTCCACCGCCGCCAGCAGCCCGACCTTGGGCTGACCGACGATGGCCGCGTACCCACCGGACGCCGTCACCGCAGCCACCATCCGCAACGGCAGCGACCGGGCCCCCGAGAGCACCGCGACCGTGCCACGGGGCAACACGTCGGGCAGCAGCTCAGACCGGAAATCCGGCGGTTCCAGCAAATTTTCGACAGCCTTCGGAGCCGGCTCCGCCCGGCCCCGGTCCCGGGCACGCAGACCTGCCGGCCCGGACATCTCGGCGATCTTGCGCCGGAGCTGTTCCAGCTGGTCAGCGCGGTCAATTCGGCTATCCGCCAGACTGGTCACAGCCGCCACAACAACACCTCCCGCACCATCAGCCACTATCAATATTCGAATGTTTGTTCGATACCGTGAGTAAACACCCACCCACCGACACGGTCAAGCCGCCGACGACCCACAACGCCGTCACCGCAGCGCTCTGACCTGTACGCTCGTAATTGGAATAGGTCTGGAATCCCACTCGGGCTTGGCTGACCGTTGCGCTAGTGGAAGGCATGCATCGTGCGTTCGAATCGTCTGGTCCACCGCATCACAGTCGCCGCAGGCGGCACCGCGCTCATCGCGATGATCGGCCTCACCGCAGGCTGCGGCGAAGAGAAGAAAGCCCCCGAGACACCCTCGTCGACGACCACCACGACCACGACGACGACGTCGGCGGCGGTCACCCCGACCGAGAAGTCGCTCAGCCCGAACGGTGGCAACCTGTTCACTCCGTCGGTCACGGCCAACCCGGCGCCCACCGCCACACCGGGCACCCACCGCAACTGACAACAGACCCGGGTTGCCTACCGGCCCAGCAGAATCCGGGTTCGCGCTACCGTTGCTACATGTCACCGCCGATTCGGACACCGTCCAAGCGATGGCTGTTGGCCCTGGCGCTTGCCGCCACCTTGGTGCTGGTCTTCAACCTGCCCATCCCGGGCCGGCCGACCGCGGCGCCTGACCAGCCGTCGGGCACCATCGACGGCCCCTTCGCGTCGCTGCTTGCGTCCTCCACCGATCTCGGACGCGCGCATGCGCAGCAGCGCGTCCAGCTCACCGCCACTCTCGACGACGGCTACCGGCCGGATGCCCTGATCAATTGGGCTGAGTTGCAACGACTTTCGGTGCGCTGGCGGCCGGGCGACACCTGGGCCGTCGTCGAAGGCGACCCCGACCGCATGGGCACCGCCTTCGGCGTCCAGGTGCACGACTACCGCAGCCGGCGTGGGCAGGAGTTCTACGCCGCGCCGCAACAGCCCCAAGTCCCCACCGAATTGCACGGCACGGTCACCGAATTGGGCCGGATCCTCAGCTACACGCCGCATCACGAATCCACCCCGCCACCCCGGCCACTCGGTGTGCCGGAACGCGGCCTGACCCCCAGCCACCTGCTCAGCGCCTATCACGCCGACAAGCTGGCCGCCGCCGGCTACACCGGCAAGGGCACCACGGTGGTGGTCTTCGCTTTCAACGGCTACGACCAAGCCGACCTGGATCAGTTCGCCACCACCTTCGGCCTGCCCAAATTCACCCCGGTCCTCGTCGGCGGGAAACCCGGCGACGAGCACGGCGAGACCACCATGGATCTCGAGGTGATCCACGCCATCGCGCCCGACGCCCGGCTGGTCGTCGTCAACGCCCGTCCCACGGTCACCGGCGACGGCGCCTACCTGAAGATCGGCGAGATGTTCGAACAGGCCGACCGCGATTTCCCCGGCGCGGTCTGGAGCCTGTCGATCGGCTGGGGTTGCGACAAGCTGACAACCGCGGCCGACCTCGCGCCCGTCCGTTCCGCGTTGGCCGCCGCAGCATCACACGGCACCACGGCCTTTGACGCCAGCGGTGACCTGGCCGGGCTGGAATGCAAGGGCGGCGACGACTGGGATTCCCCGCCCGGCCCGAACGACGTCGGTCTGGATTCGGTGGCGTCCCTGCCTGAGATGACCAACGTCGGCGGCAGCACCCTGTCCACCGACGCCGAGGGCCAATGGCTGGACGAACAGGCCTGGTTCAACGTCCCGCTCTCCCAGGGCACCGGCGGCGGGGTTTCCGCGCTGTTCGACCGGCCACGCTGGCAGTCGAATGCGGCGGACCACATCGACCCGAAACGCGGTATGGGGAAGCGCATGACGCCGGACATCTCGGCCGTCGCCGATCCCTACACCGGCGTGAGAATCGTTGTGGACAAAGAGGTTGTCGTCGGCGGCGGCACCTCACAGGCGGCGCCGATCTGGGCCGGGCTGACCGCCGTCATGAACCAGCACCTCACCGCGAACGGCGGGCGATTGGTCGGCGCCCTCAACCCACAGCTGTACCGCATCGCCACCGGCGCCCCGCACCCCGCGTTCCGCGATATCACCCTGGGCGGCAACGCCGTTGACACCGCGGGCCCCGGCTACGACCTCGTCAGTGGCCTCGGCACCCCGAATCTGGAGAACCTGGTGGCCGACCTGGCGCTGTTGCAGAAGGTGACGCAGTGAGCACCCAACTCGAAGACCGGCCGATGATGGAGTGCGGGGTCTGCCAGCTGGACGTCCCGGCCGGTGAGTACTGCGGGCTGTGCGGCGCACCGTTGAGCGAACACCGCCGCGACGGACCGAACTGGTTGCGGGCACGGTCGTTCAGCGCCGCCCCCGGCCAGCATCTGCTTCGCCTGTCGATCACCAGCTCGCTGTTCCCGCACCTGTCCCCGCGGTCGCGCACGTCGTTCATGCTCGGACTCATCGCCCTGGTGCTCGCACTGGTGGCCACCGCGATGCTCCGCCTGCCCGGGGCACTGGTTGCGGTCGCCGTCCTCGGGCTGCCCGTGATCTTCGGAATCTACTTGCGGGAATCCGAATTCAATCGGGACGCACCCCGCGGCAACCTGTGGCTGGCCGCGGGCATGGCCATCACCCTGGGCGTCGGGTGGGCACTGCTCACCGGCGCCGTGGCCGCCCGGTCCTACGGCATCCCGCTCGGTGCCGGTATCGCGGCGGCCCGCATGTTGCGGACCGGTGTCGGCGTCACGCTCGGTGGCCTGTTGCTCATGCAGGCACCGGCGCTGACCCTCCGCCTAGTCCGGCCGGGCCATCGAGAAGCCTTGCACGGCTATGCCATTGGCGCCCACTCCGCCATCTATTTCACCGCGGCGGCAACCCTGACGCGGCTGGCGCCGCAGTTCGGCACAGGCATGGTCAACCGCGACCGGCCGTTGCAAGGCTTGCTGGTCGAGGCCGGAATCCGTGGTCTGGCCACCCCCATCATCGCGGCCACCGTCGGCGGCCTGATCGGCGCCGCACTGTGGTTCACCCGGCCACCGAACAAGGCACACCAACATCGCGGCTACGTCCGGCTGACACTGACCCTGATCGCGGTGATCGTCGGCGTGGTCTACGCACTGCTCGGCCTGATCGACATGGTCCAGTTGCCCCAGTTGGTACAGCTGGCAATGTATTTCGCACTCACCCTCATCGCGCTACTGGCGTTGCGGGTCGGATTGCACCTGGCACTGCTGCACGAGGCCCACGACGAATACAACATGGACGAGCCGCTGCTGTGCGCCCAGTGCGGCCACGTGGTGCCCGACGCCCCGTTCTGCGCAGCCTGCGGTGCTGCCACCCGGGCATCGTCACGGGCCGCACGTCACGGCCAGCGCGCCGACCGCCCGGTACCCACCGACAG
The DNA here is from genome assembly GCF_056555145.1 of Mycolicibacterium sp. P4_G11. NCBI lineage: Bacteria > Bacillati > Actinomycetota > Actinomycetes > Mycobacteriales > Mycobacteriaceae > Mycobacterium > Mycolicibacterium sp. P4_G11. Next base: position 38,328 of record NZ_JBFUJW010000006.1, read on the forward strand.
CCTGACGGTGGGGCTCCTCCCTGGCTACTCGCTGCATGCCACGTCCTACTCGGCGACGCCGACCCGGACGACGAAACGCGTTCAGGTGACGCTGATCTTCGCCCTCGCCGCGGTGGTCGTGGCCGCACTCCTCGTCGGGGTGTCCGGCCTGCTGGAGAAACCGGCGGTGCGGTACGTGTGTCCACCCGAATGCGGTCATCCGCCCATGGGCCAGCCCGTGACCGTCAACCCCCGGTTCACCGCGCCCGACGGCTCGTTCAGCGTCGCCTACCCGGCCGCCGGCGCGGCCTACGAGGTGACCAAGGACGACAACGGCGTCCTGGCGAAGCTGCTGGCCGGCGACGGCGGGATGCTGCAGTTGTTCAGCCGGCCCGCGACCGGACGGCAGCCGAAAGACATTGCCGCCGAACTGATCACGTCGAGCTATCCGGACGCCAAGACCGCGTACGAGGTCCCCAACGCCATGGTCGGATACCAGGCGGGCTACGGCCTGGTCGCCGACTGGTATCCGCAGGGCGCCAGCCGCAAATTCTCCCGCATGCGGCTGCTGGTGCTGGTCGCCGTCAAGAACGACCTGGCACTGATCGCCGCCGCTACAGGGCCGTACCACCCGTTCGGGCCGGACTTCGGGTCCGGAAAACCGTCCGCCGTCGGCCTGCAACTGGCCCTCGACATGGGCCAGTACGTCAACAGCTTCGCATGGCGGGGCGACCCACCGCGCTGAGAATCAGCCGCGCGCCGAGGTGCAGAGGATGCCATGCGCCCGGCGCACCAGCGCAGCGGCGGGGGCGGGATCGGCACCGGTCTCACCGACGATCCCGTCGGTGGCACCCTGGGTCCCCGAGCCTGTCATCAGCATCTGGCACGCCCGGAGGCCGGCCTGAAGCACGGCATCGTCATCGCCGGGGAAGCCGGCGGCGCGGGCCTGATTGATGAAACGCTGCTGTTCCGGCGTTATCGGGATGGGCCACGCGGAGGCCGTCCCGGCACTGATCCCGAATGCAGCCCCAGCCACGAGCACCGCGTTCGCTACCCGCACGACAAATCCACGTGATGACATGAGCTTCCCCCGCTCCCCTGCGGCGCGGGCGTCCCAGATCGAGACGCCTCGAACGGCCGACGGCACACAGCCTACGCCGGGCTAGCGCGAACTCACTCCCATTCGATGGTGCCCGGCGGCTTGCTGGTGATGTCCAGCACCACGCGGTTGACCTCAGGCACCTCGTTGGTGATCCGGGTCGAAATGCGTTCCAGCACTTCGTAAGGCACGCGGGTCCAGTCGGCGGTCATGGCGTCCTCGCTGGACACCGGACGCAGCACGATCGGGTGCCCGTAGGTCCGTCCGTCGCCCTGCACGCCGACCGAGCGCACATCGGCAAGCAGCACCACGGGGCACTGCCAGATGCTCTGGTCCTGGCCCGCCGCGGTGAGTTCCTCACGAGCGATCGAGTCCGCCCGGCGCAGCGTGTCCAGGCGGGGGCCCGTCACCTCGCCGACGATCCGGATACCGAGACCGGGGCCCGGGAACGGCTGGCGCCCAACGATTTCCTCGGGCAGGCCCAGCTCGCGGCCGACGGCCCGCACCTCGTCCTTGAACAGCAGCCGCAGCGGCTCGACGAGTTTGAACTTCAGGTCCTCGGGCAGGCCGCCCACGTTGTGGTGGCTCTTGATGTTGGCGGTACCGGTACCGCCGCCGGATTCGACGACGTCCGGGTACAGCGTGCCCTGGACGAGGTACTCGATCTCGGACTCGCTGCTGCCGAGGGTGTCACGCACCGCGCCCTCGAAAGCCCGGATGAACTCACGGCCGATGATCTTGCGCTTGCCTTCGGGGTTGGTCACGCCGGAGAGGGCGTCAAGGAAGCGGTCGGCCTCGTCGACCGTGACGAGCTTGGCACCGGTGGCGGCGACGAAGTCACGTTCCACCTGCTCACGCTCGCCCGCGCGCAGCAGGCCGTGGTCGACGAATACACAGGTCAGCCGGTCACCGATGGCGCGTTGCACCAGTGCAGCAGCCACCGCCGAGTCGACGCCGCCGGACAGGCCGCAGATGGCCTGGCCGTCGCCGATCTGCTCGCGCACCTGCTCGACCAGCTGGTCGGCGATGTTGGCCGCGGTCCAGGTCGCGCCGATACCGGCGAAGTCGTGCAGGAAGCGGCTGAGCACCTGCTGGCCGTGCGGGGAGTGCATCACTTCGGGGTGGTACTGGACGCCGGCCAGCTTGCGGGCCCGGTCCTCGAACGCGGCGACCGGGGCGCCGGCGCTGCTGGCCACCACCTCGAACCCGGCGGGCGCCGCGGTAACCGCGTCGCCATGGCTCATCCACACCGGCTGCGAGTCCGGCAGCCCTGAATGCAGTTCTCCGCCAGCTACTTTCAGCTCAGTCCGGCCGTATTCACTGGTGCCGGTGTGCGCCACGGTACCGCCGAGCGCCTGGGCCATGGCCTGGAATCCGTAGCAGATGCCGAACACCGGGACGCCGAGATCGAAGATCGCGGCGTCCAGTTGCGGAGCGCCCTCGTCGTAGACGCTGGACGGACCACCGGACAGCACGATGGCCTGCGGGTTCTTGGCCTTGATGTCCTCGACCGTCGCGGTATGCGGCAGGACCTCGGAGAAAACCCGCGCCTCGCGCACCCGGCGGGCGATCAGCTGCGCGTACTGCGCACCGAAGTCGATGACCAGAACGGGCTGTGAAGCTGGTGTTTGCACCCGCTCAGTCTAGTGGTGGGCAGCCGGAGGCACTGCCAGCCGCTCGACGGCCACGCCCACGGCAGTGCGGACCTCGTCGTCGGTCATCTCGCCCAGCCCCAGCGCCGATCGCAGGAACGGCCCGAGCAGGCGCCAACCCAGTTGCAGCGCAATGATGTTGGCCACCGCGATCCGAGCCTGGTTCTCGTCGGCGTACCGGAGCATGAATTCGTCGAGCAGCCGCGTCATGTTGGGAAATGTGGTCTGCAACTCCCCCACCGGGTAGCCGTCGAGCGCTGCCCGGGCGATCACCCGTAGCTGCTGATCCACCGCCGCGTCGACCACGTCGGCGGGCGCACCGGCCTCGATCAGCTCCTTGAGCCGCTGCCCAAGATGGTCCAGCACCGCCCCGACCAGTTTCTCCTTGGAGCCGAGGTGCCGGAACACCAGCCCATGGTTGACGTTGGATTTCGTGGCGATATCCCGGATCGACGTGGCCGCGGGTCCGCGCGCGGCGAACAGCTCGGCAGCGGCTTCGAGGATGGCCGCGACGACCTCGTCCCGGCCCACTGGCACGCCTGTAGTCATGTGGCTACACTAGCGTCCAGGCACTGTAGTCAACTGACTACAGTCGCTTCGGTCGAAAGGATTGCCATGTTCACTGCCACCAAACTGACCAGCAAGATCGGCGCCGTCATCGACGGTGTGCGCCTGGGCGGTGACCTGTCCTCCGAGACCGTCTCCGACATCCGTGCCGCGCTGCTGGAGCACAAGGTCATCTTCTTCCGTGGCCAGGACCACCTCGACGACGCACAGCAGCAGGCTTTCGGGGAACTGATGGGCGATCTGGTCGGCCACCACTCGATGAAGCGCGCCGACGCCCCGAAGGTCGCTCCGATCGACTCGGAGTACGGCAAGGCCAACCGCTGGCACACCGACGTCACGTTCATGCCCGACTACCCTTCGGCGTCGGTCCTGCGGGCGGTCACCCTGCCGACCTACGGCGGTTCCACCCTGTGGGCCTCCACCGCCGCGGCCTACGACGGACTGCCGGCTCCACTCAAGGCGCTGGTCGAGAACCTGCGGGCCGTGCACTCCAACCGGTTCGACTACCTCAAGGACGTCACCGTGGATACGGCCCAGCTGTCCGAGGAGCAAAAGGGCTACCAGGCCGAGTTCCAGAAACCCGACTTCCGCACCGAGCACCCGGTGGTGCGCGTGCACCCGGAGACCGGGGAACGAACCCTGGTGGCCGGCCAGTTCGTGCGCGGCTTCGTCGGCCTGGACAGCTACGAGTCAGCGGCCCTGCTGGAGCTGCTGCAGCGCCGAATCACCATGATGGAGAACACCGTTCGCTGGGACTGGCAGCCCGGCGATGTCGCGATGTGGGACAACCGGGCCACCCAGCACCGCGCCGTCGACGACTACGACGGCCAGCACCGGCTGATGCATCGCGTCACGCTGACCGGCGATGTCCCGGTCGACGTCCACGGGGCACCGAGCCGGGTCATCAGCGCCGCGTAACCAGGCGCGATTCGTGCACGTCTGGTCTCGCCGAGCGTGACCAGACGTGCACAAGTCCCTACTAGATCGGGGTGATCGGCAACCGGCGCAGTGCGCCGGGGGCGTCGACCGGGACGACGGGGCGGTCCGGTGCGACCGGTTCGATCCGCTGGTAGGGCTCGCCCTGGGCCGGCCGCGCGTCGTCCTGGCCCTTGTTCGGCCACAGCGACGCCGCGCGCTCGGCCTGCGCCGCGATCGAAAGCGACGGATTCACACCGAGATTCGCCGAGATCGCGGCACCGTCGGTGACGAACAGCGTCGGGTAGTTGTAGACGCGGTGGTACGGGTCGATGACCCCGGTCGCCTGGCTGTCACCGATCGCCGCGCCGCCCAGGAAGTGGGCGGTCAGCGGGATGTTGAACAGCTCGCCCCAGGTGCCGCCGGCGATACCGCCGACCTTCTCGGCCATCCGCCGGGTCGCCTCGTTACCGACCGGGATCCAGGTCGGATTGGGCTCGCCGTGGCCCTGCTTGGACGACATGATCCGGAAGCCACCGGGCCCACGCTTGGTGAAGGTGGTGATCGAGTTGTCCAGGTGCTGCATCACCAGCGCGATCACGGTGCGCTCACTCCAGTGCTGCGGGTTGAGCAGGCGGATCAGCTCACGCGGGTCCTCGCCGGCCTGGTTCAGGAACTGCTTCCACCGCGGCACGTCGGTGCCCTGCGGACCGGCGCCGTCCGTCATGAGCGTCTGCAGCATGCCCATCGCGTTGGAGCCCTTGCCGTACCGCACGGGTTCGATGTGGGTATCCGGCGTCGGGTGAATCGACGAGGTGATGGCCACGCCGTGCGTGAGGTCCATGTCCGTGGGCACCTCGCGGGTCTGGGCACCCACGATGGACTCGGAGTTGGTCCGGGTCAGCACGCCGAGCTTGTCCGACAGCTTGGTCAGCTTGCCGGTGTCGCGCACCTTGAACAGCAGCTTCTGCGTGTTGTAGGTACCGGCCGCGACGATCAGGTACTTGGCGGTGAAGGTCCGCTTGCCGCGCCGCACCCGGCCGTTGGTCCGCCGGGTCGCCACCTCCCACAGCCCGTCGCCGCGCTGCTGGAAGCTGGACACGGTGGTCAGCGGATGCACTTGTGCCCCCGCCTTTTCCGCGAGACCCAGGTAATTCTTCACCAGGGTGTTCTTGGCGCCGTGCCGGCAGCCGGTCATGCACTCGCCGCACTCGATGCAGCCGGTGCGGGCCGGGCCGGCCCCGCCGAAGTAGGGGTCCGGAACCGTCTTGCCCGGCGTCTTCTCACCGTCGGCCCCGAAGAACACGCCGACTGGCGTCGCGACGAACGTGTCGGCGCAACCCATGTCCTCGGCGACCTCTTTGATGATCTTGTCCGCGTCGGTGAACGTCGGATTCTGGACCACGCCGAGCATGCGCTGCGCCTGCTCGTAGTGCGGCATCAGCTCGGCGCGCCAGTCGGTGATGTCCTTCCACTGCGGGTCGTTGAAGAACGGGTCCGGCGGGATGTACAGCGTGTTGGCGTAGTTCAACGAACCGCCGCCGACGCCCGCGCCGGCCAGGATCATCACGTTGCGCAGCAGGTGGATCCGCTGGATGCCGTACATGCCCAACTTGGGCGCCCACAGGAACTTTCGCAGGTCCCACGAGGTCTTGGCGAAGTCGGCGTCCGAATACCGGGGGCCGGCTTCCAAAACCCCAACGCGGTAACCCTTCTCGGTGAGCCGGAGGGCGCTGACGCTGCCTCCGAACCCCGAGCCGATGATCAAGACGTCGTAGTCAGGCTCCATGGCAAAAGTATGGACCTACCGCTCGGTAACCAGCTACCAAGGTATGCCTAACTCGCTACCGCCGGTACTAGCTACCGACGGTGAGGCCGACCTTCTGGAATTCCTTGAGGTCGCAGTACCCGGCCTTGGCCATCGACCGGCGCAGACCGCCGACCAGGTTGATCGAACCGAACGGGTCGTCGGACGGGCCGTTGAGCACCTGATCGAGCGACGGACGCTCGCCCAGCGCGACCTGCATCAGGGCACCGCGCGGCAGCGACGGGTGCGCCGCAGCGGCCGGCCAGAACCAGCCGTCACCAGGCGCCTCGGCGGCAGCGGCCAGCGGGGTGCCCAGCACAACCGCGTCGGCGCCGCAGGCGATGGCCTTGGCCAGGTCGCCAGAGGTGTGAATATCGCCGTCGGCCAGCACGTGCACGTAGCGGCCGCCGGTCTCGTCGAGGTATTCGCGGCGCGCGGCGGCAGCGTCGGCGATGGCGGTGGCCATCGGCACGCTGATACCCAGGACCTCGTCGCTGGTCGTCGCCCCGTAGGTCGAGCCGTAGCCGACGATGACGCCGGCCGCGCCGGTCCGCATCAGGTGCAGCGCGGTGCGATGATCGAGCACGCCACCGGCGACCACCGGCACGTCGAGCTCGGAGATGAAGGTCTTCAGGTTGAGCGGCTCGCCATCCTGGGCGACCCGCTCGGCCGAGATGATGGTGCCCTGGATGACCAGCAGGTCGATCCCGGCGGCGACCAGCGTCGGCGTCAGGGCCTGGGCGTTCTGCGGGCTGACCCGCACCGCCGTGGTGACACCGGCTTCACGGACCCGCGCGACAGCGGCGCCGAGCAGCTCCGGGTCCAGCGGGGCCGCGTGGAGCTGCTGCAGCAGCCGGACGGACGCCGACGGGTCGTCATCCTTGGCGGCGAGCTCGACGACCTGGGCGAGCTTGTCCTCGACGTCCCGGTGCCGGCCGATCAGGCCTTCGCCGTTGAGCACGCCGAGGCCACCGAGACGACCCATCTCGATCGCGAACTCGGGCGACACCAGCGAGTCGGTCGGATGGGCCAGGAGCGGAAACTCGAACCGGTAGGCGTCCAGCTGCCATGCGGTGGACACATCCTGGCTGGAGCGGGTCCGCCGGGACGGGACGATGTTGATGTCATCGAGTTCGTAGGTACGACGAGCGGTCCGGCCCATGCCGATTTCAACCATGTCACGCATGTGTGTAATGACTTCCTTGTCAGTTAGCGCGAGGAGTAGTTCGGGGCTTCGACGGTCATCGTGATGTCGTGCGGGTGGCTTTCCTTCAAGCCCGCCGCGGTGATCTGCACGAACTGCGCCTGCTGCAGATGCTCGATGGTGGCCGAGCCGGTGTAGCCCATGGCCGCCCGCAGACCGCCGGTGAGCTGGTGGATGACCGTCGACAGCGGTCCCCGGAACGGCACCCGGCCCTCGATGCCCTCGGGCACCAGCTTGTCCTCGGAGAGCACGTCGTCCTGGAAGTAACGGTCCTTGGAGTAGGACTTGCCCTGACCGCGGCCCTGCATGGCGCCCAGCGACCCCATCCCGCGGTAGCTCTTGAACTGCTTGCCGTTGACGAAGATCAGGTCACCCGGCGATTCGGCGGTACCGGCCAGCAGGGAGCCGAGCATCGCGGTCGAGGCGCCGGCGGCCAGCGCCTTGGCGATGTCGCCCGAGTACTGCAGGCCGCCGTCGGCGATCACCGGCACGCCGTAGGGACGGCACGCGGCGGTCGCCTCCAGGATCGCGGTGATCTGCGGCGCGCCGACACCGGCGACCACGCGGGTGGTGCAGATCGAGCCGGGCCCGACACCCACCTTGACGGCGTCGGCGCCGGCCTCGCACAGCGCGGCGGCGGCGGACCGGGTGGCGACGTTTCCGCCCACGACCTCGATTTTGTCGCCGACGGCCTTCTTGAGGCGGGCCACCATGTCCAGCACGCCGCGGTTGTGGGCGTGCGCGGTGTCGACGATCAGCACGTCGACCCCGGCATCGGCCAGCGTCATGGCGCGCGTCCAGGCGTCGTCACCGACGCCGACGGCGGCACCGACCAGCAGACGTCCGTCGCTGTCCTTGGTGGCCAGCGGGAACTGCTCGGTCTTGACGAAGTCCTTGACGGTGATCAGCCCGGTGAGCTTGCCGTGCCCGTCGACGATCGGCAGCTTCTCGATCTTGTGCCGGCGCAGCAGGCCCAGCGCAGCCTCGGCCGAAACGCCCTCCTGGGCGGTGATCAGCGGAGCCTTGGTCATCACTTCGGCGACGGCCTTGTCCTGGTCGACCTCGAAGCGCATGTCGCGGTTGGTGATGATGCCGACGAGCTGCCCGGCGGTATCCACGACGGGCAGGCCCGAGATTCGGAACCGGGCGCACATGGCATCGACCTCGGCGAGGGTGTTGCTCGGCGAGCAGGTGACCGGATCGGTGACCATGCCGGCCTCGGACCGCTTGACGGTCTCGACCTGCGCGGCCTGCTCACTGAGCGGCAGGTTGCGGTGCAGCACGCCCATGCCGCCGGCACGGGCCATCGCGATGGCCATCCGCGACTCGGTGACGGTGTCCATGGCCGAGCTGACCAGCGGCACCCGCAGCCGGATATTGCGCGTCAACTGGCTGGACGTATCGGCGGTGGCCGGGATGATGTCCGACGCCGCGGGCAGCAGCAGGACGTCATCGAAGGTCAGCCCGAGCATCGCGACCTTGGTCGGATCGTCACCGCCGGTCGGCACCGGAACAGAAATGGGAACGCTGCTTTCAGCGATCGACATGGGTGGGGCCTCCAGGGCAGACACAGTCGTGGATCTAAAAACCCATCCTATCGGCCCTTACTATGTGCGCCGAACCCCACTCGGTGACGGCTCGCCGGGGTAACGGCTGGCGCATCGCCAGGGGTGATAAGTAGGGTGGACGTGTGCGTGACCACCTGCCGCCGGGCTTGCCACCCGACCCGTTCGCCGACGATCCCATGGACCCGTCGGCTGTTCTGGACGCGCTGGAGCCGGGGCAACCCCTGGACCCGCAGGAACGCATGGCCGTCGAGGCCGATCTGGCCGATCTGGCGGTCTACGAAACCCTGTTGGCACACAAGGGCATTCGCGGCCTCGTCGTCTGTTGCGACGAATGCCAGCAGGACCACTACCACGACTGGGACATGCTGCGGGCGAACCTGCTGCAGCTGCTGGTCGACGGCACGGTCCGCCCGCACGAGCCCGCCTACGATCCCGAGCCCGATGCCTACGTGACGTGGGACTACTGCCGCGGCTACGCCGACGCGTCGCTGAACGAGGCGACCTCGGAGCACGACGGCTACCGCTGATTTTTTCTCTTGACGTGCTGGACATCACGCCTGGCGCGTTGATCTTGCGCTGAGGGCGAAAAAGCCGAGTACGCAGCGCCGTAGTTACAGAGTCAACGACCAAGCTGCGTTCACGCTGCGCTCAGGGCGCAAAAAGTCGAGTAACCAGCGCCGTCACTACAGAGTCAACCGCTGGACCGGCGCGGCGTGAATCAGTGCTGCCCGTGTCCCGAACCCGAACCCGACGGCACTTGCGTGGTGGTCACAACCGACCTCTCGCGCGTCGGCTCCTGCTGGGCTTCCTTGGTGGTCGGAGCGACAGTCGCCTGCACCGGCGGGTTTGTTGGTGCCGGTGTGGTCACCGAGGGCACCGTGACAGTCGGGGCGACGGTCGTGACCGTCTGGGCAGGTGCCGGGGTCTGGGTCGGTGACGGCGCAACCGTGGCCGACGCCGTGGGCGGGTTGGTGACGACGGGCTCGGTCGAGGGCACGGTCGCGGGCTGGGTGGCGGTGGCCGTCGCAGTGGGCGGCACCGTCGACGGCGCAGACGTGGCCGTCGATGCCGAGGACGACGGCGTCGACGTGGCGGTCGGGCTGCTCGATGCCGTCGACGACGGGGAACTCGACGTTTCGGTCGGGGACGTCGCGCTCGTCGACGAGGACGTGGCCGTCGTCTCCGACGGCGACGTCGATGCGCTGCTCGACGTCGAGGACGTGTCGGTCGACGTGGCTGTCGTGGACGACGAGGTCGTCGTCGACGTGCTGGACGTCGCGCTCGACGACGACGTCGGCTCGACCACCGGGACCGGCAACAGGGTCAGCGGCGAGGACGGCAGGACCGGCTGCGGCTCCCCCGGCGGCGGCAGCGTGGCCGCGGGGTTCTGCTCAACCACCTTGTAGGTCAAGGCATTCCACTGCTGGATCAGCTGTTGCTTGTGCTCTGGGGCGTCGACGCTCTGCACGGTCGGGCTCAACGCCTGCAGCTTGTCCTGCGCCTGCTGCCACTGGCCGTTGTCGATCAGCTGCTGCACTTGCTGCATCTCGGTCTGTGCAGCCAGCATCACCTGCTCGTCACTGACCCGTGGGGCGCCGAACATGGCGGTGTGCAGGCCGTACAGCGAGGAATTCGGTCCGGCTGTGTAGATCGCGGTGCCGAAGCCACCGAGGCACAACAGCGCGGCCGCGACCGAGCCGACGATGGTCAGCGATGTCCGAGATTCCTTGCGGTGCAACCCCTTCTGGAGGGCCGCCACAGCGTCACGGGCGGTGACGGGCGTCGTCACCGCGGGTTCGCGGATGCCGTCGCGCCAGTCGGCGAGCAGGAAGGCCAGCTCGGCTTCGGTGGAGTCCGTCGAGTACGCATGCTCGTCGGCGGCGAGCGCGTCGAAGAACCGGTCGACGCGTCGAATCTCGTTGAGCGAGGGGTCACCGCCGCCCGGTGACCATTGTCCGGAGTCAGGCATGGCCACGCTCCGTCGAACCGATCTCGGACTTCAGCCGTGCCAGCGCCCGGTGCTGAGCAACGCGTACCGCGCCGGCGGTGCTGCCGACGGCCTCGGCGGTCTCCTCGGCGCTCATGCCGACGACGACGCGCAGGATCAGGATTTCGCGCTGCTTCTCGGGCAGCACCGCCAGCAACCGGTTCATCCGGGCCGCCGCGTCGGCATCGATGGCCAACTGTTCGGGGCCCAGTTCGGTCGAGGGGCGGTCCGGTAGATCGTCGGTGGCTTCAGAGCGGTTGCAGCCGGCGGCGCGATGCGCGTCAGCAACCTTGTGAGCGGCAATGCCGTACACGAAAGCCAGGAACGGCCGTCCCTGGTCCTTGTACCGCGGCAGCGCCGTGATCACAGCTAAACACACCTCCTGAGCCACATCGTCTGCGGAAACACCCTGTCGTTCACCGACCCCGAAGCGCGCACGGCAGTACCGAACGACGATCGGGCGGATGGTTTCCAACACCTTGCGGAGCGCGTCGCGATTGCCGGCAACTGCGTCAGCAACGACAGCATCGAGACCATCTCCCGAAAATGTCATCGTGTGCGCGTTCTCCAGCGTTACGGACGAGGCGGTGCCGTGGTTGGTATGTCAGGACAACAGTAATGACTGGTGCGGGCGGCCAGACTCATCACGCCCATCGCCCGCCGCGGTCGCGTACCGTCGCGGCGGCGTCGTCGCGGATCTGCGCCATCGCTTCCGGGCTGTGCTCGGCGCTGCCGATATCACTCAACAGGCAGCCTAATGCCCAGGTCAGCGGTACCAAGCCGAATTGTTGGGTATGCCCCAGTGCGGCGTCGGCGACCCGGCGGGACTCGTCGAACCGGCCCGCGCTGCACAACGCCGCCGAGTACACCACGTCGGTCTTCACGGCGTGGCGCGGCGAGCCAAGGTCACCGACGAGCTCCCGCGCGCGTTCGGCGTGCGCGACGGACTCCTCACCACGGCCGCTGACCATAGCTAATTCGGCACTGACCCAGGCCAGCCGGACACGTTGACGCGGTACCCCGCTGTTCGCGGTGTCGATCACGGCCCGCTCGAGCAGCCGCTGCGCCACCCCGAACCGGCCGATCCCAAGGGCGTCGGCGGCCAGACCGACGAGCGCGTCGGCCCGCGCCTCGGCGGCGTCGGGCTGATGCGCGACCAACGCCCACGCCCTGCCGTCGGCGACCCGGGCCAGGCGGTGCCAACCGACCTGTCGGAGAAACGAGGCACGGGTGCTCTGCGCCAGCGACAGCAACGAACCGTTGCCGCGACGCGCGACGGAGTCCAGGTCAGCAAACGCGACGGCGTAGTGGCCCTGACCGCCGGCGGCGACGGCGCGCAGCCACAGCTCATCGACCGAGTGCGCCGTCGGCAGCGGCCAACATGGCAGATCGTTGCCAAAAGCGGCGGCCCGGAGTCGGGCGGCTGGCTGGTCGGCAGAGGGCGTCGCGGTATCGGTTGCGGTCATCGAGTCAGCACGGTATCAATGGCGCGCCGCCGCACGGCCGCGTTCCCTGACGCTGCGAGTTGGGCAGGTTTCGTTAATAATTAATGCTCGCCGTGTTAACAACATGTCAACGACATCCAATTCCGCCACAAATTGTTCGATGTGGCGAACTGACGCGAACTGCAAAAACAGGGGCCTTCAGGCAGTGACAGACAATATCGCCACCATGCGTTTCGTTTCCAAAGCATCGCGTAGATGAACGTGATGTAAATTCTTGACCTGCACTTATGGGGTTTCGCACAGAGCGTGGCTATTGACGGAATTTGCCGAGTCCTTCTACGTTGTGTGCACGAGTTGTCATCGGCGACAAGTCCTCGGGCCATTTGCAGATCGACGCGCATCCAAAGATTTCAAATTGGAAGCGCGGGGAGGAGTTCTTTCCCAATGCCACAGCCGCAGCAGCTTCCCGGACCCAACGCCGATATGTGGGATTGGCAGATGCACGGCACTTGCCGGGGCGTCGATTCCGCGGTGTTTTTTCACCCCGATGGCGAGCGCGGCCGCGCTCGCGCTCAGCGCGAAATGCGCGCCAAAGAGATGTGCCGGGCCTGCCCGGTGATCACGCAATGCCGGTCGCACGCATTGGCCGTCGGCGAACCGTATGGCATCTGGGGCGGGCTCAGCGAAGGCGAGCGCGAACTGTTGCTGAAACGGGGCATCCGCCGCGCGTCCTGATCACGTCCGCCGAAACGGCGTTCCAGCAGTGAGCTTCTCGAGCTTTCGCTGCTGGAACGCCGTTTCGCGTAGGCAGCACGCCCGTCAGTCGGGCTCTCCGTATTCGTCGAACCAATAGGCCAGTTTCCCGCGGCGGCTCACTGCGCGAAGTCTGCGTTCGGTGGCCTCGCGGGTGGTGCTGGTGCTGACGATCAGCAGTTCATCACCGGCTTCCAGGCGGGTGTCGGGCTGCGGCACAAAGGTATTGCCCTTGCGGATGATCAACGTGATCACGCTCGGATCGGGCAGCCGCAGCTCCAGCACCGTCACGTTGTGCAAGCGCGACTGCGGCAGCACCGTGAGCGTCAGCAGCTCCGCGTCGAGCACGTCCAGGGGCGCCGCTTCCACCTGAATCTCGCGGGTGACGTCGCGGCGGATCAGTCCGAGCCGGTGTGCGACCGGCTTCAGGCTCGGGCCCTGCACCAGGGTGAACACCACCACCAGCACGAACACGACGTTCAGCAGCCGCTGACTGTCGGGCACCCCGGTGACGATCGGATAGGTGGCCAGCACGATCGGCACTGCGCCGCGCAATCCGGCCCACGACAAAAACACCTGCTCGCGCCAGGGCACCCGGAAGCCGATCAGCGACAACACCACCGACAACGGCCGCGCCAACAGCAGCAGAACCAGGCCGATGACGACGGCCGGCAGCAGGTCGTCGCCGAGCTGGCTGGGCGTGACCAGCAGCCCAAGCAGAACGAACAGCCCGATCTGCGCCAGCCAACCGAGTCCCTCGGCGAACGACCGGGTGGCCGCGCGGTGCGGCAGTCCGGAGTTCGCCAGCACCAGGCCGGTCAGGTAGGCGGCGAGGAACCCGCTGGCGTGCGTGACCCCACAGGCCGCGAAGGCCACCGTGCCCAGGCCGAACGTCGCGAGGGGGTACAGACCCGACGCCGGGAGCGCGATGCGGCGCAGCGTGACGGCGCCGAGGTAGCCGCACAGCACGCCGATCGCCGCGCCGACCGCCAGCTCGTACACGAGGTTGAGCAGTCCGTGTCCCGGATTGAAGGCCAGCGGGACGACGCTGAACATCAGGACCAGGATCACGGCGGGCGCGTCGTTCAGGCCGGACTCGGCCTCCAGCAGACCTGCCAGCCGCCGGGGCAACGGCAGCACCCGCAGCACGGAGAACACCGCCGCGGCGTCGGTGGACGAGACGATGGCGCCCAGCAGCAGCGCCAGTTGCCAGTCCATCCCCAACAGCAGATGCGCACCCGCCGCGGTGATGGCCGTGCTGACGGCCACGCCGACGGTGGCCATCACCGCGGCCGGCGCCAGACTCTTGCGGACGTCGCTGAACTTGGTGGTGAGACCACCTTCGATGAGGATGATCGCGAGCGCCGCCGTCCCCAGGTCCCGGACCAGGGCGACGTCGTCGAACCGCAGGCCGATGCCGTCTTCGCCGACCAGCACCCCGAGGCCGAGGAACAGCAGCAGACTGGGCAGGCCGACGCGGGTGGCGAGTCGCGTGGCCACGATGCTGGCCAGTAGCACCAGCGCGCCGATGAGCAGCACCTTGTTCAGCTGCTCCAGCGTCATCCACGTCCTCATTCCGATCGGCGGCCGAAGCAAATGTATCTGGGAACCTGCTGCGGGCTGCGGTAGGCGACAATGACTGCGTGAGCACCCGGGGCATGCGAGTCGCGATCGCCGGCGCCGGCGCGGTGGGCCGGTCGGTGGCGCAGGAACTCGTCGCCAACGGTCACAAGGTCCTGCTGATCGAGCGAGACATCCAGAAGTACGAGCCGCCGACGGTCCCCGAGGCCGACTGGCTGTGGGCCGACGCCTGCGAAGTGGCCTCGCTCGAGGAATGCGGCATCCAGACGTGCGACGTGGTGATCGCCGCGACGGGCGACGACAAAGCGAACCTCGCGATGGCGCTGTTGGCGAAAACCGAGTTCGGGGTGCCGCGGGTGGTCGCGCGCGTGAACAACGTGGCCAACGAGTGGTTGTTCACCGACGACTGGGGTGTCGACGTCGCGGTGTCGACGCCGCACGCGATGGCCGCCGGGGTCGAGGGCGCCATCGATGTCGGTCACCTGGTGCGGCTGATGGGGCTACGTCAGGGGCACGCGAACCTGACGAAATTCACGCTGCCACCGGACAGCCCGTTGATCGGACGCACCATCAGGGACCTGACCCTGCCGCCGAACACACTGTTGGTGACGGTGCAGCGCGGCAGCAGGATCATCGTGCCCAAGTCCGGGGACAGCTTCGAGGACGGCGACGAATTGCTTTTCGTCGCAGACGAATCCGTCGACGGCGACATCCGCGACCTCATCCACGGCAGTTAGAGCGCGTAGCAGTACCTGCTGGTCGGCACCGAGTCGAGATTGGTGTGGGCGCCGAAGCGCATCACGCTCTCGACCATGAGAGTCATGCGGCGCTGCAGTTCCGCATCGTCGCCCCCGCTGCCGTAGAACGCGTGCACGTCGGTCATGGCCGCCATGTGGAACAGCTCCTCGACGACGGCGTCGACCCGCTCGGTGCCGTGCACCGTGCGCAGGACCCGGTTCTGCACGTAGCCGAACGTGTCCTGGGTGTCGATGGCAACGCTGGTGTGTTGCCCCTGCCAGATTTGGAGCCAGTCGGCCGGATCGAGATCCGCCGGGATCCGTAGGAAGCCGATCTGCGCCAATGCCGTTGTCCGAACACCGTTCTCCACATCGGGCGGGACCAGCCGCACCGTCTCCTCGACTTCCCAGCCGGCACTGCGCGCAGAGATCGCGGCCAGCAGGTCGGAGATGGGGTCCGGGTCGACGCCGTCGTCGGTCCACACACTGACCACCGCCGGAACCGGGTTGTCGAAGGTGGTGATGCGCAACATCGCCGCCTCGACGTCGGCGTCGTCGACGTTGATCTGCAACCGGCCCACCCCGGCGGCCCGCAGCAGTACATGTAGTTGGGTCGACTGCAGGGCGGTGTCCAAACCGGCGCCCCACAAGGCGTAGATCAGCTTCACGACGTCAGCCGTGCTTCGCAGCCATGGGCGCGGACTGCATGACGCCACCGGCCTTCAGCCACTCACCCACGACGCGCGGCGCGTCGCGCACGGGGTTGTAGACGTCCTCCTCCGAGGAGAACAGGTTGTCCCCGGCGTAGACGAGGCGGGTGATGTTGGGGAAACCGAACACCTTGCCCGGCTCGGTGGGATGGGCCAGGGCGTTGATGATCTCGGTGACGATCGCGCCGTTCTCCTCGTCGATCGCGACCCAGGTGTGCGGGAATCGCATGTGCGGGAACGGCTTCATCACGCCGATGATCCATTCGCGGACCGCCTCGCGGCCGTGCATCTCGCCATAGGCGTGCTCGATGTAGTGCACGTCCTCGGTGAACAAATCGGCGAACGGGCCCCAGTCCCCTGTGTTCGAACAGACCTCGACGACCTTGGTGTAGTGATCGAGCGCGGCCATCAGCTCGTCCCGGGTGAAGCGTGGCATGTGCAAACCTCCAAGAAGACTAGAATCAATTTCAGTTTTGGGACTCTACCCAACATCTAGAATTCGTTCCAGACCCAAAAAGGAGCTGCCCGTGGCAAGAATCGCCGAACCGCGCCCGGCCGCCGAGCCCAGCTCGGCCGTGCAGCAGCAGCGTCGTGCCGCGATCCTGCAGGCCACCGCAGCCCTGGCCGCACAGAAGCCGGCCGACCAGGTCCAGATGAACGAGGTCGCGCGCGCGGCCGGGGTCGCACTGGGCACCCTGTACCGCTACTTCCCCTCCAAGACCCACCTGTTCGTCGGCCTCATGGCCGACCGGGTGGACCGGATGCAGGACGGCATCCGTCGCCGGAAGGTGCCGGCCGGAACCGCCGCCGATCGCGTCTTCGATGTCCTGTCGCGCGCCACCCGCCCGATGCTGCGTCAGCCGCACCTGACCGCCGCCATGCTCAACTCGCTGAACACCGCCGATGCGACGGCCGTGGCTGAGGTGGGGCACATCGACCGCCAGGTCCGCAGCATGTTGCTGACCATCTGCGGGGTGGATGATCCAGGGCCACAAGATATTTCGTTGATGCGGCTGGTTCAGCACACCTGGCACGGCATCCTGCAGTCCAGCCTCAACGGGCGAATCTCCGCCGACGAGACGGAGGACGAAATTCAGCTGGCCTGCCGGCTGATCCTGGCACCGCTGTCCGACGTCCCCGGTTAGCCTGGTCGGCATGACAACACCATCGCCCGAAGGCACCGTCACCGTGGCCGAGAGCGGCGCGGGGACCTACACGCAGGAGATCATCGCCGGCGGGCACCGGTTGATCGCCGACGAGCCCCGCCCGTTCGGCGACGACGCGGGACCGTCACCCTATGACCTGCTGCTGTCGGCCCTGGGTGCGTGTACCTCGATGACGGTGCGGATGTATGCCAACAAGAAGGGCTGGCCGCTGGAGCAGGTGCGAGTTTCCTTGCGGCACGCGAAGATTCACGCGAAGGACTGTGCTGACTGCGAAACCGAGCAGGGCATGATCGACCACATGGACCGCGAGATCGAACTGATCGGCGACCTCGACGATGACCAACGGGAGAAGTTGCTGTCCATCGCCGAACGCTGCCCCGTGCACCGGACGCTGACGTCGACGGTGCACGTCTCCACGACGCTGCGGCCGGCCTAACTCGCCGCCTGCGTGATGATGTGGTCGACTTCCGCAGCGCGAACGGCCATTTCGGCGTGCGCCTTGTCGAGCGCTTCGGCCTGATCCTCGTCGGCCTTCATCAGCGCCTCGATATCGAGACCCGCCATGTCGAGGACGCCCATGTCCGCGAACGCACCCTGCACCTTGGGACCCCACAACCCGATGTCCTTGACGATCGGCACGATGCGGCTGAACAGGTGCGCGCGGAACTGCTTCATCATGGGTGACGACGTGTCGACCCACTCGGCGCACGCCTTGACGTCGAGGCCGAGGGTCTCGAAAACCTCCTCGCCACGGAATCGGTCACGCATCAGATAGCAGGCGTCCACGACGAACTCTTCACGCTCGTCCCGCTCGGCTTCGGTCAGCTCGGAGTAGTAGTCCTTCAACGAGATTCGGCCGAAAGCGACGTGCCGCGCCTCGTCCTGCATGACGTAGGCGAGCACCTGCTTGGCCAGCGAGTCCGGAGCCGCCAAGTCACGCAGTGTCCCGAAGGCAGCAAGTGCCAGACCTTCGATGAGAACCTGCATGCCGAGGTAGGGCATGTCCCAGCGTGCGTCGCGCAGGGTGTCCCCCAGCAGCGCGGTCAGGCTCTTGTTGACCGGATAGACCAGTTCGACCTTCTCCTGCAGGAACCGCGAGAACGTCTCGACGTGCCGAGCCTCGTCCATGGTCTGGGTCGCCGCGTAGAACTTCGCGTCCAGGTCCGGGACCACCTCGACGATCTTGGCCGCACACACCATCGCACCCTGCTCGCCGTGGAGGAACTGCGAGAACTGCCAGGCCTGGGAGTGATGGCGCATCTCGGCGCGCCGCTTCTCGTCGGCGGCGTCCCACATCGGGCTGCCGAACAGCGGATGGAACTCATCGGGCAGGCCGATCGGGTTCATCGGATCGACGTCCTGCGACCAGTCGATCCGCGACTGGGCGTCCCACTGCTTGTCCTTGCCCTTTTGGTACAGGGACAGCAGGCGCGCGCGGCCGTCGTCATATTCCCAGGTGAAGCGCGCATCGCCGCCGCTCGGAACGTCCCAGGAGTAGGGCGTGGGCACCTGCGTGTACTTGTCCTTCGTGGTCACGAACGGCCGCCTCTCTGCCCCCGATGTGTCCAGATAGAAATATGACCTGTATCACAGTGCGCCGCGGGCGGCCGAGTCGTCAACTACCGGGTTGGCGTTTCTCGATGAAGGCCAACACGCCCTCGAGTGCGCTCGGATCCATCATGTTGCAGGCCATCGTCGTTCCGGCGTCCGCGTAGGCGGCTTCGATGCCGACCTCGATCTGGCGGTAGAACAACGACTTTCCCATCGCGACCGCGACGGCCGGCTTGGCGACAATGCTCGCGACGATGGCCTCGACCTCGTCGTCGAGTGCCTCCGGGGCCGCCACCCTGTTGACCAGCCCCAACACCTTGGCCTCCTGCGCAGAGATGAATTCTCCGGTCACGAGCATCTCGAACGCGGCCTTCTGCGGAATGTTGCGCGACAGCGCGACTCCCGGTGTCGCGCAGAACAATCCGACGTTGATGCCGCTGACCGCGAAGCGTGCGTCGTGGCTCGCCACCGCGAGATCGCACATGGCGACGAGCTGGCAACCGGCAGCGGTCGCCAGACCCTGCACCCGGGCGATCACCGGCACCGGTAACCGCTGGATCGCGAGCATCACCTCGGTGCACTGCGCGAACAGATCCTGGTAGTACTCCAGTGACGGCTCCGCGCGCATTTCCTTGAGGTCGTGCCCGGCGCAGAACGCCTTGCCGGATGCGCCGAGTACGACGGCCCGCACCGTCCCGTCGTTGGCGAGTGCCGCGAAGGCCTCCCCCAATTGCGTGAGCATCGCCTCGGACAGCGCGTTGAAGGCCTGCGGACGGTTCAGCGTCAGCGTGACGACGCCGCGGTCGTCGCGGTCATGCCGCAGCAGCGGTTCGGTCATCGTCGGACGCTAACACCGATTTTCCGACCAGGACCCGGCCGACGGCGCGATACTCGATTCACCGGCGGACGGAGACCCTCATGGCAGGTCAATTCGAAGGCAAGGTCGCATTCATCACCGGCGCCGCGCGCGGCCAGGGCCGGTCGCACGCGGTCCGTTTCGCGGAGGAAGGCGCGGACATCATCGCCGTCGATCTGTGCGACCAGATCGCGAGCGTCGGCTATCCGATGTCGACCCGCGAAGACCTCGACGAGACCGTCAACCTCGTCGAGAAGACCGGCCGCCGAATCGTCGCCGAGGAGGGGGACGTCCGCGACTTCGACCGACTGAAAGCTGTTGTGGCCCAAGGTGTCGCCGAGTTGGGCCGGCTGGATTTCGTGCTCGCCAACGCGGGCATCCTGCCGGCCTTCGGGGAGCAGCGGCACGAGATGGCCGCCTTCGATGATTCCGTCGCCGTGCTGCTCAACGGCGTCTACTACACGATCGAGGCCGCGCTGCCGTACCTGCTGAGCCAGGGCGAAGGCGGCGCCATCGTGATCACCAGCTCGACGGCCGGCCTGAACAGTCTGTGCCCGACGCTCTCGAGCCAGAGTCGCGGCATGGCGGGCTACCACGCCGGCAAGCACGGTGTCGTCGGCCTGATGCGGTACTACGCAACCTCATTGGCGGCGAACAACATTCGGGTCAACACAGTCCATCCGACCGGAGTGGCCACCCCGATGATCCTCAACGAGGGGTTCGCAGAACTGGTCGCGGAGAACCCCCAGGACGTAACCGGACTGCAGGCGCCGTTGCCGGTCGAGCTCATCGACGCATCCGATGTCAGCGAGGCGATGGTGTACCTCTGCGGGCGGTCAGGCCGGTACATCACCGGAATCACGCTGCCGGTGGACGGCGGCATCTCGGTCAAGTAGGGCGCCCTCCAGGAAGTACGTCGTCATGGGTCCTTTGCCCTTGACGTCGACCACCTGTGGGTCACTGAATTCGTAGCGGTGCGCGAGGAGCGCGTGCGTGGAGGCGGACACCTGGATCCGGTGCGGGCGGCCACTCGATTCCATGCGGCTCGCCGTGTTCACGGTGTCGCCCCACAGGTCGTAGATGAACTTGCGCTGCCCGATCACGCCCGCGACCACCGGGCCCGACGAGATGCCGATCCGCATCGAGATCGGACTCGGCCAGCTCGATGACAGGCGGGTGACGGTGCGTTGCATGTCGAGAGCCAACTCGGCCATCGATGCGGCGTGGTCCTCATCGGGGTTGGGCAGACCCGCAACGGCCATGTAGGCGTCACCGACGGTCTTGATCTTCTCGATGCCCCGCCGGTCGCACAGCTCGTCGAACGCGCGGAACATCGCGTCCAACAGCTGCACCAGCGCCTCGGGTGTCAGCGTCTCGGACACCGGGGTGAAGCCGACGATGTCGGAGAACAACACGCTGACGCTCGGCGCCGAGTCGGCGATGGTCAGCGCGCCGTCGCGCAGCCGGTCGGCGATCGGGGCCGGCAGCACGTTGTACAGAATCTCCTCGGTCCGGGCCCGCTCCTGCTCGACTTCCCGCTGCCCGAGGAAGTCGATACGCCGCAGCCGCTCCAGCGCATAGGCGATCAGAATGCTGATGGCGGCTAGTCCCGCGATCTGCGGCACCAGCATGCCGAGCTCGTCGAGGCTCCCCCGGACACTCGGCAGCGCCAGGCACACCGCGATGAACACCACGGCGTTCGCCAGCGCCGCGTGCATGCGCAGCCGCAGCAGACCGACGGCGCCCAGGAGCGTGACGGTGGCAGAGGTCATCAAGTACTGGGTCGGGAAATCCGCGACACTTGCCAGCACCGGCCCCAGCAGCACCTGGACGATCGTCAGCAACGCGACCGTGCCGACCTGCAGATGGTCCTGGACCATTCGCACCCGGCGGATCACCACGATCCCCAAGAGGAAGAAGCCGATGGTGGCCGCTCGGACGATCAATGCACCTGCGACGAACCCGTGCAGAACGAGGAGATCCACCACCGCGTACACGGCAGTGAACAGGATGCCGACCACCTGGGCGAAGGTGGCCGCCCGCAGCCCGTTCGCGTCGTCGTGCGCCCGGAACTCCCGCTCGGAGTCTTCCTCGTCGAACTCCAGCATCCACTTGCGCATATGGAGCTGGGCATGCCGCTGCTGCACCCAGCACCGCACCGTTTGCGCGTCCACACGGCGAAACTAGCCGAGACCCGGGCCTGCCGACCTGAGTTCTGCTTGAGCCCGATCACAATGTCGGCCTGAGCGCTCAGCTAACCGTATATAGCCTCAAGCGAGCTCTCAGGCCGACATTGCGTCAGCGCACGCCAACAATCAATCCCCGGTCACACAGCTATTCGACGATGTCACCGCGGTAGCGCTCGAAAAGCGCCAGGAATTCGGCTCTTTCAGCCTCGGCTACGCCGTTCTTGATCAGTGCGGCATCGGCATGCTTCATGTTGGCGTCCCATTCGGCGCCGGAGATCGCCAGTCCCTCATGGGAGGTCAACATGTCACGCCCGATGTAGTGGCACGGTCCGCCGGCGAGCTCGCACATCTGATCAACGAGCAGCTGCCGGGTCCGCAGGTGGGAGTCCGTGCTGCGGCCCGATCCGAAACGCGCAAATGCCGGGTCAGCACGTAACGCCGCGAACATGTCGTCGATGATCGCGGCGATCACGTCGTAGCCACCCAGCCGTCGGTAGAGCGAAAGCGTCGTCTCGGTCACCGCGCCCTCCTTACCAAGTAAGCATCGCGCCGACTGTGAGCCCTGTGCACGGAAATTCGCAAGATCGCGTGCATACCCCTCACAGTCGGCCCGCCAACCGACGACAGGGTTAATTCTGCCAACCGTGGATCAAATCCTGCCGACCGGAATGTGCCTGCAACACAGCAGGTTTAAACCATCAGAGCACCAACAACAACCGAAGAAGGGGTTTCGAAATGAAGAAGTTCGGCTTTGCCACCCTGATCGCATCGAGCATGACCGCCGCCGTCCTGGGCCTGGCCGTTCCCGCTCAAGCGACCACCGGAACCCCGATCGGTCCGCACTACGGCGTCGACAACCACGACAACGTCAACACCACCAACGGGTTCTACGACCAAGCGTTCTAACCAGAAACACGAAAACGCCCCCGGCCCAACAGGACCGGGGGCGTTTCGTTGGAACTACCTAGTGGGCGTGGCCGTGGTGGCCGTGCCCGTGATCGGCTTCCTCAGCCGGCTTCTCCACGATGGCCGTTTCGGTCGTCAGGATCATCCGGGCCACCGAAGCGGCGTTGAGCACCGCGGACCGGGTCACCTTGGCCGGGTCGACGATGCCGTCGGCCAGCAGGTCACCGTAGGTCAAGGTGGCGGCGTTGAAGCCCTGCCCGAGGGGCAGCTCGGACACCTTGTTCACCACGACCGAACCGTCCAGGCCGGCGTTGGTCGCGATCCAGTACAGCGGGGCCGACAGCGCCGAGGAGAAGACCTCGAGGCCGATCAGCTCGTCGCCGGTCAGCGAGCCACGCAGGCCGTCCAGTGCGGAACGGGCCTGGACCAGAGCGGCGCCACCACCGGTGACGATGCCCTCTTCCACCGCGGCCTTGGCGGCGGCGACGGCGTCCTCGACGGCTTCTTTGCGCTTCTTCAGGTCGGTCTCGGTGGCAGCGCCGACCTTGATGACGGCCACGCCGCCGGCCAGCTTGGCGAGGCGCTCTTCGAGCTTCTCGCGATCCCAATCCGAGTCCGAGGCCTCGATCTCACTGCGCAGCTGCGCCTTGCGGCCGTCGATGGCCTCGGCGGTGCCGCCACCGTCGACGATCACGGTGCTGTCCTTGGTGACCACGACGCGACGGGCGGTGCCCAGCACGTCCAGGCCGGCGTCGCGCAGGACCAGGCCCACGTCCGGGTTGACGACCTGGCCACCGGTGACGACGGCGAGGTCCTCGAGGAACGCCTTGCGGCGGTCACCGAAGAACGGCGCCTTGACCGCGACGGCCTTGAGGGTCTTGCGGATGGCGTTGACGACCAGGGTCGACAGCGCTTCGCCCTCGATGTCCTCGGCGATGATCAGCAGCGGCTTGCCGGCCTGGGCGACCTTCTCCAGCAGCGGCAGCAGGTCGGGCAGCGAGCTGATCTTGTCGCGGTGCAGCAGCACCAGCGCGTCCTCGAGGACGGCTTCCTGGGAGTCGAAGTCGGTGACGAAGTACGCCGACAGGAAGCCCTTGTCGAAGCCGACGCCCTCGGTGACCTCGAGCTCGGTGTTCAGGGTCGAGGACTCCTCGACGGTGACGACGCCGTCTGCACCGACGCGGGTCATGGCCTCACCGACCAGCTCGCCGATCAGTTCGTCGCGCGACGAAACGGTCGCGACCTGGGCGATGGCGGTCTTGTCGGACACCGGCTTGGCCGCGGCCAGCAGGGCCTCGGACACCGCGTCGGCGGCCCTCGAGATGCCCACACCGAGCGCGATCGGGTTGGCGCCGGCAGCGACGTTGCGCAGGCCGGCCTTGACGATGGCCTGGGCCAGCACGGTCGCGGTGGTGGTGCCGTCGCCGGCGACGTCGTTGGTCTTGGTCGCGACGGACTTGACCAGCTGGGCGCCCAGGTTCTCGAACGGGTCTTCCAGGTCGATGTCGCGGGCGATGGTGACGCCGTCGTTGGTGACCTGCGGGCCACCGAAGGCCTTGGCCAGCACCACGTTCCGGCCGCGCGGGCCGATGGTGACGCGGACTGCGTCGGCGAGCTTGTCGACACCGGCTTCCATGGCCCGGCGCGCAGCTTCGTTGAATTCAATGAGCTTGCTCATTAGAGCCTTTCGCTGATACGCATACCGCCCCGGACATCACCCGTGCGGACACGGGGATTTCCGGGGCGGGACACGAATGCTTACTTGGAAACGACAGCCAGCACGTCGCGGGCCGAGAGGATCAGGTACTCCTCGCCGTTGTACTTGATCTCGGTGCCGCCGTACTTGCTGTAGATGACGGTGTCGCCCTCGGCAACGTCCAGGGGGATCCGCTTCTCGCCATCCTCATCCCAGCGGCCGGGGCCAACTGCGACGACGGTGCCTTCCTGCGGCTTTTCCTTGGCGGTATCGGGGATGACCAGACCGGAAGCGGTCGTGGTCTCGGCCTCGTTGGCCTGAACGAGGATCTTGTCCTCGAGTGGCTTGATGTTGACTGCCACGATGGAAGCCCTCCACTTGGTTGGGGTGTCGATCCAGGGCCAATCCCCGGATGCCAGGTTGTTCGGCAAGCGTCCTGACCACACACCGTCGTCGCGGGTGCCGGAGCGCGGTTGGCCGCGTGCCACCTAGCACTCTATACATGCGAGTGCTAGCGCTCAAGGGTGGGGCAGTGCCGGATCGATCGAACTCGCTGTGGGCTGAAACGGCATGCTGCGGACCTGCCTGTACCGGCGGTCGTCTTGTGATCGGCGATGATGGGTAGGACTAATCGTTGAGAGTGCATGCCATCACGCCGTGGCGGCTGGTGGGTTGCCGAGTCCAGGTCTTACCAAGCGCATTCGCGCAGGAAGAGATTACCGAAGCCTGACTTCGAAGGTATATCGGGAAAACCGTGTATTACCGGACAATATCGACAGCTCGTAGATTCCTGGCGCCGCAACATCGAACCCAACCATGGCGACACCGGAATTCCGATTGATAGCCCCTTGCGGGTCAGGGACAACCACATTTCCGGCACCGCGCCCGCACTCGGCACCGGATTCGTTGCTTACCGCGAACTCGAAGCGAAGCAGTGTGTTCGCGGCGATTGGCCCAAAATCGACGGTATATGCCACGGAAATCGTGGCCCGGCATGGCACTTCTGTTACCCAAATGTGGTCCCAGCCTGCGCCGAGAATATGAAGGAGCCCGTCTGCTAACTGACCAGCGTTCACAGGGAAGAACAACGGAACGGTCAGACCAGCTGCCACGTCGTCCGCGGTTGCCGGTCGTCCTTCGAACGCCAGTACTCCAGCACCTCCACCGCCGGACCCAGGATATTGACCAGGCCCTCCGGCTAGATCGATCCTCATCTCGCGCTCGATGTCCGAGGGCAAACTGGCGATCCCAACGATGGTCAAGGTGCCGCCCTGTCCACCAGGGCCGGCAAGGGTCCCACCCTCCCCTCCGACCTTGAACACAGCGTTGCGGAAGTCCATGTGTGTAGCGCCAGCCTGGTACACGGCGACAGTCCATGAGAGCGCAGTGATCACGTCGGGCGGCGTCGGGATTTCTCCAGATTTGCGAGCCCGGTCTTCGTGAGTGCGTTTTACTTCCCTCAGCCACTCGTCGGAATACTTAGCGACGTTCTCGACGGCGTCTATGACCTTGTGGCAGTTTCGGCACATCAAGACCAGATTGTCGAAGCCATGCCGATCTTCATCCGTCTGCGACGCGAGGTACCGCGGCCCTCCGACATTCTGCGCGTGAATATGGCAGACCTCCCCGATGACCGTTCTTGTATCAATGGTCACTAGTTGCGTCTGACAATCTGGGAACGCGCATACGTTCATCGACAGTGCGTACAGACGTCTAACCGTGGACTCACGCGGTTTATTCAAGGTCGCCATTCCGACCACCGTAGCCAAGCGATATCACCGGTGATGTCGCGTTTCGCGGTGGTGTGCACCAACTCTCGACTTGTCCGGCAATCGCGGTGCCGCGCACCTGCCCCCTACTCAGCAGCCGGCGCCGTGTTGACCAGGAGCAGGTTGGACGTCGCCCGATGGGTGATGGTGTTGGCCGTGGAGCCCAGGACGCGGGCGAAGCCCGCCATGCCACGGTTTCCGATCACGACGAGGTCATATTCGGCGGCCGCGAGCACGTCGGCCGGATCACCGAGCAGCGCCTGCCGGTCCAGCGAGCCAGTGACCCCCAGTCGGCTTGCGACATTCTTGAGCGTCTCCTCGGCCGCGGCGGTGTCCCCGGCGACAGTGACCAGGACCGGCCGGACGCCGAGGGCGGCCGCCAGGTCATACCCGGCACGCACCGCGCGCACCGAGGTGTCGGAGCCGTCGGTGGCCAGGGCGATCGTCTGCACTGCCGCGACCGCCTTGCGCACGAACAACACATCCACAGGGCTGCGGTGGGACAGCTCGTTCGAGGTGCTCCCCCACAACCGGCTGGAAGTCTGGCCGAGGCCTGCCGCACCGACCACGATCAGCGAGCGGTCGGACTGCGCCGCGGCGTCGACCAGTGCGTCGAACGCGCTGCCCTTCACCGGAATCCTCTCGATCGCCGTCACTCCCAGCGCGGTGAGATCGACGTCGGCGCCCTCGGCCGTCAGATCCGCCCACGGCTGTTCGCGCCCTCCGGGCACCGAGACGCTGGGCTTCCACGCGGTCACGACGGTGACCGGGACACCGAGCGCAGCCGCCACCACACCAGCGACGGTGACGGCGTCGGTTGCCTCGTCGGATCCGTCGGTGCCGACGATGATCCTGGAATAGGGCGCCATTGTGGTCCTTTCGGTCACGTGGGATCAGGCCCCGAAGACGAGGATGTGGACGGCGCCGACAAGGATGCCCAGCAGCCCGCCGTGGGCGTACAGCAGCCACGCATCCTGCTCGATCGCCGAGTACAGCATCTCGCCGAACCGGTCGGGCGGCAGCGCCCGGAACTTCTCGGTCGCGAACGTTTCGATCTTCTTGGCCTGGGTTTTGTTGAACCCGGGGTCGTAGAGGACGCTCGGGGCGAAG
Source organism: Mycolicibacterium sp. P4_G11 (assembly GCF_056555145.1). Lineage (NCBI taxonomy): Bacteria > Bacillati > Actinomycetota > Actinomycetes > Mycobacteriales > Mycobacteriaceae > Mycobacterium > Mycolicibacterium sp. P4_G11. Next base: position 65,575 of record NZ_JBFUJW010000006.1, read on the forward strand.
TCGACCAGCTTGTCACCGGCGCCGCGCTGCAGCCCCTCGACGTCGACGACGCCGAAGGAGTTGCGGGCCACGACCAGGTACGGCCCCAGGATGCGCTCGGCCTCTTCCCCGACCGCGGACTGGATGAGCGCCCGGGTCTTGTCAGCACTGGCTCCGTTGAGCAGTTCGTGCGCGAAGTTCTTGACCGTCAGAACTTGCAGCGACAGCATCGTGGCGAGTTCGTGCGCCGCCTGATGCTGGCGCTTCGCGAAAAGCCCTTGCTTCCAAAGGTATTTGTAGCGCGGCTGCGGCTCCCCCGGCTCGAACACCACCTTGATCGCGATGATGTTGACGACGATGCCGATGACCGCGGCACCGCCCAGCACCCACAGCCAGGTCGGCAGGAAGTGCAGGATCGAGTCGACGAATCCCGGCAGGTGGATGAAGAAGCCACCGTGTTCCTTGGCCTCGTCGCTGGAGTAATAGATCAGCGACAGCCACAGCGCCAGCAGGATGCCGAACGGGAAGCCCAGCGCGCCGATGCGCACCATGAACCGCAGTTCGGGCACCGCCATGCCTTTGATGATGTCCCGCAACACTTCTGGATTACGGCGCAGGAAGTTGACGGTCATCAGCTTGACGTTGAGCAGCTGGTCGATGTTCTCGCCGATCTTGGCGAAGGCGCGCTTGGAAATGGTCGGCAACTCGGCGTCGACCGTCTGCAGCACCTCGTCCTTCAACGGCTGCGGAAGCGACCGCCACATCTGCGGATGCCGGGCCTCGATGATCTCGGTGGTCAACCGGCCGATATCCGGTCTGGCGGCCACCGCGATCGCTTTGGCGAGTTTGTCGGGATTGAGTTGTTCATAGAAGTCCGAGATCTTGCCGATCCGGGCGATGGACGTGTCGACGATCAGGCTGGCCATCTTCTCGGCGCGACACGGAATGAATCCCTGGAAACCCAGAATTCCGTTGGGCGCGAAGGTCGGCAGAATCTGAACCTTGCGCGGCAGAAAGGGAAATATCCGTTTCAGGCCCGGCACGTAGAACCCGGTGAACCGCACCGGCGCGAACAACATGATCACGCCGGTCCAGTTGGTTATCAAACCGGCGATCATGCTGAAGATCGGCACGCTGATGATGTCGACGATGAATTTCGATTGTCCGGTGAGCTCCTCCCAATCAAGAAAGGGCCCGGCAGCGAGCGTTGTCATTGAATGTCCCTGGGCTTGTCGGGGTCGGGGTCAGTGCTGGTGCTTATGCGCGGCAGGGTCAGGCGGGCCTTTCCCGATGATCTTGTCGCCGCGCTCGTCGGTGGCCCAGCCGCCGGCGTTGTAGCCGTCGGTGTCGATGCAGACCTCGCAGAACTGCTCGCCGAATTCCGACAGGTAGATGCTGCGGTACACGCTGATCGTCTTGGGTGTCGACTCCGTCACCTCGAGTGCTCGCGGTTGCACTTCGAGCAGCGCATAACGCCGGTAGTCGGCCACGGGTTCAGACGAAAAACGCACCAGGCCAAGACGATTCAGATTCGCGAGATAGCGTTGATCGGCCTCCGGCCAGCTGCAACCGGCCATGTCCGCGATCATGTTCACACCCCTGACGAGCCGCTCCGAGCCGACCTGGAACATCGTCTTCGTCCGGATGTCGATGGCGGGCTGGACGCCGGCAACGGCCAAGAACCGCAGCATCCGAACTTCGTCGGGCGCAAGTTCGTCGAGAATGTGTCCGAATGCCGGATGCCGGTGCGCCTGTTTACGGGTCGGCTTCTGCGACTTGGCAATCAGTTCGTCACCCCAGTGGCGCAGATCGGCGTCGCTGTCTTGCTTGGCGGATTTCTTGTCAGCGTCGTGGTGGTCGGCCTTTTTCTTGCCAGGGTTGTCGGCACCGCCGATCACGCGACGTACGGGTGTGACGGCGGCGCCGAGGACGGCCGCCGGATTCAGCGCCGACTCGGCGGCGCGCTTCAGGCCGCCGAAGATTCCCTGGCCTTCGATAGGCGACGGGTCCGGCGCCACGACGGGCAGCACAGTGGTTGGGGCACCGGCATTTTCGTCATCGGCGTCAATATCGTCGTCGGCGTCGGCCACTGCCGGCGCCGGCGAGATCGCCACCGGCTCTGGACGCGTCTCGCGTCCGGGTAACCGGCTCAGCAGGTTGACGACCTTCAACAGGTCGCCCGCGGCAGCGCGGGTCGATTGCACGGCGGCCGCGATGTCCCGCGCGGTGTCGATACCCAGCTTGGTGAGCGGATCGACTATGGCCCCCAAGGGATTACCGCTCGGTTGTTGACCGCGATCGTCGGAGGGCAGCGCGTCGTGCGCTTTGTCGGATTTTGGATCGTCGCCCATAATTCGCCTCCGTCAGAGTGTGCGAGTAATTATCCAAAGGACGGGCTCGCTGACATGCGTTTCGCGTTGATCCAAAAACTACTGACGGCAGCGCAAGCGAACTACGTCGCAAACAGCCAAAGTTCGCGCGGCACCCTGGGCGCGCGTTGTCGGCGGTCCACAAATGCCCCGCCGTGACGAATTGTCAGTTCAGAACTGCTTGCCCGAACCAGTGGCACAGCAGCAATGCGACCTCGACCTCGATCCGATCGTCGACAATGGGCGTGCCCCGGCGACTGATCGCGCGGTTCACCCGGTATTTGATCGAATTCGAATGCAGGTGCATTTCGTCGGCGGCCGCTTTGAAACTCGACCCGGTCCGCAGGAACACGCGCAACGTCTCGCGAAGCCGTTCGTCGTTTTCGGTGTCACTCGCCAACGGGCCCAGGATTTCGGCCACCCACGCGCCGACCGATCCGACGTTGTCACCGAGCAGCGTCGCGACGGGCAGCCCCGGGTCGCTCGCCGCGGTGATGCGGCGGTCCACCGATCCCGACACCACCGCCACCGCGCGGGCGTCGACCGCTTGTTCGTGCGAACGCCGGAAGCCCTCGATGCCCGGTAATGGGTTGCCCATCGCGATCCACGGCGAATCCTGTTGCGCCGCCGCGAATTCACGGATCCGCTCCGCCGCGTCCTCGGCGCCGTGTGCCGACAGCGGCAGCCAGACCCAGGCGGTGAGGTGGTCGACCGACAGGACCAGCGGCGGCTCATGGGTATCCAGCGACGTGGCGAGATGGTTTGCGAAACGCTCCATGCGCACGAGCTCGTCGCCGCCGTTGTCGTCCGGGTACCACAGTGCCAGCGCCAGGTGCACGCGCTGCAGCGGGTAGCGGATTTCCTCGGTGAGCTCGTCGACGTCACCGCTGGCCGCGGTGAGAATGGCGCGAACCCGTTGGGCCCGCATGCTGTTCCGGTTCTCCACCCACCGGTCGTACTCGCGCTGGTAAGTGGTGAGAACCTGCTGCGAGATCCAGTCGATGTAGCCGAACGACACCGTCTGGAAGTACTTGAAAACGTCCAGGCTCCAACGCGGATCCAGGCCGGACGACGCGATCTCGTCGAGCACGAAGTTCAGCACTTCCTGGTGCCCCAGCCGGTAGGCGCGCACCACCGCATTTGCGGACACCCCGCGCTGCGCCATCCGCCGCGCATGCTCGAGCGCCTCCGTCGGCGGTGCGACGTCCTCGATCGGGATCCGGTGACGAATCGAGGCGAAGACGGTTTCGACATTGGCGGCGACGGTGTGCGCCTGCAACTCGAGCAGTTGCGCATCCTCGCTGAGCTCGGAGATCTCGCTGAGCAGGATTTTCTGGATCGACTGCGTGATGTCGCCCAGCTTGCCGTCGAGGGCGCCGATGATCTCCGCTGCACGTGCGACGACAGCACTCTCGTCGACGCGTCTTTCCGGCATGAAACGACCGTAGATCACGAGGCGCCGAAGTTGCTGCAAATCGGGCTTTGTCGCCGCACGACAACGACGCTCCGCAATCGCCTCGAGAGTTGGTCGTCCCGAGACGTCGATCGGAACCGCCCCAGTGAATAGCTTTCGTAAGCATCAGACCGATAAGGAGGGCAACAGTGACTACTCTCGCCGCAACCGAAGTGGACCTCGCCGCCGTCGACCTCGCCGACCCCGCGGTGTGGGACGACGGTCCGCCGTACGAGTTGTTCGCCCGAATGCAGCGCGAAGACCCCGTGCACTACAGCCCGCAGCGCAACGTGCCCGGCGAAGGCGGCTTCTGGTCGATCACCCGCTTCGACGACGTGCGCACCGTCAGCCGCGACCACCGCACGTTCTCGTCCGAGAAGCGCGGCATCTTCAACGTCGACGACATCGGTGTCCCGCTGGATATTCAGCGCCTGCAGCTGATTTCGATGGACCCGCCCCGGCACGACCGGCTCAAGGCCCTCGTCATCAAGGCCTTCACCCCCGAACGCGTCGCGGCCCACGAAGAGGCCATCAAGCAGATCATCAACGACGTGCTCGACAGCGTCGCCGACCGCGAGAGCTTCGATCTGGTCCGCGACATCGCCCGGCCGGTGCCGGCCCGGGTGATCGGCTCGATGCTCGGCACGCCCGCCGAGGATGACGAGCGCCTCGTCTACTGGACCAACGTGTTCAGCGCGTTCGAGGACCCGGAAATCCGCAAGCAGTGGGATGACGCCGGCGCCATCGTCACCGAGATCATCATGTATCTCAACGATCAGATGAATCAGCGCCGGGAGAACCCGCGCGACGACCTGATCACCGCGGTGATGAACGCCGAAGTCGACGGCGAGAAGCTCAACGAGCTCGAGATGGCCACCTTCTTCGCCCTGCTGATGACCGCGGGCAACGACTCGACCCGGGCGACCTACAGCGCGACGATGCTGGCCCTGATGCAGAACCCGGATCAGCTGATCCTGCTGCAGGAGAATCCCGAACTGCTCGACGCAACCGTCGAAGAGGGCCTGCGCTACGCGCCCGCGTTCGCCTTCATGGGCCGCGCCGCGACAACGGACTTCGAGCTGCACGGCAAGCAGATCAAGGAAGGCGACCGCCTGCTGCTGTGGTACCTGGCCTCCAACCGGGACGAGACCGCGTTCGAGAATCCGCACGAATTCGACATCACCCGTGAGGGGCTGGCGGACAAGCACCAGGCCTTCGGTGGCCGCGGCAAGCACTTCTGTCTGGGCGCCAACCTGGCGCGACTGGAACTGAAGCTGTGGATTCAGGAGACCATCCGCCGGTTCCCCGACCTGACGCTGGACGGCGACCCGACACGCGTCCGGGCGCTGTTCCTCAACCAGTACAAGTCGATCCCCGTTCGGCGGTCGCGATGAGTAACGCCGCCTACCGGGAAGTCGAGGTCGACCTCGAGGTCCGCGGACGTGAGCAGTCCGCGGACGGTGTCGTCACGCTGACCCTCGCCGACCCCTCGGGCGCGGACCTGCCTGAGTGGACCCCCGGCGCTCACATAGACCTGGTCATGACGCCGTCGCTGACGCGGCAGTACTCCCTGTGCGGCAGCACCGCCAGCCGCAGTGAGTGGCGGGTCGGCATCCTGCTCGACCCGAACAGCCGCGGTGGCTCACAGTTCGTCCACGACAAGCTGCAGGAAGGCACCACGATCCGGGTGCGCGGACCGCGCAACCACTTCCCGCTCGCGACCTCGCCGCGCTACCAGTTCGTCGCGGGCGGTATCGGCATCACGCCGATGCTCCCGATGATCGAAGCCGCCGAAGCCACCGGCGCCGACTGGCAGCTGATCTACGGCGGCAGCGCCCGCTCGTCGATGGCGTACCTGGAGGCGCTGGAACGCTTCGGCGACCGCGTGACCATCTGCGCGCGCGACGAAGAAGGCGACGGTTTCCGGACGAAGCTGGCGGCGGTGCTGGCGGCCCCGCAGGAGAACACGCTGGTCTACTGCTGCGGGCCCGAGGGTCTGTTGGACGCGGTCGAGAAGGGTTGCCAGGCCTGGCCCGACGGCAGCCTGCACCTCGAGCGCTTCTCCGCCAAGACCGTCGAAGCGCCGTCGGACGCGCTCGACACGTTCGAAGTGGAATGCCAGCGGTCGGGCATCACCCTGACCGTGCCGCTGGACAAGACGATCTACGACGTCGCCGAAGAAGCCGGCCTCGATGTGCTGGGGTCGTGCATGGAAGGCGTCTGCGGCACTTGTGAATGCGAAATCATCTCCGGCGACGGTGATCACCGCGACTCGGTCCTCACCGATTCGGAGAAGGCCGCCAACCAAACCATCATGATCTGCGTCTCGCGCTCCCGGTCCGAAAGGCTGGTGCTCGACCTATGAGAACCAACTACCCGTTGAACTGCTGGTACGTGGCCGCGCTCAGCGATGAGGTCGGCGAAGGACTGCTGGCCCGGCGCCTGCTCGGCAAGCATGTGGTGCTGTACCGCCGCACCTCCGGTGAAGTGGTCGCGCTGGAGGACCGCTGCGTGCACCGCGCCTATCCCCTGTCGGAGGGCCGACTCGACGGCGACCGGCTGGTGTGCGGCTATCACGGCTTCAGCTACGAGCCCGACGGCTGTCTGGCCGACGTGCCGTCGCAGGAGAACGTGCCGCCCGGCGCCCGCGTCGAGGCGTACCCGATCGTCGAGACCGCACCGTTCATCTGGATCTGGCTCGGCGAGCCGCGGGCCGCGGCCCTGCGCCCGCCGCCGCGCGTGCCGTGGTACCTGGACGGCTCCGGCTGGACCGGCTCCACCGAGGTCGGGCTGGTCGAGGCGAATTACCTTCTGCTGCACGAGCATTACCTCGATCTGACCGATGTTTTCGTCACCCGCCCCGAGATGGTGCCGCCGGACATTCAGCAGCTGCCACCGCTCAACGAGGTCGAGATATCCGAGCGCTCGGTGGCCTATACGCGGACCACTCAGCCGAGTCGCCTCGCCCCGTGGGAGTCGGCCATCACCGGCCTGCCCGAAGAGACGGTGGCCATCCGGCGCGAGGAGGGGACGTTCGTGTCACCCGCCCTGCACACGCAGCACTACGCCATCGACGTCGTGGACGGAAAGTCCTACGAGCTCTTGCGAATTCATGGATTCACGCCGGAATCACCCGGCGCGACGCATGTCTTCCTGCAGCTGGCTCGCAACTACGACAGCGCCGAGGACACCATCACCGAGTACCTGCGCATCATGTTCCACGAGTGGGCGCTACGCAACGCCACGATCCTGGAAACGATTCAGCGCCGGCTCGACGAACCCGGTGCACGCCGGCGCGACATCAACGTCAAGGCCGACCGGGCCGCAATCCGGGCGCGGCGTATCGCCATGGACATGGTCGACGACGAAACCAGCCGTTTCACCGCCAACTGAGGAGAACCAAATGTCCAACACCGACTATGACGTGATCGTCGTCGGGTCCGGATTCGGGGGCAGCGTCACCGCGTTGCGGTTGACCGAGAAGGGCTACCGCGTAGGCGTTCTGGAAGCGGGCCGCCGGTTCACCGACGATCAGTTCCCGAAAACCAGTTGGGACGTCCGGAAATTCGTGTGGGCGCCCAAGCTGGGGTGCTTCGGCGTGCAGCGCATCCACATGCTGCGTGACGTCGTCATTCTGGCCGGCGCGGGCGTCGGGGGTGGTTCGCTGAACTACGCCAACACCCTCTACAAGCCGCCCGCGACGTTCTTCAACGACCCGCAGTGGGCCCACATCACCGACTGGTCGGATGAGCTGTCACCGTTCTACGACCAGGCCAGGCGCATGCTCGGGGTGGTGATCAACCCGAGCATGACCCCGGCCGACGAGATCATGAAGTCGGTCGCCGAAGACATGGGTGTGGGCGACACGTTCGTCCAGACGCCGGTCGGGGTGTTCTTCGGCGAACCCGGCAAAACCGTCCGCGACCCGTTCTTCGGTGGCGTCGGGCCGGACCGCACCGGGTGCATCGAATGCGGCAGCTGCATGACGGGCTGTCGCTACGGGGCCAAGAACACACTGCTGAAGAACTACCTCGGTCTGGCCGAGAATGCCGGCGCCACAGTGCATCCGCTGACCACGGTCGCATCCGTGCGGCAGAGCCCGAGTGGAATCTGGGAGATCGACACCGTGCGCACCGGCAGGACCTTGCGCAAGAACCGTCGCACCTTCACGGCGCGGCACGTCGTCCTGGCGGCCGGCACCTGGGGCACCCAGAACCTGCTGCACAAGATGAAGGACAGCGGCACCCTGCCGCAGCTGTCGGACCAGCTCGGTGTGCTCACCCGCACCAACTCCGAATCGATCGTCGGCGCAATCAAATACAAGGTCGACCCGGCGCTGGACCTGACGCGCGGGGTGGCGATCACGTCATCGTTCCATCCGACCAGCGACACCCACATCGAATCGGTGCGCTACGGCAAGGGTTCCAACGCGATGGGGCTGCTGCAGACCCTGATGACCGACGGCGGCGGCCGGTGGCCGCGCTGGCTGAAGTTCCTCGGGCTGGCGGTGCAGCATCCGCGCGCGCTGCTGCGGGTACTGACGGTCGGCAATTGGAGTGAGCGCACAGTGATTTCGCTGGTGATGCAGAACCTGGACAACTCGATCACCACGTTCACCAAGCGAGGGCTGCGTGGCCGGCATCTGTCGAGCAAGCAGGGGCACGGTCAGCCCAATCCGACGTGGATCCCGGCCGGCAACGACGCGACCCGCCGGGTCGCCGAGAAGATCGACGGTGTCACGGCCGGCACCTGGGGCGAGCTGTTCAACATCCCGCTGACCGCGCATTTCCTCGGCGGGTGCGCCATCGGCTCGGATGCCGACCATGCGGTGATCGACCCGTACCACCGGGTCTACGGCTATCCGACCTTGAGTGTCGTTGACGGGTCGGCGGTTTCGGCGAATCTCGGCGTGAACCCGTCGCTGACCATCACCGCGCAGGCCGAGCGGGCGGCAGCGATGTGGCCGAACAAGGGCGAGGACGATCTGCGCCCCGACCAGGGCCTGCCCTACCGGCGGGTGGACGCGGTCGCACCGGTCAAACCGGTTGTGCCGGAAGGCGCTCCGGGAGCGCTGCGCCTGCCCCTCATCCCGCTCTCGCCGGCCGCGAACGACGCCTAGCGTTCTACAGCGAGATGTTCAGGTGGTCGGACACGTCGCCGACCATCTGAACATCCACGACACGTTCGGTGAAGTACCAGCCGGCGTCGTCGCGCGCGAAGGTATCCGCATAGCGGCCCACCACGATGGGTTGCAGCGGCACGGTATCGGTCTGCTGCACCACACAGAACGTCGACCGGGCGTGGGCGGTGTCGCCGTCGAGTTCGACGATCGGGTTGAGCACCAGATGCCGTGTCCTCGGCGTGTTTCCGTGATCGGGAAAGCGGCGAGTGGTGCGCGCGAAGGTGTTGGCGATCAGGTGCCGGCCCTCGACGCTGCCGGAATTCGGCCCGCCGAACCGGCTGCGCCCCAACAGCTCTCCCACGCCGTCGAAGTCGCCCGCGTCGATCAGCTCGGCGTACCGGTACAGCAGCTCGGTGATGGCCAGCTTGTCTGCCAGGTCGGAAGTCATCCGCGATCCGCCTCCGGCTCCTCGCTGCCCACGCTCATGCGATCTGTCCCTGCACCACCGGCAGGCCCGGATCACTCGGCACATCGAGACGCGACGGCTTGGCTCCCGCCGCGATGAGATGCGCGGCGAACGAGGCGATCATGGCGCCGTTGTCGGTGCACAACCGGGGCCGCGGCACCCGAAGCGTCAAACCCGCCTCGGCACAGCGCTCTTCGGCCAGCTCCCGCAGCCGGGAATTGGCCGCCACTCCCCCGGCGATCAGCAGCGTCGACACCCCGAGGTCGGTGGCCGCGCGAACAGCCTTGCGGGTCAACACATCCGCGACGGCTTCCTGGAAACCGGCTGCCACATCGGCGTGCGACGCATCCGGATGCTTTTCCATGTGCCGGGCGACCGCAGTCTTCAATCCGGAAAAACTGAAGGCGTACGGGTCATCTCGCGGACCCGTCATGCCGCGGGGGAACACGATGGCGCCCCGGTCGCCCGTGCGGGCCAGCTCGTCGAGCACCCGGCCACCGGGATAGCCCAGCCCGAGCAGCCGGGCCACCTTGTCGTACGCCTCGCCCGCCGCGTCGTCGACGGTGCTGCCGAGTTCCTCGATCGGCTCACCGAGCGACCGGACGTGCAGCAGGTGCGTGTGACCGCCCGACACCAGCAGGCCGACGCTCTCGGGCAGGGGGCCGTGGTCGTAGACATCGGCAGCCAGGTGCCCGCCCAGGTGGTTCACGCCGTAGAAGGGCACCCCCCACGCCGCCGAATAGGCCTTGGCCGCAGCCACACCCACCAACAGGGCCCCGGCCAGGCCGGGGCCGATGGTCGCCGCGACCACGTCGGGCCGCTCGATGCCGGCGGTCGCCAGCGCCCGGTGCATGGTGGGCCCCAACGACTCCAGGTGCGCACGCGAAGCGATCTCGGGAACCACACCGCCGTACCGGGTGTGTTCGTCGACGCTGGATGCGACCTCGTCGGCCAGCAGCGTGACGGTGCCGTCGTCCTTGAGTTCACAGATGCCGACTCCTGTTTCGTCACAGGAGCTTTCGATTGCCAAGATGATTGTCATGAGTCTGAATTGCTCCTCACGTCCGCGCCGCCTGACACGCTGCTCACATCCGCGTCCCGCCGCATGGTGTACGCGTCCGCGCCACTGATCCGGTAATACCGCTTGCGCACACCGATCTTCACGAACCCGACGCTCTCGTACAGCCCGATCGCCGGTTCGTTGTCGGTGCGAACCTCCAGGAACACGGTGCCGCCGTCGGCGATGGTCAACAGCCGGTCCAGCAGCTCCCGGCCGATGCCCCGACCCTGATAGGCCGGATCGACCCCGATGGTGTGCACCTCGTACTCGAACGGCGGTTTACGGCCCAGCCGGCTGATGCCGGCGTAGCCCACCAGCAGCTTGCCGTCCCGTGCCGCGACATAGTGGTTGTGGTCCGAGTCGAGCTCGCGGATGAACGCCACCGCCGGCCACGGGTCGTCGCCGGGGAACAGGATCGCTTCGAGTTCGCCGCACCGGTCGGCGTCGCCGACCGTCAGCAACCCATATTCGGTGCTCACGAGAGGCCACGCTCGGCAAGGGTTTTCGCGTCCGGGCGGCGCAGGTACAGCGGCACCAGCGCCGCGGGCGGCTGGTCCCAGTCGGCGGCGGTCACCAGACCGGTGACCGTCGGATACTCGACCGCCAGCGAGGGCAACGAGAACAGCGCGGCCTGCGCGGCAGGGCCGGCGACCGAACCCGATCCCGGCGCGACGTCGGCCGCGGCGCTGACCGCCGGTCCGTCGACCCGCACGCCGTCGCGGTACCGCGCCCAGTACACCTCACGGCGACGAGCATCGGTGACCACCAACAACTCTCCGGACGTTTCGGGGGCGATCGCATCCAGGCTGCACACGCCGTACACCGGGATACCGAGTGCCTGTCCGTACGCTGCCGCGGTGGCCATGCCGACGCGCAGTCCGGTGAACGGTCCCGGCCCGCAGCCGACGACGACAGCCTCCAGGTCGGCGAACGTGATCCCGGCATCGGCAACGGCGGCAACCACATTGGGCGTCAACTGCTCGGCGTGCGCGCGGGCGTCGATGGTGATCCGTTCGGCCAGCACCTCGACGCCGGCAGCGGTGCGCCGGGCGACCCCCGCGGTCACCGCCGGGGTCGCAGTGTCGATTGCGAGGATCATGCGCGGCTCCAATGCCAGACAGCAGTACGGGTGTCGTCGTCGGCACGCTCCAACCGGATGTCCAGATGGCTGGCCGACAGTCGCTCGGCCAGGCCCTCGCCCCACTCGACGACCACCACGGCGTCGTCGAGGTCGGTGTCGAGATCGAGCGAGTCGAGTTCTCCGAGCAGGTCGGTGCTGCCCGAGTCGAGCAGCCGGTACATGTCGACGTGCACCATCGCGGGATATCCGGCACGCCGGGCGGGATGCACGCGGGCCAGCACGTACGACGGCGACGTCACCGCACCCTCGACGTCCATGCCCTGGGCAATTCCTTTGGCCAGCATGGTTTTTCCGGCCCCCAGCGGACCAGTGAGCACCACGACGTCGCCGACCCGCAGCTCGGCGCCGAACCGGGCGCCGAGGGCCTTGGTGTCGGCTTCGGTCGGCAGGTGCACGGTGCCGTGCGAATCATCCATTGCGCTTGGCCTTTCCACGCAGATGCCGGGTCAGCGCCACCAATCGGGACGGGGTGGCATGCTCGACGAAGCGCTCCAGCGCCTCGTTGATCAGTTCGGGTTGCTCCATGTGCACCATGTGTCCGGCGCCTTCGACGATCACCAGTTCGGACTTCGGCAACTGCCGGGTCATCGCCTGGGATTTGGCCAGCGGGGTGAGCAGATCCTGGTCACCGCAGGCGATCAGCGTGGGCACCTGCTGCAGCACCGCCAGCGCGCCGGCCTCATCGTGCACTTCGAGGGCGTGCAGGAACCCCACAGTGGTTCGCATCGAGGTCTCATGCATCATCTTCTCGACATACCGCGCCACCGACGGGCTGACCGCGGCATCGCCGAACGATGCGGCCTTGAGCACCGGGCCGATGACGGCCTTGGCCGCACCCCGGCCCGCACTCACCGCTCCGGGCGCGAAACGCACCGCCACCTTGGCCGCCTCCAGCGCCGGGTTCTGCAACACCTCCCCCAGCGGTGATCGGGTAACCCCTTGTGCCGCAGAGGCGATGAGCGCCACCCCGCACACCCGGGACGGGTAGTTCCGGGGGAACTGGCGCGCGTGGGACAGGACCGTCATGCCACCCATCGAGTGACCGACCAACACCACGGGACCGCGCGGAGCCATCACCCGCATCACCGATTCGAGGTCCTGACCGAGCCGCGGGACGGTGTACGAGTCGACCGGCCCGGCCGACGAGCGGCCATGACCGCGCTGGTCGTAGAACACCATCCGGACCTGATCGCCCCACCGCTCGGCGAGGCGGGCCCGCTGAAAATGGAAGGAGCCCATGCTGTTACAGAAACCGTGCGCGAAGAGCACGGTCAATCGGGCGTCTTTCGGGCCGACCTCGCGCACCGCCAGCGGCACCCCGTCGGTGGCCGTGACGACGCAGCCGCGGTCGGCATCGAGGGTCGTGAAATCCTCACCGGCGTAGGGATCTTCACCACTGCGGCGGCGCAGCGAGCGGGCCACGCTGATCCCGGCGACCGACCCCACGGCAGTGAGACCGGCCATGCCCGCCAGCCACCGGGCATTCTTGTTGTCGCTCATGGGCGTCAGCCTGTCGACTCGCGATAGGTCCGGGCGATCCTGCCCCGTGGGCTGGTGACGACCTCGTAGTTGATGGTGCCGAGTAGTTCGGCCCAGTCCTGCGCGGTCGGCTCACCGGCGGCACCCGAGCCGAACAGCACCGCCTCGTCGCCCACCGCGACGCCGGCACCGTCGGGGCCGAGGTCAATCACGAACTGGTCCATACAGATTCGCCCGACGTTGCGGTACCTGGCGCCGTTGATGCTGACGTCGATGCGTCCGCTCAGGCCGCGGAACACCCCGTCGGCATAACCGAGCGGGATCAGCCCGACGGTGGTGTCACGGTCGGCGATCCACGTGTGCCCGTAGGAAACCCCGTCGCCGGCCTTGATCGAACGCACCGCGGAGACAGGACATTTCAGCGTCATGACGGGCTGCAGACCGAAATCGCCGAGCGCGGGAATCGGCGTCTGCCCGTAGACCGCGATACCGGGCCGCACCACATCGAAGTGCAGATCGGGCCGGGTCAGCGTGGCGGGCGAGTTGGCCAGGTGCGCCACCTCGAAGCGCACCCCGGCGGCGAGCGCCTGTGCCCGGGCCGCGGTGAGGCGCGCGGCCTGGGTGTCGTTCATCGGGTGCTGCGGATCGTCTCCGCACGCGAGGTGGCTCATGATGCCGCGCGGCCGGACAGCACCGTCGACGGTGGCCCGGGCGATCGCCTCGAGCAGCGCCGGGTATTCGGCGGGGCTGACGCCGTTGCGGCTCAGGCCGGTGTCGACCTTGACCGTGATGGTGGCGGGCGCGCCGCTGCGGCGCACCGCGTCGAGCACGTCGTCGAACTGGCGCACCGAGGACACCCCCACCTGCACGTCGGCGGCCAGCGCGGGAGCGAAGTCGGTGCCGGGCAGGTTCAGCCAGGACAACACCGGCGCCGTGATGCCGGTCTGCCTCAGTGCGAGCGCCTCGGTGATGTTGGTGACACCCAGCTCGGCGGCCCCGGCCGCCAGGGCGGCGCGCGCCACCTGCGGCGCGCCGTGCCCGTAACCGTCGGCCTTGACCACCGCCATCACCGCTGCGCTGCCAGCGCGTTCCCGCAAAAGCCGCACGTTATGCGCAATTGCGCCCAGGTCGATGACGGCCTGGGCAGCAGGTTGGGGACTCGGCGAGCTCATATCGCTTCCGATTCTCCCAGACGCCCGCTGACTCGCGTCGAGCGTGAGCTTGTGCACCGCGATTTCGAAGAATCTCGAACACAAGCTCACGTTCGGCGGCTAATGCGCGAAGGGCTGCACCTCGTCGAACTGCCCCTTCGGTTTGAGCTCGTCCAGGCTGTTCAGCACGGTGATCAGGTCGTCGCGCAGGGCGCGGGCCAGGTCCGCAGAGAAACCCTCCCGGACCACGATCCGCAGCACCGCGATGTCCGTCGCGTCGTCGGGCATCGTGTAGGCCGGGACCTGCCAGCCGTAGGCCCGCAAGGCGTGCGAGACGTCGAACTCGGTGTAGGGCCGCTTGCCCTTGAGCCGGCAGGAGATCACCGGGATGGCCGAACCATCCGTGATCACCTCGAAGTGCTCGCTCTTGCGCAGCTCGTCGCCGATCCACCGGGCGGTATCCGACAGGCAGTGCATGATCTGCGTGTACCCGGCCCGGCCGAGACGCAGGAAGTTGTAGTACTGGCCGACGACCTGGTTGCCGGGCCGGGAGAAGTTCAGGGTGAAGGTCGGCATGTCGCCGCCCAGGTAGTTGACCCGAAACACCAGATCCTCGGGCAGGTGCTGCCCGCTGCGCCACACCACGAAACCGATGCCGGGGTACGTCAGTCCGTACTTGTGGCCGCTGACGTTGATCGACACCACCCGCGGCAGCCGGAAATCCCACTGCAGGTCCGGGTGCAGGAACGGCACGACGAAGCCGCCGCTGGCGGCGTCGACGTGCACGGGTACGTCCACCCCGCCGTCGGCGGCGAGCTTGTCCAGGGCCGCACAGATCTCGGCGATGGGTTCGAGCTCGCCGGTGAACGTGGTGCCCAGGATGCCCACCACACCGATGGTGTCCTCGTCGACGTTGGCGAGTACCTGTTCGGGAGTGATGACGTAGCGGCCTTCGGTCATCGGCAGGTACCGGGGCTCGACGTCGAAGTAGCGGCAGAACTTCTCCCACACCACCTGGACGTTGGAGCCCATCACCAGGTTGGGTGTGCGTCCCTTCCAGTCCCCCACCTTCTCGCGCCAGCGCCATTTGAGGGCCAGCCCGGCCAGCATCACGGCCTCACTGGAACCGATGGTCGAGACCCCGCAGGCCGACGCCGGGTCGTCGTCACGCAGGTCCTCGGCGTGGAACAGGTCGGCCACCATCGACACGCAGCGGGACTCCATGGCCGCGGTCGCCGGGTATTCGTCCTTGTCGATCATGTTCTTGTCGAACGTCTCGGCCATCAGCTTCTCGGCCTCGGGGTCCATCCATGTGGTGACGAACGTCGCGAGGTTCAGCCGGGAGCTGCCGTCGAGCATCAGCTCGTCGTGGATGAAGCGGTACGCGGCCTGCGGGTCCAGCGGGTCGTCGGGCAGCCGCAGCGACGGGATCGGCGCGGTGGACAACCGCCCGGTGTACGCAGGGCTCATGGTCGGTCCATGAACGTGCTTGCGCGACATACTGATTCCCCTTTGTTGGTCAGAGCGATGCGATGGCGGCCCGAACATGGGCCAAGATGCGGTGCGCCGMCGTCGGCGCGGGGTGCGGCCCGGGATCGGCAGCCGACAGGCCCGCGGCGCGGGCATGCACGAAGGCCGCCATCGCGGCGGCCTCACCGGGTGCGATGCCGGACGCCAGCAGGGCGCCGATGACGCCGGACAGCACGTCGCCGGATCCGGCTGTGGCAGCCCAGGATTGGCCGGCCGGGTTCAGGTAGGTCGGGCCGGCTGGATCGGCGATGACGGTGACGTTGCCCTTCAACAGCACCGTGGCGCCGAGCCGTTCGGCCAGCTCTCGGGCGGCACCGACGCGGTCAGAACCCGGCGGATGTCCTGCGAGCCGGGCGAATTCACCGGCATGTGGGGTCAGCACCGTGGGCGCCGTCCGGTCGGCGACCAGATCGAGATCGGCGGCCAGCAGCGTCAGCGCGTCGGCGTCGACGACCACCGGGAGGTCGGTGCCGAGCGCGAAACGCAGCGCCTCGTCGCCCGCGGTGTCGGTGCCCAGCCCCGGGCCGACCACCCAGGCCTGGACCCGCCCGGCTGCCGACGCATCCGACGCCACAACGACTTCCGGCCAGTGGGACACCACTTCGGCATGGGCGGCGCCGGCGTAGCGGACCATCCCGGAGGTGGCGGCGACCGCGGCACCGGTGCTCAGGATCGCCGCACCCGGATAGGTGGCCGATCCGGCCAGTACCCCTTTGACGCCCTGGCTGTACTTGTCGTCCGCCGGCCGCGGCACCGGCCAGCGGGTACGGATGTCGTGCGCTTCGAATCCCAGCAGCGCCGGCTCAGGCAGGTCCAGGCCGATATCGATCAGCTCGACACGCCCGCAGTCGGCCAGTCCGTGCACCGGTTTGAGTCCGCCGAAGGTGACGGTCAGTGCCGCCTGCACGTGCGGCCCCCCGGCCGCTCCGGTCTGCACATCGATGCCACTGGGGAGGTCGACGGCCACGACGGGCGCGGTGTTGGCGTCGAAGACGGCGGCAGCGTTGGGCCGCAGCGGCCCGGTGGCACCGATGCCGACCACGCCGTCGATCACTAAATCCGTTGTCGGCGGGATTGTTTCGACGACGCGTCCACCTGCTTTGCGGAACGCTGCCAGCGCTGATGCGTGAGCGCGGTCCGGGTTCAGCAGTACCGCTGTTGCGCCCACACCGCGCCGGCGCAGGAAGGTCGCCGCCCACAGCGCGTCGCCGCCGTTGTCCCCCGAGCCCACCACTGCACAGACGCTGCGCCCGCTCACGCCACCCGTGCGGGCCTTGAGCTCGGTGGCGATCGCCGTCGCCAATCCATAGGCAGCCCGGCGCATCAGCACGCCATCGGGCAGGGATGCCAGCAGCGGCGCCTCGGCCGCGCGGATCTGCTCGGCGGTGTAGTAGTGCCGCATAGCTCCGAAGGTTACGCAGATCCAGCCGCTCGGGTTGACTGGTGCGTCAGATTCGGCCGTCGAGGGCTGAGTCTCAGACGAGAACCGCGCTGGGCTCCACCGTCACCTTGATCGCCTCACCGTTCTGGACGATCGAGAAGGCATCGAGCACCTCGTCGAGGGCGATGTGGCGGGTGATCAGGTCCCTCACGGGCACCTGACCGGTCGAGATGTACTGCAGCGCGCGCTTGTTGTGCTCAGGCGCGGATCCGTTGGCCCCGTGGATGTGCAGCTGCCGGTAGTGCACCACGTTCGAGTCGCACGTGATGGTCGGGTCGGTCTTGGGCAGGCCGCCGAAGAACGAGATCCGGCCGTTGCGCGCGGCCATCGCGATGGCCTGTTCCTGGGTGACGTTGGCCGCGGTCGCGGTGATCACCACATCGGCGCCGCGGCCACCCGTCAGCTCCATCACCCGCGCCACCACATCGGTCTCGGCTGCGTTGATGACCTCGTCGGGATGCACCGCATCGGCGGACATCTGCAGCCGGGCGTCGTTGACGTCGACGAGGTAGACGGGCCCACAGTTGTGCACGCCGCGGGCGATGCGGATGTGCATGCACCCGATGGGGCCGGCCCCGAACACCACCACGGTGTCCCCCGGCTCGATACCCAGCAGATCCTGAGCGTTGATGGCACACGCGAACGGCTCGGCGGCGGACGCCTCGTCGTAGCCGACGTTGTCCGGAATGCGGTTCAGCCCATCGACTTTGAGCACCTGACGGGGCACGATCATGTATTCGGCGAACCCGCCGTCGTACTGGTAGCCCATGGATGTCTGGTTCTGGCACACCGCCATCCAGCCCTTCCGGCATTCGTGGCAGTCCCCGCACGGCACGGCGGCGATCACCTGGACCCGGTCGCCCTCGGCCCAATCGGTGCCGTAGGCGGCATTCACGTTGGCGCCCACCGCCACGATGTCGCCCGCGATCTCGTGCCCGATGATGCGCGGCGGGGTCAGGTTCTGATGCCCGTTGTGCAGGATCTTGACGTCCGTGCCGCAGGTCGAGCAGTTGCGCACCCGGATCTTGACCTCGTCGGGTCCACACACCGGTTCGGCCACATCTTCGAGCCGGACGTCCTCGGGTGCGTAGTAGCGCAGCGCTTTCATGGCGTTCCTTCCGGTACTCCGGCCTGGCCGGTGGGTGTGTCGTGGTTCACGTTGCGCCCACTCTAACCGCAAATCGGGCATAACCACAAACATTTCTCTGCCCATTTATGCCCATTTGCTTGCCAAGCTGCCCATTTGTGGGCTTTACTCGTAGCACGCGGTGATGTGACGGGCATCACCTTCATGTGCGACATGCGGAGGTCCAGCACTGTGACTGCAACGACGGAGACACCGCGGCGCAGCAGCCTGCGGGTGCGTGTTCAACAGCTCGGCACGTCACTGTCGAACATGGTGATGCCGAATATCGGCGCCTTCATCGCATGGGGCCTGATCACCGCTCTTTTCATCAAGACCGGTTGGCTGCCCGGCCTCTTTCACAGCCTGCAAAACCCCGACGGCTGGGTGGCCCACATCGGCGGCTGGGGTGCGTACGAGAAGGGCGGCATCGTCGGGCCGATGATCACCTACCTGCTGCCGATCCTCATCGGATCCACGGGCGGCCGGATGGTGTATGGCACCCGCGGAGCCGTGGTCGGCGCCATCACCACCATGGGAGTGGTTGCGGGCGCAGATGTTCCGATGTTCATGGGCGCGATGATCATGGGGCCCTTGGGCGGATGGGTCATCAAGAAGCTGGATGCGTTGTGGGACGGCAAGATCCGCCCCGGCTTCGAAATGCTGGTGAACAACTTCTCGGCCGGCATCGCCGGCCTGGTGATGGCCGTCATCGGCTTCTTCGGTGTCGGCCCGGTGGTATCGGCCTTCACCCGCGGCGCCGGCCACGGCGTCGACTTCCTCGTCGGGCATGATCTGCTGCCGCTCACCTCGATCTTCATCGAACCTGCCAAGGTGCTCTTCCTCAACAACGCCATCAACCACGGCGTGCTGACTCCGCTTGGCACGACCCAGGCGCTGGCCACCGGCAAGTCCGTGCTGTTCCTACTGGAGGCCAACCCCGGTCCCGGTCTGGGAATCCTGTTGGCGTTCATGGTGTTCGGTCGCGGAGCGGCAAAGGCATCGGCGCCGGGAGCGGCGATCATCCAGTTCCTCGGCGGCATCCACGAGATCTACTTCCCGTACGTGCTGATGAAGCCGAAGCTCATCGCCGCCACCATCCTCGGCGGGATGACGGGCGTCTTCATCAACGTGCTGTTCGGCTCGGGCCTGCGCGCCCCGGCCGCGCCCGGTTCGATCATCGCCGTCTACGCCCAGACCGCGACGGGCAGCTACGTCGGCGTCACGCTGTCGGTGTTCGGGGCGGCCGCCGTCTCGTTCGCGGTGGCCGCGCTGCTGCTCAAGACCGACCGGGCTACCGACGAACCGGATCTGGCCGCCGCCACAGCCGAGATGGAGTCTCTCAAGGGCAAGCGGTCCAGCGTCGCCTCGGCGCTGGTCGGCAGCTCCGCGGCCACCCCGATCTCCAGCGTCGTGTTCGCCTGCGACGCCGGCATGGGTTCGTCGGCGATGGGAGCCTCGGTGCTGCGCAAGAAGATCCGCGAGGCGGGGTTCACCGACGTGACTGTGGAGAACCAGGCCATCTCCAATCTCACCGACACCTATGGGCTGGCTGTCACCCACCGTGACCTCACCGAGCGGGCGCGGCAGAAGACCCCGTCTGCCATCCACGTCTCGGTCGACGATTTCATGAACTCCCCCCGCTACGACGAGATCATCGAACTGCTGGGCCGCACCAACAACGCCGCCCCCGCGACTCCGGCCGAACCCGCTGAAACCACGGTCGAACCCGTCGCCTCGGACACGCAACCCGATGACGTGCTGGCGCTGGACTCGATCGTGCTGGCCGGGTCGGCCACCACCGCCGAGGCCGCCATCAGCGAGGCCGGCGGCCTGCTGGTCGCCGCGCACGCCGTCGACGCCTCCTACGTCGACGCCATGCACGAACGGGAAAAATCGGTATCGACCTACATGGGCAACGGTCTGGCCATCCCGCACGGCACCAACGACGCCAAGGGCGCGATCCGCCACAGCGGGATGTCCTTTGTCCGCTATCCCGAACCCATCGACTGGAACGGCAAACCCGCCGAGTTCGTAGTGGGCATCGCCGGCGCCGGTAAGGACCACATGGCGCTTCTCACCCGGATCGCCCACGTGTTCCTGGACAAGGACGAAGTCGAGCGGTTGCGCCAGGCCAGCACACCCGAGGAGGTCCGGGCGGTGCTGAGCGCAGCGCGGTAGGTGGCGACCGCAAGAATGTCATCCGTGGATTCCGACAGCCGTCAGCGCCGCATCGTCGAGTTCGCCCGCACCCGCGGGCGGGTCGAGGTGCTCGCCCTGGCCGACGAACTGAACGTGGCATCCGAGACCATCCGTCGCGATCTGAAGGTGCTGGCCGGGCGGCGCATGCTCAAGCGGGTGCACGGCGGCGCGATACCGCTCGAGACGGCGGCCTTCGAATCGACCGTGGAGTACCGCAGCCAGGTCGACCTGGCACAGAAGCACCGGGTCGCCGCCGCGGCCGCGGATCTGCTGCACGGAGCCGAAACCGTCTATCTCGACGAGGGTTTCACGCCGCGGCTGATCGCCGAACGCCTGGCCGACCAAGAGCTGACGGTCGTGACGTCGTCGCTGCTGGCCGCTGAAGCGTTGGCCCACAGTGAGACCGTGACGGTGCTGCTGCTCGGCGGCCGCATGCGGGGACGCACCCTGGCCACGGTGGACAACTGGGCGGTCGAGCGACTGCGCAGCCTGGTCATCGACATCGCCTACCTCGGCACCAATGGCATCTCTGTCGAGCACGGCCTGACGACCCCGGACCCCGCGGTGGCCGCGGTCAAGCAGACCGCCGTGGCCGTCGCGGAGCGCCGGGTCCTGGTGGCCGCGCACTCGAAGTTCGGCGTCACCAGCTTCTGCCGGTTCGCCGAGGTACGCGATTTCCAGACGATCGTCACCGGCACCGAGTTGTCGGCCGCGGACGCCCACCGCTACGAGGCGCTCGGTCCGTCGGTCGTCCGCACCTGAAGGTCACCACGAAGCCCGAACCGCGTCGGGCATCGGTGGCAGGTAGCTGACAGCGTCGCCGCCGCCACGCTTCGCGACGAACATCGCTTCGTCCGCACGAGCAACCAAGTCGCCGAGCAGTTCCGCGTGGTCACAACCCGAGTCGAAGAAATACTCCATTGCCGTCGCGGTGATCCCGATACTCGCCGTTATCGGCGCGTGGTCGCCGCGGCCTGACAACGCGACACGCATCCGGTCGGCCACGGCCAGCCAATCCCCCGGCTGGAGAACATCGACAACCACGAACTCCTCGCCACCGACCCGCGCCACCAGCGCGCCGCCGTGCACCACTGACGCCAACCGAGCGGCACATCGGACCAGCACCTCGTCTCCGACGTTGTGGCCGAATCGGTCGTTGATGACCTTGAACCGATCCAGATCGATCACGATGACCGCAACGCACGCCGCGCGCTTGTGATGGCCGCGCAGCAGATCGTCGATGTGCAGATTGAGACCACGCCGGTTGAGCAATCCCGTCAACGGGTCGTTCGAGGCTTCGTTGGCTTCATTGCGCAAGGCCCAGATACCGAAATGGGCCGCTATCGGCGCCACCGCGAGCGCCCCGCCCGACAGTAACTTCACAAACGCGAGCACAAGATCGCCGCCGCCCATGATCGCGATCTCGACAGCCATCGCCGCGATCGAGACCACCGCCCAAGTGCTATGCACGGCAAGGGTTTTCGGTCCATCGAAGAAGATGATGTAGAACGACACCAGGAGCAGGGCGCTCAGACCGAACATCCCGGACAGCACCCGCTCATTGAGCAGGGTCACCACGGTGACGCCGATATCGACGTTGATGATGAAGGCGTGCGACAGCCGGTACGACGGCCACGGGCGGAGCCACCACACCCAACTCCAGACGAACATCGCCGTGACGAAAACACCCGACACAACTCGGACGGCCACGCCGGCGGGTTCGACGCCGGACCACTGGGAAATCAGGGTGATCAAACCGACCATGCCGACGCCGAGTCCGATGAGGAACTGGATCAGCCCCGTCAGCGACCGCTTGGCAAAGTACTCGACCTGGGCGTCGTAGTCGGTGGGCGTGTTCCACCATTCGCGGACCATACAGACGGTCGCACGACGCGCAGCAGCATCCAGCAACAATCCACGGCCCTCACAGCGAACACCTTCGACTGACACTCACCCCGCGATCAACCGCGTATCCGCAGCTAATTTCCAACAAGATGTGCAGATGCGGCTGACCAGCGTTTTCCCATGCTAGGGCATAGACATGGATAGCGCCAGCGAACGGGCTACCGCGGACCTACTCGACGGTCACCGATTTCGCCAGGTTGCGGGGCTTGTCCACGTCATAGCCCCGCTCGCGGGCCACCGACGCGGCAAACACCTGCAGCGGGATGGTCGACAGCAACGGCTGGAACAACGTCGAGGTGGCCGGGATTTCGAAGATGTAGTCGGCGTACGGGCGCACCGTCTCGTCGCCTTCCTCGGCGATGACGATGGTGACCGCACCGCGGGCCTGAATCTCGCGGATGTTCGACAGCAGCTTGGCGTGCAGCATCGCGGCGCCCTTGGGCGACGGCATCACCACGATCACCGGCAGACCGTCATCGATCAGCGCGATGGGACCGTGCTTGAGCTCACCGGCAGCGAAGCCCTCGGCGTGCATGTACGCCAGCTCCTTGAGCTTGAGCGCACCTTCGAGGGCCACCGGGTAGCCGACGTGCCGCCCCAGGAACAGCACCGTGGGCGACTTCGCGAACTGCCGCCCCAGATCGGCGATCGGGTCCAGCCGCTCGAGCACCTGCTCGACCAAGGCCGGCATGGCCTCCAACTCGCGGTATTCGCGGGCTACCTCGTCGGGGTACTTGGTGCCGCGGGCCTGGGCCAGCGCCAGGCCGACCAGGTAGTTCGCGGCCAACTGGGCGAGGAAGGTCTTGGTGGCGGCGACGCCGATCTCCGGCCCGGCCCGGGTGTAGAGCACCGCGTCGGCTTCGCGGGGAATCTGCGAGCCGTTGGTGTTGCAGATGGCCAGCACCTTGGCCTTCTGGCCCTTCGCGTGCCGGACGGCCTCGAGGGTGTCCGCGGTCTCGCCGGACTGCGAGATGGCGATCACCAGCGTGCTGCGGTCCAGCACGGGGTCGCGGTAGCGGAACTCGCTGGCCAGCTCGACCTCGACCGGGAGCCGGGTCCAGTGCTCGATGGCGTACTTGGCGAGCAGACCGGAGTGGTACGCGGTACCGCAGGCGACGATGAAGACCTTGTCGACGTCGCGCAGCTCCTGGTCAGAGAGCCGCTGCTCGTCGAGGACGATCTTGCCGTCGACGAAGTGGCCGAGCAGCGTGTCGGAGACGGCCGTGGGCTGCTCGGCGATCTCCTTGTACATGAAGTAGTCGTAGCCACCCTTTTCGGCGGCCGACAGGTCCCAGTCGATATGAAAAGGCCGAGCACGGTCGGACGCATCGGCGCCGTCGAAGTCCAGCACCTGGTAGCCGTCCGCGGTGATCACCACGGCCTGGTCCTGCCCGAGCTCGACGGCGTCACGGGTGTATTCGATGAAGGCCGCGACGTCGGAGCCGATGAACATCTCGCCGTCACCGACGCCGACCACCAGCGGGGTGGACCGGCGGGCCGCGATGATGGTGCCCGGCTCGTCGGCGTTGGTGAACACCAGCGTGAAGTGCCCCTCCAGCCGGCGCAGCACGGCCAGCACCGACGCGACGAAGTCGCCGGCCGTCGGCCCCTGCCGGTAGGCCTGCGCGACCAGATGAACGGCCACCTCGGAGTCGGTGTCGCTCTGGAACTCGACGCCGGCGGTTTCCAGCTCGGCGCGCAAGACCGCGAAGTTCTCGATGATGCCGTTGTGGACCACCGCGAGCTTGCCGCTGGCATCGCTGTGCGGATGCGCATTGCGGTCGGTGGGGCGACCATGGGTCGCCCAGCGGGTGTGCCCCATGCCGGTGGTGCCTTCGAGCTCGGCGGCATCGGTTTCGGCCAGCGCCTCTTCGAGGTTGGCCAGTCGGCCGGCGCGCCGCCGGATGGTCAGGCCACCGTGGCCGTCGGCCAAGGCGAGACCGGCGGAGTCATAACCGCGGTATTCCATCCGTCGCAGCGCGTCGACCACGATGTCGCGGGCCGGCCGTTGCCCGACATAGCCGACGATTCCACACATGGTTATTCAGGGTAGTGCAGCCGCCGGGGTGCCGGACTGCGCCCGCATCGCGCACAATGCGCAGGCACTGCGCTAACGTCATCGGGTGGCCAAGACGAAGCAGCTCTTCGGTGCCTTGACGCGCCGCGGCCCGCACCGCGTTCTGCGCGGTGACCTGGGTTTTGCCGGCCTGCCGGGCACTGTCTACACCCCGGAGTCCGGGCTGAATCTGCCTGGTGTGGCATTCGGTCACGACTGGTTGCAGGGTGTCGGACGTTACAACGGCACGCTCGAGCATCTGGCGTCCTGGGGCATCGTCGCGGCGGCGCCGGACACCGAGACCGGCATCGCGCCGTCGGTGCTGAACCTGGCGTTCGACCTGGGCACCACCCTCGACATCATCACCGGGGTCCGACTGGGGCCCGGCAAGATCAGCGTGCACCCGACCAAGCTGGGCCTGGTCGGGCACGGATTCGGGGCGTCGGCCGCGATCTTCACCGCCGCCGGTCTGGGCTCATCGGCCAACCCGCCGAAGGCGGTCGCCGCGGTGTTCCCGACCGCCAGCAAGCCCGAGGCCGATCAGCCCGCTGCCGGTCTGCGCGTCCCCGGCCTGATCCTGAACGCGCCGGGCGCCGAGCTGACCATCCAGTCCAATGCCAACGAGCTGGCCGCCGCGTGGCGGACCGCGACGGTGCGGACCGTCGACAAAGCCGTGCCGGGCGGGCTGGCCGAGGGCTTCCGGCTGTCCAAACTGGTCGGGATGCCCGGCGCCGATCGCCGCACCCAGAAGACAGTGCGGGCCCTGTTGACCGGTTACCTGCTCTTCCAGCTGACCGGCGACAAGGCGTACAAGGATTTCGCCGACGCCGACGTGGTGCTGCCGAAGACCGTTGCCGCCGATCCCGACGCCGAGCTCCCCGCGCTGGAAGACAAGGTCGCCGCCCTGCTGAAGGGCTGAGCCGTCAGTGCAGAGTCAACCGCGTCGGCAGCCGCCGGTGCGTTGACCCGGAACTCACGGCACAACCCACTCGAACAACCACGCCCTGATTTCCGGATCAACAGCGTCCACAGCCAGCCACGTGTCGACCCGGAACTGACGGCGCAATGCACTCGAACAACCTCGCCGTGGATGCCGGGTCAACGGTGACGGGTTCGCGGCTGCGTCTCATCGATGCGGATCAGTCCCCCACCATCGGCAGCTGATCTGCCGCGATCTGGCATGGCGTCTTGGTCGTCGGATCCACCTGTTGGGCAACAGGTTCCACTGGCGGCGTGGCCGGCGGCGGGGGCAGGGTCGGCGCGGGTGACGGCTGAACCGGGTCCGAAGGAGGTGGCTCGACCGCCTGCTCGTCGGCATCGGCGGCCACCTTGTCGGCGCCCTCGTCCGCCTCATCGGTCTCGTCGGTCGCGTCCTCTCCGTCGGCCTCTTTCTTCTCCTCGTCCTCGTCAGGGTCCACGTCGTCGTCCTCGGCGGTGTCGACGTCGTCGTCCAGCTCGAGGTCGTCTCCCAGACCGTCCTTGATCTCATCGAGCCCGCCAAATCCGGAGGAGTCCGGCCCAAGACCTGCCATCGAGCCGAGCGCTCCCCCGACGGCATCGGCCAGCTGTTGGCCCAAACCGCCGACGCTCGAGCCCAATCCGAGGTCGCCGGGCATACCGGTGCCCGCCGGAGTCGCAGCCGCGGCACCGAGCGCTTCTTCCGGCACCGCCGCCGTTCCGAGCGCTTGCTCCGGTGCTGCAGGCGCTCCGGCCGGCGTAGCCGACGGGGCCGGCGGCGCCAAACTCGCCGCGGTACCCAGTGTTCCGAAGGGCGCCGTCGCCGCGGCCTGATACATCGGTGCAGCGGTCGACTGCGACGACGGGGGTGGCGCCCATTCTGGTGTCACGACGACGGGCACCGCGAACGACACGCTCGCCGGGGTGACCGCGCAGATTGCCGAATCATATCCTGCCGCAACGGCTTCGGACGCGTCCCGCAACGCGGGTAGCAAGTCCCCGGACACCACGCGAAGCACGAAGGGCTTGAGTTGCTGATCGACGATCTCGCTGGCGGTCGCCACATCTCCGGCCCCACCGAGGACCGCGCGGGCCGCCGCGCTCCACTCGTCACGATGCCCAGAGGCCTGCGCATCGGCCCGCAGCACCGCGTCGACCTTGGTGTCGACGGCACGCCACAATTCGTCGCGCAGCGTAGCCAGCGCCTGCGCGCTGCGCTGCAGGTGCGCGACCACATCCTCGGCCGCGACCGTCAGGGTGCGCAGAAAATCGACGGCGGCGTCGCCACCTGTACCGGACCACTGCACCGTCAGCTCCCGATATCCGTTGCCCTGCAACCGCAATGCGTCCTGCGCGACGACCACGGCAGCCTCGAGCGAGCGGGCATCGGCGGCCAGCGCGGCGAGGTCCAGACCGCTCTCGGCGCGATACAACTCCAGCAGTGACGCCGAAGCCGGCATCCCCAGCACCTGGCAGGCTGCCACGTAGTCGTCAAGGGCAGTCAGCGCGCGGTCGCCCTCCGCGAGCCGCGCGGCGACGTCGAACGTCGACGCCATCGTCAGACCAACCGGCCGGCGAGGTCCGCGTCGGCATCTTCGTATCTTGCCGACGAAACCCGCAGTCCCGCTGCGGCTTCCGCCGAAGCGGACGCCCAGGCGCGAAGCTGATCGGCCGACTGATCCAGCGCGGCGCGGAGGGCGGCCGCCCGCGCGGCGTGGTCACGCCCACCGCAGAACCCGTCGAAGTACCACCGCAGCAACGGGGCCACCGCCAGGGCGTCGGCGACCGCTTCACAGCGCTGCGCGATGTCCCGCACCCCAGAGGGGTCTATCCGAGCGACGTCACGTTCTCCCATGCCTTGCTATGACGCGCGGCAAGGCCGTTCGGTTCCATCGAAACGGAAAAAATCTGGGGAATGCCGTTTCGCGCCTCTGCGGCGGCCGACGGCGATAGCCTGCAACGATGAAACCGCTGGTCTTCCTGGATACGGAGACCACCGGCCTGCACGCCGACCGGCAACCCTGGGAAATCGCCATGCTCCGGCGCGACGACGCCGGCGAATCCCGCATCGTGATGTACATCGATCTGGCCGACCTCGATCTCGACGCGGCCGAGCCCGCGGGCCTGCGCATCAGTCGCTTCGCGAGTCGCCACCCCCAGGTCGTCTACGGGCCCATTCACCTGCCGCTGGTGCACCGCGAACACGAAGCCGCGGAGATCGTTCGTGACTGGACCATGGACGCCACCATCGTCGGCGTGGTGCCCAGCTTCGACACCCACTGCCTACGCAAGATGCTGGCGCGTCATCAACTGCTGCCGGGTTGGAGCCCCACACTCGTCGACGTCATCGCATTGGCCGCCAGGCACGTCCTCGACTACGGCCGCACCCCGGAAAGCGACTCGACACAGCTGTCGCGGCAGTGCGGAGTCCGGCCGCCCGGCGCCAGTTGCCGCCACACCGCGCTCGGTGATGCGCGCTGGGCGATGCGTTGGTACGACCAGCTGGCAGGCCGCCTGGTGTCTCGACTCGCCCAGTAAGGCAAACGAACTCAGCGCAATCCGGGATGCGTCCCCGATTGCCGCGCCCGCCGCTGAACCGCGGCGATCTCACGCAGCCCGTCGCCGAGCAGACTCCGGTTGAGCGGGGACAGATCGCCGACGGTGACCACGTCGTTCGGGGTGCGCCCGTCGGCGATCAACTCGACCTGATGCGTCAACCGCATGCGTTGCAGCATGACGAAAACTTCTGTGAGAGTTCGGGAATCCCGTTCCGTCAGCGCACCGGTGCTCGCCGCCGCCGCGAGCCGGGCCGGCGTCGACGCCGAGGTCATGTCCGCGGTGAGGCCACCCCACCGGGCCAGGTTGACGATCGGCGTCACGGCATGCGTCTTCAGGTCGAAGGTGCCTCCGCGCCGCGACAGCACATCGCGCAGGGACCACGCGCGCACCTTGCCGGACAGCGCATCCAGCAGTTGCAGGCGTAGGGCGTTCGGATGTTCGTCACGCATCCGGCGGAAGACCGTAGGCACGGTGTGCAACGCCCGGTTACCCCACACCACGCGGCCGTCGATCAGCAGTGAGGACAGGATCAATCCCTTGCCGCGCAACGGATCATCGAGCCAGCCCTCAGCGGCCTGCACCCAGTCCGAGGCCGACCGCGCGAACGCCTTGTGCGAGGCGATCGCGCCATTGCTGTCGGCCGGTAGACCGCAACCATCGAGGATCGCGTGCGCCCGGGCCGCGATGGAGCGCAACTGCGCGCACTCGGCATCGCAGCTGTCACTCCAACTCAGCGCACTGTCCACATCCGAGGACGGCATGGCCTCCCGGCGGGCGATGCTGCCCAGCGTGAGCCACGCGAACTGATCCTGCGTCGGCCCGGGTCCCGCTTCAGCCAGAGCGAGCTCCAATGCCTTGCGCACCAACGCATCCAGCACGATCGACGAGATGCTGCTCGCGGCCGACGCCTTCGTCCCGGTGCGAAACAGATCCACCGCGATCTGGGTCACCTCGCGGCCATGCCGCTGCAACGCGGCGGCGTCGGGCGCCTGGGCGATCGCCCGGCGCAATACGAAGCTCTGGCGGGCAGAGGCAGCCAGCAGGTCGACGTCCTCCAGGACGCCCAGCACCTCGCCGCGCGGCGACATCACCGGCATATGACGCATGCCGCGCTCCAGCATGTCGAACAGCACCGTCTCGGCGGTACGGTCGGCGGTGACCGTTTGGGCCGGCGCACTCATCACCTCGGTGATCGGCACGTCGACCGGTAGCCCCGCCGCGACGACCCGAGACCGAAGATCACGGTCGGTGAAGATCCCGACACCGCCCTCGCGCAGCCGGATCAGGGCGTACGACACCCGCTGCTCGCTCATCTGCACGACGGCGTCGCGCACCGATACGCCCGGGTCGACGATCAGTACGTCGCCGCGCACCAATTCGCTGACCGATCGCGAATCGGCGGCGCGGGCCGCCGGCACCTGCGGTGTCGGCGCTGCGGACGAGGCCAGAAACCGCAGCCCGGCGGGCTTGGCGAACTGCGCGCGCACCAGTTCCCCGCGCAGCCGCAACGCTGCCGTGGATTCTATTGCGCGGGCGAGGAATTCGACTCCCCCGCCGGTGAGCATCGGAACGTAGCCGAAGATGCCGCCGGGCTCGATGGTGTCGAACACCTGCCCACCACCGGCCCCGCCCACCTCCTGCAGATTCACCGAACCGGTGAGGACCATCCAGATGTCATCGGGGACGTGGCGGGAGAAATCCGCGATGACCGCGCCGGCCGGGTACGGCTCCACGGTCGACTGCGCCACCAACTCGAGCAACTCGGCGTCGCTGGCCGTCTGGAACGGCGGATGCGCACGGAGAAACTCCACCAGCTCCGGAGCCGATGCGGGAGATGCGGTCACCCCGACATCGTGCCCTACGTCAGGTCGTACGAAGGAGATCGACGCATTTCTCCGCCATGGTCATCACGGTGATGTTCGGATTCACCACGGGCAGCTTCGGCATCGCCGAGGCATCCACCACCCGCAGGTTGCGCACACCCTTGACGCGCAACTGCGGATCGAGCACTGCCATCGGGTCGTCCAGCGCACCCATCCGCGCCGTGCCGGCCGGGTGGTACACGGTGTTGTGCGTCTTGTAGATGTACGCGAGCAGTTCCTCGTCGGTCTGCACATCCGGTCCGGGCGCGAGCTCACGGCCGATCCACTCCTGCAGCGGTTCCTGCTCGGCGATCTTGCGGGCCAGCCTGATTCCGGCGAGCATCACCTTCTCGTCGTGCCCCTCCGGGTCGGTGAAATAGCGGGGGTCGACCTTGGCCCGGTCCCGGAAGTCACGGGAGGCCAGCCGCACCGTTCCGCGTGAAAGACCCTGTGTCACATTGGGAGTCAGGCAGAACCCGTTGTCAGTGGTGGGATACCCGTGCCGCAGGGTGTTCATGTCGAACGGGACGCTGCCGTAGTGCATCATCAGGTCCGAGTGATCGGGGTTGTCGCCGGCGACCTCGGTGGTGGCGAACAGCCCGATCTCCCACCACTGGGTGGAATCGGTGACCATCGGCTTCGCGGCTTCCCAGAACACCAGGCCCTCGACATGGTCGTCGAGGTTCTCGCCGACCCCGGGAGAGTCGACCCGCACCGGGACCCCGACTTCGTTCAGGTGATCCGCCGGCCCGATTCCGGACAGCATCAGCAGCTTCGGGGTATCGATGGCGCCGGCCGTGACGACCACCTCGCGGGTGGCGTGGACGACGTCGTAGCCGGTGAGGTCCGGACGCTGGTACCGGATGCCCGTCGCCACCGGCTCGTCCCCGGAGTCGTCGAACAGAATCTCGGCCACCCAGCTGTTGGTCAGCACCGTGAGGTTGGGCCGCGCCTGGAGGATGGGGTGCAGGTAGGCGTGCGAACTGGACATCCGCTCGCCGGCCTCGTTGGCGTTGATCTGCAGCCAGCCGGCCGCATTGAGGTTCCAGTCGTCGCGGTTGAACTGCACGGTCTCGAGACCCACTTTGGCGGCCGCGTCGAGCACGGCCTGACCGCACGGATCGTTCGGCGGCACGTCGCGCAGCCGAACCGGCCCCGAATCACCGTGCGGCACGCCCTGATACGTGCCGGTGGCGGTGTTGTTCTCTACCTTTGCCGTGAACGGCAGCACGCCTTCGGGACCCCATCCGGTGGCGCCCATCGCCTCCCAGTCACGCAGGCCCTGAGCCAGTGGCCAGA
Organism: Mycolicibacterium sp. P4_G11; assembly: GCF_056555145.1. NCBI lineage: Bacteria > Bacillati > Actinomycetota > Actinomycetes > Mycobacteriales > Mycobacteriaceae > Mycobacterium > Mycolicibacterium sp. P4_G11. The sequence goes on from NZ_JBFUJW010000006.1 coordinate 96,729, forward strand.
ACGCGATACAGGAGTTGTGCGACGAACACCCGCCGAGCACCTTCGCGCGGGCGTGCCGCATGAAGCTGTTGCCCTTCTCCTGCGGCTCGACCGGGTAGTCCCAGTCGTAGCCGGAATCCAGCAGGTGCATCCACTGGTTGAGGACGAGGATGTTCGGATCGTCGACGTCGCTCGGACCTGCTTCCACCAGACATACCGTGACATTCGGGTCCTCGGACAGGCGCGCCGCGACGACACAGCCGGCGGTACCGCCACCGGCGATCACATAGTCGTAGGTCTGGTCAGACATGATGCGAACTCCTCGAAAATTGTTCAGGCAGAAGGGGATCAGCTCGGGCGGGTCATTCGTCGGTGAACGCCGAATGCGAGGCAAGGGTGCCAATGTGGTTGCGGCCCTTGATGAAATACCAGACCAGGCCCAGTCCGAGGATCACGCCGATGTACACGAACGCGCCCCAGGTGTTGTACCACGGGTCGCCATAGATGGCGACGCGCGGCCAGGCCAGGTTGATCGCCATCGCGACGCCCCACAGCACCGCGAAGATGTTGACCGGCAGGCCCCATTTGCCCATCGTGAAATAGCCGCCTTCCTTCAGGTCTTTCGGCGGCCACTGCCCCTGCAGACGCTTCTTCAGGAGCGGACCGGTGACCATCAGGTAGGCCAGGTAGATCATGATGATCGCGATCGAGGTCAGCACCGTGAACACCTTGGGCTGCCCGAGGTTGACCACGAGGATCAGTGCCGCGATGATGCCGATCACGACGGCCGGCACCACCGGCGCCTGAGTCTTGGGGTGGACCTTGGCGAGCTTCTCGCCGAACGGCAGTGCGTTGTCGCGGGCCATCGCGAAGGTCAGCCGGATCGCCGCGGTGTGCACAGCCAGCGAACACACCGTCACCGCCACCACGATGCAGATCAGAAAGATGGTCCCCAGCGGACCCCACATCACCTTCTCGACGATGGACTGCAAGCTGCCGTCGGCACTGCCCAGCGCAGGGTCGTTGAGGTCGGGCGTGGCCATGATGGCGCCCGCGAGGATGGCGCCGCCGATCACGAACGAGGCCAGGATGGCGCGCAGGATGGCCTTGGGCGCGGTGCGGCGGGGTTCGACGGTCTCCTCACCGAGCGAGCTTGCCGTGTCGAAGCCGTACATCACGTAGAGCGACGCCACCGACGCCACCAGGAACGCGCCGAAATATCCACCGGGCAGGCCGGCGCCGTGGCCCTGGGTATCGAAGAACACGCTTGGTCCGCGCTTGATGTTGAACAGCAGGATGACCGCAATGAGCACGGCCGCAATGAGTTCGATGAAAACGCCGGCACTGTTGATCATCGCCATGAGCCGCACGCCGAAGGCGTTGACGACGGTGGTGAACACGATGAGGACGGTGCCCAGCAGGATCGCGTTGGCGGCAAAGTCGTACTGCCCGGTGCCGTCACCGATCACCTGGAAACCGCGCCACAGCCGCGGCAGGTTCAGTTGCAGGGCCAACACCACGGCCGACAGCGTGACGATGGAGGCCGTCAACATCAGCCACCCCGAACTCCAGCCCACGATGCGGCTGCCCAGCTTCTTCGACCAGTTGTAGACGGAACCCGCGACCGGATACTTGGCGGCGAGTTCCATGAAACACAACGCGACCGCCATCTGCCCGATGAAGACCATGGGCCACGACCAGAGGTAGGCCGGACCGCCGTTGCCGTAGCCGACGTAGAACAGCTGGAAGGTACCGGTCAGGATCGAGATATAGCTGACCCCGGCCGCGAAGCTCGCGAATTTTCCGATGCTGCGGTCCAGCGATTCCTTGTAGCCGAAATCCTCGAGTCCGCCGCTGTCCGTATCAGTGAGGTTCTGAGTCATGAAGTTGTGTCCCTAGCCTTCGGTGGCGTCAAACCAGCCGGCCGGCGTTGGCGCGGTGTTGTGCCAGATATGTTTGAGCTCTTGATATTCCGCGAGACCCGAGGGACCGAGCTCGCGGCCGTTGCCCGACTTCCCGAAACCGCCCCACTCCGCTGCCGCGGTGTAGTAGCCGAAGTCGTTCAACCACACCGTGCCGTGCCGCAATGCGCGCACCACACGTTCGCCCCGCGCTGGATCAGAGGTTCGCACCCCTGCCGCGAGACCGTACTGCGTGTCGTTGCCGAGCATGATCGCCTCGGCCTCGTCGGTGAACCGCTCCACCGTCATGATCGGCCCGAAGGTCTCCTCCGTGACGATCCGCATCGAGCGGTCGCAGCGGTCGAAGATCGTCGGTAGGAAGAAGTAGCCATCCGCCAGCGCCGGATCGCTGGGCCGGCAACCGCCGGTGACGAGCTTCGCCCCTTCGGAAATACCTAGTGCCACAAACGATTCCATCTTGTCCAGCTGCTGCTTGGACACCAGCGGTCCGGTCTCGCTGCGCGGGTCGGTACCGTCGCCCATCCGGATCTTCTCGGCCCGCTCGGCGAGTTGGGCGACGAAGTCGTCGGCGATCGAGTCCTCGATGATCACCCGGGTGCCCGCCGAACAGACCTGACCCGAGTGTAGGAACACCCCGGTGAGGACCTGGTCCACCGAGCTTTCCCAATCTGCATCGGCGAACACGATGTGCGGGTTCTTCCCGCCTAGTTCCAGGGCCACCTTGCTCACATGCTCGGCGGCGCTCCTGGCGATGTGCTGGCCGGTGCTCAGACCACCGGTGAACGAGATGAGGTCGACGTCGGGGTTGTCGGTGAGCGCGGCGCCCACGGCAGCTCCGCTGCCCTGGATCAGGTTGAGCACACCCGGGGGCACGCCCGCTTCCTCGGCCAGCCGGACGAATGCGATGGTCGACAACGGCGTCACTTCACTGGGTTTGGCGACCATGGTGCAGCCGGCCGCCAGCGCCGGTGCGATCTTCCAGGAGATCTGCAACAGCGGGTAGTTCCACGGGGCGATCAGCACACACACCCCGATGGGCTCGTGCACCACCCGGCTGATCACCGTCGGGTCGCCCACGTCGACCAGCCGATCGGACTGCGTTGTCACCAGGTTGGCGTAGTAACGGAACACCGAGATCACGTCATCGATGTCGATCCGGCTCTCCGCCAGGGTCTTTCCGGTATCGGCGGTCTCCACCGCCGCCAGCGACTCCTTGTCCCGGGCCAACAGATCGGCGATGCGATCGAGAAGTGCGGCGCGCTCGGCGACCGGAGTGGCCGGCCAGTCACCGGCGTCGAACGCCGCCCTGGCCGCGGCAACCGCCGCCAGCGCATCGTCGTGGGTGGCCTCGTCCACGGTGGCGAAGACCTTGCCGGTGGCGGGATTGATGATCTCCCGCACACCGCCGTCAGCGGCATGGCGCCACTGCGATCCGATGAGCAGATCCGGTGCACCGTCCACATTGCCTCCTCGACTAACCATCACCGCACATCCCGACCACAACCGAGGTGGTGTCCCGGCCCGCCAAGGCCGCCTCTCCAGCCGGCCCGGCGGACCGGGACACCGCACCGACTCCGCAAACATTCGACACCCAACCGGGTTGCCGGGTGCCGAATTTCGCGCATCAGCCGGCGAGCTTGTTTCGCAACCAATGGTGGAACTCACCGAGGTGGTGCTCGCTGGGCACCAGCACTCCACCGTCGCGGTAGACGCGTGAACTCATGGCAGGCTGGCACCGCTCGCACGCGTCGAAGTCCTGCTGATTGACGCGGTGGAACAACTCCACCGACTTGCTGACGTCGCGCCCGGATTCGACGACCTCGGGCAGGTACAGCCAGTCGCATTCCACGATGGTGCGGTCAGCCGCCAGCGGGAACATGCGATGGATGATGACGTGGTCGGGCACCAGGTTGACGAACACCTGCGGGCGCACCGTGATCGCGTAGTACCGCCGATCCTGGTCCTCGGCGACGCCGGGGATGTGCGCGAATCCCTCCGACCCGTCGATGGTGAAACCCGAGACCTCTTCGCCGAACTCCGCGCCGTGGCCGACGTAGAACTGGGCGGCATAGCCATCGGCGAATTCAGGCAGCACCTCGGTGAGTTCCGGGTGAATCGTGGCGCAGTGGTAGCACTCCATGAAGTTCTCGATGATGAGCTTCCAGTTGGCCTTGACGTCGTAGACGATCCGGCGGCCGAGGCTCAGGTCGGCCACGGTGTAGTGGTCGATCGACTCGACATCGCCGAGCCGGTCGACGATCTCCTGCATGACGGTGTCTTCGAACGACGGCGGCTCGTCGGCCAGGCACACCCACACGTAGCCCAGCCATTCGCGCACCGAGATCGCGCGCAGACCGTATTCGACGCGGTCGATGTCGGGCATCTTGGTCAGGTTCGGCGCCGCGATGAGCTTGCCGTCGAGGTCGTAAGTCCATGCGTGGTAAGGACATTGGAAGGCGCGCTTGACCTCACCGCTGTCCTCGGTACACAAGCGCGCGCCGCGATGCCGGCACAGGTTGAAGAACGCCTTGACATCGCCCTTGCGCGACCTGGTCACCAGGACGCTCTCGCGGCCGACCTGAACCGTCTTGAAGGCACCGGGCTTGTCCAGATCCGCGGAGCGCACAACGCAGAACCACATGGTCTCGAAGATCTTCTCCTGCTCGAGGGCGAAGACCTCCGGATCGGTGTAGTAGTGCCCTGCCAGAGTGGAAATGAGGCTTTCCGGCAGGTGCGGCACGGTGGCGGTCATCGAGCTCCTTTTCGGTGTTTCCGTGGTGAGTTTCATTGGCGGGCAACAACTAAACTGCGGCGGCCGTGGGAACCAGCTGGCGGCGCCACCGGGTGAACAGCCGGGGCTGATCGATACCGAGGACCGCCACCAAGCGGCCGTCCCGCCGATACGTGGCCAGCAGGCAGCGTTCCTCGCAGCTGCCGTCCTCGATGGTGATCTCGTCGTCGGGCCGCGCGATGCCGGCGAACTGGATGCGCGAGCCGTACTGGTCGGACCAGAAATACGGCGCCTTCACTGCCGCCTCCTCTTGGCGACCACCGGAGAGCAGCGCGGCGACAGCCGCGGCAGGGCGCTCCAGCGCACCGGTCCAGTGCTCGACGCGATGGTGCGCGTTGGTGGTGGGGTCGAGCCAGGCCGCGCAGTCGCCGACGGCGACGACGTTCGGCAGGGCCGTCTGCCCGTTGGTGCCGCAGAGGACGCCGTTGCCCAGCTCCAGACCACTGCCGTGCAGCCAGTCGATGTTGGGCACGCCGCCGATACCGACCACGACGACGTCAGCCGGCAGGTGGCGTCCGTCGGCGAGGTCGACGCCGGTGACCCGACCGACGCTGCCGGGGGCGCGCAGTGCGCGCTTCTCGCCGACGAGCCCGGCGACGCCGACACCGCAGATCAACTTCGTTCCGTTGGCGGCGTGCGCACCGGCGACGACGCCGCCGAGCCAGCCGCCGAGCTGCATCTGCAGCGGGGTCGGCGCGGCCTCGACCACCGTGACGTCCAGACCGAGCTTGCGCGCCGTCGAGGCGACTTCCGCCCCGATGAAGCCGGCGCCTATGACAACCAGTTGCGCACCGGGTACCAGGTCTGCGCGCAAGGCGCGGGCATCTTCGACGGTGCGGATCACGTGCACGCCGGCCATGTCCGCACTGCCGGGCCAGCGGCGGGCGCGGGAACCGGTCGCGATCACCACACCATCGGCGTCGATGCGCGTGCCGTCCGCGAGTTCGATTGCGCCGCAGCGGTTATCGAGTCCCGTCGCGGAAACTCCCAACCGCCAGTCCGCCTGCAGATCGTCGTCGTCGGACTCCAACGCGAGATCGGCCTCGGAGACGTTGCCGCAGAGGAACTCCTTCGACAGCGGCGGGCGGTCATAGGGCCGCTGCGCCTCGTCGCCGATGACGGTCAGCTGCCCGTCGAAGCCCTGTGCCCGCAGCGCCCTGGCGGCGGACAGACCCGCAAGCGAGGCACCCACGATCGCGACGTGCTTCACAGCTTCCCCGCTCCGCCAAGTCGGGCGCGGACATCCGGCGGCAGGTTGGGCTGCTCGGTGCTCAGTTCGACGTGGATGACGCCGTCGGAGATCACGACGGCGTGCGTGCGAACCGGCAACTTGGCCGGCGGCGCGTCGACCGCTCCGGTGCGGAGGTTGAACCGCGAGGCGTGCAGCGGACACTCGACGTCGCACCCCTCCAGCCAGCCGTCGGCCAGCGACGCGTCCTGATGCGAACAGGTGTCATCGATCGCGAACACCTCGCCGTCCTCGGTGTGGAAGACCGCGATGGGCGGGTCGGATTCCACGCGCCGGGCTTCACCCGGAGGCAGTTCGGAGAGTGGACAGATCTCCAGCATCGTGTGTGCCCTCTCGATACGGTTTGACGCATAACACGCAACGCATTTCGTATTACGCAACAGTGTGGTGGCAGTCACAAGCCCTTGTCAAGGGCAGAACCGCACCGTTTACACAGCCGGAACAACAGCCTCAAATCACCTGAAAACCCACGTCAATCGGCCTTACGCCGAACGGGAGCCTTGTTGCGCAGATGCGCCACCATCGGGTCCCGGGTGACATCCAGATACAGCGACACACACATGCCGATCATCACGACGACGAACGGCGCGGCCACGATGATCGTCATCGTCTGCAGTCCGTTGAGCGCGTCATTGCCGCCGGCCCAGAGCATCAGCACAGCCACCGCACCCGTACTGAGTCCCCAGAACGCCACCGCCCACCGCGACGGGAACAGGGAACCGCTCTGCGACAGCGTGCCCATCACCATCGAGGCCGCGTCGGCGCCCGAAACGAAGAAGATCGCGACGAGCGCCATGACCAACAGCGACGAAGCGCCGGCCCACGGCAGGTGGTTGAGCATGCCGAACAACGTCGATTCCGGCTCGCCCTTCCCGAAGATGTCGATGCCGTCGCGCTGCTGACCGATACCGGCGCCACCGAAGATCACGAACCAGATCAGACTCACCGTGGTGGGCACCAGGATGACGCCGACGACGAACTGCTTGATGGTCCTGCCGCGACTGATCCGGGCCAGGAACATGCCGACGAAGGGCGCCCACGAAATCCACCACGCCCAGTAAAAGATGGTCCACGACGACAGCCATTTCTCGGTGTCGGGCCCCGCCGCTGCCGAACGTGCCGACATGGACGCCAGATTGGCCGCATAGTCACCGAGCGTGGTCGGCAACAGATTGAGGATCAGCACCGTCGGCCCGAGGACGAAAACGAAGATCGCCAACACGAGCGCGAGCACCATGTTGATGTTCGACAGCCATTGGATGCCGCGCGAAACCCCGGACACCGCCGAGGCGACGAACGCCAGGGTGAGGATGGCGACCACGGCGACCAACAACATGGTCCCGGCCTTCTCGACCCAGCCGATCACCTCGATGCCGGACCCGATCTGCAACGCCCCCAGCCCCAGCGAGGCGGCGGTGCCGAACATCGTCGCGAAGATCGCGAGGATGTCGATGATCTTTCCGATGGGCCCCTCGACGCGCTTGATGCCCAGCAACGGGATGAACGACGAACTGATGAGCTGCCTGCGGCCCATCCGATAGCTGCCGTACGCGATGGACAATCCGACGACGGCATACATGGACCACGGATGGAAGCCCCAGTGGAACAGCGCGGTCGCCAACGCGGTGCCGGCCTTGGAGTCGGCGAGCCCCGGCGGCGGTTTCACGAAATGCGTCAACGGTTCGGTGACGCCCCAGAAGATCAGGCCGATGCCCATGCCCGCGCTGAACATCATGGCGATCCAGCTGACGGTGTTGAACTCGGGTTTCTCGCCGTCCTGCCCAAGGGGTATCCGGCCGTAGCGGCTCATCGCGAGCCACACCGCGAACAGCACGAAGCAGGTCGCCGCGATGATGAAGAGCCAGCCGAGGTTGGTCACGACCCAGTTCAGGATCACCGACATCCGAGACTGGAACGACGCCGGCGAGGCCAGGCCCCAGCCCAGGATCGCGACGACGAGCATGGCGGTGGTCCCGAACACGACCTTGTCGGTGATCGGGCGCCGCGCGCACAGCGGAACGTCGAGCTCGTCGTCGTCGAGACCGTCGGGGATCGGAATGCCGGGCCCGGGAAAGGCGTCCTGAATCTTCGCCTTGATCTCGGATTCCAGTGATCGTGGGCTTTGCGATGTCACATCGCGCTCCTAAACCTGGCAACCAACGACGCCACTCGCGCGGCCAGTACCGCACCGGCATCGACTTGCGGTTCGCCGCGGGTGACCAGGTCAGTCAGCGACGATCCGCTGATATATTAGAACGCGACAATCTGATATGCGACCGGAACCGCGAAATTACCCGAATCGGATTGGCGGCGACGCCGGACGATCAGCCCTGATGACCCATCCGGCGGCTGACATCGTCAGCGGCCGAGACCACCGTCGGCGCAATCTCCCGAGCCCGCTCCGCGGTGAGCCGGTACGCCGGCCCGGAGACGCTCAGCGCGGCGATCACCCCACCGATGTGGTCGCGAATCGGCGCGGCGACCGCGTTGAGCCCGTCTTCGAGCTCCTCCAACGACACCACGTAACCGTTCTGCGGCACGTCGCGCAGCTGCGCTTCCAGTCCCTCGACCGACGTGATGGTGTGCTCGGTGAACCGCCGCAGCCCGGCCACCGCCAACAGGTCCCGGCGGGCATCGGCAGCCATGAACGCCAGTAGCACTTTGCCGCTCGACGTCGCGTGCAACGGGGTGAGTTCACCCACCCAGTTGTGCGTACTGACGGCAGCCGGCCCGCGTGCCTGGTCGACGTTCACCACATACTCCGACCGCAGCACCGCGATGTTCACGGTCTCGCCGACTTCGAGCGCCAGCCGCTCGCAGACCTCTCGCCCCTGCTGCGTGACGTCGAGGCGGCCCGACACCGCGTTGGCCAGCCGCAGGATGCCGAACCCGAGTCGGTACTTGCCGCGCTCGAAAGCCTGCTCGACGAGTTCGCGGTCCTCGAGCGCCGCGAGCAGGCGCGAGACCGTCGATTTGTGCACTCCGATATCCGACGCCAGCTCGGTGACCCCGGCTTCGCCGCGGCGCGCAAGGAGCTCCAAGACCTGCAGCGCACGGTCGACGGACTGCACCCCGCCATTGCCGGAGTCAACGACACTGTTGCTCATGGCGCAACAATACCCACGATGTGACGCTAGTGGTCACGTTCGTCGGGCACGTCAGACGATGGCCCGGACGGCCTTCTCGAATCCGGTGACGTGCTCGAGCGCGATCTGTGCAGCGGCATCCCCGTCGCCACCGGCGATGGTCCGCAGCAGTTCGGCATGCTCACCCACGTGGCGGGCCACGGTCGGCAGCCGGTCGAGGAACAGGCAGAAGATACGGGTCGCCAGGTTGTCGTAGCGGACCAGCACGTCCTCGAGATGCGGGTTCCCGGTGGCCCGGTAGATCGCGCGGTGCGCGCGCAGGTCCCACCGCATCAGTTCGTCGCGGTGGATGTTCTCGACATCGAGCGCCTCGGTGCGATCGGCCAGCTCGAGCAGGCCGGCACGCACCTCGGCCGAGGCGTTCTCGGCAGCCGAGCGCGCCGCGACGGGCTCGAGATTGACCCGAATCTGCGAAATGTGGCGGAGGTCGGCGACATCGACACCCGTAGCAAAGGTGCCCCGACGAGGAAACGACACCACCAGCCGGTCCACTTCCAAGCGCTTGAGCGCCTCGCGGACGGGCGTGCGCCCCAGTTTGAGCTCCGCAGCCAATTCGCTTTCCACGATGGCTTCGTTGGGGCGGATGTCGAGCATGATGAGCTTGTCGCGGATCACCAGGTAGGCGCGGTCGGCAAACGACATCTCCTCGGAGGCAACATCATCGAGCTGTTCCACACCCGCAACACTCATCGCCGAACCGCCTTCCCGACGTCACCGACTTCACCAGCCCGCAACTGACCTGCTCTGGTCAGAGCAATGATATATCAGGACCGGTCGCGGTTGGGTCCGCCGGATGGCGAGCAGCCGGCGGCGGACGACGGAGACGTCACAGCAACGCGCGAATGGCCGCCTCGAAGCCGGTGACGTGGGCCAGCGTGAGGGCCGCCGCCTTCGCCTCGTCGCCGACGACGATGGCCTCCAACAGTTCGATATGTTCGCGGACGTGACCGGCCACCCCGGGGAGCCGATCCAGGAACAAGCACCAGATCCGCGTGGCGTGCGCGTCGAGACTGACCAGGATCTGCTCCAGGTGCGGATTGCCCGTGGCCCGGTAGATCTCCCGGTGCACATGAACGTCGTGACGCAGGACCTCATGAGGATCGTCGGTGTCCTCGATGCCGGCGATCGCCTGCGCCAGCGCAGTCAGCCTGGCGCGAGTGTCCGGCGTCGCGACCCGGGCGGCGCGCGCGGCTGCCGTCGGTTCCAGCTGCTTGCGAATCTCTGAGATGTCGGCCAGGTCCGTCATGTCGACAGCCGCGGCGAAGGTGCCCCGGCGCGGGTAGGCGACGACGAGGCGGTCGCGCTCGAGGCGTTTGAGCGCCTCGCGCACCGGGGTACGGCCGAAGCCGAGTTCGGCGGCCAGCCGGTCGTCATTGATCGGGTCGCCCGGCCGGATGTCCAGCATGACCAGACGTTCGCGCACGATCTCGTAGGCACGGTCCGCATTGGTCTCACCGATGGCCGGCGTGCTGTCGGGTTCGCCGAACGACAACTCCGTCAGGGTCATCGCCACTCCTCCAAGAATGTCTGCGGCCTACCTATTGACGTGGCCTCGAGCTGATCCTAATCTAACCGACAGCTGATATATTAGTCCACTGCACACTGCAATGTCAGAAAGGTGCACATGACCCTCGACACCGCACCCACGGCCACGAACCCCACGCTCAGCGCGAGCCTCGCCGAACTGGACCCGGATGTGTACCGGGCCATCGCCGCCGAGTTGCACCGTCAGCAGAGCACCCTGGAAATGATCGCCAGCGAGAACTTCGCACCGGTCGCCGTGATGCAGGCGCAGGGCTCGGTGATGACCAACAAGTACGCCGAGGGCTACCCGGGCCGCCGGTACTACGGCGGTTGCGAATTCGTCGACGTCACAGAGCAACTCGCCATCGACCGGGTCAAGAGCCTGTTCGGCGCTGCCTTCGCCAACGTGCAACCACATTCGGGGGCGCAGGCCAATGCCGCCGCCATGGCGGCACTGCTCTCCCCCGGTGACACCATCCTCGGGCTCGATCTGGCCCACGGCGGCCACCTCACCCACGGGATGAAGCTGAACTTCTCCGGCAAGCTCTACGACGTCGCCGCCTACCACGTCGGCGAGAGCGACCACCGCGTCGACATGGCCGAGGTCGAGCGGATCGCCCTGGAGCGTCGGCCGAAGCTGATCCTGGCCGGCTGGTCGGCGTATCCGCGGCAGCTCGATTTCGCCGAATTCCGGCGCATCGCAGACGAAGTCGGCGCGTACCTGATGGTCGACATGGCACATTTCGCGGGCCTGGTCGCCGCCGGGCTGCACCCCTCCCCGGTGCCGCACGCCCACGTCGTCACCTCGACCACGCACAAGACACTGGGCGGCCCACGCGGCGGCATCATCCTGACCAACGACGAAGCGTTGGCCAAGAAGTTCAACTCCTCGGTGTTCCCCGGACAACAGGGCGGTCCGCTCGAGCACGTCATCGCCGCCAAGGCAGTGTCGTTCAAACTCGCGGCAGCCCCGGAATTCCGCGAGCGGCAGCAGCGCACCCTCGACGGCGCGGCGATCCTGGCCGAGCGTCTGCTGCAAGAAGATTCCCGCGCGGCCGGCATCAACGTGGTCTCCGGCGGCACCGACGTCCACCTGGTGCTGGTCGACCTGCGGGAGTCCGAACTGGACGGCAAACAGGCCGAGGATCGGTTGCACCGCGTGGGAATCACGGTGAACCGCAACGCCGTTCCGTTCGACCCGCGGCCGCCGATGGTCAGCTCGGGCGTGCGGATCGGCACCGCGGCGCTGGCGACCCGCGGTTTCGATGTGGAGAGCTTCCGCGAAGTCGCCGACGTCATCAGCCACGCGCTCCGGCCCGGCACCGACGACGCGTCCTTGGCCGCGCTGCGCGCCCGGGTGGACGTACTGGCCGGCCGTTTCCCGCTCTACCCGAACCTCACGGAGGCCTCGCTGTGACCGCATCGACGATGCCGCCGGGCGCCCATCTGCCCGACCACCCCGAATTCCTTTGGCGCACCCCAGAACCCAAGAAGTCGTACGACGTCGTCATCGTCGGTGGCGGCGGGCACGGTCTGGCCACCGCGCACTACCTGGCCAAGAATCACGGCATCACCAATGTCGCGGTGCTCGAGCGGGGCTGGCTGGCGGGCGGCAACATGGCCCGCAACACCACGCTGATCCGGTCCAACTACCTGTGGGACGAGAGCGCCCGAATCTACGAGCACGCCCTCAAACTGTGGGAAGGGCTCGAAGAGGACCTGGACTACCCGATCCTGTTCAGCCAGCGCGGTGTGCTCAACCTCGCACACAGCCTGCAGGACGTGCGCGACAGTGTCCGGCGCGTCGAGGCCAACAAACTCAACGGCATCGACGCCGAATGGGTGGAGCCCAAAGAGGTCCGCGACCTGTGCCCAATCGTCAACATTTCCAGTGACATTCGCTACCCGGTACTGGGCGCCACCTACCAACCGCGCGCCGGCATCGCCAAGCACGACTACGTCGCCTGGGGCTTCGCGCGCCGGGCCGATGAGGCCGGGATCGACATCATCCAGAACTGCGAAGTCACCGGATTCGTGACCGACGGCGACCGGGTGACCGGCGTGCGCACCACCCGCGGTGACATCGGCGCCGGACAGGTGGCGCTGTGCGCCGCCGGCCACACCTCCACGCTGACCGACATGCTGGGGATCCGCACGCCGCTGCAGAGCCACCCGCTGCAGGCGCTGGTGTCCGAACTGCTCGAGCCGGTGCACCCGACCGTCGTGATGTCGAATGCGGTGCACGTGTACGTATCTCAGGCCCACAAGGGTGAACTCGTCATGGGTGCCGGCGTGGACTCCTACAACGGCTACGGACAGCGCGGCGCCTTCCACATCATCGAACGCCAGATGGCGGCCGCGGTGGAGCTGTTCCCGATCTTCGCCCGGGCACACCTGTTGCGCACCTGGGCGGGCATCGTCGACGTCTGCCCGGACGCGTCGCCGATCGTCGGCCGCGTCGGCTACGACAACCTGTACCTCAACGCCGGTTGGGGCACAGGCGGATTCAAGGTCACGCCGGGTATCGGCTGGTGTCTGGCCGACACCATCGCGAGCGGCGTCGAACACGAATACGTCGCCCCGTTCAGCATCGACAGGTTCGTCACCGGAGCCCTCGTGGATGAGCACGGCGCCGCCGGCGTGGCGCACTAGATCTCAGGAGTCACAATGCAACTCATCGACTGCCCGTGGTGCGGACCACGCGAGGAAACCGAATTCCACTACGGCGGCCAGGCGCACGTCGCCTACCCCGAAGACCCGCAATCGCTGACCGACGAACAGTGGGCGCACTACGTGTTCTTCCGCGCCAACCCCAAGGGGCTGTTCGCCGAACGCTGGACCCACAGTGCCGGCTGTCGCCGCTGGTTCAACGCCATCCGTGACACCGCAACCTACCGATTCGACCGCGTCTACCGACTCGACGAGCAGAGGCCGACCATCTGATGAGCACATCACTACGTACCGAAACCGGTGGCCGTATCGACCGAGATACGTTGCACACCTTCACTTTCAACGGCCGTGAGTACACCGGCCACGCCGGTGACACGCTGGCCTCCGCGCTGCTGGCGCACGGGGTGCACCACGTCACCTCCAGCATCAAGATGGGCCGGCCCCGCGGCTTCACCTCGGCGTGGGCCGAGGACACCGGCGGCCTGGTCCAGATCGAGTACCCCTTTCCCGAGCCCATGCTGCTGGCCACCACCGTCGAGCTGTACGACGGCCTGGTGGCGCGCGGCATCCCGGGACAAGGCCGGCTTGCCGACGTCCCCGACCCCGCGCGCTACGACTCGACCCACGTGCACGCCGATGTCCTGGTCGCCGGAGCCGGCCCGGCCGGTCTTGCGGCCGCACTGACGGCAGCGCGCGCCGGCGCCCGCGTGGTGCTGATCGACGAGCAGAGCGAGGCCGGTGGTGCCCTGCTGGGCAGCGCGGACATCATCGATGGTCGGCCGGCACTGCAGTGGGTCGCCGATGCCGTGGCCGAGCTCGCCACCTATCCCGACGTGCTGCACCTGCAGCGCACCACGGCGTTCGGTCACTACGACGACGGCTTTGTCCTTGCGCTGCAACGGCGTACCGATCACCTCGGTGCCGATGCTCCCGCGGCGGTGAGCCGCCAGCGGGTTTGGCGGATCCGGGCCCGGCACGTCATCGTCGCCGCCGGTGCGCACGAGCGGCCGGTGGTGTTCACCGACAACGACCGGCCCGGCATCATGCTGGCGGGTGGCGCCCGGACCTTCCTGCACCGGTACGGCGTCAAGGTCGGCGAGCGGGCTGTCGTCTTCACCACCAACGACAGCGCGTATTCGGCCGCGATGGATCTGCACGACGCAGGCGTGGCAATCACGGCGATCGTGGATGCCCGCAGCGACGTGGCCTCGGATCTGCGCGCGGCGTGCGCCACCCGTGGCATCGAACTGCGGACCGGATCGGTCGTCAGCGGCACCGAGGGAGAGCATCGGGTCAGCGCCGCCATTGTCACCGGTCCCGAAGGCCCACAGTCTTTGTCCTGCGACGTGCTCCTGATCAGCGGTGGCTGGAATCCCGCGGTGCACCTGTTCAGCCAGGTGCGCGGGCCTCTGCGCTACGACGACGGCATCGGCGCGTTCGTCCCCGGCGCGGAACTCGACCAGGTGACTGTCGCCGGTTCGGCCGCCGGGACCTTCGACCTGCCCGGTTGCCTGCGCGACGGGCGCACCGCCGCGACCCGGGCCCTGTCGGGTCTCGGGTTCACCGCAGCAGCTGAACCGCTGGCCGGAGAATCGGATTCAACCCGCACCGCCGAAGCTCCCCTGGTGCTGTGGCGGGTTCCCGATGCTGACGGTGCGGCAACGCAATTCGTCGACGTCCAGCGTGATGCCACAGTGGCGGACCTGGTGCGCGCAGTCGGTGCCGGCATGCGTTCGATGGAACACATCAAGCGCTACACCACCATCGGCACTGCGCACGATCAGGGCAAGACGTCGGGCGTCGTCGCCTCGGGCATCACCGCCGAGCTGCTCGGCGTCCCCGTTGCGGACCTGGGCGTCACCACGTTCCGGCCGCCGTACACCCCGGTCGCGTTCGCCGCGCTGGCCGGCCGCAGCCGCGGCCGGATGTTCGACCCGGAACGCGTTACCGCAGTACATGATTGGCATGTCGCCCGCGGCGCGGTCTTCGAGGACGTCGGGCAGTGGAAGCGACCCCGCTACTACCCGCTGGCCGGCGAGGACATGGAGACCGCCGTCCTGCGCGAATGTGCCGCCGCGCGAACGAATGTCGGCATCCTCGACGGCTCCACCCTGGGCAAGATCGACGTCCAGGGTCCCGATGCCGGCGCCTTCCTCGACCTGCTCTACACCAACCTGATGAGCACCCTGAAGGTCGGGATGCTGCGGTACGGCGTGATGTGCGGCGTGGACGGCATGGTGATCGACGACGGCACCGTGATGCGCTTGGCCGACGACCGTTTCCAGGTGTTCACCACCACGGGCGGCGCCGCGCACATCCTCGACTGGATGGAGGAATGGCTGCAGACCGAATGGCCGCATCTCCGGGTGCGTCTCACGTCAGTCACCGAGCAGTGGCACACCTTCCCGGTGGTCGGCCCGCGGTCGCGCGACGTCATCGGCACGGTGTTTCCCGGCGTCGACGTCAGCAATGAAGCGTTTCCGTTCATGGCCTGGCGGGACACCCAACTCGACGGCGTCCACGTCCGCATCGGCCGGGTCAGTTTCTCGGGCGAGCTGGCCTACGAGGTCAACGTCATGGGTTGGTACGCAACTGCGCTGTGGGAGAGGCTGATTGCGGCCGGCGAGCCGTTCGGCATCACGCCCTACGGCACCGAGACCATGCACGTGCTGCGGGCCGAGAAGGGCTACCCGATCATCGGGCAGGACACCGACGGCACCGTCACGCCGCAGGACCTCGGGATGAACTGGGTGGTGTCGAAGAAGAAGCCCGACTTCGTCGGCAAGCGCTCCTTCACTCGCGCCGAGAACCTTAATCCGCTGCGCAAGCAGTTCGTCGGGCTGCTGCCCGTCGACGCGCAAACGGTGCTGCCCGAAGGCGCTCAGATCATCGAGACCCCTGGCGACGGTGCGTTGCCGCCGCCACCGGTTCCCATGCTCGGGCACGTCACGTCGAGCTACCGCAGCGCCGAATTGGGCCGCCCATTCGCTCTTGCGCTGGTCAAGGGCGCCCACGCCCGCATTGGAGACACCCTCACCGTTCCGGTGGACGGCACCCTGGTGGCCGTCGAGGTCACCGGGTCTGTCCTCGTCGATCCCGAAGGAGCACGCCGCGATGGCTGAAACCCTCACTCGCCGTAGCCCATTGCAGGGTTGGGCCACCCAGTTCGCGGCGACCGCACCGGCAGCGATTCTCACCGAGGAGCCGTTCGTCACGATGGTCGATCTGTGGGCCGACCCGACGGGACCCGGCGGCGCCGAAGCCGCCCGGCTCCTCGGCCTGAACTCGTTGCCGGCGACGCCGGGGACCTGCGTGTCCGGCACCGATTCGACGGTGATCTGGTTCGGTCCGCAGGAGTGGCTGGTGACCTCGACGCAGCGCGGCGGCGAGGCGCTCGAGACCGAACTGCACGCGGCGGTCGCCGCCGCGGGCGGTGCTGCCGTCGACGTGTCCGCACAGCGCACCACGGTGCGCCTGCGCGGTGCGCACGCCCGCGATGTGCTGGCCAAGGGCTGTTCTCTGGATCTGCATCCGCGGGTGTTCGGTCCGGGCGCTGCCGCCCAGACGATGCTGGCGTTGGCGGCGGTCGTGCTGATTCCGTTGGACGACAAGGGCACCGACTACCGGATCATTGTCCGCTCATCGTTCGCCGGCTATCTGGCCGACTGGTTGATCGATGCGCTGGACGAATACCAATAGGAAGTACCGCCGAACGTGAGCTTGTGTTCTAACACAAGTTCGCTTTCGGCGTCTTCATCGGGAGCAGCGTAAAGAGTCCGCATCGATCCTGCGCTACGGGCGACAAATGTCGAGTGTCTACAGCCCTGGCTACAGAATCTGCGCAGCGTCGAAAGTGGGCTTGTGTTCGAAGAATCTGCGAAACTTCGAACACAAACCCACTTTCGGCGTCAATACAGTCAGTGCCCGCGGGCGATCCACTCCGCCAGATGCGGCGCCTCCGCGCCGACAGTGGTGTGGTCGCCGTGCCCCGTGTGCACGCGGGTGTCCTCCGGCAGCGTCAGAATCGAATCCCGGATCGAGTCGATGATCGTCGGGAAATCGCTGTAGGAGCGGCCGGTGGCGCCGGGTCCGCCGTTGAACAGGGTGTCGCCGGAGAACAGCGCGCCGGCCTCCGGCAGGTACAGGCACACCGACCCCGGCGAGTGTCCGGGCGTGTGGATGACCTCGATCTCGGTGCCGGCGAAGCCGATCCGCTGACCCGCGTCGAGGTTCCAGTACTTTTCGTCGGGATGGCTTGCCTGCCACAGCATGTCGTCGCCGGGATGCAGCAGTACCGGAGCGTGGAGGGCGGTTGCGAGTTCCGGCGCCACGGTCACGTGGTCGTTGTGTCCGTGTGTGACGATGACTGCCACGACATTGCGGCCCGCGACCGCGTCGATGATCTGCGGTGCGGTGTGCGCGGCGTCGACGATGACCACCTCGGAGTCATCGCCGATCACCCACACGTTATTGTCGACGTCCCAGGTGCCGCCGTCGAGGCTGAACGTGCCCGAGGTGACGACCTGGTCGACGCGGAGCGCTCCGCTCACAGCACGACCACCGAACGCAGCACGTTGCCGGCATGCATGGTGTGGAATGCATCCTCGACCTCGTCGAGCTTGATCCGTTCGGAGACGAACCGCTCCAACGGGATTCGGCCCTGCTGGTAGAGGTCGACGAGCATCGGGAAGTCGCGCTCGGGCAGGCAGTCGCCGTACCACGACGACTTCAGCGATCCGCCGCGGGAGAAGAAGTCGACCAGCGGCATCTCCAGCGTCATATCCGGGGTGGGCACGCCGACCAGGACGACGGTGCCGGCGAGGTCTCGGGCATAGAACGCCTGCTTCCATGTTTCTGGGCGGCCGACGGCGTCGATCACCACGTCGGCACCGAACCCGCCGGTGAGCTCCTGCACCGCCTCGATGGTGTCTGTTTCCGCGGCGTTGATGGTGTGGGTGGCGCCGAGTTCCTTGGCCCACTCCAGCTTTCGCGGGTCCCGGTCGACGGCGATGATCTTGCCCGCACCCGCCAGCCGGGCACCCATGATGGCGGCGTCACCGACCCCGCCGCAGCCGATCACTGCCACCGAGTCGCCGCGGGATACGTTGCCGGTGTTGACTGCCGCGCCGAGCCCCGCCATCACGCCACAGCCCAGCAGGCCGACCACCGCCGGGTCCGCATCGGCGTCGACCTTGGTGCACTGCCCCGCGTGGACCAGCGTCTTGTCGGCAAACGCTCCGATGCCCAGCGCCGGCGTCAGCTCGGTGCCATCCTCGAGCGTCATCTTCTGGGTGGCGTTGAAGGTGTCGAAGCAGTACTGCGGACGACCGCGCTTGCACGCCCGGCACTGGCCGCACACCGCGCGCCAGTTGAGGATCACGAAGTCGCCGACCGCCACCGATTCGACGCCGGGGCCGACCTCTTCGACGATGCCGGCCGCCTCATGCCCGAGCAAGAAGGGGTACTCGTCGTTGATGCCGCCCTCGCGGTAGGTCAGGTCGGTGTGGCAGACGCCGCACGCCTGGATCTTCACCACCACCTCACCGGGGCCTGGGTCCGGAATCACGATGGTGGTGACTTCGACCGGGGCGCCCTTGGAGCGAGCGATGACGCCTCGAACGTGTTGCGGCATAGGGATACTCCTTGTTTGTCAGGGGATGGTGGTGGTCAGAGAACCAGGCAGAGCCGGAACGCGTCGTAGATCGCCGCGTGGATGTTGCGGCTGGCGACGGCGTCACCGATTCGGAAGAGCTGGTAGCCGCCGCCGGGGTTGCGGACGACGTCTTGCGGTTGCAGGTTGAGCAGAGCCTGCTGGTCGACCTCACCGAGATTGGTGGAACCCGCGACCAGCCCGAAGTACAACTCGTCCGACGGCAGGGTGCCGTGTTCGACGACGACGTGGTCGACCATGCGCTGCCGGGTGGCGTGCGCGTATTCGTTGTACAGGTCCACTTCGAGCCGACCGTCCTTGCGACGCACTGCAGTCAGCCGCTCGTTGAGCGTGACGTGCACGTCGTGCTCGGCGAACACCTTGAAGTAGCCGGGGTAGTTCACGCCACCGACGTCAGGCGCCAAAGTCCGCTCCGGCGTGACGAATTCGACGGCGACGCCGCTGCGGGCCAGCACCTCGGCGGCATCCAACCCGGGGTGGCCACCGTTGTCGTCGTAGAGCATGACCTCGCCGCGCGGATGCACCGCACCGCAGAGCACATCCCAGCCGTCGGTCACCAGATTGGCGCCCTCGGTGAGGAATTCGGTGTTCGGCACTCCCCCGGTGGCGACCACGACGATGTCGGGATTCTCTGCCAGCACTTCGTCGGTATCGACGTAGCGGTTGGTGCGGATGTCGACCCCGAGCAGCTTGCACTCGTCCAGCCGCCACTCGATGATGCTGATGAGATCACGCCGGCGTGGTGACGACGCCGCGATCCGGACCTGTCCGCCTGCCGCGTCGGCGGCCTCGAACACGACGACCCGGTGGCCCCGCTCGCCGAGCACCCGCGCGGCTTCCAGTCCTGCCGGTCCTGCCCCGATGACCACCGCGGTCCGCGCCGGCCCGGTCGCCTTGGACACGTGATGCGGTAGCCGATCCTCGCGGCCGGTGGACGGGTTGTGCACACACTTGGCGTCGCGATTCTGGTAGATCTCGTCGAGGCAGTAGGTCGCGCCGACGCAGGGACGAATCCGATCCTCCTCGCCCGCTTGGATTTTCGCGACGATGTGCGGGTCGGCGATATGCGCGCGCGTCATGCCGACGAGGTCGAGGAGGCCGTCGCGGATCGCATGCCGGGCGGTGGCCACGTCGTTGATCCGGGCAGCGTGCATGACCGGGATGCCGAGTTCCTTCTTGACCTGCCCGGCGAACGACAGGTGCGGCGCGACCGGGGTACCCATCGGCGGGATGACGCGCGACAGCGCCTCGTCACTGGCCATGTAGCCCTTGATCACGCTGATGAAGTCGATGCCCTCGGGCACCAGGCGTTTGGCGATCTCGATACCGTCCTCGTACTGCAACCCGCCGGGCAGGTCCTCGTCGAGTGACATCCGGATTCCGACCGCGAAGTCCGGTCCGGCGGCCTCGCGGACGGCGCGAATCACCCTCAGCGGGAAGCGAAGTCGATCCTCCATGCTCCCCATGCCGTACTCGTCGTCGCGGTGGTTGGTCAGCGGCGACCAGAACGCGTCGAGCAGATGTGTGTAGGCCTCGAGTTCGATGCCGTCCAGGCCGGCCGCGCGGCACCGTGCGGTGGCGTCGGCGTAGGCCTTGACGATGCGGTCCATGTCCCACTCCTCGGCCACCTTGGGGAAGGACCGGTGGGCGGGCTCGCGGATGGCGGACGGGTACACGACGGGCAGCCAGTCGCCGTCGTAATTGCTGGTCCGGCGGCCCAGGTGGGTGATCTGGCACATGACGGCGGCGCCGTGCTCGTGGACGCCGTACGCCAGCTCGCTCAGCCACGGCACGATCTCGTCTTTGTAGACGTGCAGATTGCCGAAGGCAGACGGGCTGTCCGGCGCGACGACGGCCGAGCCACCCATCATGGTCAGCGAGATGCCGCCCTTGGCCTTCTCCTCGTGGTAGAGGCGGTAGCGGCGCTTGGGCATGCCGTCCTCGGTGTAGGACGGTTCGTGCGACGTGCTCACCACGCGATTGCGCAGGTTCATGTTCTTCAGCTGGAAAGGCTGCAGGAGCGGATCGATGAGCTGATGCGCCATGGGCGAGTCCGTTTCTTTCTGATGGTTCGGACGTGCTTCACACGTCGTCTTCAACCCCACAAGTACCCCTTGACCAGCGACGAATGCTGATCTACCGTATGTGAGATAACTAATATATCACTCGTCTATCAACCCGTCTACGGACTTCAAAGGGGGAGATTCCGATGACCATCAGCGTGTTCGACCTCTTCTCGGTGGGCATCGGTCCGTCGAGTTCACACACCGTCGGACCGATGCGGGCAGCCGCCCGATTCGTCGACGATCTGCACACCCTCGGAGCCTTCGAGGGTGCCACCGGAGTCGCGGCCGTCCGTGTCGATCTCTACGGCTCATTGGCCGCCACCGGCGCCGGCCACGGCACCATGACGGCGATCCTGCTCGGACTCGAAGGCAACCGTCCCGAGGAACTCAGGACCGATGTCATGGAACAGCGCGTCGAGGAGATCCGGGCCGGCGGCCACATCATGCTCGGCGGCCTGCGCCCGATCCCGCTCACCGAGGCCGACATGACCCTGCGCCCGTTGACGGTGCTGCCCTTCCATCCCAACGGCATGACACTGACCGCGCTCGATGCCCACGGTGCCGAGTTGCACCTGCAGACCTACTTCTCCATCGGCGGCGGATTCGTCGTCACCGAAGCGGAGAGCCTGGAACCGGCCGCGCGGACCGCCGCGACCCACACCCTGTCCTTCAACTCGGCCAAGGAGATGCTGGAACTCTGCCACCAACGTGGTTGCAGCATCAGCGATCTCATGCTCGCCGTCGAATGCGAGACCCGAACCGCCGATGAGGTCCGGGCCCGGCTATTGCATATCCGCGACGTGATGGTCGAATGCGAACAGCGCGGTATCGCCCGCGACGGCTACCTGCCCGGGTCGATGCGAGTGCGCCGCCGGGCGAAAGACTGGTACGAACGTCTCAATGCCGAGGATTGGAACAAACAGCCCGAATTCGCCGAGGACTGGGTCAATCTCGTCGCGCTGGCCGTCAATGAGGAGAACGCGTCCGGCGGCCGGGTCGTCACCGCGCCCACCAACGGCGCGGCCGGCATCGTGCCCGCGGTCATGCACTACGCCGTGCACTACACCCGGGCCGGCCGCCGGGACCCGGACGGCACCGCGGTCCGTTTCCTGCTGACGGCCGGGGCCATCGGTTCGCTCTACAAGGAGCGGGCATCCATCTCCGGCGCCGAGGTCGGGTGCCAGGGCGAGGTCGGCTCGGCCGCGTCGATGGCCGCGGGTGCACTCGCCGAAATCCTCGGCGGCACAACCGAACAGGTCGAGAACGCCGCCGAGATCGCCATGGAGCACAGCCTCGGGCTCACCTGCGATCCCATCCAGGGCCTCGTCCAGGTGCCGTGCATCGAGCGCAACGCCATCTCGGCCGGTAAGGCCATCAACGCGGCGCGGATGGCACTGCGCGGCGACGGCGCCCATTACGTCTCCCTGGATCAGGTCATCGAGACCATGCGGACCACGGGTGCCGACATGCTGTCCAAGTACAAAGAAACGTCCACCGGCGGCCTCGCGGTCAACGTGCCGGTGAACTACGTCGAATGCTGAATGTTGGTGTAGGAGAGGGAGACAACCATGCACCTCGACTGGTACGACCGGGGCATCCTCGCCTTTGTGCTGGGTTGCGCGTCGGGTTCAGGACCATCCGACGACGCGTCCCTGGCACAGTTCGGGATCACCACGCCCCGGGTGATGCGCCGCTTCGACGCTGTCCTCGACACCGTCAGATCACACCAGATCCCGCTCGATGACGCTGACCTGACGCTCGTCCGTCAGGCCGTCGACTATCGAGACCACATGCCGCGCACGGGGTAACCCGGCCACTCCCGCAAAAACGCGCTAGGGCTGGTCGCTGACCGACTCCGCGACGCGGAACGCCACCATCCGCGCGGTGTCCTCGTCGGCGGCTTCCACCATGACCCGGACCACCTGTTCGGTTCCGGAGGGCCGCAACAGGATTCGGCCGGTATCGCCGAGTTCGGCCTCGGCCTCGGCGACCGCGGTCTGCACTGCCGGCGCCTGCGCGACCGTGGTCTTGTCGGCCACCTCGACGTTGATCAGCACCTGCGGCAACGTCTTCATGGGCGCACACAGCTGAGCCAGGGACTCCCCCGTCTGCGCCATGCGCGACATCAGCCGCAGTCCGGTGACGATGCCGTCACCGGTGGTGCCGAGCTCGGGCATCACGATGTGGCCCGACTGTTCGCCGCCGAGGGCGAACCGGCCGGCGCGCAGCTCCTCGAGCACGTACCGGTCCCCCACGCCCGTGGTGCGAACCTCGATGCCGGCTTCGCGCATGGCCAGGTGCAGACCGAGGTTGCTCATCACGGTGGCCACCAACGTGTTCGAGACCAGCTCGCCCGCATCGCGCATGGCCAGCGCCAGCACCACCATGATCGCGTCACCGTCGACCAGCGCGCCCGACGCATCGACGGCCAGACAGCGGTCGGCGTCGCCGTCATGGGCCAGGCCCAGGTCGGCCCCGTGCTCGATGACGGCCTGCTGCAGCTGCGCCATGTGGGTGGAACCGCAGCCGTCATTGATGTTGAGTCCGGTCGGCTCGGCGCTGATCGCGATGACGGTCGCGCCCGCGGCCCGGTACGCCTGCGGGGCCGCGGCCGAGGCGGCGCCATTGGCGCAGTCGACGACCACTTTCAGCCCGGCCAGCGGCGCAACCGCGGCCTTGGCGGCGTGGGTGAGGTAGCGGTCCAGCGCGTCGGCGGCGTCGAGAACGCGTCCGATGCCGGCGCCCGTCGGCCGGGTACCCGGACCGGCAGCGACCAGTTCGGCGATGCGGTCCTCGGTGTCGTCGTCGAGCTTGTGCCCGCCGGCGCCGAAAATCTTGATGCCGTTGTCCGGCATGGGGTTGTGCGAGGCGGAGATCATCACGCCGAGTTGCGCGTCATAGGAGGCGGTCAGATACGCCACCGCGGGGGTCGGCAGCACGCCGGCCCGCAGCACGTCGACGCCCTCGCTGGTGATGCCGGCGATGACCGCGGCCTCCAGCATCTCGCCGCTGGCCCGGGGATCTCGTCCGACCACCGCGACGCAACGGCCGGCTCCCGAGGTCGAGCACAGCCGTCGGGCGGCGGCCGAACCCAGCGCCAGCGCCAACTCAGCCGTCAGATCACGGTTTGCGACGCCACGTACGCCATCGGTGCCGAACAGCCGACTCATAGACCCGCTTTCCTCCAGAGATGTCCTCATGAAACGCCGAAGGCGGGCGTGTCCAGACTGCGACACGCCCGCCCACGAGCAGAAACGATCAGCGCTTGCTGTACTGAGGCGCCTTACGGGCCTTCTTGAGGCCGTACTTCTTGCGCTCGATGGCACGCGGGTCACGGGTCAGGAACCCGGCCTTCTTCAGTGCCGGACGATCCTCAGGCTGAACAATGATCAGCGCACGGGCGATGGCCAGACGCAGCGCGCCGGCCTGGCCCGAGGGGCCGCCACCGTCGAGGTGGGCGTAGATGTCCACCGTCTCGACGCGGTCGACGGTCACCAGCGGGGCCTTGATCAGCTGCTGGTGCACCTTGTTCGGGAAGTAGTCCTCGAGCGAACGGCCGTCCAGGTTGAACTTGCCGGTGCCGGGCACCAGGCGAACGCGGACGACGGCTTCCTTGCGGCGACCGACGGTCTGGATCGGACGGTCGATGTACACGGGCTCGCGGGGGGCCGACTCTTCGGCCGCCTCGAACTCGGGCGCTTCGGGCGCTTCAATCGCTTCTTCGGTCACTTCGGTCACTTCAGTCACGTCAACTTCAGTCACTGGGCCACCTGCTTGATCTCGAAAGGAATCGGCTGCTGAGCGGCGTGCGGATGGTCAGGACCCGCGTACACCTTCAGCTTCTTCTGCACCTGGCGCGACAGCTTGTTGTGCGGGAGCATGCCGACGATCGCGTTCTCAACGGTGCGGGTCGGGTGCTTCACCAGCTGTTCGCCAATGGAGCGCTTGCTCAGACCGCCCGGGAAACCCGAGTGACGGTAAGCAAACTTGTCGGTGAGCTTCTTGCCCGACAGGGCAATCTTCTCGGCGTTGATGATGATGACGAAGTCACCCTCATCGGAGTTCGGCGTGAACGTCGGCTTGTGCTTGCCGCGGAGCAGCTTGGCTGCTTCGACGGCGAGCCGGCCGAGCACCACGTCTTGGGCGTCGATGACGTACCACTTACGTGTGGTGTCACCCGCCTTCGGCGTGAATGTAGGCACAGCTATACCTCTTCTTCTCGGGTTGAGTCCCGGTGCTATCCGGGTGTCGGTCAAGTGCGCGACCTGGTATTTCCCGGCGACCGACGGTGACCCGGGAACCACTGGCCTGACGGCCTGCAGCGCACCAACGTGGGAGCTTACCCGCGGGCGTCACCGCAGGTCAAAACGCGCAGCGGTCAGTACACCCGGTCCTGCTGGTCAGGCACGACGCTGCCGTCCGGCCGGTGCAGCGGCCCCTTGGCGCCCGTCGGCTCGATGTAGCCCTTCGTCGCGCAGGCGTACGGCTCGCTCTGCTTCTTGGGGTCGATGAACATCGGGTTGACCAGCCAGTTTCCGCCCGCGTTGTCGTACGCCGTGCACATCAACTCGGTCTTGTTCCGGTTGAGTACCAGCCGCAGGGCAGTGGCGTCGGTCAGGAACGTGACGTCGGTGTCGGAGTCGCCGGCGGCGAACGCCGCGCGCTTGGGCTCGGGCTGTTGGGTGAACGCGGCCGGGCCGCTGACCCCGAACACCTCTTCATTGACCCGGCAGCGCTTGCCCTCGATATAGGTGATAGCGGTTTCGCCGCCGCAGGGCACCAGCCGCGGCGTCAGCACATCGCCGTCGCGTTCGGTCCGCACACCCATCACGTGATCGGCGGGGATACCGAGTTCTTCGGCCCACACCCGGGCAATCAGTTCAGGCGAGGCCGAGATGACCCGCACGTCGAATCCGTTGGCGTGCAAGGTTTCCACGAGGTCGCGCATCTGCGGGTAGTAGCGCACCCAGGCGGTCTCCACCCCACTGCCGATCTTCTGCTCGGCGCCGACCGGGGCATCGAGGTTCTCCGTGCGGGCCGCCTTCGCGAATTCGGCCAGCTCGGATTCCGACCAGCCGGCGAGCATCTGCGCGTTCCAGGCGTAGGCCGGCTCGACTCGGCGGGCGTTGAACCCGGCGAATGCGGGTTCGCCGGCTTTCGTCTCGCTGCCGGTGTAGACCGAGATGATCTCGTCGGCGCATGCGGTATCGGTGTCGGTCGCCATCGGCTGGCCCGGCTTGGCCGCGGCGCAGGCCCGGCCGAGGGCCGAGACGGCCTGCGGAGTCAGGAACGTGCTGGTGGACGCCCAATTGCCGTCGGCCGGTGCCCGCAGCTTGCCGTTGCGCACCATCCAGAAGAACGTGGCGTCGCCGATGTCGTTCTTGACCAGGGTGTTGTCCCAGTCGAACAACGCCAGGGGCGCACCCGCGTTCACCGAACCGGTCGCGCCGCACGTGCCCAGCTTGGCGAGCATGGCGTCGATCCGGTCGCGGTTGTCGCCGTACCAGGCCGCGCTCTCCGCCAGCGTCCGGCACGACGCCTTGCTGGTGGCCGGCGATTGCGCCGCCGGGGTGCTGTCGTGGCTGCTGCAGCCGGACATGGCGAGGAGGCCGGCCAGGGCAGCGGCACCGGCCAGTCGGGTCAAGCGGGTCACGGTTCTCCTGGTGGTGTCAGGTCAGTTCGGCGGCGCTGGGCGCCTCGAGCGAGGTGTCACGTGAGGTGTCCTTGAGGTCGACGCCGGACCGGCCCAAGGCGCGGGCACCGGACACCAACCCCGCGGCGACCCTCGCGGCCTCGGTGTAGCCGAGGCCCTCGGGCGGATGGATGTTCGAGATGCAGTTGCGGTCGGCGTCGGTACGCCCCGGGATGGGCAGATGCGTCAGGTAGATGCCCAGGCTGTCGGCGACGGACAGGCCCGGCCGCTCCCCGATGATCACCAACAAGGTCCGCACTTTCGCCGCCGCGCCGATGTGGTCGCCGAGGGCGACGCGGGCCTGGGTGGCGATCACCGGCGGCGCCAGCGTGTAGTCGTCACGCAGGGTGGCCACCAGTTCGGCGAGCAACGCCGGGCCGTGTTTGGCCAGGGCGTAGGGCGAGAGCCCGTCGGCCAGCACGAAGCCGATGTCGGCCGGGGTCTCGGGGACGTCCATGGGCTCGGCCGGGATCCGGCCCAGGTCGGGACGGCGCAGGTATTCGCTGCGGGACTCGGCCTGGCTGCGGACCACCGCGGGTTCACCGAGGCCGATGTCCCGGACCCGGGCCGCAAGGGTGTCGACGTCGAGCGGCTCGTGCACGGCGTCCCGGGCAGCGGCATGGGCCGCCGCCAGTTCGAGCACCTCGCGGGTGGGCAGCGCGTTGCCGGCGCGGCCCAGCCCGATGCGGGCCTGGGTGGTCTTGCGGAGCTCGTCCCAAAACTGTTGGACGGCAACGGCTTCAGAGTTCTCCGAGGTCATGTCAGCCCGCCGCCGTCAGCGCACGCAGCGCCGAGCGCTGCAGATCGAAGTTGGTGAGCTTGCCGGCGTCGTCGGTCATGCCGACCTTCTTCAGCCAGGCCTCGAACTCGGGCGCGGGCTTCAATCCCAAGGTGCGACGGACCGCCACGACGTCGTGGAAGGACAGGCTCTGGTAGCCGAGCATGACGTCGTCGGCGCCGGGCACCGTGATCACGAAGGCGCAGCCCGCCGCGGCGAGCAGGGTGAGCAGGGTGTCCATGTCGTTCTGGTCGGCTTCGGCGTGGTTGGTGTAGCAGACGTCGACGCCCATCGGCAGGCCGAGCAGCTTGCCGCAGAAGTGATCTTCGAGCCCGGCGCGGATGATCTGCCGGCCGTCGTAGAGGTACTCGGGGCCGATGAAGCCGACGACGGTGTTGACCAGCAGCGGGTCCAGGGCGCGGGCGACGCCGTAGGCGCGGGTTTCCAGGGTCTGCTGATCGACGGGCCGGCCGCCGGTGCCGAGGTGGGCACCAGAGCTCAGAGCCGAGCCCTGCCCCGTCTCCAGGTACATGACGTTGTTGCCGACAGTGCCGCGGTTCAGGGACCGGCCGGCCTCGTTGCCTTCCCGCAGCAGCGCCATGTCGACACCGAAGGCCTTGTTCGCGCCCTCGGTTCCGGCGACGGACTGGAACACCAGGTCCACCGGAGCGCCGGCCTCGATGAGACCGATCGTGGTGGTGATGTGGGACAGCACGCAGGACTGCGCCGGGATGTCGTAACGGCTGCGGATGTTGTCGAGCAGGTGCAGCAGGTCGGCGGTGGCCTGCGGCGAGTCGGTGGCCGGGTTGATGCCGATGACGGCGTCGCCGCAACCCATCAGGAGACCGTCGAGCACCGCGGCGGCGATGCCGCGGGGGTCGTCGGTCGGGTGGTTGGGTTGCAGCCGGGTGGCCAGGGTGCCCGGCAGCCCGATGGTGCTGCGGAAGGCCGCGTGCACCTGGGTGGCCGCGGTGACGGCGATCAGGTCCTGGTTGCGCATGATCTTGCTGACCGCGGCAGCCATCTCCGGCGTGATGCCGGGTGCGACGGCCGCGATCCGGCCTGCGGCGTCGTCGCCGGCCACCGCGTCCAGCAGCCAGTCCCGGAACGCTCCCACCGTCAGGTGGGAGATTTCCGAAAATGCCTGCTGGTCATGGGAATCCATGATCAGACGGGTGACCTCGTCGGTCTCGTAGGGCACCACCGCGTCATTGAGGAAGGTGTCCAGCGGAAGCTCGGCCAGCGCCCACGCCGCGGCGGCCCGCTCGGCGTCGCTGTGGGCCGCGCACCCGGCGAGTTCGTCACCGGAGCGCAGCGGCGTGGCCTTGGCCATCAAGTCGACAAGCCCGTCGAAGGTGTAATTCACCCCCGAAATCCGCTGGTGGTACTTCATTTCAGCTCGTCCTCGGCTTCTGCGAGCATCGCGAACTCTTCATCAGGAGAGTTTGCCACCAAACGGTGCCGGCTGTAGAGCGCGAAGTACAACATGAACGCGCAGAACACCAGGAGGCACAGACCGGCGGCGACCGGGTTCACCAGGAAGGTCGCGATAACTGCGACAACCGCGATCACGAGAGCGAACGACGTGGTCACGATGCCACCCGGGGTGCGGTACGGCCGCGGCATGTTCGGCTCGCGACGACGCAGCACGATGTGGCTGACCATCATCAGGACGTAGCTCACCGCAGCGCCGAAGACGGCCATGTTCAGCAGCAGGTCACCCTTGCCGGTCAGCGACAACAGGAAGCCGATGACGCCGGGGACGATGAGCGCGAGCGTCGGCGCCTTGCGCGAGTTGGTCACCGACAGCTGGGTCGGCAGGTAGCCCGCCCGGGACAGGGCGAACAGCTGGCGCGAGTAGGCGTAGATGATCGAGAAGAAGCTCGCGATGAGGCCGGCCAGGCCGATGTAGTTGACCAGCTTGGCTCCGGCGCCGGAACCGAGTGCCTCGACGAGCGGGTTGCCCGAGCCCGACATCTGTTGGGCCCCACCGACACCCGTGGTGAGGATCAGCACGACGGCACAGGTGACCAGCAGGACCGTCATTGCCGCGATGATGCCGCGCGGCACGTTCTTCTCCGGGTTGGCGGTCTCTTCGGCGGCCAGCGGCACACCTTCGATGGCCAGGAAGAACCAGATGGCGAACGGGATGGCGGCCCAGATGCCGAGGTATCCGTGCGGCAGGATGTCGGAAGCGCCGGCCGCTCCCGTGTCGACGGCGATGGTGGTCAGGTTCGAGATGTCGAACTGCCCGATGGCACAGACCGCGAAGATCACCAGGCCCAGCAGCGCGATGGCGGTGATCACGAACATCACCTTGAGCGCCTCACCGACGCCGGACAGGTGGATGCCGATGAAGAAGGCATAGGCCGCGAGATACACCCACCAGCCGTTGTGAATCCCGAAGAGTCCCAACGATTCCACGTAGGCGCCGATGAACGTCGCGATGGCGGCCGGGGCGATCGAGTATTCGATCAGGATCGCGGTGCCGGTGGCGAAACCACCCCATGGCCCCAGGGCGCGGCGGGCGAAGGTGTAGCCGCCGCCCGCGGCGGGCAGCGCCGAGGACAGCTCGGCCATGCCCAGCACCAGGGCCAGGTACATGCCGGCGATGATGACGGCCGCGATGGCGAGGCCACCGAAACCGCCTTGCGCCAGACCGAAATTCCAGCCGGAGTAGTCGCCGGACACCACGTAGCTGACACCGAGGCCGGCGAGCAGCAGCCAGCCCGCCGTGCCCTTCTTCAGCTGACGTTTCGCGAGGTATTCGTTGCTCTCGACGTGTTCTTCGACGCCGTGAGCGGAGTGCTCACTGGGTGGATTGGTGATGGACACTGCAAACTCCTGAGGGGGATGGCGGGATGCCGAGGCGGCCTGCCCCCAGGAGCTATCTGGTGCCGGCCGGAATCATTTTGTCGCCGTACGCATTTGAGATGCGCCGACCGAGCCCGAAGCGAGCGCCCGCGTATTCGGGGGTTACGCGTCTGCTGGTAGTGGTCCAGCATCATCTTGTGGTTCTCCCGGCCGATGCCGGACTGCTTGTAGCCGCCGAACGCGGCGTGCGCGGGGTACATGTGGTAGCAGTTGGTCCACACGCGACCGGCCTTGATGTCCCGGCCGGCCCGGTAGGCGACGTTGCCGTTGCGCGACCAGACTCCGGCACCCAGGCCGTACAGGGTGTTGTTGGCGATGGAGATGGCGTCGTCATAGTCCTTGAACGACGTGACCGACAGGACCGGCCCGAAGATCTCCTCCTGGAAGATGCGCATGCCGTTGTGACCGGAGAAGACCGTCGGCGTCACGTAGTAACCGCCGCTGAGGTCGCCGCCGAGCTCGGCCCGCTCACCACCGGTGATCAGCTGGGCGCCTTCGGATTTGCCGATCTCGATGTACGACAGGATCTTCTCGAGCTGGTCGTTGGAGGCCTGCGCGCCGATCATGGTCTCGGTGTCCAGCGGGTCGCCCTGGCGGACGGCCTTGGTGCGGATCGCGGCCAGCGCCAGGAACTCGTCGAAGATGTCGGCCTGGATGAGGCTGCGCGACGGGCAGGTGCAGACCTCGCCCTGGTTCAGCGCGAACATGGTGAAGCCTTCCAGGGCCTTGTCCTGGAAATCGTCGTTGGCGGCCATGATGTCGCTGAAGAAGATGTTCGGGCTCTTGCCGCCCAGCTCCAGGGTGACCGGGATCAGGTTCTGGCTGGCGTACTGCATGATCAGCCGGCCGGTGGTGGTCTCACCGGTGAAGGCGATCTTGGCGATGCGGTTGCTCGACGCCAGCGGCTTGCCGGCCTCGACGCCAAAACCGTTGACCACGTTGACAACACCCGGCGGCAGCAGGTCGCCGATGAGCGAGAACAGGAACATGATCGAGGCCGGGGTCTGCTCGGCGGGCTTGAGCACGATGGCGTTGCCGGCGGCGAGCGCGGGGGCCAGCTTCCAGACGGCCATCAGGATCGGGAAGTTCCAGGGGATGATCTGGCCGACGACGCCGAGGGGCTCGTGGAAGTGGTAGGCGACGGTGTCGTCGTCGATCTCGGAGAGCGAGCCTTCCTGGGCCCGCAGCACGCCCGCGAAGTAGCGGAAGTGGTCGACTGCCAACGGGATATCGGCATTGAGGGTCTCGCGCACCGGCTTGCCGTTGTCCCAGGACTCGGCGACGGCGATGGCCTCGAGGTTCTGCTCCATGCGGTCGGCGATCAGGTTGAGCACCCGGGCGCGGGCGGCCGGCGCGGTCTTGCCCCAGGCAGGAGCGGCGGCGTGCGCGGCGTCCAGCGCCTTCTCGATGTCGGATTCGTCCGAGCGGGCGATCTCACAGAACACCTGGCCCGTCACCGGGGTACGGTTCTCGAAGTAGCGTCCGGCAGCGGGTGCCACCCACTCGCCGCCGATGAAGTTGTCGTAGCGGGCCGGGTAGGTCATCACCGAACCCTCGGCACCGGGACGCGCGTAAACAGTCATGGGTTCACTCCTCGCAATGGGTGACAAACACAGATGTGCTGCTGATCACTTACGGTACGCAGAAGTGGGTTGCAACACAGTTGCATCGTTCAACGCGGTCGAACCGGGACCGCGTCAGCCGAGGTCGGCGTCCAGTCCCGCCAGATGTCCAACGGCCTGCGCGCGCACGACCGGGTCGGCCGACGGGTGGTTGCGCAGCAGTTGCCAGCCGTGCCGGTCGTCGCGCCCGTCGGGCAGGGCCAGCCAGCGGCGCAACAGTCCGACGTGTCCGGCCGCGGACGCCGACAGCACCGCGGTGCGCAGGCTCTCCCCCAACTCGGTGCGCAGCCGGGCGATCGCCGGCGACACCGACTGCGGCAGCAGCGCACCCGAGTAGTGCGACAGGGCCGCGTCGACGTCGCCGCGGTGCAGCGCGGCGAAGACCTCGGCGACGTCGCTCTCGATCGGGGTGAGCAGCCGGTAGGGCCGCGACGCCACGTACTGCGCGCCGATCACGCGGCGCAGGCGGGACATCTCGACGCGGATGGTGACCGAGTCAAGATCGTTGTCGTCCAACAACATTGCGAGATGGTCGGCGCTCAGGCCCTCGGGATGGCGGCTCAGCAGGACCAGGATGTCGGCGTGCCGGCCGCTGAGGGTGTGCTGGTGGGGTTGTCCGTCATCGCCGGTGGCGATCCAGCGCGGACGGTCGCCGCCCAGCACCGTCAGGCGGGCCGCGGTCACCGGGTTCGCGGCCGGCTGGAGCAGCCGTTGCAGGGCCAGGTGGTTCTCGATGGCCATCACCGTGGCGCGCACCAGTCCCAGGGTCTGCGCGGAGGCGATCTGGCTGTCCCCGGTCAGGTCGACGCAGCCGATGAGTTCGCCCGTCGTCGGGTCGTGCACCGGCACCGCCGTGCAGGTCCACGGCTGCACCAGCCGGGCGAAGTGCTCCGAGCCGTGGATCTGCAGTTCCCGGTCCAGGGCCAGCGCGGTGCCCGGGGCGTTGGTGCCGGCACTGCTCTCGCTCCAGTTGGCGCCGGGGACGAAGTTCATGGCCTCGCCCTTGCTCAGGGCCGTCGGGTCGCCTTCCACCCAGAGCAGGGTGCCGTCGGCGGCGGCGACCGCGACCATGACGCCGCTGTCCTTGGCGTCCTCGACCAGCAGCTTGCGGATCACCGGCAATGCGGCGGAGATGGGCTGGTCGGCGCGGATCTGATCCAGGGTCTTCGGCACGACGGGCGTGAACTGCGCACCGCCGCGGTCCGGGTCGACGCCCGTGGCCAAGCTCCGGCGCCAGCTGTCGGCGATGACGGGCCGGACCGCTGCGGGGTCCAGGTGCTGGGCGTCGATCTCACCGGTGACGAACCGCTGGTGTACCGCGCGCAGCACTGAGCCGGCCGGCGACCCCTTGGTGCGGCTGGTTCCCACGACACTCACACTCCTCGCAGGTCGGATACACACCTGCGTGGCCGCCAGGGTAGTCGACCTGGGTGTTCTACGACACGATCTTGCCCTCGGGCGGTCGGTTTGGCGACGGCCCACTCAACCGGCTGCTAGGCGGCGCTGCCTGCCGAGCGCTGCTCGATGCGTTTGAGCGCCGCCCCGACCAGCACTCGTAAATCGGTACGCGGATTGAACCCAAGCTGTTCGAATGCGTTGCGCACACTACGAACAACGTCTGCCGACAGCACGACCTGCTGCTGGTCTGCGAGGGCAATGGCATCCATGAGCGCGCCATCCGGATCGCCGCTGTCGCGCTGATCAACTACTCCGCGACTCAACTTCACGCCTGCCGCGGCGAGGGCATCGAGGGCCTCAATCATCGCCACCATCCCAGTTTAACAATCCGTCCAGGTCAAACGGTCGATCTCGACGGAGACCTTCGAGGTTGACGCCGACTCCGTCGCCGTTGACCGGAAAGATCGTGATCGGATTGCCGCGACGATCCAAAACGACTTGAACGACCATCGAGCAGCGTCGAATACTGACCATCCGCCCTTTACGGCTGCGCCAACGAAGTACTGGTAATCCCATTCATCAAGCGACGCGACATCGGCGGGTCCAAATGGGATTTCGCTGCCATCGGGCAACTTGGGGAACTGGGCTGTCATCGATTCGGCCCGTCAAGAAGACCGGGGATGACTGTGTGGCCCCGCCCCCGGCTCTCCATTCCAGGGGCAGGACCACACAGAGCTTCTGGTGGGCTAGAAAACCCAGTCGCCGGCCGCGCGCCGGTCGGTGGCCGCAATGTCGTCGGCGCCGTCCCGGACGGCGTTGCCGAGGCTGTGCAGAATCTCGTTGAGGGCGGCCGCCGACTGGTTCCAGCGGGCCTGCTCGGCCTGGAACGCCTCGGCGGCTTCGCGGGTCCACGTCTGTTGCAGTGGCGCGACCAATTGCCGAAGTTGTTCCAGGGACGTGTTCATCCGTGCCGACGTGGCGTGGATTTGTTGGCGGACGGTGAATTCGATCTCGCCGAAGTGGTAGGACAGCGCCGATTGCATGTGCTGTGTCCCGTCAGATCGTGTGGCTGGTAGCGCCGATGCGCTGGGCGTGCGTGTCGGCCGCCTGACTCAGCACCGTGGCATTCGATCGGATGGTTTCGGCGATACGTTGAAGCGACGCGTGCAGTTTCATCGACTCGCCGTTCCACCGGTTCACCACGTCCTGGAATCGGGTCGCCGCGACACCGCCCCACACCGTCGGTGGGATGGCCGTCATCTGGCCGATGAAGTTGCCGAGCATGGCCCTGATCTCCTCGTTCCGGACCTCGACCTTGCCTGCGATACCCGTCATCAGGTCGAAATCCGTAGTCAGGGTGCCACTTTGCGGAGCTGTCATGATTTCCTCTCCATTGGGTTTGATTGTTTAGACGTTTCCGGGGAACGTTCGGTTCCATTGCCGCCCAAGTTTTTTCAATCGGTTCGGCGGGCAGAGCGGATGGCGGTGTCACAGGCTGCGCGGACCGCAGCGCCCTGGCATCCCACGGCGATGCGCACCGGGCCATCGAGCACCACCGTCCACTCGACGACCCGCCTGCCCCGCACCTCGCGGTACCGCACGGCCGCGCGTCCGGCACTGACACCGACGTCCTCGAAGTCGACGATGACTCCGCCCGGCAGCTTCGTCGCCGCCGCTCGCAACGACCGCGCGGCCACGTCCAGCGTCTGGTCCGGCGCCACCACCGATTGGGTGAGGTGAATGATCTGGCCGCGATCATCGGGCGAAATGATCTGCAGCCGAGCCGATCCCGTGCCCGTCAGGGTCCGCTCGACCGGCCAGCGTGCCGGGACCTGTACCGCGATACGGCCTTCCACGAGCCACGTGAGGTCCGGATCTACGGCGGTGACGACTGCCGCCGGGGTGTCCCGGCTCGACAGCCCCAGTCCCACGGCGCAGACAACCGCGACGGCGGCCATGGCGACAATTGCGATGCGACCCCGCACAGAGCGCGATCCGGCTGCAGCGGGAGTGCCGTCCGGATCGCGATGGTCGAGCAAGTCGTCGCAACTCAAGA
This sequence comes from Mycolicibacterium sp. P4_G11, assembly GCF_056555145.1. Lineage (NCBI taxonomy): Bacteria > Bacillati > Actinomycetota > Actinomycetes > Mycobacteriales > Mycobacteriaceae > Mycobacterium > Mycolicibacterium sp. P4_G11. The sequence goes on from NZ_JBFUJW010000006.1 coordinate 132,167, forward strand.
TCTGAGCGGTGACGCCTTGATCCTGCAGCAGCGCCCGTATTTCAGCGGCCAGGGCCGCGGCACCGGGGACGCCGATCGGCGCGTCGATCACCACAGGTGTGCCCCACGCAGTTCGGGCAATGACGGCCTCTGCGGTGGCGCCGTCGGTGCGTCGCACGACGGACGAGGCGGTTCCTGGCCGGGAGATCGTCACGAGGTCCTCCCCCAGTTCGACCACCGCGCAATCGGATTCGCCGGTGGCCGCACGGAGCGCCTCGGTCCGGTGCTGGATGACGACGCGCGAGCCGCCGGCGTGGGCAGCGGTGCGTATCCGGTCGACCCTCGACGCCGACCACCAGATCGGGCACACCACCGTGACGGCTGGTGCGGCACCGATCGCCGTGGTCATCGCTTCGTGCCAGATGCGTTCGGCGGGCAGGACTGCCGCGTCCAGGAGACCCAATTGCTCGTCGATGCACTCCAATGCGGACGCAACAAGTTCGGCGTCGATATCTCCCGGTCCGATGATGGTCGCCGGCCCCACCACCACAACCGTCATGGCGGATCGGTCCAACCGATTTGGACCAGCTGATCGGGCCGCCCACGACGCGTCACGACGGCCCGGCCGGGCGGAAGCGTCATCGGGCGCGCGGTGCCCAGCAGCGGCCCATCCTCGGGACTGGTGCTCATGATGATGCCGGTGGCGCCCAGGTCACGCATGCGCGACAGGAGCGGGTCGAACATGGCGCGCGCGGCCCCGCTGGAGCGGCGTGCGACCACCACGTGGAGTCCGATGTCCGATGCGTGCGGCAGCAGGTCGAGCAAGGGGCTCAACGGATTTCCCGCCGCACTCGCAACCAGGTCGTAGTCGTCGACTACGACGTGGATTTCGGGACCCGACCACCAGGATCGGTCCCGCAGTTGCTGCTGAGTGATGCCGGGTCCCGGCAGCCGGGCGGTGAGCAGTGACAGCGCAGCCGCCAATTCTGCGGCCGCCGTGACAGTCGACATCGCATAGCCGAACAGATGCGGCGGCTCCACCACGCCCAGCAGCGATCGCCGGAAGTCCACGATCAGCAGCTGGGCCCGATCCGGATCCGTCTGTCCGATGATCGCGTGGCACAGCGTCCGCAGCGCGGATGTCTTGCCGCAACCTGTGTCGCCCAACAGGATCAGATACGGATCGTCGTCCAAATCGAGTGCGAACGGTTGCAGTTCCTCCTCGGCCACTCCGACGACGTACCGCGGCGGCGCTTCCGCGTCGGCCACCAGCTCCGCGTAGTCGACATGCGATGGAAGCAGTTCGATGACCGGCGCGGGACCCGAGGGATCGGTCGACATCCGGTCGCGCTGTGGCAGCGCGACCACGAACTCCTTCCCGTCTCTGGTGAGGCCGCGACCGGGTGGGCACGTGCTGAGCAGCTGGGCACGACGACGGTCCATTTCGGACTCCGTCGGGTCACCGAGCCGCAACTCGATCCGGGTGCCTATGTGGTCTTTCAGCATGGGGCGCAGCTCAGCCCACCGACTGGCCGTGAGCACCACGTGGACGCCGACCGACAGCCCCTGCGCCACCACTGCGGTGATGGTGTCCTCGAGCGCATCGAAGTCGCGGCGCAGCACGGCCCAGCCGTCCACCGCCAACACGACCTCACCGTAGTCATCCGGAAAAGGCACCCCAGGTCCGTGCTGCTGCCGAAAGTCCTGGCGACGGCGGCACAGGGTGAAAAGTTGAGACGCGATGCGCCGCAGTAATTCTGGCTCGTTCCGGCCGGCGACGGCGCCGACCCGAGGATGCCGCCGCAACGCCGTGAGCGCACCGTCACCCAGATCCAATCCGTAGACGCTGAGCCGTGGCGTTGTTGCGGACAAGCCGAGCACCAGTGTCTGCAACGCAGTCGATTTTCCGGAGCGCGGGCCGCCGACGATCGCCACATGTCCACCGGAGCCACTGAGGTCGACGATCAGCGGGTCGCGGCGCTGCTGAAATGGGTTGTCCACCAAACCGATCGGAACACGCAACGGATGGTCCGTGCCGGCCGCCAGCAACTCGGACAATGCGGGCGAACCCGTCAGCGGTGGCAGCCAGACCTGATGGGCTTTCGCGCCGAGCCCGGTCAGCCGGTCCAAGGTCGTGTCCATCAGGGTCGGGCCGGCCGACGGCTCCGGCGGCACCGCCGGGACTCCGACGGTGAACAGTCCGGGCACCGGATCGTCGTTCTCGCTCGATGGGGCCGGCCCGGAGACGAACGCGGACTGAAATCGCAACAACTTTCCGTCCGCGGTCCGCAGCAAGCCGGCACCCGGCGTACCGGGCAACTCATGCGCGTCGGTGACCCCGACGACCGTACGGGACTCGGCCGCCGAGAAGGTCTTGAGGCAGACCCGATACGAGAGGTGGGTGTCCAATCCACGCAGGCGGCCTTCGTCCAGTCGCTGGCTGGCCAGCAGCAGATGAATGCCCAGTGATCGGCCGAGTCGTCCGATGGCGACGAACAACTCCGCGAAATCCGGATGCTGGCTGAGCAATTCGGAGAACTCGTCGACCACGATGAACAATGCGGGCAGCGGTGCCAGGTCGGCACCCGCCGCGCGGGCCCGGCGGTAGTCGCCGATGCCGGACAGGTTCCCGGCCGCCCGCAACAGCCCTTGGCGCCGGGTCAGCTCGCCGGCGAGGGCGTCGTGCATCCGGGCGACCAGATGTGCCTCTTGCGCCAGGTTGGTGATGACCGCCGCGACGTGGTTCACCTTCTCAAAACCGAGAAACGTTGCGCCGCCTTTGAAGTCGACGAGGATCAGGTTCAGCTCGTCGGGCGAGTGTGTGCTGATCAGCCCCAACGTCAGCGTCCGCAAGAGCTCGGATTTCCCGGAACCTGTTGCGCCGATGCACAAACCGTGCGGACCCATGCCGTGCTCGGCCGGCTCTTTGAGGTCGAGTTCGACCGTCGCTCCGGTGTCGTCGGTGCCGATCGGCACGCGCAGACGTTGCCGGGCCGGCCGGGACGACCAAGATGGCGCCCAATCATGTTGCCGCCGCGCAATGTCCGCGCTGCCGGCCAGTTTGTAGCGCGCCAGTCTGCGCGCACAGGTCTCCGCTTGTGCTGCCGTCAGCGTGTCGGCGGTCGAGCAGGGCGGGAGCGTCGACGCTGAATCCCGGCCACCGACCACCAGCAGCGTCACCGCCGCCGTGTCCTCGAACCGCACGGCCAGGGCGGCGTCCACCAGCACCACCAGGTGGCAACCGGCGATGGCAGACACGGCGCCGAGTTGCGGGAAGCGCAGCGGCACCCCACCGAGGACGCCCGAACGGTAATGGTGCGGTAGCCATTTCAGCCAGTCCCACTCGCCTGATCGGGTGACTACGGCGATCTTCACCTGATCCGGTCCGTGCCACAACGCCAGTTGGCAGACCATGGCGCGTACCCGTCCCGGGGCATCGCCGCCGCCGATGTCGATACGGCGATACCGGTTCACGGCGACGGTCACCGGGACATCGGGCACTGTGGCGGCGGTGCGCAGCAGCCGATCGAGTGCCGAGGTGGTCAGCGGGTCGGCGACCCCGTCATTGGCGGCTGGTGTCGGGACCAGCGTGGTGCGGAGCGGGCGCTCGCCGATGCCGACGCGGATCTCGGTGAAATCGGCGTCGTTCCAACCGCGTTGCCACATCCGTTTGGTGCCGGCCACGGTCCACAGCGCGCCGGGCGGTGGATGCTTGTGATGCAGCCAACGATGCTGTTCGGCGGCAGTGCGGCCCGCGCATTCACCGATCGCGTCCAGATACAGCAGGTACTCACGACGATCGGCGTCGATCTCACCGGCCCGAAGCGCACCGCGCGACCCGAGAACGGCGCTACCGATCATCGACAGCACCATCATGGCCGGGAAGAGCAGGAACATCGGGTTCCGTCCCGCCACCGAACCCGACCGGAAGTAGAACACCATCATCCCGGCCATTGCCAACAGCATCAGCACGGGTGCGAGGCGGGTGACGACGTTGCCCGACGACAGCCGCGGCACCTGTGGTGGCGTGCGGACCTCGATGTCTCCTTCAGCCGGTTCGGCTGCGGGAGATCGCGCGACTCTGATGAATTCCATCGAACTATCAGACGCACACGGAGGTCGTTCGGTTCCATCGATTTTCGTGTCGGGCAGGGGTTCGACGGGCGGTTACCGTGAGATCGGGCATGTCGATCCGGGGGGTGCGATGTCCGAGTCTCTTTGTCGGCTTTCGGTGCGATTCCACGGCGAACGCACCAGCGAGACGACCGATCTGGTCTTGCCAGCGGGTGCCGCGGTGGACTCGCTACTACCTGACATCGTGGCGCTGGCTCATCCGCAGGAGTCGCCCGATGGCGTGAGCTGGTGCCTGGACCGGGCTGCCGGCGACCCGATCGACGGCTCATTGTCGTTGAGACAAAACGGCGTTCACGACGGCGACGTGCTGCAACTGCTGCGCAGCACGACCCCGGAACTCGGCGTGCTGCGGACGCACACGGCGAAGATGGCCGCCGACCACGCCCCTGCTGGTCCGACCGCTCATCTGGTCGGGCCCGTACTCGGGGTGTGGGCAGTGAGCGTCGCCGCCGTGATCTTGATCTGGTCCGCCATGCACGGTGATCAACCCACAGCAGCCGTGGTCAGCTGTGGTGGCGCGCTGGCCGCGCTGACGGTGGCGTGGCGGTCCGGCCATGGGCAGTGGCCGGTCGCTGCCGTGATACTCGCTTTCGCGGCCGGGTTCTCGGCCGTTCCGGACGGACCGGCGGCCTCGAATGTCCTCCTCGGTTCCGCGGCGGCATTCGCGGTGGCCTTCGTCCTGCTGCGGATCGGCGCATATCACGTATCTATTGCGGCCGCTTCGTTTTCGGCGCCGATTATCGTGGCGACGGCGGCGGCGAGCGTCTGGTCGCTACCGATGACCAGTACCGGCGTGGCCGTGACCGCGGTGGCTTTGTTAGCGCTGTCGGCCGCACCGCGGAGCGCTGTCACCGTCGCCGGACTCACGCCGCCTTCGGCTACGGTCGCGGACGGCGACGCTGAGCGGGTCGCACGTGCGCATCTGGTGCTCACGGCGTTGGTGATCGGCGCGGCTGCGGCCGCGGCGATCGGCGCGATCGTGGTGGCGGTGGCCGCCGTGCACCGGCCCAGCACCGCGACGTTGGTGTTCAGCTGGGTGGTGGCCGCAGCGATCGCATTGCGAGCGCCGTCCTACCAGCTTCCGGCACGCCGATGGAGTGTCCTGATCGCGGGAATGATCTGCACCACTGGGGCTTTGGTCGTCACTGTGATGGTGTTTCTCAGCTCGGCGGCCTGGCTCGGGGGCGGCGTCATGGCGGTGGTTCTGGGTGCCCAGCGGATCGGGCCGGTGAGCGCCACGACGGGCCGGCGCCTGGTGTATCTCGAATACGCGGCGCTGGTCGCGATGGCTCCGTCGGCGCTCTGGGCCGCAGACGTTTTCAGATTCGTACGCGGCGGATGAGACACCGCGATCAGGTGATCGCCGTCGCGTTGACGGTCGCGATGACATCCGCGGCTCCGTGCGCATATGCCATTGCCCCGAAGCCGGTTGATCACAGTCAACTACCCGGACCTGCGGCACCGGCACCGCCCGGCAGAACCGAACAGTCTGACCGGTGCTCGACGGCGAAGTCGGTCGACGCACGCCCCGCAGGGCAGCTCGACATGCTCAATCTTGCTGCGGTGTGGCCGCTTTCCCGCGGCAACGGACAGACGGTAGCGGTGATCGATACTGGCGTCGCCCGGCACCGATTGCTACCGCACCTGGTCGCGGGCGGTGATTACGTCTCTTCCGGTGACGGTACTGAGGACTGCGACGGCCACGGCACCGCAATCGCCGGCCTGATCGGCGCCACGGCCACCGAACCTGGCACCTTCAGCGGTGTGGCGCCCGATGTGGCCATCATGACGATTCGCCAGTCCAGCAACAAATTCCGGCTTTCCGACGATCATGAGGTATCCGGTGTCGGCGATGTCGAGACACTCGCCCGCGCCGTCCGCTCGGCAGCCGACGCGGGCGCCACCGTCATCAACATCTCGTCCGTGGCCTGCATGCCCGCCGCAGACCCGCTCGACGACCGGTCGCTGGGTGCCGCACTGGCCTACGCCGTAGATGTCCGCAATGTCGTGGTGGTCGCCGCAGCCGGCAACGCCAGTGGTGAATGCGCACAACAGAATCCACTGTCCGATCCCAAACGTCCGGGCACGCCGGACTGGGACACCGTGCACACCGTGGTCAGCCCGGCGTGGTACGACGACTACGTGCTGACCGTCGGTTCCGTCGGCCCGACCGGTGCGCCATCACCATTCAGCCTGGCGGGGCCCTGGGTCGACGTCGCCGCGCCGGGCGAATCGGTGGTGTCACTGAGCGCGCAGGGCGACGGTCTCGTCGACAGCCGGCCAGACTCCCGCCCGCTGTCCGGGACCAGCTACGCCGCACCCGTCGTCAGTGGTGTTGTCGCACTGATCCGTTCGCGACTGCCACAACTTTCTGCCCGACAAGTGATGGCCCGCATCAAGGACACCGCACGCCATCCCGCCGACGGCTGGAACGCACAGGTCGGACGCGGTGTTGTCGACCCGTTGGCCGCGGTAAGCGGCGGTACGCCGGCACCTGCCCCCGCGCGGGTCGCCGCCGCACAGGCACCACCTGCGTCCGGTCCCGACCATCGGCCGTCGCGCCGAATCGCCTTCCTCGGCACCGCCATCTGCATCGCGGTCGCCGCCGGCGCCGTGACCGGGCGCCGGCGATCATCGCGATAACTCATCGAAAGTGGCGTTCTCTGTGGTCAATTCAGAGATGATGTCGGCGACCTCCTTGCCGCGGCGCCAGGCCCAGCGTAGCCGGATGGCCCCGTTGCCCTACTTCGCCACCAACGTCGAACTCCTACAGGCGTTGCGAATCGGTGACCGCAATGCACGGGAAGACTTGAATGGTTAAGCGCCAGTTTCGGTAGGTGAGGCAACCAGCCGAGGCCTTTTGGCGTCAACGTAGGAAGCTGTCAGGCAGACATGCTTCCTCAAGTTCTAAGGCACCGCTAAGCGCTTTACCCGTCAGATAAGCATGTGCTCGCTCGACGACTTCGCCGTCGGAAATATCAACTGCAATGATCTGACGCAATCTCTCATAAGAGCATCCCATATCACTCAGTGTTGAAAGGATTTCATCCTCGTCCGAAAAAACGACAATTCGTACAGTTGAACGTCCCGACCATTCCAGGCGACTAGAAAACCAAACTAAATCGCTACTGGGATCTGATCGCTGACCTCGGACGATATCGTTTACAGCGAGCGGCTTGACGAAGAACGGGATATTGTCGACGCGGTATCGATCCTTGCCAAGCGCTTCTACCCACATGGTTTCAACCGCGTATGGAGGCCAGGGGTGGTCAGGATCATCGTCTTCTACGGGCAAGTGGAAAGCCATTCGTCGGTACCGATTTCCATGGAGCACCGTTGGTTCATGCTCTGCACTTTGCCGATCCATCAATATTCACTTCCCTCCAGAGACCGAACCATCGCCTCAGTTGGCATAGGTGCGCTGACTCGATAGCTTCGTTTGTCCGCTCCTAGATTGGCGTCGATGCACTCAAGGGACAGATGGCCTGCGAACACGGTGAACGCCTCGGGTTGCAGGGTGTCACTTTGCCAACCACACATATCGCAGAGCGGGCGCTTGCGCGAGCGGACACAGATCATCGAGCACCTTGAGGTCGACCTGAAGCACTTTGAGATTCGTTTGTTCCTAGCCGTCGAATTCGTGGCCAGCCGCGGTGGCAGTAGAGATGAGCGCTCCGATCGCATCGGAGTCGGTCACCGCAGGGCGCATCAGGTCGGCCAGTGCCAGCAGCTGGTCACGATTACCGTACGCGGCGAATGTTCCTGCCTCTGGGTCGAATTCGAACACATCGGACAGATCTGGGCGGTAGTTGCTGATCAGGTATTCGGCGACCCCTGTCCAGAAGTCGCCGTTGGGTGTATGGCCGTGCGCTTCCACGGCCGTGTCTACGGTCAGATCGCCCGTGCTCAGCAGCAGGGCCACGGATGCGGGGTCTTCGTCGTCGAGGAAGAACGGGTCCACTGGCGAAACCTCTGATTCTCGTTGTGTGTGTTTTATTGTTCGCCGCTGATGCGGGCGGCGAGTTCGTGTTTAAACGCCCTCTGGTAGTACGGGTTGGTGGCGTCGCGGTCCAGATCGAGCATCTGGTTGACCTGGTAGCTGAGCTTGTCCGTGCGCAGGTTCGCGTCGATCACCTCCAAGGTGGGGTGGCCCGCCAGCACCATGAAATCTTCTGGCTGCAGGGTTTTGCTTTGCGCCCGCAGATACCGCAGGTGCGGGGCGCGTGCGATCGGGGTGAGATCATCGAGACCTTTGAGTTTCTCGACTTCCATCGAAATCAACTCGCGGAGGTCGCGCAGGTCGGGCAACACCCCGACCGGTAGCGATTCCAGAAACACGTGCACAAGGGAAGTGCATTCCCCGATCGGGGCCAGATCTGTGATTTTCGTGCGATATATGACCAACGACATCAGGTGTGGCAGACGTGTCAGTGCAGACAGATCACTGACACGCCCCAACGTGATGGCCACCCATCTCAAAGATGTTGCACCGGTGAGGAATTCCAAATCGTCGCGTTTGACGCTGGTCAAGCTCACCGACCGCAGCCCGCGAATCCGGCCGAGAACATCGACCTCGGGGGAATGATCAGTGATCGACACATCCGTCAACTGAGGTAGTTCGATCAGCACCTCCAGCGATACCCGCCGCTTCGTCGGCCCCAAATCCAGCGATTCCAACTGTCGTAGACGCCGCAAGCCCTCCACCGACTGCAGAGCCATGCATTCCACGGTCAGTGTTTTCAGCCATCCGAACTCGGCAAGGAAGTCCAGGTTGGTTACCTCGTCGCCGAAGATACTCACGAACAGGCCCAGGTGAGGGTGCCGCGACATGTAGTCCGCCAGCAGTTGCCAGTCAGCGGCCGACGGTGTGTCGCCGGTATCTCGGACGATGATCCGGCGGAATTCTGGGTGTTCGGGCAATTGGTCCGTGGTCACCGGGCACCGCACAGAATGGGATACCGGCGGCCGCGCCTTCGGGACTGCCGGAGGTTGATTGGAACTCATCTCGTTTCCCGCCTTGGTGTGCATATTCCCCGGTCGGCGATGCTACCGCCGACCGGGGAATATTCGCCGCTCTCGTTTGCCCTACGGATGGTTATGATGCGACTTACTCTTACGCCGTTTCGGCTTCTGTCTGCCCTTCGAGCTCTTGCCTTCCGTATGGCCGGATGCCGATGAGCCGCTCTGGGATTCTCCCCGGCGGGACTCGTTGGCTCCGTGCGCCGATCCCACGGCCTCGGACCGCTGCTGGTCCGCGCTGGCCTGCGAGCGGGTTCGCTGATCCAGACGCTGCCGCGGCGCCGGAGGGCTTGTCGGTGTAAACCCGGTCCTCGTCCACGCCGGCGCCGGTGAGCACCGTCAGTTGCGTGTCGAGGCCTTGGCCGATGGTGCTGCCAAGGGCGTACCCCAGGATCGTCGCCATACCTGGTGACTGCCTCATTGCCTACGACAGCGGGGATGTGAGGCACGCGGTGTGAGACAAGAAAATGAGACACCACGACCTGGGCCGATGAACGGCGACGAATAGGCCCGTTGCCGTGTCTCGTTTCTCTAGTAACGAGACACAGACCTGGTGCTCAAGTGCCCCGACGAAGAGCGCGAACTTCCGCTGCATCTCCCTAGGTTTCAACTACGTCGTGTCGTTGATCAAAATGTTGAGATCTGTTGGATCAGGGAATACTTCTGGAATGGTGTTGCGCCAGTAGACCTGTAGCCGAACGGGGCCGGTCCGATTGATGGCCACGTGATGGTGGTCTTCGACGTCGATGAGGATTTCACCCACGGCCAGATTGGGCTCTGAAAATGTCAGAGTGCCGTCGAACGCGAGTTCACCCAGCCCTGTGGGGTCGGTCCCTCGGTACACCCGAACGGCGACGTTTCGGCCCAGTTCATCAGCCATGTCGGCGGACATCGTGATCACCATCAGGGTGTGATCACTGGCGGTGGCCATGTTGACCCCCCATGTTGGTACATCATCTGGCACCACGATCTCACCGGCGTCCCCGATTAGGACGCTGCCGTGATCAGGGAAGACGTCGAATTCGGCGAGCAACTCGTTAGGGGATGTCATTCGCTCACGAACCTTTCGGCGGAGGTCATTTTTGGCCTTTGCGGTGCTTCTTGTTGGTGCTTTGTTTCTTGTTTTTCTTGCCGCCGTTCTTCTTGCCGCCGTTCTTCGAACCACGCGAGTTGTTGCGGTTTCCGCCATGACGGCTGGTGGCGTCTTGAGTGTTGTTGGTGACATTGGTTTGTGAGGCACTGCGCTGAGTGGATGTCGACGGACTGGCCGTGCCCTGTTCCCGGACGTTGGCCTGGGCCCGTGCGTGTGCGGCTTCTGCGGCGGCGTCCTGCCCGTTGCGACGGTCGATTGCACACGGTGCACACCGTACTTGGCCGTCATCGCCTCGGAAGACCCGATCATAGGGATCGCCGTCGCCAATCTTTTGATCTCTATAGGTTCTTTGGAGTTGGTTGCCCTCCCGGTCGCCCTCCCATTTGGGGGTGTAGGTCAGGCGAGCTCCTTGCCCACCTTCTTTGGTGGAGGCGGGGTTGTCTTCTTCGAGCACATAATCCCTTCCCCCCTTGGGAACGCCGTCTTGTGCAGCGCGCCGATTCCGATCAATCTGCCCCTTGTCGGTCTCTCGGTGCACGGTCGCTGATGACTGACCGTTTTCGATACCTGACAGCTTGTTGTCGTAGGTCTCCGGTGTCCATTCTTGGCTGTAGATGGTGGCGGGGTTCTCGCAGGTGTGGGCGCAGTCATTCCGAGTGCCGGCAGGCTGCGACACACTCGGCGGCTTGTAGTCAGTCGGAGGCTTGACCGGGCCAAAAGGTGGGGGCTCCAACGGGATACGATCATCGGCCGAGCGCAGCGGCCCTGCCGGAGGTCCGGTAGGCACTGCCGGAGTGCCCACGCCCGGCTTGGGCGTCAGGGCGCCGGCGATGTCGTTGGCCAGTTGCGGTGACGGAGTCGGGGTGACCGGTTTGGCCGCCGCAACATCACGCAGGGCACCTTCGGCGACATCGTCGCCGAGTTTCTGCGCGCCTCGTTCGACGATCGCAGTCAGACCTTTTTGCACGCTGCGAGCGGGGCTGATGTAGTTGGTAACTTCCAGAGCGTCGCCGGCGGCGGCCAGGACCTGGTTTGTCGGATCAGCGGCAGCGGCTTTCTGCACCAGGCCGGTGGTGCCCGAGAGCACCAGGCTGGCGCCGAACCCGGTCCCCACACCGGTGACCATGAGCACCGACCCGCCGACGATCTCGGCGGACTCCAGCGGGTTGTTCTTCACGAACGTCCCCACAGCTTTGGCGCCGACCACCGTGGCATCGGCGACCGTGTGGGCTGCGGATACGACGCTGTCGACCATGCAGGAAAAGCAGGGGTCGGCGTACACCGGCCATGCCGTGGCGGCGTCGGGGTGGATCACTTGCACCAGCAGATACAGACCTGGCCGGATCTGTTGGGTCACAAAGGCACTCGGCACAACGCGGCCTTGACTGTCGCGAGCCTGCGGGGCGGCGATCGTCGCAATGGTGGTTGCCGCCGGCATGGCCTGATTGACGGTGATGACGCCGTCGGTGTGGGCCAGCATCACCGTGTGCGCAGGGGTGCGCAGGAACATCGGCACCATCGGCAGCACCTGCCCGTCAGCGCTGGTTACCGCCGCCGAGGAGCCCGGCGCTGGCGCAGTGCTGGTCACTGGTTGGGGGATGCGGGTGATGGTGCGCCCACCTTGGCCCTGGTTCTCGGCGATCACACTGAAACCCGCGCCGCGGTCGGGGTACACGACCTGGCCGGTCGGGGTGTGCTCGGCGGCCCCCAGGCCGGCGGGCAGGACCAGTTGGGCGCTGCGACCGTCGGCGGTGGGCAGATCCCAGCCAGCCACCGGATCAGATGGGATGTTCGCCGAGCGCGCCGCAGCGCTGAGCGTGCCATCGGAGGCCAGGGCAGTCCCGGCGAACGCAGCGGACGCCGTAGCAGCCACTGCCTGTGCATCCGAGGGCGCACGATCGCCAGCGGTGGTGGGCTCGGCGGGGGTCAACAGGTGCACCCCGCCGACCACCAAAGCCAGCGTGGCCACCAACGTGATGGCTAACTGTGCCCAGCGTCGAGCACCCCACAACGGCCGGTCGCCCGGCAAAAAATCCCCCACGACCAATCCCCCCTACTTACAACAGAATCCGGCGTTCGGCAGCAATGACGAACTCTTGTAAGGGGTAGTCGGAGACAACGCCTGGGACCGAATGTCAGCGAACAGTGATCTCCCACACACTGAGCGAAGCGACCTGGCACGCCACGTGCGCCCACGCCGCAACCAACGACGAATTAGCCGCAGCCCTGACGTCACGCGTACCCCGACCCGCTTTTCACGTCGGTGAGCTGTCGGCGCGCTCGTTGAATCTGAGCGCGCCGAAGCAGCAATTCGCCCGCCGCCTGGCCGCTCCCCATGTGCGGAACCGAAGACCGAACCATTTTGACGAGACTGATCGAGGTGTCAGTGGTGCAGCCGTCGGACGTCGAGGGCGGTTTCCGTGACTGCTGTGCCACGTCGTTCGACGAAATATGCTCCCGCTGCGGAGTTTTCGGCGACGGCCTCCACGAAATGAGTGCCGTGGTAAACGAGGCCGGCACCGTCATCGGTGGCAAACGCGGATGGCAGAACTCCGGTACCAACCAGGTCATGCAATAGCGGCCGGCGCTGCGCTTCGGAGTCGTAGTGAACGCCGTTGGCGTAAGGCAGGAACCCCAGTCCGTTGGTGACAGGCCGTAGTCGTGGGCCGAACGAATCGGTGGTGCCGCCGGCGTGCCAGCAGATCGAGCCGGCAGAGATGCCAGTCAGTACTACCCCGGCCTGCCATGCAGTGCGGAGTGCTTCACCCACGCCGTGCAGTCGCCACATCGCCAGTAGTCCCGCGACGCTTCCACCGAACACCCAGACGACATCCTGCGCCAGCAGATGCGCGGTGACATCGTCGACCGTGGGCATCGGGAACAACGCCAGGTGCGACGGGATGAAGCCACGGACCTGCGCCGCCTCTGTGAGGGAATGCAGTAAGGCCTTATCGTCACCCATCGCCGTTGCCAGGAGGCAGACGCGCGGCGGCCGCCCGGTGACACCGGAAAGCTCGACCGCGTAGTCGGTCATGGCGGTGAACTCGAACCGCGTGCGCTGACCTGTGCCTATTCCGCCGCTGGTCGCGAGAATTGTGGGTGTGTCTGCTGGCATAGCCTCGACGGTAGGCGGCCCGTCCGCTGGCGGACAATCAAGTTTTGGTTGACATGGCGGCGGCATCACCATCGGGAGTCGCCATCATCAGTTGTTGTTGTGACATTGCGTGAGATCTGGAGTTACTTGTGACATCGGTGTGACATCCGTTTTGAGAACGGACAGTGGTCGCCGCAGCCGGTAACGCCAACGGTGAATGCGCACAACAGAATCCACTGTCCGATCCTAAACGCCCAGGCACGCCGGACTGGGACACCGTGCACACCGTGGTCAGCCCGGCGTGGTACGACGACTACGTACTGACCGTCGGCTCGGTCAGCACTGCCGGTGCGCCATCACCATGCAGCCTGGCCGGACCCTGGGTCGACGTCGCCGCGCCAGGCGAATCGGTGGTGTCACTGAGCGCACAGGCCGACGGTCTCGTCGACAGCCGGCCAGACTCCCGCCCACTGTCCGGCACCAGCTACGCCACGCCCGTCGTCAGTGGTGTTGTCGCACTGGTACATTCGAGACTGCCGCAACTGTCCGACCGGCAGGTGATGGCCCGCACCAAGGACACCGCGCGCCATCCCGCCGACGCCCGGTCCCGACCATCGGCCGTCGCGCCGAATTACCTTCCCGGCTCCGCCATCTGCATCGCGGTGGCCGCCGTCGCCGTGACCGGGCGCCGGCGATCACGGCGCTAGCTGGTCGAACACCGTCACCTCGCGGGCTCGGGCGCCGGCTCCGCGGCCAACGACGATTCGCGGGTCTGCCTGCGGGCGATGCGGGCTGGTCCTGCGACATACCACGCGGCCGCGGCGAGCAGCACGGCCAGGAAAATCCATGGGATCACGTCTGCTGGCCAGTCCGGGATCGGATACACGTTGCGGTAAAAGACGTACGCAAGGCAGGCCGTGACGGTCAGCCCGATGATGGCGGCGACGCCAACGCTGGTCTGTGGCGCCAAGCGCCGCACCAGAATCGGGATACCCAGACCCATCAGCATGTAGGCAATCATGTAGCCGAAGGTTCCCATGGTTCCGGTGTAGGAATACACATCGAGCTCGTTGATTCCGCTGACTCCCAAGCCGAGTGCCGCGATCAGTGCGGCCGCACTGAGCAAGATGATCGCAACATGCGGGGTCTTACGGGTGGGATGCGTCGCGGCGAGCTTGCTGTGCACCAACTGCGACTCACCCATCGATCGCAGTACCCGACTGGCCGCTGTCAGTGAGCCGGCCACACAGGCGAAGTTGGAGGCCACCGCACCCAGATCGATGGCCAGACCGAGCCAGTGCACGCCAAGGCCGTCGGCCAATGTGTTCAAAGGCGTTGCGTCGGCAACCAGATTGTCGGCACCACCGAATCCGACGATCTGCGCGTAAGACCCATACAGGTAGAGCGCACCGGCCAGTAGCGCACTGCCCGTGACTGCCCGCGGGATTGTCCGTTGTGGGTCTTTCGCCTCGACGGACAAACAAGCGGCAGACTCGAACCCGACGAAACCCAGGGTTGCCAGTACCATGCCGCTGACCACCTGTTGCATCGTGATTCCGGTGGGCATCAGCGGCGCGAGACTGAACCCGTGCCGAAGCAAAACCATGGTGAGCACCACCAGAATTGCTCCGATAGAGAGCACCTCGAGCACCACACCGGTCCATGCGGAGATCCGGACGCCGCGGATCATCATCCAAGCCGCGCAGAGCACACACACGATTTCCAAGACCACTGTGACCGAAATCGAAGTAGCGGGCACTCCGGCGCTCGCCGGTGGAGCCACTCCGAGAAGGGGTTTGGCGTACTGCGAGAATTGGGCGACGCAGCCGACGGAGATGAGCAGGTACCCGAAGGCGAGGCCGGTCGACCCGACGAACCCGACCGCTCTACCGAACGCGGCGGTGATATGTGAGAGCAGGTCTTCGCCCGGCCGCAACCTCGCGGCCCGGGATACGCACCAGCCCACCAAGAGCAGCACACACAAGGAGATGGCGTAGGAATACAAGGTTCCTGCGCTCGCACTGGCAGCCACAAGGGTTGCGCCAGACACCATTACGGCGCTTGGTGCGATGCCGGCGGTCGACTGTGCGACAAGCTCGACACCGCTCATACTGGCGGCCGCAAGTCCGGTATCTGCATTCTGCTGAGAATCTCTGAGTTCCTCGAGCCGCTCGACATTGGATATTGACGGCATTGATCGGCCTCCTCAATGGTGATTTGGTCGGTCCACGAACACGGCGCGGACCGCATGCCGGCTACGGTGCCGACGGCTGATGTGTGTACAGGGCGAAGTGACCCAGCAGGACAACCGCTTTCGCTCTACTACTACCCTCCGACAACTTTAGGGTCGGGTTGTTACTAATAGTTACGACGAGTGTTAAATGTGCTAACAAGACCGCTCTGTTATTCGTGGCATTCGTCACAGAAGTCGGTCATGGTTGGCCATCGTTGAGCGCGTTCGTGATTACCTTCGCCCGCCGCATGTCGGGAAGCGAAACAACCTAGCCGAAGATTCCGCTCATATCGTTATTCCGACGCTGGGTCGAGCAGAATTGGACATCCGAGATCGGTGTCGAGTAGATATGTGTCCGCGGCGAGACGGCGCACGTGTCCCAGAATATCGACAAGGCGCCCATCGCCCAGTTCTGGATTCAGCGAGCTGGCTGTCGATGAGGGACTGTAGGGCGGAATAGTGTTGCGGCGCATCGATATCCGGACGCGACGCGTCGACTTCTGCACCTTCGGAAACACTTCATGACAGGCGGGCCGGGCGAGACGTTGTTGACGTTAATTCCGCGCACTCCGAATTCCTCGGGCGCTGCACGAGTGAAGTGCTCCGCAAGGCTTTCGACGCCTCGGGTTGGCGTCGACGATCGCGCGGGCTACGACCTCTTGGCGAAGATAATTCGGTGCCAGTCCTTTTCGGCAGCCGAGGTGATGTCGCTCATCACGTGTTTGATGGTCAGGTATTCCTCGAATGAATACGCGCTCATATCTTTGCCGAACCCGGAAGCACCGAAACCGCCATGTGGCATTTCGGAAATGATCGGGATGTGATCATTGATCCACACACAGCCGGCCTGGATTTCGCGCGCTGCCCGCTGGGCCCGGTATACGTCGCGAGTCCATGCCGAGGCCGCGAGCCCGTACTCGGTGTCGTTGGCCTGCCGCAGTGCGTCATCGTCGTCGATGAAGGGCCGCACGGTCAGCACAGGACCGAAAATCTCATCGCGGTAGATCTCGGAGTCTTCCGCGACATCGGCAATCAGTGTCGGCGGGTAGAACGTGCCGGAACCCTCGGGCATTGTTCCGCCCGTCACGATCCGCCCGCCTTGCCGCTGCGCCCGCTCCACCATGCCGGCGATCTTGGTCCGGTGTGGCGTCGAGATCACCGGCCCCAGATCGGTATTCGGGTCATGCGGGTCTCCGGTGACGACCTTGCCGAACAGTTCGGCAACTCCGGCCACGAAGTCGTCGTACAACGGTTGCGCCACGATGGCGCGGGTCGCCGCGGTGCAATCCTGGCCGGTGTTGATCAGGGATGCCGCCACCGCGCCATGGATCGCGGCGTCCAAGTCCGCGTCATCGAAGACCACGAACGGAGCCTTGCCGCCGAGTTCGAGTTGAGTGCGGTGGCCGTGGACGGCCGCCGCTGTCATCACCCGTCGCCCGACCGCCGTCGAGCCGGTGAACGTCACCATGTCAACGTCACGATGCCCGGCAAGGGCTGCGCCGACGTCCGCGCCCAGCCCCGTCACAACATTGAACACACCTTCGGGCAGTCCCGCTTCGCCGGCCAATCGGGCCAGCGTGAGCGTGGTCAGCGGGGTGATCTCAGCAGGCTTGATCACCACGGCACAACCAGCTGCCAACGCGGGCAATACCTTCCAGACCGCCATCTGCAGCGGGTAGTTCCACGGCGTGATGGTGGCGACCACTCCGACCGCCTCACGTCGGATGCTCGACGTGTGATCAGCCGAGTACTCGGCAGTGGCCTTGCCTTCAAGGTGTCGCGCGGCACCGGCGAAGAAGTCGATGTTGTCGATGCTGCCGGGGACGTCGAAGTTTGCCGCCAGCCGGACCGGTTTACCGGTCTGGCTGACCTCCTGAGCCACGAGTTCGTCAGCGTTCTCGGCGGCCAGTCGGGCCAACCGCGCCAGAACCGTGGCTCGCTCGGCCGGAGTTGCCCGGGCCCAGCTCGGCTGCGCGGCGCGAGCCGCGGCCACTGCAGCGTCCACATCGGCGGGCGTCGCCAGCGCATATGACGCCACGACAGCACCCGTCGCCGGATTGATGATCTCGAACGGTCTCCCGGCCGTTGTCACGATCTTTCCGTTGATGAAGCTACCTGCGATGACCTGGCCTCCACCTGCGCTCACGATCCCGAACGCTACCCCAACATAGCTGCGGATTCCACTCGAAATCACGTGACATTCGACTGATTCCGTCGAACATATTGTGCTGAACGACGGAATCCGTGCACAATTGACGCCATGGCCATCCCAGATGCACCGCCCGATGCCGCTGCGATGACTGCGCGCAGTAGCCAACCGAGGGGCGGCACCGCATTCCAGCTCGACGAACTCTCGAAAGAGATCATCGAGCAACTGCAGCAGGATGGCAGGCAGTCCTACGCCGCCATCGGTAAAGCGGTCGAGCTGTCGGAAGCAGCTGTGCGCCAACGGGTCCAGCGCATGATCGACTGCGGCGTCATGCAGATCGTCGCCGTGACGGACCCTGTTCAAATGGGCTTCGGACGCCAGGCCTTGATCGGCGTTCGCTGCACCGGCGATACCACCAAGGTCGCCGACCAACTTGCCGCCATCGCGTCCGTCGACTACGTCGTGCTGACCGCCGGCACCTTCGACATCATCATCGAAGTCGTCTGCGAAGACGACAGCCACCTGCTCGACCTGCTCAACAGCAAGATTCGAGCGGTACCCGGGGTGCTGTCCACCGAAACGCTCGTCTATCTCAAGCTCGTCAAACAGCAATACAACTGGGGCACGCGATGACAACAATCAATGCAGCACAAGCACTTTCAACCGACCTGGCGGCCAAGGCCAAGCGGCATCTGTGGGGCCATTTCGCCCGTCATGGCACCGACATCGCCCCGCCCATCATCACCCGGGGCGAGGGCGTCACCATCTTCGATGACCGGGGCAAGAGCTATATCGACGGACTTTCGGGCCTGTTCGTCGTGCAGGTCGGGCACGGCCGCGAGGAGCTCGCGGCGGCAGCTGCCCGCCAGGCCGAGCAACTGTCCTTCTTCCCGTTGTGGTCCTACGCAACGCCGCCCGCGATCGAACTGGCCGAGCGCATCGCCAACTATGCGCCGGGCGACCTGAACCGGGTCTTCTTCACCACCGGCGGCGGCGAAGCGGTGGAGAGTGCCTGGAAGCTGGCCAAGCAGTTCTTCAAGCTGACCGGAAAACCCGGCAAGCACAAGGTCATTTCGCGTTCCATCGCGTATCACGGAACCCCTCAGGGCGCCCTGGCGATCACCGGGATCCCGGCATTCAAGGCGCCATTCGAACCGCTCACCCCCGGCGGCTTTCGCGCACCGAACACCAACTTCTACCGGGCGCTCGATGCCTACGCACACGACCAGGAGGCATTCGGTCGGTACTGCGCCGACCGCATCGCCGAGGCCATCGAATTCGAGGGTCCCGATACCGTTGCCGCCGTATTTCTAGAGCCGGTGCAGAACGCGGGCGGCTGCTTCCCACCACCACCTGGGTACTTTCAGCGAGTCCGTGAGATCTGCGACCGGTACGACGTACTCCTGGTGTCCGACGAGGTGATCTGCGCCTACGGCCGCATCGGCTCGATGTTCGCCTGCGACGATTTCGGCTACATCCCCGACATCATCACCAGCGCAAAGGGTTTGACATCCGGCTACTCCCCCATCGGCGCGATGATCGCCAGCGACCGCCTGTTCGAACCGTTCAACGACGGCAAGACGATGTTCGCCCACGGCTATACCTTCGGCGGACACCCGGTGTCGTCCGCGGTGGCGCTGGCCAACCTCGACATCTTCGAGCGCGAGGGCATCAATACTCATGTGAAAGCGAACGCCCCGATATTCAGGGCAACGCTAGAGAAGCTGTACGACCTTCCCATCGTCGGCGATGTCCGCGGTGAGGGATTCTTCTACGGCATCGAACTCGTAAAAGACAAGGCCACCAGGGAGACGTTCAACGCCGAAGAGTCCGAGCGCCTGCTGCGCGGCTTCCTGACCCCCGCACTGTGGGAGGCGGGTCTGTACTGCCGCGCGGACGATCGTGGCGATCCGGTGATCCAGCTGGCTCCGCCGCTGATCAGCGGCCAAAAGGAGTTCGACGAGATCTACAGCATCCTGCACAACGTCCTCGACGAAGCGGGGCGCCGGCTCTAGATCCTTGAGGCGGGCCGAGACCGGATTTCGCGGGATCATCGGCCGCTACGGCGCCAGTCCGTCCCGCAACACTTCAGCCGCCGGCACGCTCAGCTCAGGTCCTCCGGGCAGCCGGGCCAGCAGCGGCCAGGGTGCCGGCAGCGGCTCACCCTCCACACCAAGGTATTTCGCCGTATCGGCGTCGTGGAGGCCGAACCGGACGCCGGTATCCGCCACCAGGTACAGCGGGCCGGTCACCGATCCACCGGTAACCCCGGTGGCATGCACGTACGCGTACCGTCCCGGCGGTATTGCCACCGCATCGATGTTCGGACCGTCGCCGTCGGCTTGCACCAGCGCCACCTCACGCGCTGCCGGTTTCCCCGGTACGACAGCGGTATTCACGCGACCCGAATCCGATTGCCATTGTGCGCACACCGGAACCTCGCTCGGCAGAGGCGCAAGGGCCTGCTCCGGGAAGGTCGACACCGCAAGGTCGTGGACCGCCGGGATGGCGGCAATGTCCGCCGGTCGCACGGTCCGAAGGTCGCCGTCAGCCACGCCGTGGGCGAACCGGATGACGTCGGCCGCAACGTCGCCGACGCGTTGCAGACCGCCCGCGAGAACCACATGGTGCTCCGCGGCGTCGGCGCGGTTGACTCGAAGTACCTGTCCGACAAGGAAACCGCCGGGCCCCGTTGTACCAAGACCCGGGATGCCTGGCGCCCCAATGGCGGGGACTTCGGGCAACAGGTCGAGAAAGGACCGCGACAGCGGCCGGGGCGTGACGCCGTCGAGTCGCAGTGCCCGGACCACAGCGAGATCCCGTAGGTCGACTTCGGCCCGCCTGCCGTCGTACACCAGATACGTCGTCGCATGGTGCTCGCCCGCTGCCGTCGCCAGGATCGGCCGCGCCCGCTCGTGCCCGCCGGTGTCCTGGCCGGCGAGCAGTACTGTCCGGCCGCTATCGCAGACCTGCCACGCTGCCGCGGTGAGCGGTCGGCCCAATTCGGCTGGGGCACCGGGTATTCCGACGAGCGGCCCGCGCGGCGCGGCGGCGATCGCGTCAGCATTGACCGGCACCGGGTTGACCGCGGACTTGGCGACGAGCCGCGCCGACGCGAGATTGAGCGCTGGATGCCACGTCGAGCCGATGCGCACGTACAGCGCGCCGGTGTCCCGGACCATGACGATCGGCGCCTCCCCCAGTCCGCCGGCCGGTGACGCGATCGCGATGACAGCGCACACCGCGACCGCCAGCAGTCCGGCGAGCCATCCCGACGCATACGAAATCGATTGCGCGCGAATCGGTTCATCGACCATCGCGGTATCACCACGCACCAGTGCGTGGATCAGTCGACGCATCTGAAAGCGCCGGCCGCTGGCCTCTAGTTGCGCACCCTGCCCCCGAGCCATGTCAATCCCCCGGCTAGCAGCCTAACCGCGGGCGGACACACGTCCCGACGCCAATTCTCCCCGGTGATTTATGCACGATTTTCCGCGCTCGCCGCGGAAAATCGTGCACAAATCGCTAGGAGACGTCGACCCAGTCCAGGGTACGGCCGACGGCCTTCTGCCAGCCGGCGTATCCGGCCGCGCGCTGGCCGTCGTTCCACGACGGTGCCCAGCGTTTGTGCTCCAGCCAGTTGGCACGCAGCTCGTCGGGGTTCGACCAGAACCCGACCCCGAGCCCGGCCGCGTAGGCCGCACCGAGCGCAGTGGTCTCGGCGACAACGGGTTTCACCACCTCGACGCCCAGCACGTCGGCCTGAATCTGCATGCACAGTTCGTTGGCGGTGATGCCGCCGTCGACCTTGAGCACCTCCAGGTGCACGCCGGAATCCGCGGCCATGGCGTCGACCACGTCGCGGCTCTGATAGCAGATGGCCTCCAGCGTGGCCCGGGCCAGGTGGGCGTTGGTGTTGAACCGCGACAGCCCGACGATGGCCCCGCGCGCATCCGAACGCCAGTACGGCGCAAAGAGTCCCGAGAACGCCGGCACGAAGTACACGCCGCCGTTGTCCTCGACCTGGCGGGCCAGCGTCTCACTGTCGGAGGCACCGGCGATGATGCCCAGCTGGTCCCGCAGCCACTGCACGGCCGAACCGGTGACGGCGATCGAACCCTCCAGTGCGTAAACGGGTTTCGCGTCACCGAAGCGGTAGCACACCGTGGTCAGCAGCCCGTGCTCCGAGCGCACGATCTTCTCGCCGGTGTTGAGCAGCAGGAAATTGCCTGTGCCGTAGGTGTTCTTGGCTTCCCCCGCCGACAGACACACCTGCCCCACCATGGCGGCCTGCTGGTCGCCGAGGATGCCGGTGACCGGCACCGGCGCGCCCAGCGGACCGTCGGCCGCGGTCAGACCGTAGGGCTCGGACACCGACGACGACGCGATGGTCGGCAGCATCTGGCGCGGAATCCCGAAGAACGACAACAGTTCGTCGTCCCAGTCGAGGGTCTCCAGGTTCATCAGCATGGTGCGGCTGGCGTTGGTGACGTCGGTGACGTGCACGCCGCCGCGGGTGCCGCCGGTCAGGTTCCACAGCACCCAGGTGTCACAGGTGCCGAAGATCGCGTCACCGCGTTCGGCGGCTTCGCGCACACCGTCGGCGTTCTCGAGGATCCACTGAATCTTGCCGCCGGAGAAGTACGTCGCCGGCGGCAGACCGGCCTTGCGGCGGATGACATCGCCATGGCCCTCGCGTTCCAGCGCTGAGGCGATGCGGTCGGTGCGGGTGTCCTGCCACACGATCGCGTGGTAGTACGGGCGCCCGGTGTGCTTGTCCCACACCATCGTCGTCTCACGCTGATTGGTGATCCCGAGCGCGACCAGATCGGACGCCGCCAGCCGCGTCTTGTTCAGCGCGGTCTGCAGCACCGAGCCGGTGCGCTCCCAAATCTCGACGGGATTGTGCTCGACCCAGCCGGCCCGCGGCAGGATCTGCTCGTGTTCGAGCTGGTGGCGTCCGACCTCACGACCTGAGTGATCGAAGATCATCGCCCGGGTGCTGGTGGTGCCCTGGTCGATGGCCGCTACGAATTCGGCCAATGGCCCGTCCTTCCGCTCAAACACTGCATCCGCTGTCGGTCATCACGGTAGGAGACGGACGCGCGTGACGCGATGCATTGCCGCAACCAAGACGGGCGCGTCGGACGGCCGGGCGTCAGTTCTCGCGCGCGCGGCGTTCGCGGTACGCCGCGACGTGCTGGCGGTTTCCGCAGTTGCCGGTGTCGCAGAAGATGCGGGATCGGTTGCGCGACATGTCGATCAGCACGGCGGTGCAGTCCGCTGCCGTGCACGTCTTGAGCCGGCGCAGTTCACCGGCCCGGATGAGGTCGGCGAGGGCCATCGCCATCTCGGCGCCCATGCGCTGCACGAGTGGGTCCTGGTCGGCCGCCAGGTGCAGATGCCATTCCGGCATCTCCGGGTGCCGCGTCAGCCAGGGCATGGCGCGATTGTCGCTGAGCAGGGCATTGACCTGACCGACCACCGCCTCCTCGTCGCCTGACGCGGCCCACAGCAAGCCGAGGCGCGCGCGCAGACCGTGTACCGCCGCCAGCTCGTCGGCGTCGCGGTCGCGCCGCCCGGTCCAGCCGAACTCGTTCAGATACCCGTCGAGGGCCGCCAGATCGGCCAGCTGATCACCGTCGACGCGGTCACTGTTGACCAATACACATGCCGCGCGCAGCGTGAGCTCCGTGTCATGACTGAAATTCATTTGACTCGTTACACCCACCCTCCGTAGCGTCATGACCAATCTCAACTTCACTCATTACACCATCGGAGGTGGCCCGTGACTGCGTCGAACGGCACCGCAGCCGGTCACTTCCGGACCGGCATGATCTTCGCGGTCACGTCCGCCTTCACCTTCGGGATGGCGGGCGCCCTCGGCAAGTCCCTGATCGAGGCCGGCTGGAGCCCTACCGCGGCAGTGGTCGCCCGGCTGACCGGCGGCGCGCTGGTCATGGCCGTGGTCGCGACCGTCCTGCGCCGCGGCTGGGTGCGCGAAGCCCTGAGCCACAAAGGGACGGTCATCGCCTACGGCGCCGTCCCGATCGCGGGCGCCCAGCTGTGCTACTTCAACGCCGTCACCTACCTGCCGGTCGGCGTGGCGCTGCTGCTCGAGTACGCCGCACCCTTGCTGGTGGTGGGTTGGGTATGGGCGACGACCCGTCGCCGCCCCAGCACCCTGACCCTGGCCGGCGTCGCGATCGCCATCGCCGGCATCACCCTGGTGCTCGGGCTGATCGGACCCGGCAGTCACGCCGGAGCCCAGATCAGCCTCGCCGGCATCGCCTGGGGCATGGGCGCCGCCGTCTGCGCCGCCTGCTACTTCGTCATGTCCGACAAGGCCAGCGCCGACGGCACCGGCCTGCACTCCATCACCCTGGCCACCGGCGGCCTGATCGTCGGCGCGGTGACGGTCGCACTCCTCGGCGTCTCCGGCATCATGCCGCTCGCCTTCACCGCCCACGACACCACGCTGGCGGGCCTGACCACCTCCTGGCTGGTCCCCGTGATCGCGCTGGCCATCGTGCCGACCGCGATGGCGTACACCTTCGGCATCATGGGCATCGCCCGCCTGCAGCCGAGGTTCGCGTCCCTGGTCGGCCTGTCCGAGGTGATGTTCGCCGTGCTGTCCGCCTGGGCATTGCTGGGCGAGGCCATCACCGGGATCCAATTGCTGGGCGGTGCGGTGGTGCTGGCGGGCCTGGCGCTCGCCCGCCAGGGTGACCGCGGTGAGGCCAGCTGGCACGACGACTGGCCGGACAGCCCGGAGGGTTTGCCAGCAGGGCAAACGATTGGCCGTAGCTGAGCGCGATATGTGAAGATGGCCCGCGTGACCTTGCTCAGCACGTCGGTCCGCGTGGCCGCGATCGCCGCCGCCGTCATCTCCAGTTCCGCGCTGCTGCCGTCGGCACCGGCCAAGGCAGACCCCTGCCCGAACATCGAGGTGATCTTCGCGCGCGGCACGCACGACGACCCCGGCATGGGCCGCGTCGGCTCGGTACTGGTCGACGCGCTGCAGCCCCTGGTCGGGAGCCGCACCGTCACTGGCTACGCCGTCGACTACCCGGCGTCCTATGACTTCCTCACCGCGCAGGACGGCGCCACAGACGCACAGAACCGCATCGCCCTGATGGCGCAGCAATGCCCCAGTACCAAGATCGTGCTGGGTGGTTACTCGCAGGGCGCCGCAGTGGTCGACATGCTGGCGGGCATTCCGCCGCTCGGCGACCGGATCGGCGAAGTCGGCTCGGCACCGCCGCTGCCCGCCGGCCTCGCGAGCCGAGTCGCGGCCGCCGCGGTATTCGGCAATCCGTCAGCCAAGTTCAGCCACCCGCTGGATTCAATGGGACTGTTCTCCAACCGCTCGGTCGATCTGTGCCTGTTGGGCGACCCGATCTGCTCGCGCGGCCGCAACCCGTTCGCACACTCGCGCTACGAGACGTCCGAGTACATCGGGCAGGCCGCACAGTTCATCGCATCCCGCCTCTGACCGGCGGCTAAGCGTCTGGCGCGGAACCGCATCCGGAACCGCGGTTAAGATTCGGTGTGATCATCAGTGCACTGCGCCGCGTCTTCGCCGGCACCGCAACCACCGTAGTCATCGCCGGCGTCACCGTGCTGACACCGCCATCCCTGGGTGCCGTCGGCGTCGCCGCTGCCGCTAACTGCCCCGACATCGAGGTGACCTTCGCGCGCGGCACGTCCGAAGACCCCGGCCTGGGCAGGGTCGGCGGAGCGTTCGTCAACCAGTTGCGCAACAAGGTCGGCGGCCGGTCCGTCGGGTCCTACGCCGTCGTCTACCCGGCGTCGTACGACTTCCTGGCTGCCGCTGACGGCGCCAACGACGCCAGCGCCCACATCCAGTGGATGGCCGACAACTGCCCGGGCACCCGACAGGTGCTCGGCGGCTACTCGCAGGGCGCGGCCGTGATGGACGTCATCGGCGCCATCCCGGTTCCGGGCGTCGGCTTCAACAACCCGCTGCCGCCCGAGGCCGCCGGTCACGTCGCCGCGATCGCGGTGTTCGGCAATCCGTCTGCCAAGCTGGGCCTGCCGTTGACGGCCAGCCCGGTGTGGGGCGGCAAGGTCATCGACCTGTGCAACGCGGGTGACCCGATCTGCCAGACCGACGGTCAGGTCGTAGACGCGCACAAGACGTACGCGGGTGGCGCGACCAACGCCGCGGCCAATTTCGTCGCCGGATTGTTGTAAGGCTGGCATCTTTTCTCGACGAGACCGTCAATTCGTCGAGATACCATCGGATTTGTGATTGGCCGCCGTACGTCTGC
The DNA here is from genome assembly GCF_056555145.1 of Mycolicibacterium sp. P4_G11. Classification (NCBI taxonomy): domain Bacteria; kingdom Bacillati; phylum Actinomycetota; class Actinomycetes; order Mycobacteriales; family Mycobacteriaceae; genus Mycobacterium; species Mycolicibacterium sp. P4_G11. Next base: position 158,162 of record NZ_JBFUJW010000006.1, read on the forward strand.
TGTGCTGATCACCGCTCTGACTGTCGGCGCCGCACCAATGTCCGTGTTACTCACGGACATTGGTGTGGCGAACGCCGCCGCCAATTGCGCACCAGCGGAAGTCGTGTTCGCCCGGGGCCGGATGGAACCGCCCGGCCCCGGACAGGTCGGGGCCGCGTTCGTCACCGCGCTGCGCCAGCTCCGCGGCCCGAATATCACTCTGTACTCGGTGAATTACCCGGCGGACACCCAGGTCGACATGGGCGCCAATGACATGAGCCGGCGCGTGCAATGGCTTGCCCGCAACTGCCCCGCTACCAAGATCGTGCTCGGCGGTTACTCATTGGGCGCTGCCGCCACGGATCTGGTTATCGCGGTGCCCATTTCGGCGTTCACCTACAACAGCCCGTTGCCCCGCGGCACCGATCAGCACATCGCGGCGGTGGCCCTGTTCGGCAACGGCGTCAACTGGGCAGCTCCCATCACGGCATTCAGTTCGACGTACCAGAACCGCACCATCGACCTCTGCCATTCCGATGACCCGGTCTGCAATCCGAGCAGCCCCTCCAGGTGGCGTGCCGAGTGGCAGGACCACCTCGCGCCCGGGTACATCAAGTCCGGCATGGTGAACCAGGCCGCGAAGTTCGTAGCGGCGCGATTGTGACGCGCGGCTAGACTCCAGCCATGGTCCCCCGCTCCGTCCTGAATTCCGTTCGGTCTGCCGTCGCCGTGGTTGGCGCGGCAGCGTCCGTCGCCACTGCGCTGGTGGTGTCGACGACCGCCGCGCCGTCGGTATTCATCGGCGCCGCGTCGGCCGACCCCTGCCCGCAGGTGGAGGTGGTCTTCGCCCGCGGCCGCAATGAACGCCCCGGCATCGGCCGGGTGGGAACCGCCTTCGTCGACGCGTTGCGCGCCAAAACACCGCTGAATGTCGGGGTCTATGCGGTGAACTACCCGGCCAATATCGAAATCCCGCAGGGCGCCAACGACATCAGCTCACGCATTCAGGACATGGCGTCGCGGTGTCCCGACACCAGGCTGGTGATCGGCGGATACTCGCTGGGCGCGGCGTCCGCAACCATGGCGTTGTCCTCGGACAACAAGGGATTCGGGTTCGACAGGCCGTTGCCGCCCGGGATGGACTCTCACATCGCCGCGGTGGCGCTGTTCGGCAACTTCACCCACCGCATGGGTGGCGGCAACATCAGCCCGGCCTACGGGGATCGGACCATCGACCAGTGCAATGGCACCGATCCCGTCTGTATGGACGGACTTCCCCAGACCATCACGCAACTGCAGGCCGATTGGTCAAATCACTTGCAGGACGGGTACATCGGGTCCGGCATGGTCGCCCAGGCGGCCGACTTCGTCGCGGCCCGATTGGCACCACCGCCGGCCCCACCGGCTCCTCCGGCCCCTTAGCCGCGACGGTCAGTCGAGCGTGCGCAGGTCGCGGGTGACGTTGATGCGCGACGCCAATTGATCGTCGGGCGGGTAGTCCACCGACACCAGTGTCAGGCCCCGCGCCGGGGCGGCGGTGTACTCGCTGGACCGGCTGTCGGCCGCCAAAAGGCCTGCGATCCAACCGGGTTCACGACGACCCACCCCCACCGCGAGCAGCGCACCGACCAGCGAGCGCACCATGTTCCAGCAGAAGGCGTCGGCCGTCACGTAGGCGGTGACCAGGTCACCCGAGCGCTGCCATTCCAGCCGTTGCAGGTCCCGGATGGTCGTCGCCCCCTCCCGGAATCGGCAGAAGCCCGCAAAATCCTGCAGCCCCAACAACTCCTGCGAAGCCGCCGTCATCGCGTCCAGATCCAACGGTCGCGGCCATGGCGTGATGAAGCGGGTCTGCTGCGGCTCTACCCCATACGGCGCCAACGACAGCCGGTATTCGTAGTGTCGCCGCAACGCGGAGAACCGGGCGTCGAAACCGGGTGCCGCACGGACGATCTGGCGTACCCGTACATCGGCGGGCAGGAACCGCGCGAGCCGGCGCACCAGCGGCAGAAACTCGGGGTCACCATCGCGACGGGTGCGCGGATAGGCGAAACCCAGTGCGGCAGACGGCACATCGACGTGCGCGACCTGACCAGTCGCATGAACTCCGGTGTCGGTACGACCGGCAGTGACCAACCGCACCGGCTCGCGGAACACCGTCGACAGCGTCTCCTCGATGACACCGGCGACCGTGCGCTGCCCGGCCTGCGGTGCCCAGCCGGCGAATTCGGTGCCGTCGTACGAGATATCCAGGCGTAAACGAACATGCCCGCCATCGGATTCGATGGCGGGCATGTCGTTCACAACCTGATTAGGACTTGGCCTCATCCTCGGTCGCCTCAGCCTCGGCCTCAGCGGTCTGAGCATCGGCGATGCCCTCGTCGGCAGCCTCGACCTCGGCAACCGGAGCTTCGGCAGCGGCTTCCTCAGCCGGAGCCTCGACCGGAGCGGCAGCAGCCTGAGCGGCGGCGGCGCGACGGGCGCGGTCGGCCTCGGAGGCGACGGTCTTCTCCCGGACCAGCTCGATCACGGCCATGGGGGCGTTGTCGCCCTTGCGGTTCTCGACCTTGATGATGCGGGTGTAGCCGCCCTCGCGGTCCGCGAAGTGCGGTGCGATCTCGGCGAACAGGGTGTGCACCACGTCCTTGTCGCGGATCTTCTTCATCACCTCGCGCCGGTTGTGCAGCGCGCCCTTCTTGGCGTGGGTGATGAGCTTCTCGGCGTACGGACGCAACGCCCGGGCCTTGGCATCGGTGGTCTTGATGCGGCCGTGCTCGAACAGCGAGGTGGCCAGGTTGGCCAGGATCGCCTTCTGGTGTGACGACGACCCGCCGAGGCGAGCACCCTTTGTGGGCTTAGGCATTGCAACTTCTCCTAATTGGGGCCGGCCCCCGTATCAGGTAGGGCCGGGACGGAACTTCTCTGTTTAAAGCTGTTCGGTTTCGGCGTAGTCCTGGTCGGCGTCCAGGTCGTAGCTGGCATCGCTGTTCCAGGTGCCGGTGGCCACGTCGTAGCCGGCGACCTGCGACGGGTCGAACGTGGCCGGGCTGTCCTTGAGCGACAGACCCAGCTGGTGCAGCTTGATCTTGACCTCGTCGATGGACTTCTGACCGAAGTTACGGATGTCCAGCAGGTCCGACTCGGTACGCGAGACCAGCTCGCCGACGGTGTGCACACCCTCGCGCTTGAGGCAGTTGTACGACCGCACGGTCAGCTCCAGGTCGTCGATCGGCAGCGCGAACGAGGCGATGTGGTCTGCCTCGGCCGGCGACGGGCCGATCTCGATGCCCTCGGCCTCGACGTTGAGCTCGCGGGCCAGACCGAACAGCTCGACCAACGTCTTGCCGGCCGAAGCCAGGGCGTCACGCGGGGCGATCGAGTTCTTGGTCTCGACATCGAGGATCAGCTTGTCGAAGTCGGTGCGCTGCTCGACGCGGGTGGCCTCCACCTTGTAGGTGACCTTCAGCACCGGCGAGTAGATCGAGTCGACCGGGATACGGCCGATCTCGGCACCCGAAGCCTTGTTCTGCACGGCCGGGACGTAACCGCGACCGCGCTCGACGACGAGCTCGACCTCCAGCTTGCCCTTGTCGTTGAGGGTGGCGATGTGCATGTCCGGGTTGTGCACCGTCACACCGGCCGGGGGCACGATGTCACCGGCGGTGACGGCGCCCGGGCCCTGCTTGCGCAGGTACATGGTGACCGGCTCGTCCTCTTCCGAGGAAACGACCAGGCCCTTGAGGTTCAGGATGATGTCGGTGACGTCTTCCTTGACCCCGGGGACGGTGGTGAACTCGTGCAGCACACCATCGATGCGGATGCTGGTGACCGCTGCGCCCGGGATGGACGACAGCAGCGTGCGCCGCAGCGAGTTGCCCAGGGTGTAACCGAAGCCAGGCTCCAGCGGTTCGATGGTGAACCGCGACCGGTTTTCGGCCAGCACGTCCTCGGACAGGGTGGGACGCTGAGAAATCAGCATTTTCTATCTCCTTCTCGGCACCCGCTATTTGATGCCGGTTTGGTTGGTGCCCGACCGGGATTGGCCGGGCACCATGACCTCGAATTACTTCGAGTAGAACTCGACGATCAGCTGCTCGGTGAGCGGCACGACGATCTGGGCGCGCTCGGGCAGCTGGTGCACGAGGATGCGCTGACGCTCGCCGACAACCTGCAGCCACGACGGCACCGGACGATCGCCGGCGACCTCGCGAGCGATCTGGAACGGCAGGGTGTTCAGCGACTTCGACTTGATGTCGATGATGTCGTACTGCGACACCCGGTAGCTCGGGATGTTCACCTTGACACCGTTGACGGTGAAGTGACCGTGGCTGACCAGCTGGCGGGCCATGCGGCGGGTACGGGCCAGACCGGCGCGGTACACGACGTTGTCCAGACGGCTTTCGAGGATCTGCAGCAGGTTCTCACCAGTCTTGCCAGCCTTGCGGTTGGCTTCCTCGTAGTACTTGCGGAACTGCTTCTCCATGACGCCGTAGGTGAAGCGAGCCTTCTGCTTCTCCTGCAGCTGGGTGCGGTATTCGCTCTCCTTGATCCGCGCGCGGCCGTGCTGGCCGGGCGGGTAGGGGCGCTTTTCGAACGACTGATCGTCACCGACGAGGTCGACGCCGAGACGGCGCGACTTGCGGGTGGCGGGTCCGGTATAACGAGCCATTTTTCAGATCCTCCCTAGACCCGGCGCCGCTTGGGCGGACGGCAGCCGTTGTGCGGCTGCGGCGTGACGTCAGAAATCGCGCCAACCTCGAGGCCGGCAGCCTGCAGCGAACGGATCGCGGTCTCGCGGCCCGAACCCGGACCCTTCACGAAGACGTCGACCTTCTTGACACCGTGCTCCTGCGCCTTGCGGGCAGCGTTCTCGGCGGCGAGCTGCGCGGCGAACGGGGTGCTCTTGCGCGAACCCTTGAAGCCGACGTGACCCGACGAGGCCCAGGCAATGACGTTGCCCTGGGGATCGGTGATCGAGACGATGGTGTTGTTGAACGTGCTCTTGATGTGAGCGGCGCCGTGCGGGACGTTCTTCTTTTCCCGGCGACGAGTGGGCTTGCCGCGCTTCGAAGCAGCGCCGGCTTTCTTGGTGGGTGCCATTTACTTACCTGGCCTTCTTCTTGCCGGCGATGGTGCGCTTCGGGCCCTTGCGGGTACGCGCGTTGGTCTTGGTGCGCTGGCCACGCACGGGCAGGCCACGACGGTGGCGCAGGCCCTGGTAGCAACCGATCTCGATCTTGCGACGGATGTCGGCCTGCACCTCGCGGCGCAGGTCACCCTCGACCTTGAGGTTGCCTTCGATGTAGTCGCGCAGCTGGGTCACCTGGTCGTCGGTGAGATCCTTGGTGCGCAGGTCCCGGTCGATGCTGGTGGCGGCCAGGATTTCCTGGCTGCGGGTACGGCCGATGCCGTAGATGTAGGTCAGCGCGATCTCCATGCGCTTGTCGCGCGGGAGATCAACGCCCATGAGACGTGCCATCAGGCAGTGTTCCTTTTCGTTGCGGAGGTCTGATCCCAGTCCGTTCCCCGTCTTGTTCGGGGTCCGGCCTCCGTGCCGGACGTGGTTGAGCGACCTATTCGCTCAGTGGTACTGGGAGGTCTGCATTCAGTTTTGGGTGGTGCCTACTGCTTCGGGGACTAGCCCTGCCGCTGCTTGTGGCGCGGGTCGGAGCAGATGACCATGACCCGCCCGTGCCGGCGGATCACCCTGCACTTGTCGCAGATCGGCTTGACGCTCGGGTTCACCTTCACGACTTAGCGATCCTTTTCTCTGTTCTGAATTGGTAGTGCTTTGGAGGTGCGGGGCGCGTTGCTGTACCCGCCGGTAGTGACTCGCTGACGCTCGTCGCTACTTGTAGCGGTAAACGATGCGGCCACGGGACAGGTCGTACGGAGACAGCTCCACTACGACACGGTCCTCCGGCAGGATGCGGATGTAGTGCTGCCGCATCTTGCCGCTGATATGGGCGAGCACCTTGTGACCGTTCTCCAGCTCAATGCGGAACATCGCATTGGGCAGGGGCTCGATCACGCGACCCTCGACCTCGATGGCGCCATCTTTCTTGGCCATACTCTTTGGTAATCCTCTGGTTCTTCGGTTTCGTATCTCATACGCCCGTGCTTGGCGCAGACCCCACCCCGGCTACAAGAACGTGGACTTAATGCCAGGAAATTCCGGGGAACTTCAGAACAGAGCACGCAAAGAGCCGGCGCAGAAGCTGCACCGTTGGTCCACGATACCCGCTCTGACCCCAGGTACCAAAATCAGCGAAGCCCCTCGGCCAACCCCAGGTGCACCCATCGTCTTCGCAAGTCAGGGCGCATAATGAACAGCGATGACTGGACCCGCTTCCCCGGCTCGCAATCCGGTGATTCTCACCGTTGACGATGATCCGGCAGTGTCCCGGGCGGTAGCCCGCGACCTGCGTAAACACTACGGCGCACGCTATCGGATCGTGCGCGCCGAATCAGGACAGGACGCGCTGGTCGCGATCAACGAGCTACAGCTACGGGGCGACACCGTGGCGATGTTCATCGCCGACTACCAGATGCCGGAGATGAGCGGCATCGACTTCCTGGAACTGGCCATGGACGTGTTCCCGCTGGCCCGGCGCGTGCTGCTGACCGCGTACGCGGACACCCACGCCGCGATCAACGCCATCAACCTGGTCGACCTCGACCACTACCTGCTCAAGCCGTGGGACCCGCCCGAGGAGAAGCTGTACCCGATCATCGACGGCCTGCTGGAGGCGTGGCACGAGGTCGGCGACCGCGCGGTTCCGCACACGAAGGTGATCGGCCACCGGTGGAATCCCCGCTCGTGGGAGGTCCGCCAGTTCCTGGCCCGCAACCAGCACTACTACCGCGCGTATTCGTCGGACGAGGCCAAGGGCAAGCAGCTGCTGACCGCGGCGGGGCTGGACGGCCTCGAGCTGCCCGTGGTGATCTCCGAGCAGGGCGAGACGCTGGTCCAGCCGACGGACGTGCAGCTGGCCGAGATGCTTGGCCTGGCCACCACACCGTCGCTGGACATGTACGACCTGGCCGTCATCGGCGGTGGCCCCGCCGGCCTGGCGGCCGCGGTGTACGGCGCGTCCGAGGGTCTGCGCACGGTCCTGATCGAGCGCACCACCACCGGCGGCCAGGCGGGCCGCAGCTCGCGGATCGAGAACTACCTGGGCTTCGAGACCGGGATCTCGGGCGCCGAGCTGACGACGTCGGCCCGCCGGCAGGCCGAGCGCTTCGCCGCCGAGGTCATCACCACCCGCGAGGTCGTCGGGCTGGACGTCTCGGCGCTGGCCAGCAAGACGCTGACCTTCGACGACGGCCAGAGCATCACCGCCCGGTCCGTCATCCTGGCCACCGGCGTCGACTACCGGCACCTACAGGTGAGCGGGTGCTGGGACAACCCCGAGGACGTCGGCAACAGCTACGTCGGCAACGGCGTCTTCTACGGCGCCTCCGTGTCGCAGGCCTCCGAATGCGCCGGCGAGGACGTCTACATCGTGGGCGGCGCGAACTCGGCCGGCCAGGCCGCGATGTTCATGTCCCAGCAGGCCAAGTCGGTGACGCTGCTGGTACGCGGACCGTCGCTGGAGGCGTCGATGTCCTACTACCTGATCCAGCAGATCGAGAACACGCCCAACATCAGCGTCCGCACCTGTACCGAGGTGGTCGACACCTGCGGCGAGGACGGGCACCTGACCGGGCTGTGGCTGGTCGACAACAAGACCGACGAGCGGGAGAAGGTCGACTGCTCACGGCTGTGTTGTTTCATCGGCGCCACCCCGCGAACCCAATGGCTGGAGAACGCCGGCATCGCCCGCGACGACCACGGCTTCATCCTCACCGGACCGGACCTCAAGGACGTGTGCGGCTGGAACCTGGACCGGCCGCCGCACCACTTGGAAACAAGTGTGCCCGGTGTGTTTGTTGCAGGAGATGTCCGCGCTGAATCGGCCAAACGGGTCGCAGCCGCGGTTGGCGAAGGCTCGATGGCAGTGATGCTGGTGCACCGGTATCTGGCCGAAACGTAGGAGGAGACCGGTATGGGCGAAACGTGCGCGCGTAGTGAACTGAAGACGCTGTTCCTGTTCGAGGCGTTGACCGACGAGCAGTTGGACACGCTGTGCGCCAACGGTCACATCGCGACGTTCGAGCCCGGCCCGGTGTGCACCGAGGGTGAACCGGCCACCTGCTTCTACGTGATGCTCGACGGCGAGCTGGTGATGTCGATGAAGTCCGGCGGCATCGACATCGAGACCAACCGCACGTCCATGCGTGGCGTCTATTGCGGCGCGTGGTCCGCCTACATTCCGGACGAACAACCGGTCTATGAGGCGTCGGTGCGGGTGACCAAGCCGTCGCGGTTCTTCGTCCTGGACGCCAACGCCTACGCCGACTTCATGCGCAAGGAATTCCCCATGGCGGTGCACTTGCTGGAGGGGCACAAGGTCGGCGGCCGGCGCGGCCGGCAGATCGTCGGCCAGCGCGAAAAGCTCCTCGCCCTGGGCCAGCTCTCGGCCGGGCTCACCCATCAGCTGAACAATCCGGCGGCCGCGACCGCCCGCGCCGTCGCCGACCTGCACGACCGGATCGGCAAGATGCGGCACAAGCTGGCCATGCTGGCCGACGGACAGGTCAGCCCGCAGTCGCTGCGGGTCCTGGTCGGCATCCAGGAAGGCATCGCCGATCAGGTGCTCAAGGCCAGAAACCAAGAGCTGTCCGCCATCGAGGCTTCCGACCGCGAAGACGCGATCGGCGAATGGCTGGAGGATCACGACATCGCATCCGCCTGGGACTACGCACCCACCTTTGTCGACGCCGGTCTGGATGTCGCTTGGCTGGAAGGCATTTCGTCATCCATCGGGTGCGCCGACTCGTCGGCGACGCTGCAGGGCGCACTGGGCTGGCTGAAGTACACCATCGACACCGAGCTGCTGATGTGCGAGATTTCCGAAGCGAGCAAACGGATTTCGACCCTGCTCGCCGGTGCCAAGCAGTACTCCCAGATGGACCGGGCCCCGTACCAGAACGCCAACGTGCACGAGCTGCTGCGCAGCACGCTCATGATGTTCGGCGACCGCATCGGCAAGGACGGCACCACCTGCGTCAAGGTGGTCAAGGAATACGACCCGGCCCTGCCCGAATTGCAGTGCTACCCAGCCGATCTCAATCAGGTCTGGACCAACATCATCGACAACGCACTGCAGGCCATGAAGGGCTGCGGAGTGCTGACGATCCGCACCAGGCGCGTCGGCGACACCGTCCGGATCGAGATCAACGACAACGGCCCGGGCATTCCGGCCGACGTCATCGAGCGCATCTTCACCCCGTTCTTCACGACCAAACCGTTCGGCGAAGGCACGGGGCTCGGGCTGGACCTGGCGTGGCGCATCATCTGCGAAAAGCACCACGGGAACATCTACGTCGAGTCCAAACCGGGTGACACCACGTTCATCGTCACGTTGCCCCTGCACGCACCGGCGCCAGAAGAGTTTCCGGCCGCGACATTGGGATAGTTCTGCTCACCGAGCGCCGAACGGAATAGCCGCCCGCGCCCGGGAGTTGCCGCAGAGGTGACCAAACCAGACCTCGGGCGCTACGGCGTATTCGGACGCGGCGCGACGCCGCAACAGGCGACAGAAATCGAAGCGCTGGGCTACGGCGCCATCTGGGTCGGTGGTTCACCGCCCGCGGCACTGGACTGGGTCGAGCCACTGCTCGGCGCGACCGAGCGGCTGAAGGTCGCGACGGGCATCGTCAACATCTGGACGGCGGCGGCCGGACCGGTGGCCGAGTCGTTCCACCGCATCAACACCGCCTATCCCGGCCGGTTCCTGCTCGGCATCGGCGTCGGCCATCCCGAGGCCCACACGGAGTACCGCAAGCCCATCGACGCGCTCACCGAATACCTCGACAAGCTCGACGAGTACGGGGTGCCGAAAGAACACCGGGTGGTGGCCGCGCTCGGCCCGCAGGTACTCAAGCTCTCGGCGCGCCGCAGCGCGGGTGCGCACCCGTACCTGACCACTCCGGAGCACACCGCGCAGGCGCGTGAACTGATCGGGCCGGACGCGTTCCTGGCGCCCGAGCACAAGGCGATCCTGACGACGGACGCGGACAAGGCGCGCGCGGTCGGGCGCAAGGCCCTGGAGATTTACCTCAATCTGAACAATTACCTCAACAGCTGGAAGCGGTTGGGGTTCACTGACTCTGACGTCGCCAAGCCCGGCAGTGACCGGCTCGTCGACGCGGTGGTCGCCTACGGCACGGTCGACGCCATCGCCGCCCGACTCAAGCAGCATCTCGACGCCGGCGCCGACCACGTGCCGGTCCAGGTGCTGACGTCACCGGAGAACTTGGTGCCCGCACTGACCGAACTCGCCGGCCCGCTGGGCCTGCGGTAACTGGAGGGATCACGCATGAGCCAGCTGAACCTGGGCCGCTTCGGGGTGTGGACATTCGGGGCCCCGCAACCCGAGCAGGCGGCCGAGATCGAGAAACTGGGGTACGGCGCGGTGTGGCCGGGCGGCTCCCCCGCCGGCGACCTGGCGTTCGTCGAGCCGCTGTTGGCCGCGACGGAGAAGCTGCAGGTGGCCACCGGCATCGTCAACGTGTGGACCGCGCCCGCGGCGCAGGTCGCCGAGTCGTATCACCGCATCGAAGCCGCGTATCCGGGGCGGTTCGTTTTGGGTGTCGGCATCGGCCATCCCGAACACACCAAGGAGTACCGCAAGCCGTACGACGTCCTCGTCGAATACCTCGACGAACTGGATGCCGCGGGCGTTCCGGTGGCGCGCCGGGTGGTGGCGGCCCTCGGCCCTAAGGTGTTGCGGCTGGCGGCCGATCGCAGCGCCGGCGCACACCCGTACCTGACCACCCCCGAGCACACCGCCGAGGCGCGCACGCTCATCGGACCGGACGCATTCCTCGCACCCGAGCACAAGGTGGTGCTGACCGACGGTTCTGCCGCGGCCGCCGAAGAGGCCCGGGCCATCGGCCGCCAGACCGTCGACTTCTACCTGAATCTCAGTAATTACCTGAACAATTGGCGCCGGCTCGGCTTTTCCGAGGACGACATCGCCAAGCCGGGTAGTGATGCGTTGATCGACGCGGTGGTCGCGCACGGCACGCCCGACGCCATCGCCGCCCGTCTCACCGAGCATCTCGACGCCGGCGCCGACCACCTGACCATCCAGGTGCTGGGCGGTTGGGACAAGCTGCTGCCGACGTTGACGGCACTGGCGGGCCCGCTGGGCTTGCGGGGGTAAAAACCCCAGGCGCTCAGCGCTTTTGGTCTTGGTGGTCGTCGTGGTGCTGCTGCAGGATGCGGCGCAGCCAGGTCCAGTGCGGCCGCTGCTGCGTCGGGGTCTCGGCGACGGGCGGCGCGGCAATCGGCTGCGCGGGAGCGACCGCTTTCGGCGGTGCGACGACCGGAGCGGTGACGACATTGACGACCGGCACCGGTGCCGGGGCAGCCACGTGATTGACGGTCGGCATCGGGGCCGGCGCCGGCGCCACGTACGGGGCCGATCGGGTGTGGTCGACGACGGCCAACGGCGTCGACGGTGAATCGTCGGCGCCGAGCGCAATCGCACCGAGTGCGGCAACGACGGTGACCCCGCCGAACAACATCGCGACGAGCGCCACCCGCCTGGTTCGCTGCGTTCTCGTCGATGCGACGGGGGCGGCCGGGAGCGGGCGCTGGACCACGGGTTCTTCCGGTTCGGCCAGTGACCAGGCGAGCGCACCGAATGGCATCGTCGGCGCCCCGTGCAGGGTGCCGCTGGTTGTGTCAGACGAGAACTCCAGGTTCGGGAATGTGGCGGTCATGGCGGTGGACATGGCGTGCTCCTGTGTCGTTCGTGCCGGCCCGATTGGGCTGCGCTTACTGGTAGGAGCCGCACGGCACCCACATCGGGACAACTTTTGGCGAGTTTTTTCGGCGGTTCGAGATCAGCCGGGTCAATAGATCACTGGAGGCGGCGGCGTCGTCGTCACCGGCTCGACCGGGCCCACGTCGATCGGGGGCAGCGGCCGCGGTGGCCGATGCGTCGTCGGCGGCGGGGTTGGCGACGGCGACGGCTCGGTGACCACGGGCGGCTGTTGGCTCGGCGGCGACGGTTCTTCGCTGACGACGGGCGGCCGCGGACGTCGGGGCGGCGGCACCGGCCGTGTCGACGGCGGAGGTGTCACGACCGGCGCGGCCGGCGGTAGCGGGACCGGTGTCTGCTGCGGCGGCGGCACCACCGGGGGCGGACGGACCGCTGTCGGCTCGGCCGGGGCGGTCACGACGGCGGTCGGCGTCGATGGCGGCGCGGGGGCGACGGTCGTCGTCGCCGAATTTTCGGGCGTGGAGCTGGGCGACGAGGTCACCGAGGTAGTGACCCCTTTCGGGGTGACGGGGGCGTTGGTTTCGTACCGCCAGGCGATCGTCAACGCCAGCACGATCAGCGGAATGCCGATCAACAGCGACATCGTCAGCATCACGCGGCTCGGTGGCTGGGTGGCTGCGGGTTCCCCGTCGGCCCCGTCGACCGCGGCGAATTGCTCGGTCGGCGCATCCGGCAACGAACCCTGCGCCTGGGTGAGCGCGCCAGTCAGATCCGTGTTGGCTGCGGTCAGCTGAATGCGATTCAGCGTGCGGTCGCGCAGCCACGTCGGCGCGGGGATGAACAGCGGCGTGCCACCGAGCAGCGCGACCGGGTTGACCATCCGGCGACGGTCCTGATCGCACGTCGGGCAGCTTTCGATGTGACGGGCGATCCGCTTGCGCATCAGGATGGTGAAGGTCCCGTCCCACCCCGCGAGGATCGCGCCCAACTCAGCGCAGTTGTTTCCTTGTTGGCCGCGGCGCGCAACCAGCAGTGCGCCCAGCGAGCGTTCCATGGTGTCGCGCAGCCGCTGCATGATCTTCTTGGCGCTGGCGGTGCTGACGCCCAGCGCCTCGGCGAGCTCGGGCCCGTCCAGTCCGTGGCGGTAACCCAGCTCCAGCACCGCGCGGTCCCGGTCGGACAGCCCACCGGCCGCCTCGGCGACCAGGTTGGCCAGTTCGTTTCGGGCCGCCATCGTGTCCGGTCCGGCATCGTCGGACGCCTCGTCGGGCAGGTCTTCGGACGGTTCTTCGCGACGCCGCTGCCGAATCCGGCGCAGCGCCTCGTTCCGGGCGATCGCGTACAGCCAGGGGCGCAGTTTGTCGGGCTCCCGCAGCTTGTCCAAAGCCGTTGCCGCGGTGCAGAACACGTCCTGGACGCAGTCAGCGGCGGCATCACGGTCGCGGACCATGCCGACGCAGAAGTCGTGCAGCCGATCGGCGTAGCGGTCATAGATGCCGGCAAACGCCATGCGGTCCCCGGAGAGCGCGGCGCCGACCAAGTCGGCGTCGCTGACGATGTCCCAATCTGGCACTGCGGTCATGAGACGTGCTCCCATTGGCGATCGAACGCCGGTATGCACTGATGCTAATCCGGCGAAGGCAAACTGATTTGCCGAATCGATATGCGTCGGCGTCGGGTTCATACGTTGGGAACGAGGGCAGCGCGGACCCGGTTCAATACCGCGCCCGGCTGCGCCTCGAATCCAGAAGCCACGGACAGTCAGTGCTTCTTGTCGTGGTGCTTCCAGTCCCAGTTGTGCCAGTCCCAGTAGTAGTGGCAGTGCTCCCAGTCCCACCATGCCCACGAGCAGTACTGGTAGCCCCAGGTCTGCGGTACCGGGGCGGATGGCTGCGCCTGCGCGGTACCCGCCGTCAGACCCAAACCGGCCAGGGCAATGCTGCCGGACAGCAGTGCCGCGGTGGCGGCCCGCTTCGCGAACGACGGCCGCTTGGCCGGGGTGTGGTTGTTGCTCATTTCGTGCTCCTTGTGTGGTGGTGCAGGCGCCCTGTGCGGGCTCTGTCATAGGTAGGAGCGCGACCCCCGGACAGCGGGGACACTTTTTTCGGCACAGATCCAAATCGCCGCGGAAAACTTGTCAGACTCGGCTGCCGGTACTGCTCATACCTGCATGAGCGACTATTCGAATACCCCGTGGAACCCCGACACTGACAACACCATCGCCGCCGACGTCGTCGACGCCGGCCCGCGTTCGGTGGCCTTCTCCAGGCTCGCGTACAGCGACGATCCCGATATGCCCGATGTGGTTGAGGACGACGCCATCGCTGCCGACACCATCGACGACGGCCGCTGGGCCCGACGCCGCGTGGCACTCGCCTTGGGTGGCGCGGCCAGTGTGATCGTGGCATCGGCCGCCGTGGCACTCGCCGCAATCAACTCGGTCGACACCAGCACCTCGGTGAGCGCCGCCGGCGGCTCGGCTGCCATGCCCGCGGCCGCTCCGGTCGTTCGAGTGGAGCCCCCCGCAGCACTTCCGGCACCCTCCACCGCACAGATCACGGTGGAGCCGGTCGCCCCGAACGTTCCCGACTACGTCCCCGTGGCCGCGCCGCAGCGGCCGCCAGCACCCCTCGTCACCGCGGCGCCCGCGGCGGCTCCCGCCCCCGAGATGGCACCACCTGCTCCCGCACCGGAGGAGGTACCGGCCCCGCCCGCACAGCCGTTGCCGAGTTTCCCGCCGATCATCATCAATCTGCCGGTTCCGCCGGCGGCGCCGCCGAAGCCGCCGGCACCCAAACCCGATGGGCCGGTGCTGAAGGGGCCGCTCGCGATTCCGAGCCCCGAGAAAACCCCGCCGGTCAATCCGAACCTGTCCCTGGATGCCGGCTGACATCCCTCAGTCCAAGCTGAACAAACCGAGGAGAGCGGCACCGCCACTGTGGCGGTGCCGGTGCGAGTGGCGTGCGCCGTCACGTCAGGGTCAACGATCCCGTGCGCCGAAGTCGAGTTGATCCTGCATCCAGGGCGCAGTTGTCCGAGTGGCGTACGCCGTCACGTCAAGGTCAACGGGTCCCTGCGCCGAAGTCGAGTTGACCCTGCATCCAGGGCGCAGTTGTTCGAGTGCGGTGCGCCGTCACGTCAGGGTCAACGGTTCCGTGCGCTGAAGTCGTTGACCCGGGCGCCGCCGAGGCGGGCCACAGCCCGCTTCATCTCCGGCCTGAATTACCCGGGTCACCGGTGGGCGGCGGCGGCGCTTCGAACGAGGGCGGCGCAACCGACATCGGGGGACGCGTCACCGGTCCGGGTCTGCTGACCGTGCGCTCCGGCGATGGCGGTGGCGGCGACTGTGGCGGTTCGGCAGCCGGCCAATTCTGTTGTGGCTGCGGTTGCAGACTCGTGGCCACCGGCGGCGGTGGGGCGGATTTGGTCGATACCCCGGGCACAAGTGGCCCAGGTGCGCTGGACGGTGACGACGCGCTCCGCGGCGTGCTCGGCGGAGCTGAAAGCGGCGTCGTGGCAGGCGTTTCCAGGGGAACCGTGATGCCGCTATCGGCCGGTTCACGGTCCTGGCGACCGGGCCCGGCGAACGTCCAGATTAGAGCGCCCAACAGCAGCACCAGCGCACCAACGGCCAGGCTGATCGGCCGCACGGGACGGCGGCGCCGCTCCTCCACCGGCGCGGTGTCAGCGCCCGCCGGGGCCGCATCGGCGCCGCCGGCCAAATCCGTTGTCAGGCAGACTAACTGAATGTCCGCGAGCGTGGCATCCCGAAGTTCCTTCGGGGCCGGAATGAAGGGCACCGCACCAAGTAGCGCCGCTGGGCTCACCCGGCGGCACCGTTCGGATTCACACTCGGGACACGATTCGATGTGCCGGGCGATGCGCTTGCGCATCAAGACCGTCATCGTTCCGTCCCAACCATCAAGCACTGCAGCAAGATCCGGGCATCGCGCCGGATCCTGCCGCGTCTGCCGCGCCACCAACAGCGCACCGAGCGAGCGGCCGACCATTTCCCGTGCCCGATGCGTCAGGGTGTTGGCGGTCGCCGGGCTGACGCCGAGCGCCTTGCCGAGTTCCGGTCCGTCGAGGCCGTGCCGATAACTCAATTCGATGACCTCACGGTCCCGCTCCGACAGGCCGCCACAGGCCTCCCGGATCAATTGGGCCAGGTCGTCCTGCTCAGCGAGGGCATCTGGACCGGCCTCGCCCGAGGCGCCATCCAGGTACTCGTCGTCGGCCGGTTGCTCGAACTTGCGGCGCTGAATGTGCCGCAATGCCTGCGACCGCGACACCGCATACAACCACGGCCGCAGCTTCTCGGGCTGACGGAGCTTCGACAGCCCGGTCGCCGCGGTGCAGAACGCCTCATGCACACAGTCGGCGGCGGCGTCACTGTCGCGGACCATGCGCACGACAAAGTCGTTGAGCCGGTCCGCGTAGCGGTCGTAGATCGCGGCGAACGCCGCGCGGTCGCCCGAGGCGGCCGCGCGGGCAAGGTCCTCGTCGGGCGCTTCGTCCCAGTCGACAAGCGCGCTCATTGGCGCGGTTCTCCCATGCTCAGTAGTAGTAGCCCGGGTAAATACCGGTGTCGCCGTTGTCGCAGTTGACGTTGATGTCCCAGAACCTGTTGAGCGGAACACCCGGAACGAAGAAGCCTGCCTCGCCGGCTGAATTCTGGTAGGCCCTGGTGGTGAACCAGTCCGAGGTGTAGGTGCACCAGGTACCCCCGCTGCCGCCGCTCCAACCGATCCAGATGCCGCCGTAGTGCGGCACCGGATTCACGCCCAACGGGTTCGCGTGCGCGGTACCGGCACCCGCCAGAGCTGCTGGAATTGCTACTGCCGCGGCAATTCCAGCAACCAATCGATTCAACTTCGCAGCCATTGTGCTCCGCCTTTCCTACGCTCGGCCCGGTTGGCCTCGCCTGTATGTAGGAGCATCTCGCCGCATCAATCCTGACAAGTTTTTCGGCAATTGGTCAGGCAACCGCAAAGAAGTCGGGTAATTCGGATCTCCCCCTGAGCAACCACAGCGGGCTACCGCGTTCGAGGCCATGCCGCTACCCCCTTGCCAACACCCACTCCAAATTACTAGGATATGCAAGTATCTCGGCGCGTGAGTCGAGGAACCCGAACTCTCTTTGGACGGATGTCATGACCACCCAGATTCCGCACTTCATCAACGGCCAGCGCACCACCGGCGAATCCACCCGCACCGCCGACGTGCTCAACCCCAGCACCGGCCAGACCCAGGCCCAGGTGCTGCTGGCATCGGTAGCCGACGTCGACACCGCGGTGGCGGGTGCCGTTGTCGCGCAACGGGAATGGGCTTCCTGGAACCCGCAGCGCCGCTCGCGGGTGCTGATGAAGTTCATCGACCTGGTCAACCAGAACAGGGACGAGCTGGCCCGCCTGCTGTCCCTGGAGCACGGCAAGACCTTCGAGGATTCGCTCGGCGACATCCAGCGCGGCGTCGAGGTGATCGAGTTCGCCGTCGGCATCCCACACCTGATGAAGGGCGAGTTCACCGAGGGCGCCGGTTCCGGCATCGACGTGTACTCGATGCGCCAGCCCCTCGGCGTCGTCGCCGGCATCACCCCGTTCAACTTCCCGGCCATGATCCCGCTCTGGAAGGCCGGCCCGGCGCTGGCCTGCGGCAACGCCATCATCATCAAGCCGTCCGAGCGCGACCCCTCGGTGCCGCTGCGCCTGGCCGAGTTGTTCATCGAGGCGGGCCTGCCCGCCGGCGTCCTGCAGGTCGTCAACGGCGACAAGGAGGCCGTCGACGCCATCCTGCAGCACCCGGACGTCAAGGCCGTCGGCTTCGTCGGCAGCACCGACATCGCGCAGTACATCTACTCGAACGCCGCCGCCAACGGTAAGCGCGCACAGTGCTTCGGTGGCGCCAAGAACCACATGATCGTGATGCCCGACGCCGACCTGGACCAGGCCGTCGACGCGTTGATCGGCGCCGGCTACGGCAGCGCCGGTGAGCGCTGCATGGCCATCAGCGTCGCGGTGCCCGTTGGCGAGGAGACCGCAAACCGGTTGCGCAACAAGCTCGTTGAGCGTGTCAACCAGCTGCGCGTCGGCCACAGCCTGGACCCGAAGGCCGACTACGGCCCACTGGTCACCGGCGCGGCGCTGGAGCGGGTGCGCAACTACATCGGCCAGGGCGTGGACGCCGGCGCCGAGTTGGTGGTCGACGGCCGCGAACGCGCCAGCGACGACCTGACGTTCGACGATGCCGACCTGTCCGGCGGCTTCTTCATGGGCCCCACCCTGTTCGACCACGTCACCCCCGACATGTCGATCTACACCGACGAAATCTTCGGCCCGGTCCTGGTCATCGTGCGCGCCCACGACTACGAGGAGGCGCTGCGCCTGCCGTCGGAGCACGAGTACGGCAACGGCGTCGCGGTGTTCACCCGCGACGGCGACACCGCCCGCGACTTCGTCTCGCGCGTGCAGGTCGGCATGGTCGGCGTCAACGTGCCGATCCCGGTTCCGGTGTCCTACCACAGCTTTGGCGGCTGGAAGCGCTCCGGCTTCGGCGACCTCAACCAGTACGGGACGGCGTCGATCCAGTTCTACACCAAGGTCAAGACCGTCACCGAGCGCTGGCCGTCGGGCATCAAGGACGGGGCCGAGTTCTCGATCCCGACCTTCAAGTAAGGCCCGGCGTTGAGCATCGATCTTTTCGGACTGGACGACGACGAACGCGTGATCGCCGAGACGGCGGCCGCGTTCGCCGAAAAACGGCTGGCACCAAACGCTTTGGCGTGGGATGCCGACGATCATTTCCCCACCGATGTGCTGCGGGAAGCGGCCGAGCTCGGCATGGCGGCCATCTACTGCAGTGACGACGTGGGCGGCAGCGGGCTGCGACGGTTGGACGGGGTGCGGATCTTCGAGCAGCTCGCCACCGCCGACCCGACCATCGCGGCGTTCCTGTCGATCCACAACATGTGCGCCTGGATGGTGGACAGCTACGGCACGCCGGAACAGCGCAAGACCTGGCTGCCGAAGCTGGCCTCGATGGAGGCCATCGCCAGCTACTGCCTGACCGAGCCGGGCGCCGGCAGCGACGCGGCGGCCTTGCGCACCAAGGCCGTTCGCGACGGCGACTACTACGTGCTGGACGGGGTCAAGCAGTTCATCTCCGGTGCGGGCGTCTCCGACGTCTACGTCGTGATGGCCCGGACGGGTGCGGACGGACCGCGCGGCATCTCCGCGTTCATCATCGAAAAGGACACACCCGGACTGAGTTTCGGCGCCAACGAGGAGAAGATGGGCTGGCATGCGCAGCCCACCGCCCAGGTGATCCTGGAAGGTGTGCGGGTGCCCGCCGAAGCCATGCTCGGCGGTTCGGACGGCGAGGGCACCGGCTTCTCCATCGCGATGAACGGCCTCAACGGCGGCCGCATCAACATCGCCGCCTGCTCGCTGGGCGGCGCGCAGGCGGCCTACGACAAGGCGCTCGGCTACCTGGCCTCGCGCGAGGCGTTCGGTGCGGCGCTGATCGACGAGCCGACCATCCGGTTCACCCTCGCCGATATGGCGACGACCTTGGAAACCTCGCGAAACATGTTGTGGCGGGCGGCAACTGCGCTCGACACCAACAATCCGCGCAAGGTGGAACTGTGCGCCATGGCCAAACTGCACGTCACCGAGGCCTGCTACACGGTGGCCGACCAGGCGTTGCAGTTGCACGGCGGCTACGGCTACCTGCGCGAGTACGGGTTGGAGAAGATCGTCCGCGATCTCCGGGTGCACCGCATCCTGGAGGGGACGAACGAGATCATGCGCGTGGTCATCGGGCGGGCTGCCTCAGCCAGTGCCCGGAAACCGGTTTAGACAGAAGACTAGGGAGGACCATCCGATGGCGACGATTGCATTCCTGGGCCTGGGCCACATGGGCGGCCCGATGGCGGCGAACCTGATCGCGGCCGGGCACACCGTGCACGGCTTCGACCCGGTCCCGGCGGCGGCACAGGCAGCGCGGGACCACGGCGCGACCACCTTCGACAGCGGCCCGGAGGCGGTGGCCGGCGCCGACGTCGTCATCACCATGCTGCCCAACGGCGACCTGGTGAAGAGCTGCTACGCCGACGTCATGCCGGCGGCCGCCCCCGGCACGCTGTTCATCGACTCCTCCACCATCTCGGTCGACGATGCCCGCGAGGTGCACCGGCTGGCCCTGGAGCACGGCTTCGCCCAACTGGACGCCCCGGTGTCCGGCGGGGTGAAGGGCGCGACGGCCGGCACCCTGGCGTTCATGGTCGGCGGCGAGCCCGAGGCCGTCGAGCGCGGACGCACGGTCCTCGAGCCCATGGCCGGCAAGATCATCCACTGTGGCGCGTCCGGCGCGGGCCAGGCCGCCAAGGTGTGCAACAACATGGTGCTCGCCGTCCAGCAGATCGCGATCGGTGAGGCGTTCGTGCTCGCCGAGCACCTCGGCCTGGACAAGCAGTCGCTGTTCGACGTGATCACCGGGGCGACCGGCAACTGCTGGGCCGTCCAGGTGAACTGCCCGGTGCCCGGGCCGGTGCCCACCTCCCCCGCGAACAACGATTTCCAGCCCGGCTTCGCCACCGCACTGATGAACAAGGACCTCGGTCTGGCGATGGCTGCGGTGCGCTCGACAGGATCGTCGGCACCCCTCGGCAGCCATGCCGCGGACATCTACGCGAAGTTTGCCGCCGAGCATGCCGATCTTGACTTCAGTGCGGTAATCAATCTGCTCCGTCAATGACGCCGCCCCACCATCACCGCACGTCACAGTGGTGTTCGTTAGTTAACTGTGACACCGCGCGCATTAGGGCATAGGATGCGTGGGTCGCACAGGGAGGATTCGCGCCGCATGACTTTCAAATTTTCCGCCAAGGGGGCAACGGCCTCGGCTACGGCGATTGCTGTGGCGTTTTTCGGAGCCGGCATCGCCATCGCATCGCCCGGTCCGGTGAACCCGAACAACCCGGGTACCGACCCGTCACAGCCGACGCAGACCCAGCAGGCCAGCAAGAACAACGAGTCGGCCACCACCCCTTCGGGTGACCTCGGCACGGCCAGCAGCAAGACCGTCTCCAGCTCGACCTCGAGCTCGGGCGGCGGTCTGACCGGCAAGACGGCGCGCAACAACGACAACGGCCTGGACTGGGGCGACGACTGGAGCCTGGGCGGCTTCCCGCCCATCAACCTGTCGAGCATGCAGCCACCTGAGGCCACCGTCGCGATTCCGCTGTCGCTCGGCCTGCCCGGCCTGAGCCTGCCCAGCCTGGTGATCGACGCCGGTCTCGGTGGCCTGGTCACCGGCCTCGGTGGCCTGCTGCTGAACGCCGCTGCTGCCGGGGTGCCCGCTGCGGCGGTGCCCACCGCCGCGTCCGCCGTGGCACCGGCCGCAACCGCCGCCACCTTCGGCACCCTGTCCGCCGTCGGCGACATCGCGAAGGTCTCCTCCGCCGCCGCTGCGCCGGCTCTCGCGGTTCCCGCCATGGCCGCTCCGGCGGTGGCTGCCCCCAGCCTCGGCGGTCTGCCGGCCATCGGCGCACCGGCCATCGGTTCGCTCGGTGCGCTCGCCGCGCCGAAGCTGCCCGGTATCGGCCTGCCGAAGCTGCCGAATGCCGGCCTGCCGGAAATGCCGGACTTCACCAAGTTGGGTGCCCCCAAGCTCCCCAAGCCGGAAGACCTGCCGCACCCGGAGATCGGCTTGCCGAAGGCGCCGAAGATCGGCATGCCGGACATCCCGCACCCGCAGATCGGCTTCCCGCCGCACCCGCGGATCTTCCCGAAGATCGGCCTGCCGAAGATCAGCCTGCCGTGGTTCTGAACCACTGAAAGAGGCGGGGCATGAAGCCCCGCCTCGACAATTGAAAAGTTGTGACGAACTGGTGGTCAGCCCTGGGCTGACCACCAGTTCTTGTGTAGGCGCTCGCATCCGGCGGCCATCAGACCGTCGTACTCCGCGCGCACCTGGACCGCCCCGGGGAATTCGTGGCCGGTCGAATAGCCGGTCGTGATCACCAGCGTGGCCAGCTTGGCGGCCCGTGCCGCGCGGAAACCGCGGGCGCCGCCCGCCACCGCCAGCGCGCTCTCCGGCCCCAGACCCAGCTCCCACAACGCGTGGCCGTGCAGATCGGGGTCACGGGTCGGATGCGGCAGATCGTCGGGCGTCACGATGGTTTCGGCGATGCCGGCGCCCAGCAGCTGCCGGACCAGCGGCTCCACCCACGAGCGCGTACCGGTGCTCACCACTGCGACAGCGATCCCGGCGCCGAACAGCCCGGCCGCCAGATCAGCGAGGCCGTCGCGCGGGCTCACGTCGCCGTCGAGCACCGACGCCTCGAACAGGTCGGTCTTGGTGCGGTACACGTGGGCCGCGATCTCGGTGCTGACCCGCCCGTAGCCGCGCCGGCGCAGTGCCGAGGCGATGCGGCGCTGTTCGTCGGCGATGCGGACCAGCCGGCCGTATTCGGCGACCGACCAGGAGATATCCAGCCCGTGCTCGGCGAATGCGGCGTTGAACGCCACCCGGTGTGCATCGCGCTCGACATCGGCCAGCGCACCGTCCAGGTCGAAGATCACCGCACGCAGCGGATCGATCACGGCATGGGCCGGGCGCGCCACATCCCACCAGAACGTGCGCTCCACACAACTCACCGACATGGCTACCAGGGTGTCCTACATCACATATCCCGGGCCTCCCCCCAATGGGGGATTGGGCGGGCCAGATTCAGGACGAACTTCTCCGGCAGTCCACAGCCGGTCCTCCCGACCAGCGCCGAATCACCGCTCTAAGGTGATGCCATGAGCACCAGCGAGAAGCCGCAGGCGGATCGCGCATGACGGCCGAACCCGAAGCCGACGCTGCGCCGGTTCGGCTGATCCTGGTCGACGACCACGAAATGGTCATCGAGGGACTCAAGGCCATGCTGGCCGCTTTCAGCGACCGGGTACGGGTGGTCGGCCAGGCCGTCGGGGCCGAACGCGCCGCTGCCGTGGTCGACGAACTGCAGCCCGACATCGTGCTGTGCGACGTCCGGATGCAGGGCGCCAGCGGTCTGGACCTGTGCCGTGAACTGCGGGAACGCGATCCGGAACGCAAGGTGGTCATGCTGTCGGTGTACGACGACGAGCAGTACCTGTACCAGGCACTTCGGGTCGGCGCGTCGGGGTATCTGCTCAAGAGCATCAGCAGTGACGACCTGGTCCGTCAGCTCGAGCTGGTGCACGGCGGCGCGACCGCCATCGACCCGAGCATGGCCGCGCGCGCTGCCGACACCGCCGCCCGCATGCAGCGTGACGAGTTCTGGCCCGGTGCCCGGCAGGGCCTCACCCAGCGCGAAAGCGAGATCCTGTCGTTCGTCGTCGACGGCCTGTCCAACCGCGGCATCGCGACGCGGCTGGTGATCGGCGAGGAGACCGTCAAGAGTCACCTGCGCGCGATCTATCGCAAGCTCGACGTCAGCGACCGGGCGGGCGCGGTGGCCACCGCGCTGCGGGAGGGCATCTACCGATGACGCCGCGCAATGAGGTCTTGACCGCCGACCGCGAACTGGCCCTGTTGCGCGAACTGATCCAGGCCGCCTCGAGCGGTCCCGGCGTCGAGCCGCTGGCCGCGGCGGCCGCCCGGATGATCACCGCGGCCACCGGCACCGACGTCTGCTTCGTCCACGTGCTCGACGACACCGAACGGTCGCTGACCCTGACGGGCGCCACGCCGCCGTTCGATCAGGAGGTCGGCAAGATTCGGCTACCGCTGGGCGAAGGCGTCTCGGGATGGGTGGCCAGCAATCGCGAACCCGTGGTGATCAGCCACGACAAGGAATCCGACCCGCGCTACCGGCCGTTCGAATCGCTGCGCGGCAGTGACTTCGCGTCCATGGTGTCGGTGCCGATGGAGACCGACCCGGGTGGGCTGGTCGGCGTGCTCAACGTGCACACCGTCGAACGCCGGGAGTTCAGCGCCCGCGACGTGGAGCTGCTGCTGGTCATCGGCCGGCTGATCGCCGGGGCCATGCATCAGGCCCGGCTGCACCGCCAGCTGGTGGCCCGCGAACGCGCCCACGAGAATTTCGTCGAGCAGGTCATCGAAGCCCAGGAGATCGAGCGCCGCCGACTGGCCGGCGACATCCACGACGGCATTTCGCAGCGGCTGGTGACCCTGTCCTACCGGCTCGACGCGGCCAGCCGGGCGGTCGGCTCGGACACCGCCGTCGCGGCCGAGCAGCTGACGCTGGCCCGCGAACTCGTGGATCTGACCCTCGGTGAGGCCCGGGCCGCCATCGGGAACCTGCGCCCACCGGTCCTCGACGACCTGGGGCTGGCCGGCGGGCTGGCGAGCCTGGCACGGTCCATCGGCCAGCTCGACGTCGACGTGGAACTGACCGACGTCCGGCTGCCCGACCACATCGAGCTGGCGTTGTACCGAATCGCCCAGGAGTGCCTGCAGAACGTCGTGAAGCACGCCCACGCCAGCAACGCGCTGCTGAAGTTCGCGGCCGACGCCGAACATGCGCGGCTCGAGATCATCGACAACGGCATCGGTTTCGACACCTTCGAGCGCCCGCTGGGCGCCGACGAGACGGGCGGCTACGGGTTGTTGTCGATGGCCGAACGCGCCGAGATCGTCGGCGGCCGGCTGAACATCCGCTCCCGGCCCGGCTCGGGGACCATCGTCACCGCCACCATCCCGCTGCCATCAGGTAGCTGAAGGCGGCGCCAACGAGACGGGATCGTTGCTAGATTTCGCTCGCCGCGTGACGTGCTGTCCGCCCGGCAATTTTGACAATGCCCGGTTGATGACGAATTATCAGCGCTGACACGGGGGTATCGGTGCTCAGACGCAATACGAACGCCGCCATCGGCGGCACTGCGGTCGTCTTTGCTGTATTCGCCTACTTGGTGATCTCGGGTGGGCGCGGCACGGTCGCTGCAAAGCTCACCTACGACATCGGATTGGCGGTGTTCAGCGCATTCGCCTGCCTGACCGCAGTCGCCGCGAGCCGAGTCAACAAGGGCCGGCGCCGGCGCGTGTGGATGGCGTTGGCCATCGGCATGGCGGGCTGGGTCGTCGGCAACCTGATCCTGTTCTATTACCACGCTGTACTCGGATCGCCGCCGCCCTTTCCGTCGGTCGCCGACGCCGCCTTCCTGGTGCTGCCCTGCACCGTGGTGATCGCTTCCATCTGGACGGTGACGGCCGATCGCATGTCAGCACTGCGGCCGGTGCTGGACGGTGTCATCGTCGCCGCGGCGTTGTTCCTCGTGTGCTGGGTGCTGATTCTGGAGGACCTGTTCGCATCGGCGAATTCCAGCTGGATGGCGACGGCGGTATCAGTCGCGTTCCCGATCTCGGACGTCGTGATGATCACGCTGGCGGTACTGACGGTGAGTTCGGCAGCACCGGGTCAAAGGCAGTCTGTCATTCTGGTCTGCGCCGGACTGACCATCGTCGCCGTGGCGGACAGCATCTGGATATATGTGCTGGCGCAATCGAATTCGACCAGCCCCGTCGCCATCATCGGCTGGGCCACCGGTCTGGTGCTGTTCAGCGCAGGCGGCCTGGTAGAAGCGCGCCAACCGCCGCGGGCCGCCAAGAATCGACGCCGCCTTGCGGACCCCTTGCTCTGGCTGCCCTATGCGCCGCTGGTGTCGGCAGTGGTCGTCGGCCTCATCGACTTGTGGCCGATGACCAGCGACAAGCCTGTGCTGGTCGCCGCCGCCGTGCTGGTGATGGCCGCGCTGATCCGGCAACTGATCGTCCTCATCCAGAATCGGCGACTGTTGTTCGATCTGGCCGAGCAGACCAGACGCGATCCGCTGACGGGGCTCGGCAACCGGTTGATGTTCAACGACCACCTCGACGCAGCCATGCAATCACGTGCGCACGACCGGCTTCCCGTGGCAGTGCTGGCGCTCGACCTGGATGACTTCAAGATGGTCAACGACAATCTCGGGCACCCCAGCGGCGACGAACTCCTGATCGACGTGGCGAATCGACTCCAGAGCAGTGTGCCGGCCGGACATCCCGTCGCTCGACTCGGCGGTGACGAGTTCGCAGTTCTCATCCAATCGACGGCGCTCTCGGCCACGACCATCGCCGAGCGCGTCATCGAGGCGTTCGACGCGCCTTTCGCGCTCAGCAGCGAGAAAGTGTTCATCCATCCGAGCGTCGGATTGGCCATCACCCACGCCGACGAAGCCGACACCACCGCCGATGATCTGATGCAACGCGCCGACGTCGCGCTGTACGCCGCCAAGCGGACCGGCATCGGCGGAGTGCAGACCTTCACCGCCGACATGCGGCAGGTTTCGGCGCTGGACCTGCCGCAACGGTGGAGCGACAGCGGCCGCGTACAGCTGCCGGCCAACGTCGGGGTACAGCTACTCGGGCAACTACGCCGCGCCATCACCGACTCCGAGTTGAGGCTGGTCTACCAGCCGAAAGTGTCGCTGGCCACCGGCGACATCGTCGGCGTCGAGGCCCTGCTCCGGTGGCCACACCCCGAGCTCGGTCTGCTGACGCCTGCCGAGTTCCTGCCGTTGATCCGGCGCAACGGATTGATCGGCTCGGTCACCGACACGGTGCTCGAGCAGGCTGTCCGCGACGCATCGACGTGGTTCGGCACCGGCCATCGCAATGTGCCCGTTGCGATCAATCTCTTTGCACCGTCCCTGACCGACGTCGACCTGGCCGACCGGATCGGGGCCATCCTCGCCCGCAACTCACTGCCGGCGCGCGCGCTCACGGTGGAGATCACCGAGCAGATGCTGCTGTCCAACATGAGCCGCACCGAGGTGGTGATCGACCGGCTGCGGAAGTCGGGACTGCGGGTTTCGATCGACGACTTCGGGTCCGGCTACTCGACCATGAGCTACCTGCGGGACCTCCCTGTCGACGAGCTCAAGCTGGACCGCGAGTTTGTCCTGCCGATGATGCAGAGCACCCGCGCTGCCGCCATCGTGCAGTCGGTGATCAACCTGACTCACGCGCTGAACATCGTCAGTGTCGCCGAGGGCGTCGAAGACGCGGCGACCGCCCAACGGCTCACCGACTACGAGTGCGATATCGGGCAGGGGTTCTACTTCGCCAAACCGATGTTCGCCGAATCACTTCGGACACTGATCGAATCGCGGCAGCCACTGCAGCCCTGAGCCGCTCAGAAGTCGCCGGCGTTGCGGCGCAGCGTCTCGATGGCTGTCACCAGCGCCTCCGACTGCCTGTCGGACATTCCGACGTCGGCGAACACTTCCTTGTTCAGCGTGACCGTGGCGTCCTCGACCGTCGAGCGGCCCACCTCGGTCAGTTGCACCAACGTGGTCCGGCCGTCCGTCGGGTGCGGCACCCGCTCGACGAGGCCGTCGGCTTCCAGCCGCCGGATCGCGTGGGTGACGCTGGTGACGTGTACCTGCAGCCGGTCCGATGCCTTGGTGATCGGCAGTGCGCCGCTGCCGCTGAATGCCAGCAGCCGCAGCAGTTCGTAGCGGGAAAAGCTCAGGTCATAGGGCCGCAGCGCGGTCTCGACGCGGGCCAGCAGGATCTGGTGGGCGCGCATCACGGACGTCACCGCGACCATGCCGTCGGCGACGTCGCCCCAGCCGGCCCGCTCCCAGTTGGCCCGGGCCCGGGCGATGGGGTCACTGCTCACGCCTCATTCTTACCGCACCGCATACGCGGCGGCGCTGCGCTCGCCCAGTTGGCCACAGATGCGATGCGGTCAGCCCCCGACGCTCGTCCCGTCCACCGCTTTCCGGATGGCCGCGAGCACTGCGCGCGACGACCTGCGGTCCCCGACAGTGATCCGCACGCCGCCATCGGCGTAGCTGCGCACGCGCGGGCCGTCATCGCCGAAGGTCCAGGCCCGCGCCCCACTCGGCAGGTAGACGAAGTTGGCGTGGCTGTCCGTGCAGTACACCCCCATCGACCGCAACCGCGCCCGCAGAAATGCCCCCTCCGCGGAGATCATCTGGATACGTTGCTGCAGTTGATCTTCCGCGTCGTAGGACGCGGCGACCGCCACCAACCCGGTGATGCCGATGCCGAACGGCAGCTGCATCCCCCACAGCTGACGGGCCAGCGGCGGGGCACACACGCCGTAGCCGATGCGCAGCCCGGCCAGCCCGTAGGCCTTCGAAAAGGTGCGTACCACAACCAAATTGGGGTACCGCTCCACGAGCGAGGGGATGTCCAGGCACAGGTCGGGCGCCAAGAACTCCACATACGCCTCGTCCAGCAGGACCACCGTGCCGGACGGCACCCGATCCAGGAACCGGTATAGGTCAGCGGGCGACTCGACGGTCCCGGTCGGGTTGTGTGGCCGGCACACCACCACGACCCGCGCTCGTGCCGCAGCATCTGCCATGACATCGAGATCGTGGTGACCATGCCGGTCCAGCGGCACCGTCACCGACCGCAATCGCGCCATCTGCGCGAAGATCGGGTAGCCGTCGAACGTCGGCGTTGCCGTCACCATCACGTCACCGGGCTTGGTGACGGCCTGCAGCACCTGCATGATGACGCCGGTGGCGCCGGCGCCGACCACCACCTGTTCGTCGGCCACGCCGACGCGCCCGGCGATCAGCGATCGCAACCGCTGCGGCAGGAACTCCGGGTACCGGTTCACCACCTCGATCGACGCGGTCAGCGCGGCGCGCACCCCAGGCAGCGGGGGGAACGGATTCTCGTTGAGCGACAATGCCAACGGGTCGACCGCGGCAGGCAGCGAATCGACCGCGTCGGTCAACGCGCAGGTGGGCGTCATCGCTGTCCGCCCCACCGCACCGCGGCCGCGCCGGCGAAGTCACCGGCGTGCGCGAAGGCCGCCATCATCACGATGTCGCCCTTCTTGACCTGTCCGTCATCGATCGCCCGGTCCAGGTTGATCGGCACGCCCGCGGCGAACAGGTTGCCGCACTCTTCAAACGTGTCCCGGTGCCGCTCGGCGGGCAGCTCCAGCGCCTCACGCCAGTTCCGCAGGAACACCCGGTTCGGCTGGTTGGTGACCAGCAGGCCGATGTCCTTGGGCGCCAGCCCGATCCGGTCGCACACCGCATATGCCACCTCGGGAACCTGACGGTTACCGCGGGCCAGCACCTTGGTGATCTTGCTTTCGGTGAAGCCGATGCAGCCCTCCCCCGGCCCCGCCTGCCACCATTTGCGCGGCGGATCGACGGCCATGGTCATGTCACCGGCGTACTCGCCGTAGGTGCGGCATTCGACGTCGAGGATCGGCGAAACATCCGACAGTGCAACCAGTCCCACGGCGGCACCGTCACCGGGTACGGACGCCTGTGCCTTGGGCCGGATGGTGGCCTGGTCGAAGACCTGACCCGCCGCGTTCTGTGCCACCGCCACCAGCGCCGTACGCCCCTCGCCGGACGCGAGCAACTGCCGGGCCAGCTTCAGGCCCAGGATGAAGGCCGCACACCCACCGTTGTGCAGGTCGATCACCCAGTTCGGTTTCATGCCAAGACGATTCGCCATACCGCCGCCACCGCCGTAGAACGGCATGTCGGGCAGCTGGGTGTGGGTGATCAGCACGTCGACATTGGCCAGGACATCAGACCCGTGCCGGTCCACGATGCCCGCGGCGGCGCGTTCGACCATGTCGATGGCGGTCTCGTCGGGCGCCACGTGGTGCCGGAACTTCGGCGCCCGGAACATCAGGTTGTCCCGCAGGTCGTCGGAACCGGCGAATTGCGCGTAGTAGTCGGCACCGATCGGCTCGCCCGGGAGATAGGTCGAGACATCCAGAAGGCTGACGGCAGGCTGCTGCATCTTTTCGCTCACTTCATCCAGGCCGGGGTGATCGGCAGACCGTTGCGGTGCCGGTATTCGGCGATTGCCTTGAGGTTGTCCAGTTCCAGGCGGTGGCCCGCCCCGAACATGTCCCAGAAATCCCCGACCCACACGGGCCGCTGCGCGGGCGCCGCCTCCGGGTACGGGTTCTTGTCGTAGAACGGGTGGTGGCAGTTGGTCCACAGCACCACCGAGCCGGGCTTGTTCAGCACGGTCTGCGCGTCGACGACGCGCATCAGGTAGATCATCCAGAGGTGCTGACCCTGGTCCCACGCGCAGTGGTAGTCGACGGTCATCGCGTCACGGTTCGACACGGTGCGCGTGTAGATTTCGGTCTCCGAGCCCAGCCGGTCGTAGGCCAACCAGAGGCCGGGTTCGGTGGTCTCGGTGAACCCGCGCAGGCTGTAGGTCCACTCCTCCAGGCTGCGGGTGTCCGACAGGTACTCGAACAATTCCTCCGGCGGGCAGTCGATGTAATCGTTGACGGTGCAGTACTCACCGAAGACCACGTCGTGCGGGTACACCGACCGCATCATCTCCATGATGATCGGGGTGGCCTTCTCCCGGGGCGCGTTCTCGATGCGGGTGATCCCGTCGATCGGTAGGGCGATGTCTTCAAGCGCGGGCAGCGACATGCTGGGAGCTCTCTTTCTGCGTCTGTTGGGTGACTGAATCGAGAAATGGTGCGAATGTGGGGATTTCGTCAGCGGAACATTCGACGCTGACCACCGATGGTCCGTGCCGGCTGAGCGCTTCGGTCAGCGCGCCGGCCAGCTGCGGCAGCTCGGTGACGTCGGTTGCGTGCAGGCCGGGGAACATCGCGGCCAGACCGGCGCCGAGCCGCGCCGGCGTGAAGCGGTTGTAGCTGTAACGGTCGCCATAGAACAACTGCTCGCGGGTGACGCACATGGCGTGGGCGTTGTTGTTGAACAGCACAAAGGTGATCGGGAGCCGGTACTGCACCGCGGTGTGCACTTCCATGCCGTGCATGAAGAAGGAGCCGTCACCGGCCACCACCACGGTCCGGTATTGCGGCCCAGCGGTTTTCGCCCGGGCAAAGCACATGCCGATGGCGGCGCCGAAACTGTATCCCATGCCGCCCATCCCGAGCGCCACCACGAAGCGCCCGGCCCGGCGCACCGGCAGCCCGTGCACCGTCGAAGCGCCGGTGTTGCCGGCGTCGACGACGATGTCGGCGCCATCGGGCACCAGCTCGTCGAGCAGCGTGACGGTATCGCGGTACCGGATGCCGGGCCCCTCGTGCACTGGTGGCTGAAGTTCGTTGTGCGGCAACGGATCCAGGACCCGAAGGCCATGGGCACGGCCGGCACCTGTCAGCGACCGGGTCAGCGCTGTCAATGACGCCCGCAGGTTGGTCGAATTCACGTGTGTTGTCGGGACATACGGCCGCTGCGCCCCGAGCGAGACGGCCTGCACCCCGGCCAGGGCGCTGTCAAGACCAGCGCGGGCCGTCACCGACAGGCGCGTCCCGACCACCAGGCACACCGCGCTGCGGGAGATCGCGTCGACCACCCGCGGATGGCCCATCACGCCGGTGACTCCCAGCCACGACGACTGGCCCAAGCCTGGAGAGCCGCTGACATCCTTGGCATCGGGAACCGTGGCGACCCAGGCCCGCAGCACCGACCGCAGCTCCTCGAGTTCACGGCGGGCATCGTCGCGGGCCACCTGCTCGCCGGCGATGATGGTGACCGGCCCCAGGGCCCGGCGCAGCACCTCGGCGATCGGCCCGGGATCGGCCAGCAGCGAATCCTGAACCGCAGCAACTGGATTGACCATATCGATCATCGCCTGCTGGACGTCCTTCGGCAGTAGCAGCACAGCCGGACCGCCACTGTCGGCCGCCGCCAGCGCCTCCGCCAGCGCCGGCACGATGTCCTCGGGTGCCGTCACGCGACGGCAGTACACCGACACCGCGGAGAACAGCGCTTCCGCATCGAGTGACCCGGAGCGCCCACTGGTGTCCTGAAAGCTGCCTCGGCCGTCCAAACCGGTCGGCGCCTGCCCCACCAACGCCAGTACCGGTACTCGGCTGGCCAGTGATTCGCCCAGTCCCGCAACCAGATTCAGCGATCCGCCACCCGATGTCGCGGCCACCACCCCGACCCGGGACACCGCACGGCTGTAGCCGTCGGCCATCGTGGCCGCCGAGAACTCGTGCTTCGCCAGGATCGCGGTGATGTCGTCACTCAGGAACGCCGCGTCGAACAGGTCCTCGATGTTTGCCCCGTCGACACCGAAGAAATATTCGATGCCGGACGCCGCAAGTTGCGTGATGATGTGATCCACCACCCGATGCCTGCCGACCATCTGCCACCTGCTTCCGCTCGTCTAACCAAGACACGAAGCGGAGCGCCGGATGGTTCAACGCCGCCGGGAAAATCTACAAATTGCGCTCGAGCAGCACCTTGCCGCTGTCAGCGGAAACCAGTTGTACCGCAGCAATTTCCGAAACCTGCATCGGCGTGTTACCGCTCGGCAACGCAGTGGCACCGGACATGCCGAACCACGTGGCGATCTGCGCGCGGCTGCCGTCGCGGCCCACCACGACCATACCCAGGTTGGTCGGCGGGGCTGCTGGTCCGCTGGACCAGTCGCCGTAGCTGCACGCCATGTCGATCCGGGTGCCCCAACCGAAGCTGCTCAGCGCGATGGTGGCGTTGAACGGAGTGGGTGCCACGTGCTGCATGGGCAGCTGCTGCGCCTGCTCCTGAGCCTGGCCGCCGCCGAAGAACTCCGGCTGGACCACGGCCACCGCACCGACTGCCAGTACCGCCGCGGCCAGGCCGGCCACTGCCGTCGTCACCCAGCGGGTCCGCCGCCGGCGCCACCGCACCTTGGCCAACACTGAATCGAGCACCTCGGGGCGCAACGGCGGTTCCGGTTGCTCCGCACTGATCTCCTGCACATCGGCCAACTGCAGTAGCCCGAGTAGGGCCGGCATGCCACTGATCTCAGAGACCGCATCGCGGCACCGCGCGCAGGTGTGCAGGTGCGCCTCGTACTCGCGGCGTTCCGCGCTGGACAGCGAGCCCAGCACGTAGGCGGCATCCCAGGTTTCGTACCGGTCGCCGTCAAAGGGTCCGATGGACTCGATCAGGTGTGCGCTCACCGAGTCACCCCCATTTCCTGCAGATTCAGGCGCAGCGCCCGGACCGCGTAATGCAGCCTCGACTTCACTGTGCCCTCGGCGATCTGAAGCTCCGCCGCTATCTGCGCGACGCTCAACTGCCGGTAGTACGCGCGCTCGATCACGGCGCGATGGTCGACGGAGAGCTGACTCAGGGCGCCCCCGAGCAACATCCGATCCAAGGTGATATCCACTTCATCGGTAGCCTTCGGGTCCGTCCGATCCTCGGCCTCCACCACCTCCGACGAGGTGGTCTCGTGCCGGCGCCGGGCGCTGCGCTGCTCATCGATGATCAGGTTGCGGGCGACGGTGTAGAGCCAGGCCCGCGGGGACTGGTCGGTGTCGGATACGACGTCGGGATGCCGCCACGCCCGCAGCAATGTCTCCTGCACGACGTCCTCGGCACGCGCCGAGTCCTGCGTCAGTCTCAGGGCATAACGCCAAAGGGCGCCAGCGTGCTCGTCATAAAGCACCCGCATCATGGCGGCCTCCGGATCGCTCATGCACCAACCTCCGTCATTGACACGAGATCAGGGGCGATCCGGTTCACCGAATCAGTCGCGCAGGAGGGTCAGAATTCTGGGTCCGTCCTCGGTGACCGCAACGGTGTGTTCCCAGTGTGCGGCACGGGAGCCGTCCTTGGTGACCACAGTCCATTCGTCTTCGAGGATGACCGTCTTGGAGCTGCCCAAGGTCAGCATCGGTTC
Source organism: Mycolicibacterium sp. P4_G11 (assembly GCF_056555145.1). Taxonomy (NCBI): domain Bacteria; kingdom Bacillati; phylum Actinomycetota; class Actinomycetes; order Mycobacteriales; family Mycobacteriaceae; genus Mycobacterium; species Mycolicibacterium sp. P4_G11. The sequence goes on from NZ_JBFUJW010000006.1 coordinate 191,635, forward strand.
GATCGCCAGCACCGAGCCGGGTTCCAGGAACGGGCCCCGACCGGGCGATCCCTCGTTCGGCAGGAACGGGTCCATGTGCATCTCTTGGCCGATGCCGTGGCCGCCGTAGCCTGCGACGATGCCGAACTTGCGGTCATAGCGGGCGGATGCGGCGCGGGTGGCCACCTCGATGGCGTGCGAGACGTCGGTCAGCCGGTTGCCGGGCACCATGGCGGCGATACCCGCCTCCATGGACTCGCGGGTGGCGTCGGACAGCTTCTGGTCGGCGTCGATCAGCGGACCGACGCCGAACGTCACCGCCGAGTCGCCGTGCCAGTCGTTCAGGATGGCGCCGCAGTCGATGGACACCAGATCACCGCTGGCGAGCACCTCGTCGGCGGTCGGAATCCCGTGCACCACGCGGTCGTTGACCGACGCGCAGATGGTCGCCGGGAAACCGTGATAGCCCAGGAAGGACGGGATGCCGCCGCCATCGCGGATGACGGACTCGGCGATCTGGTCCAGGTCGAGGGTGGACACCCCGGGCGCGGCGGCCTCACGAACCGCTTTCAGCGCGGCCGCCACCAGGGAGCCGGCAGCCGCCATGGCGTCCAGTTCACCGGGAGTCCGCTGCGGGACGACCTTGCGGCCGCGTCGGGGTAGACCAATCATCGATAACTACTTCAGCCGGATTGGCGGCTTAGCCGCCGAGCGCCTGCAGGGCGCGGGCGAAAACCTCGTCCAGGCTGCCCACGGCGTCGACCGACACGAGCTCGTCCTGGTAGTAGTCGAGCAGCGGGGCGGTCTCGTCCCGGTACACCTTCATGCGGTTGAGGATGACCTCTTCGGTGTCGTCGGCGCGGCCGCGGCTCTTCAGCCGGGTCAGCAGCTCGGACTCCGACACGCGGAACTCCAGCACCGCGTCCAGCTTCAGGCTGCGCTTGGCCAGCATCTCGCGCAGCGCCACGGCCTGCTCGACCGAGCGGGGGAAGCCGTCGAGGATGAACCCGGCGGCGGTGTCGTCGGCGTCGAGACGGTCGTCGACCAGCGCGTTGGTCAGCTCTGCCGGGACCAGGTCACCGGCGTCGAGGTACTTCTTGGCCTCGACACCGAGCGGGGTGCCCTTGCTGATGTTGCTACGGAACAGGTCACCCGTGGAGATCTGCGGGATGCCGAACTTCTCGGCCAGCTTCTCGGCCTGAGTGCCCTTGCCTGCTCCCGGCGGTCCCAGCAGAACCATTCTCATTTGAGGAACCCTTCGTAGTTGCGCTGCATGAGCTGGCTCTCGATCTGCTTGACCGTGTCCAGACCCACGCCAATCATGATCAGCACGGCCGTACCGCCGAACGGCAAGTTCTGCACGCTACCGGAGTTGCCCATCTCGAGGAACAGATTGGGCAGGACGGCGATGACACCGAGGTAGATCGAGCCAGGCAGCGTGATCCGGCTCAGGACGTACCGCAGGTAGTCCGCCGTCGGCTTGCCCGGCCGGATGCCCGGGATGAAGCCACCGAACTTCTTCATCTCGTCCGCCCGCTCATCAGGGTTGAACGTGATGGACACGTAGAAGTACGTGAAGAAGATGATCAGGCCGAAGTAGATCGCGATGTAGACCGGGTCGGCCGGGTTGGTCAGGTACTTGGCGATCGCCTTGGACCACCAGCCGTTGGACGCGTTCGGATCGCCCGCGGTGACCAGCTGGGTGATCAGGTGCGGGATGTAGATCAGCGACGAGGCGAAGATGACGGGGATGACGCCGGCCTGGTTGACCTTCAGCGGCAGGTAGGTAGAAGTGCCGCCGTACATGCGACGACCCACCATGCGCTTGGCGTACTGCACCGGGATACGACGCTGGCCCTGCTCGACGAAGACCACACCGACGATGATGATCAGCGTCGCGGCCAGGACGGACGCGAAGACCACGCCGCCGCGGCTCTCCAGGATGGACTGGCCTTCGGACGGGATACGGGCCGCGATACCGGCGAAGATCATCAGCGACATGCCGTTGCCGATGCCACGTTCGGTGACCAGCTCGCCCATCCACATGACCAGGGCGGCGCCCGCGGTCATGACCAGCACGATCACCACGAGGGTGAAGATGCTCTGGTCCTGGATGATGTTCAGCGTGCAGCCCTGCAGCAGGTTGCCGCTGGCGGCCATCGCGACGATCGAGGTGCCCTGCAGAACGGCCAGCGCGATCGCGAGATAACGCGTGTACTGCGTCATCTTGGCCTGACCGGACTGACCTTCCTTCTGGAGCTGTTCGAAACGCGGGATGACCACGACCAGCAGCTGCACGATGATGCTCGCGGTGATGTATGGCATCACGCCGACCGCCAGCACCGATAGATGCAGTAGCGCACCGCCGGAGAACAGGTTGATCAGCGAGTAGACCTGCGCTGCGTCACCGCCACTGACCTGCTCGATGCACTTCTGCACGTTCGGGTAGTTCACCCCGGGGGACGGCAATGCAGCACCGGCCCGATACAGGATGACTACACCCAGCGTGAAGAGGATCTTGCGTCGCAGATCGGCCGTCCGCAGGGACGAGATAAAAGCCGAAAGCACTCTTCCTCCTGCGCAGCCGAGCTCGGGCCGCGGCGTGCTGATGGGGCTGGTCAGGTCCAGCGTTTGGTTAATTCCGTGCGCGACCAACAGCAGGTACCCGACCTGTCTGGACGCGCCGTCAAATCAGTCTCCGAGAATAACAGTTGCCGTCCCCCCGACCTGCATCCGCACGGCGCCGGACCCTTCCCAGCCAGCCCGGACCGGTCGAAACCTGCCGCCACCCGGCATTTCTGCCGCGTTCAGGAAGGGCGCGTACAGTCGCCGACAGGTTGTTACATGAGCTAACTACCGGCCCCTTCACCGGGTAACACACGACAGGAATGACGCGATGGCACGCACTGACAACGACACCTGGGACCTGGCATCGAGCGTAGGAGCGACCGCGACCCTGGTGGCCGCCGCTCGCGCCCTCGCCACCCACTCCGAGGATCCGATCATCGACGATCCGTTCGCCGCTCCCCTGGTCCGCGCCGTCGGGGTCGAGTTCTTCACCAAGTTGGTCGACGGCGCCACCGATCCGGCCCAGTTCGGCGCCGGCTACGGCCCGACCATGGCGCAGCTGACCAATGGAATGGCGGCCCGCACCCGATTCTTCGACGACTTCTTCCGCGACGCCGGCAAGGCCGGCATCCGGCAGGCCGTCATCCTGGCAGCCGGCCTCGACGCCCGGGCCTACCGCTTGGCCTGGCCGGCAGGCACAGTCGTCTACGAACTGGACCAGCCCGACGTCATCGAGTTCAAGACCAGAACCCTGTCCGAACTGAACGCTGGGCCGACCACCGAGCGGCGCGCAGTGGCGATCGACCTGCGCGACGACTGGCCGACCGCGCTGCAGGCCGCGGGTTTCGACCCGACCAAGCCGACGGCCTGGATCGCCGAGGGATTGTTCGGCTACCTGCCGCCGGAGGCCCAGGACCGCTTGCTGGACCAGATCTCCGAGCTGTCCGCACCGGGTAGCCGGATGGGCGCCGAAGGCGTACCGGCCACGCCGGACCTCGACGAGGACGCCGTGCGGGAACGCATGAAATCGGCCTCGGAGCACTGGCGCGAGCAGGGCTTCGACCTGGACTTCAGCGATCTGGTCTATCTGGGCGACCGGGCCGATGTGGCCACCTACCTGCAGGGCCATGGCTGGCAGACGACCGCCATCACCGCCAATGACCTGCTGATCCGCAACGGCCTGGCCCCGGTCGAGGTCGACCCCGACAGCGACCACCCCACGATGGGCGAGGTCAACTACGTCACCGCGCTGCGCTGATCCCCTGATAGGAGTGAACCGATGACCCGGACCGACAGCGACACCTGGGATCTGGCCTCGAGCGTGGGCGCGACCGCGACCATGGTGGCCACCGCCCGCGCCCTGGCCACCAAGGAAGCGGAGCCGCTCATCAGCGATCCGTACGCCGACCCGCTGGTGCGGGCCGTCGGCGTCGAGTTCTTCATCAATCTGCTCGACGGGCAGATCGACCTCACCGGCGAGGTCGGGACGGCCGCCGCCATGATGACCAACCTGATGGCGGTGCGGACGAAGTTCTTCGACGACTTCTTTACTTCTGCGACTGCAGCCGGCATCCGGCAGGCCGTCATCCTCGCCGCCGGCCTCGACTCGCGGGCCTACCGGCTGGACTGGCCGGCCGGCACCGTCGTCTACGAGATCGACCAGCCCGAGGTGATCGCCGCCAAGACCGGGACCATGGCTCAGATCGGGGCCACACCCACCTGCGAACGCCGCACGGTCGCGATCGATCTGCGCGAGGACTGGCCCGCCGCACTGCGCGCCGCCGGGTTCGATTCTTCGGCGCCGACGGCCTGGATCGCCGAGGGACTGCTGATCTACCTGCCGCCCGAGGCACAGGACAAACTCTTCGACAACATCACCGCGCTGTCGGCGCCCGGCAGCCGGCTGGCCACCGAGTTCCACACCGACCACGGCGCGGGCATGCGTGAGCGCGGCGCGGCCATGAGCGAGCGGTGGCGCGGCGCCGGCCTTGACCTCAACCTGACCGACCTCTGGTACCAGGGCGACCGGACCTCGGTCGTCGAGCACCTGGATGCCAGTGGCTGGCACACCACGGCCCGCCCGCGACTCGAAGTGTTCGCCGAGTACGGCCGCCCCCTCGCCGAGACCGAAGACACTGCGGCACTGCGTAATTCACTTTCCGTGACGGCCATCAAGAACTAGGAGCTGGGAGAAAAATGACACGAACTGACGGAGATTCCTGGGACCTGGCCTCCAGCGTCGGGGCCACCGCCACCATGGTCGCGGGGCAGCGTGCCCTCGCCCACCGCGAGCAACTGATCGACGACCCGTACGCCGAGCCGCTGGTCCGGGCCGTCGGACTGGACTTCTTCACCAAGGCGCTGGACGGCGAGATCGACTTCGGTGACGTGAACCCGGCCTTCACCCCGCGCCGCGCCGCGGAGGGCATGACGGTGCGCACCCGCTGGTTCGACCAGTTGTTCCTCGATGCGGCCGCCGCCGGCGTCCGGCAGGCGGTGATCCTGGCTGCCGGTCTGGATGCGCGCGCCTACCGGCTGCCGTGGCCCGACGGCACCGTCGTCTTCGAGGTGGACCAGCCCGAGGTCATCGAGTTCAAGTCCACGACCCTGGCCGACCTGGGCGCCGCCCCCACCGCCACCCGGCGCGCCGTCGCCGTCGATCTGCGCGACGACTGGATGCAGGCACTGCGGGACAACGGTTTTGACCCCGCGGCACCCACCGCGTGGATCGCCGAAGGGCTGCTGATCTACCTGCCGCCGGAGGCCCAGGACCGGCTGTTCGACAGCATCACCGCGCTGTCGGCACCCGGCAGCTTCGTGGCCGCCGAGCAGGTCGGCGACCTGAGCAGCGCGTTCGACGACGAGCGGATGCAGGCGATGCGTGAGCGGATGAAGGCGCTCGGTTCGAACATCGAGATCGCCGACCTGATCTACCAGGGCGACCGCAACCACGTCACCGACTACCTGACCGGACTCGGCTGGGACGTCACCGCGCGGTCGGTCGAAGAGGCGCACACCGACAACGGTTTCCAGTACCCGGACGACGAACTGTCCCGGGCCTGGACGCAGCTGAAGTACGTCCGCGCAGTCCTGGACCGGAAGGCGTAACCGCGATGGCACGGACACACGGGGACAGCTGGGATCTGGCGTCGAGCGTGGGCGCGACGGCCACCCTGGTCGCGACCGGGCGGGCGATTGCCAGCACCCACCCACACGGTTTGATCAACGATCCGTTCGCGGCGCCGCTGGTGCGCGCCGTCGGGATCGAGGCGTTCACCAACATGGTCGACGGGGTACTGGACCTCGCCGCTCTCGAGGCCTTCGCGCCCGATGCCGCGGTCCGGGCCCGAGCCAACATCGACGAAATGGCCGTTCGTACCCGGTTTTTCGACGACTACCTCCTGACGGCGACCGACGGCGGCATCCGGCAGGCCGTCATCCTGGCCTCCGGGCTGGACTCCCGCGCCTACCGGCTGCCCTGGCCCGACGGCACCGTGGTCTACGAGATCGACCAGCCGGACGTCATCGAATTCAAGACACAGACCCTGGCCGGCCTCGGCGCGGCGCCGACAGCGCAGCGGCAGACCGTCGCGATCGATCTGCGCGAGGACTGGCCGGCGGCGTTGCAGGCAGCCGGTTTCGATCCCAGCCGGCCGACGGCATGGTTGGCCGAAGGTCTGCTGATCTACCTGCCACCGGAGGCCCAGGACAAGCTGTTCGACAACATTCACGAGCTCAGCGCACCCGGTAGCGCCGTGGCCACGGAATTCGTGCCCGGGCTGAAGGATTTCGATGCCGACAAGGCTCGTGAAGCCGCCGCGGGGTTCGCACAGCTCGGCTTGAACATGGACATGCCGTCGCTGGTCTACCACGGCGAAAGGCATTCCGCCGCAGACTATCTGGCAGCCAAGGGCTGGCAGATGACCGGCGTCGGCCGGTCCGACCTGTACGCCAGGTACGGGCTGGCCGCAGCAGATCTCGGCGGCGACGATCCCATGCGCGAGATCATCTACATCAGCGGCACTCTCGGCTGAGCCCGCTGCCTAGAAGCGGTAGTCACCCAGCCAGAGCGCGCTGACCCCGGTCAGCGATCGCTCGGCCGCACCGAGCGCGCCGACGAGTGAACGGCCGAGCAGTGCCGCCACCGCGTCCGGCAACGACGCCGCCGCGGGTTGCGATGAGGCCTTGGGCCGCACGTGGTCCAGCAGCGACGAGCCCGGGTAGTTGACGACCTTGGCGGTCGCGTCGGGATCGAGTCCGGCCAGCACCTTGGCGCGCCGCACAGCGGTCCGCAGGCCGCCGAGTTCGTCGACCAGGCCGTGTTCCAGCGCGTCGGCGCCGGTCCAGATGCGGCCGCGCGCCACCTGCTCGACGGCCTCGACCGGCAGGTTGCGGCCGTCGGCGACGCGTTCGACGAAGTCGGTGTAGAACAGGTCGGCCTCGGCCACCACGTGCGCGTGCTGGGCCTCGGTGAAGGGCTGGTTCGCGGACCAGGCGTCGGCATTCTCGTTGGTACGCACGGCATCCGAACCGACACCGAGCCGTTCCTTGAGGCCCTTCGTGACGAGCTTGCCCGTCACCACGCCGATGGATCCCGTGATGGTGCCGGCGTTGGCGACGATGTGGTCGGCCGCCATCGACACGTAGTAGCCGCCCGACGCGGCGACCGCACCCATCGACGCGACGACAGGCGTGCCGGCCTCGCGCAGCCGCACCACCTCACGCCAGATGGTTTCCGAACCGGTGACCGCGCCACCGGGGCTGTCCACGCGCAGCACGACAGCTGCGACGTCGTCATCGGCGGCGGCTTCGCGCAGGGCCGCGGCGATGGTGTCGCCACCGACGCTCGACGGGCCGGGCGGGAACGCGCTCGGGCCGCCGCGACCGCTGACGATCGGCCCGGCCATGGTGACGACGGCGATGGTCGGCTTGTGCTTGATGCCCGGCAGCGGCGGCACCTCGGGCAGGGTATGTCCGGCCGTGGCCTTGGCGTACCGGGACAGGAACAACCGCGGCGGCGCGTCCTTGCCATCGGCTTCGGCTGTGCCGCCGATCAATTCACCGACCCGGGCATACGCCTCGTCCCGGAAGCCGATGCGGTCCACGAGCTTGGCTGCCAGCGCGTCGTCGCGCAGCAGCGGCGCCCGGTCGACCAGGGTGTCGAGTTCGTCGGCGTCGACGTCGCGGGATGCGGCGATGGCGGCCAGCACCTGGGCGTGCAGGCTCTCGATGAGCCGGCCGTCGGCCTCGCGGTGCGGCTCGGTGTAGCGGTCCTGCGTGAACATGTTGGCCGCCGACTTGTACTCACCGCGCGCCACGAACTGTGCCTCGATGCCCGCCTTGTCGAAAGCGTCGCGCAGGAACAGCGCGTTGGTGGCGAAACCCACCAGCCCGACCGTGCCCGACGGCTGCATCCACACCTCGCGGAACGCCGAGGCCAGGTAGTACGACATGGTGCCGGGGTAGGTCTCGGCCCAGGCCACGGACGGTTTGACGGCGCTGAACGCGGCGATGGCGTCGCGCAGTTCCTGCACCGGACCGGCTGCGGCAGCGGGCAATTGGACCCGGGCGATCAGCCCGGCCACGCGCTTGTCGTCGGCCGCGCGGTGGATGGCGGCGACGGCGTCGCGCAGCACCAGGGGCCGGGAGTTGCCCATGACGAAGGCGATGGGGTCGAAGCCGGCGGTCTCCGGCGGCACGGCCTGCAGGTCGAGTTCCAGCACGCAGCCGTTCGGCACGCCGTGGTGACGCGCGGTGTCGACCTTGCGGACAAGAGCACGCAACTCATCGGGGCCGGGAAGACCGGGCAGGCTGGGCCGGAAAGCAAACATCTTCCGAGCCTACCGACTCGCCGCCGAGTGCCGAGCAGACGCAAATGTCCCGCGAATGCCGCCGATTCGGGGACATTTGCGTCTGCTCACGGGAGAGGATCAGGGCCATGGTGCTGAAAGTCTCTGTCTCCCCCGACCTGGTCCACGGCGATGCCGACGACGGCTACGGCAAGGTCGCCGACGCGTTCCGGGCCAACTTCGCGGCGGGCAACGAGGTGGGCGCGGCGCTGTGCGTCTACCGCGACGGCCGCAAGGTGGTCGACATGTGGGGCGGCTACCGCGACGGGGTCAGCAAGACGCCATGGCAGGCCGACACCATGGTCAACATGTTCTCGTCGACGAAAGGTGTTGCGGCCCTTGCCGTTGCACACGCGGCGTCGAAGGGACTGTTCGACTACGACAAGCGGGTGGCCGAGTACTGGCCCGAGTTCGCCGCACAGGGCAAGGACGAGGTCACCGTGCGTCAGCTGCTGGCCCACCAGGCCGGGTTGTGTGTCCTGACCCCGAATCCGCTGCTGTCCGACATCGCCGATCCGGTGCGACTCTCCGCCATCCTGGCTGCCCAGAAACCGGCATGGACACCGGGCACCCGGCACGGGTATCACGCCATCACCATCGGTTGGTACGAGTCCGAGCTGATCCGTCGCACCGACGGCCGTACCCTCGGCCGCTACCTCGCCGAGGAGATCACCGGGCCGTTGGGCCTCGACCTGTACATCGGCCTGCCCGACTCTGTCGATCGGGGCCGGCTTGCCACGTTGCACCATTGGCAGCGCTACGAATCGCTCAAGCATCTGAATGTCATGCCGGCGGGGTTCCTGCTCGGCAGCCTGAACCCGCGGGGGCTGTTGGCCAGGACCGCGGCGATCCCGGCCGACATCGACCCGTACGCCGGCGACTACAACACCGACCGGGTGCGCCGCGTCGAGATTCCGTCGGCCAACGGCACCGGGACCGCCCGCGCGCTGGCCGGCCTCTACGGTGCCGCGGCGGTCGGCGGGACCGAAATAGGTTTCACCCCAGAGACTTTCGACGCCTTGGCCGCGCCGCCGAGAGACCCGTCAGGTGGGACGCGGGACAAGGTGATGCGTGCCGAGATCGCGTATGCGCTCGGCTTCTGCAAACCCATCCCGACCTTCGACTTCGGCTCCTCGGGTAAGGCCTTCGGCACGCCCGGGTTCGGCGGCTCGTTCGGCTTCGCCGACCCGGACACCGGCGTCGGGTTCGGCTACGTGATGAACCGGCTGGGTTTCCATCTGGTCAGCGATCCCCGTGAACTCGCGGTGCGCCAGGCGCTCTTCCGCGACGTCCTCGGCGCCCGGGTGCAGACCTAGTCCCGTCGACGTCGATCCTGTACCGAGGGCGCAAAAGTCCGAGTGGCGCCCGCCCTCAGGACAGGATCAACACAAAGAAGAAGGGCCCCCGCCGAAGCGAGGGCCCTTCTCTGTGGAGCAATTACAGCTCGGTCGCGCTACCACCGGCAGCGGTGATCGCCTCACGGGCGCTACCGCTGAACTTGTTGGCGGTGACGTCGAGCTTGACGGCCAGCTTGCCGTCGCCGAGGACCTTGACCAGGTTGTTCTTGCGAACCAGGCCAGCGGCCACCAGCTCGTCCACGCCGACGGTGCCGCCCTGCGGGAACGCCTTGGCGAGATCGCCGACGTTCACCACCGCGTACTCCGTGCGGAAGCGGTTGCGGAAGCCCTTGAGCTTCGGCAGACGCATGTGGATCGGCATCTGGCCACCCTCGAACGTCACGGGGACGTTCTTGCGGGCCTTGGTGCCCTTGGTACCACGGCCAGCGGTCTTACCCTTGGAGCCCTCACCACGACCGACGCGAGTCTTGGCCTTCTTCGACCCCTTGGCCGGCTTCAGGTCGTGCAGCTTGATGACACTCATTACGCCTCCTCGACGGTGACGAGGTGGTTGACCACCGCGAGCAGACCACGGGTCTGCGCGTTGTCCTCGCGAACGACGGACTGGCGGATCTTGCGCAGTCCCAGCGTCCGCAGGCTCTCGCGCTGCTTCCACCGGGCACCCACGGTGCCACGCACCTGGGTGATCTTCAGTTCAGCCATGATTATGCCGATCCTTCACGCGCTGCCGATGCGGCCAGCGCTTCTGCCTCACGCCGGGCCCGCAGCATGCCGGCCGGCGCAACATCTTCGATGGGCAGGCCACGACGGGCCGCCACTTCCTCGGGACGCTGAATCATCTTCAACGCGGCAACGGTGGCGTGCACCACGTTGATCGCGTTGTCGCTGCCCAGCGACTTGGCCAGGACGTCGTGCACGCCGGCGCATTCCAGCACCGCGCGGCAAGCGCCACCGGCGATGACACCGGTACCCGGGCTGGCCGGACGCAGCATCACGACACCGGCAGCGGCCTCGCCCTGAACCGGGTGCACGATGGTGGCGCCGATCAGCGGGACCCGGAAGAAGCTCTTGCGAGCCTCCTCGACACCCTTGGCAATGGCGGCCGGAACTTCCTTGGCCTTGCCGTAGCCGACGCCCACCATGCCGTGGCCGTCACCGACGATCACCAGGGCGGTGAAGCTGAAGCGCCGACCACCCTTGACCACCTTCGAAACGCGGTTGATGGTGACAACGCGCTCGATGTAGTTGCTCTTCTCACCACGGTCGTCGCCGCGACCACGGCCACCGCGGTCATCGCGGCGACCGCGGCCGTCACGGTCACCACGACCGCCACGGTTGTCCTGCGCCGAAGCGGCGCCAGCCTGCTCGGCCATTATGCAGTCCTTCCGGTCTTCTTGAAGTAAGTCATTAGAACGTCAACCCGCCTTCACGAGCGGCGTCGGCGAGAGCGGCGATCCGGCCGCCGTAGGTGTATCCACCACGGTCGAACACCACCTCGGAGATGCCGGCTGCCTTGGCGCGCTCGGCGATCAGCTGACCCACCCGGGTGCTGACGGCCTTCTTGTCGCCGTCGACGGCACGCACGTCGGCCTCGATGGACGACGCGGCGGCCAGCGTGGTGCCGGTCAGGTCGTCGATCACCTGGACGTGGATGTGCCGCGAAGAGCGGTTGACCATCAGGCGCGGACGCTCGGACGTGCCGGCGACCTTCTTGCGCAGACGGGCGTGACGACGCAGACGCGCCACCCGACGGGTCTCAGAGATGTTCTGGCCCAACGGCTTACGCTTGTCAGTCTCAGTGTTGGCCATTGCTACTTACCTGTCTTTCCGACCTTGCGGCGGATCTGCTCACCCTCGTAGCGAATGCCCTTGCCCTTGTACGGGTCGGGGCGACGCAGGCGGCGGATGACTGCCGAGATCTGGCCGACTTTCTGCTTGTCGATGCCGGACACCGAGAACTTCGTCGGGGTCTCGACTGCGAACGTGATGCCCTCTGGGGCCTCGATCAGCACCGGGTGGCTGTAGCCGAGCGCGAACTCCAGGTTCGAGCCCTTGGCCTGCACGCGGTAACCAACGCCGAAGATTTCCATCTTGGTGGTGTAGCCCTGCGTCACACCGGTCACCAGGTTGGCGATCAGCGTGCGGGACAGTCCGTGCAGCGAGCGGTTACGACGCTCGTCGTTCGGACGGGAGACCACAACGGCACCTTCGTCGTTACGCGACACCTCGATGGGCTCGGCAACGTCGAGCGCCAGGGTGCCCTTGGGGCCCTTCACGGCGATGCTCTGGCCTTCGATGGTCACATCGACACCGGCCGGAATGAGAACCGGCTGCTTTCCAATACGCGACATGTTTTCTGCCCCCTACCAGACGTAAGCGAGGACTTCGCCGCCCACGCCTTGTCGAGCTGCCTGGCGGTCGGTGAGCAGGCCAGAGGACGTGGAGATGATCGCCACGCCAAGGCCACCCAGAACCCGCGGCAGGTTGGTGGATTTCGCGTACACCCGCAGACCGGGCTTGGACACCCGGCGGAGGCCGGCGATGCTGCGCTCGCGGCTGGGGCCGTACTTGAGGGACACAATGAGGCTCTTGCCCACGCGGGCGTCCTCTGTGCGGTAGTCGGTAATGTAACCCTCCTTCTTGAGGATCTCGGCGATGTTCGCCTTGATCTTCGAGTGGGGCAGGGTCACCTCGTCGTGGTACGCCGAGTTGGCGTTGCGCAGACGTGTCAAGAAGTCTGCGATCGGATCCGTCATTGTCATGACAGCGTTGATCAACCTTTCTCGCTGCGGTTCCCATGCATCACGCCCGTGTCGGTCCCACCTTGCGGTGGCTCGGCACGTCACATCGTGGGCCTGCTACGAAGTGTTTTCCCGTATCTGACCGAGGTCGGTCAGGGGCCGTGCATCGGTAGTGCAATCCAGTTTCAGAAGGCACATGCCGATCGGCCATTGGGCTGAAAAGCCCATGGCAACCTGCCCAGTGTAGACAATCCGCAGCTCAGGGCCAAATCCGTGCGAATCGGCGCCGAGCGTGGGGGTTGACGCGGATTTCCGACCGGATTTCCGCGCAATCCCCCACTCTCGACGCAGAAAAAACCGCCCCGGTCACGAGGACCGGGGCGGCTTTCTACAGCTTTCTACAGCGTCATGAGACGGGCAGAGTCACCAGCTGGACTTCTGCACACCGGGCAGCTCGCCGGCGTGGGCCATCTCCCGCAGGCAGATTCGGCACAGGCCGAACTTGCGGAACACCGAGTGCGGGCGACCGCACTTGTTGCAGCGGGTGTAGCCACGCACCGCGAACTTCGGCTTCTTGTTGGCCTTGTTGACCAGAGCCTTCTTTGCCATTGTCAGTTCTCCTTGAACGGGAAGCCCAGGGCCCGCAGCAACGCACGGCCTTCGTCGTCAGTGGTGGCCGAGGTGACGACCGTGATGTCCATGCCGCGGGGGCGGTCGATCGAGTCGACGTCGATCTCGTGGAACATCGACTGCTCGTTGAGGCCGAAGGTGTAGTTGCCGCTGCCGTCGAACTGCTTGGCCGACAGACCGCGGAAGTCGCGGATACGGGGCAGTGCGATCGAGATCAGGCGGTCCAGGAACTCCCACATGCGGTCGCCACGCAGGGTGACGCGGCAGCCGATGGGCATGCCCTCACGCAGCTTGAACTGCGCGATGGACTTGCGGGCCTTGCGGATTTCCGGCTTCTGGCCGGTGATCAGCGTCAGGTCGCTGACCGCGCCGTTGATCAGCTTGGCGTCGCGGGCGGCGTCACCGACACCCATGTTGACGACAACCTTGACCACGCCGGGGATCTGCATGACGTTGGCGTAGTTGAATTCATTGCTGAGCGCGTCGCGGATCTCTTCGCGGTAGCGCGTCTTCAGCCGGGGCTGAGTCTTTTCCACTGTGGTCATCTCAGATGTCCTTGCCGTTGCGCTTCGAGATACGGACCTTCTTGCCGTTCTCCTCATCGACGCGGTAGCCGATGCGGGTGGCGTTGCCGTCGGAGTCGACCACCATCACGTTCGAAACGTGGATCGGCGCCTCCTGGGTGACGATGCCACCCGACGATGCACCGCGCTCGTTCTGAGACTGCGCAGTGTGCTTCTTGATCCGGTTGACGCCCTCAACGAGCACTTTGTTGCGGGTCGGGTAGGCCTCGATGACCTTGCCCTTGGCACCCTTGTCCTTGCCGGCGATAACCAGCACGGTGTCGCCCTTGTGCACCTTCATCACAAAACCTCCGGGGCCAGCGAGACGATCTTCATGAACTTCTTCTCGCGCAGTTCGCGACCGACCGGCCCGAAGATGCGGGTACCGCGGGGGTCATTGTCGTTCTTGATGATGACGGCGGCGTTCTCGTCGAACTTGATGTAGCTGCCGTCCGGCCGGCGGCGCTCCTTGACGGTGCGCACGACGACGGCCTTGACCACGTCACCACGCTTGACGTTGCCGCCCGGGATGGCGTCCTTGACGGTCGCCACGATGATGTCGCCGATGCCGGCGTAGCGCCGCGACGAGCCACCGAGCACGCGGATGCAAAGGATTTCCTTTGCGCCCGTGTTGTCGGCGACCTTGAGTCGCGATTCCTGCTGAATCACTCGATCTCCTGACCTGGATTTTGTATGCACGCCAGATACCGACCTGGACGTGCGCGGTCTTGTTGTCCAAAGGCACGCGAAGTCACGTGATGACCGGGGTCTGCCCTGGGCAACCCCTACATACTAGGCGAGCAGCCATAACGCTCCAAATCGCTGCCCAATCCACCCAGAAGCAGGCGAAATGGCCGCTGCCATTCGATGGCAACGACCAGTTCGTCGATCTCGCGGTCGGTCAGCCGACGACACCCCAGCCCAGCACCCGCGACGTCAGCAGCACCAACACCAGCGACACCGTCGCCACCACGACCAGACCGATCACCGCGACGACGAGCGGGCGCCAGCCGGTACGCGCGATCTGCCGGAAGTCGGTGGACAGCCCCACCCCGGCGAAGGTGAGCAGGAACGCCCATTTGGACACCGCGGCCAGGTTCGCGACCTGCCCCTTGCTCAGCAGCCCGGCGGTGACGACGGCCGATACCGCCAGAAAGCCGAGCACGAACTTCGGGAACTTCTGCCAGATGAACGCCGCCTTGGCTCGCACTCCGGGGGCGACGGCGTCGGCCTCGCCCCGGGCGGCCCAGTAGATGGCGAACCCGAGGACCACGAAACCGATCAGCGCGTTGCGCACCGACTTCACCAGGACGGCGGTCTTGCCGGCCTCGTCGGAGAAGAGGTACCCGGTGGCCGTGGTCTCGGCAGTGTTGTCCACCGCGAGGCCGGCCCACAGCCCGAACTCGTGATCGGTCAGGCCGATGGCGTGGCCCAGCGGCGGCAGCACGAACAGGGCGACGGCGCCGAGCGCCAGGATCGACGCGATCGCGTAGCTGACTTCGGAATTGCGGGCCCGGATGGCGCCCTTGGCCGCGATGATCGCCGACACCCCGCAGATCGACGTCCCGATCGCCAGTAGCGAGCCGAGCTTGCCCGACAGCCCGAACCACCGGGCCGCGGCGATGATGATCGCACCCGCGACCGTCATGTCGATGAGAATCTGCAGCAGGCTGGTGGCACCGAGCTTGAGGACGTCGCCGAGCACGAACCGCGCGCCCAGCAGGACGATGCCGACCTTGAGCCAGAACTCGTAGGTGCCGACGCCCGGGCGGAAGATCCGGTGCAGGCCAACGGTGTTGGTGATCACCAGTCCGAAAACGATGGCCCACAAGACGTATTCGATGTCGGGCACGCGCCAGTGCTCGTGCTTGGCCAATGCCAGCCAGCCGATTTGGGCGTACTTGCCCGCCAGGCCCACCGCCACCAACAGCAGCAGGCCGGGCAGGTAATCGACGAATCGACGGGCGCCTGTGTGCTGTTCGAGGTCGACCTCAGCTGCCGGCTCGACCTGGTCGGCCGCGCCGGCCGTGTCCACACTCATCGCGTCACCAGCCGATCTTCGGCAGCACGCCCGCCACCGCGAGCGCGGTCACGGCGAGGCCCAGAATCGTTGCCCACCAATCGGTCCCGACGCGGCTCACCCAGCCGCGCGTCGTCTCGGACTCAGTCATCACGCCTCTCCCATCACCCGATGTCGGCTCATCGTGGCGTGCGCCGCGTCCACTGCACAGGGATCCGATCGCGCTGAATCTGAAACCTCGACGAAGATGTCCTCGCCGCGCGATGGCGCTCAGCCGAGAATCGCGTGCGCCAACCGGGTCAGCGCGCCGCCGATCTGCGCGACGGACAGACCACGGTCGCGCTGGTGCTGGAAGTTCTCAGCGGCCAACGGCGCCAACAGAATGTCCACCAGCGGATCAGGCTCGGCGACATCGGCCTGTACCAGGAGGGCGCGAACGTGGGCGGCCCAGAAGCCGTAGGCCCCGGTGCGAAAGCGTTCGCCGCCCCCTTCGGCACCGAGCGCCAGGTCCACATGCCGGTCGAGGAGCTCGAGCATGGCGGCGTAGAACGCCGAAAGCCGTTCGGCTGGAGCAGCTCCCGGCCCGAGCGGCGGGCTACCGGAGATCAGCTCTCGCTGCAACGCGCGTTCGTGTTCGTCGAGCAGCGCGACGGCAATGGCCGCGGTGTTGGGATAGCGCCGGTACAGGGTGCCGCGTCCGACGCCGGCCGCCGTGGCGATGTGTTCCATCGTGACGCTGCGTGGGTCGCGGCCGGCGAAGACTGCCGCGGCCGCGGCGAGGATCCGGGCCCGATTGCGCGCGGCGTCGGCACGCTCGGTGCCGGCGTCGTCACCACCGAGCAGGTCCACGCCGATGTCCATCTCCGCACAATAACCCACATCCGGAATAAGTGGACACGTCGTCCGGTTAACCCTCATGATCACAACCGGACACAACGTCCACTTAATCGGAGGATGGTCATGACCACGTTGCTTCACCTGGATGCCAGTGCCCGCAACCCCTCGATCAGCAGGCAGGTCAGCGCCGAGTTCGCGCAGGCCTGGCGCGCGGCGGCGCCCGCCGGCAGCTACCGCTACCGCGACGTGGCGGCCCATCCGGTGCCGTTCATCGACGCCGGCTGGACCGAGGTCTGCGATGCGGCGCTCGCCGCCGGCGTCACCGACCTCGACGAGCTGGCCACCCTGGCGCGCACGCCGGCCCAACTCGCGGCCTGGGCCACCGTCGCGCCGTTGCTTGCCGAGCTACGTTCCGCCGACGTCGTGCTGATCGGCACGCCGATGTACAACTATTCGATTCCGGCGTCGCTCAAGGCCTGGCTGGACCAGGTGACATTTCCTCGAATGTCGTTGGCACCCAGACGATTCGTGGTCGCCACCGCACGCGGCGGCGCCTATTCACCGGGCGCACCGAAGGCAGCCTTCGACTACCAGGAGCGGTTCCTGCGCGACTTCTTCGCCGGGCACTTCGCCGTCACCGACACCGTGTTCATCAATGCCGAATTGGCCAACTCCCGGCTCGATCCCGCGCTCGCGCAGTTCCGGGCCGGACATGACGCATCCCTGGCGGCCGCGCTCGGCGCTGCCCGCGCCTTGGCGGTGGAGTACGCGAAATGAACTGGCTGATCCTCGCTTTGGCCGGCGCGGTGGAGATCGCCTGGTCACAGAGCATCAAACCGACCGACGGGTTCACCCGCCTGCTGCCGACGATCGTCTGCGTGCTGGTCGGCGCGTTGTCGGTGTACCTGTTGTCGCTGGCGATGCGGGCCTTGCCGGTCGGCACCGCGTACGCGGTGTTCACCGGCATCGGCGCGGTCGGGGCCATCGCCATCGGGGTGCTGGTCCACAAGGATCCGCTGAGCACCGGCCGCGCAGTGGCCTTATCGATGATCGTCGGTGGAATTGTGTTGGCCCGCATGACCAATCCCGAGTAATGCGCGCCAGCGCTCAGCTCATCCGAATACCGAAGTCCCCCAGCAGGACCGGCTTGGCCACATCGAGGCCCTTCGACCCGGTCGGCCCCTGCAGTTGCAGCGCGACGAGGTAGTCCCCGTTGTTGGTCCACACGTGCACGATGCGGTCGACGTAGTCGCTGCCGGAGCCGGGCTTGTCCGCGAGGACGCCCATCAGTTTCTGGCCGCTGTACCCACACAGCTCGTCGGGCAGCACGCTGACGCTGTTGAATTCGTGGCCCGCGGTGCGTGCGTCGGTGTACTGCTGGAACGCGGCGGCCGCGTCCTGGGTGGTCGGGGTGATCCGCACGGTGCCGGTCAGGCCGTCCGGTCCGGTCAGATTCAGCGCGACGTCGCCGGACGCCGGTGCCCCCGGGGTGAATCCGTCGGGCACCGCGACGATGACGGTCGGCGAACCGGGGGCTCCGGTGGTAGCCGTCATGGTCTGCGCGGGCGCGGCGGGCGCGTCGCAGGTCTGCTCCCCCGCCGCGAGGGCGCGCTTGGTGGTCTCGACCACGCCGTACGTCGGTAGGTCCGGCATCTTCGACGACGACGCCGCCGTGGACGACGGAGCCGACGAACTGACGGTCGTGCTCGCCGGAGGGTTGGATGTCGTTGTGCTGGTCGACTTCTCGCCGCCGTTGCCACAGCCGGCCAGCAGCACCACCGCGGACACCGCGGTGGCACAACGGATGATCCTTGTACTCATCAGCAGTCCCCTAATCCTTCGAAAATGCCTGGGCCAGTTCTTGTTCGACATCGAGGTACGGCGTACCGGAGATGTCGACGACAACCTTGGCGATGGTGCCACCGACGAACGGGTACGGCGCCCGGTAGCGGTTCGACACCGGCTGGCCCGCGTTGCGCCCGACCGCCACGCCACCACCGGCGAGTCCGAAGGTGCCCGGGTGGGCGCGGATGTCCGGGCGGTTCGCCACCACCGCGTCGTCGATGCGCAGTTCGACGACACCGAGTGGGGTGTGGCTGCCTTCCACCGTGCCGGTCCGGTCATATCGGACACCGAAGACGTGCCGCCCCAGAGGCAGCGGGTCGAGGGCGGACACCCACTGCTCGTCCTCGCCCATGAAGTTGTAGACGTACTGCAGCCGGCCGTCCTGCACGAACAAAACGTGCCCGCCGTGCCCGGCGCCCTGTTTGAACAGCACCCCTTCGGCGCCAGCTGATTCGACGTCGACCTCGGCCAAGACGGAGAACGACTGCCCCCGCAATTCGACGCCGGCACCGATGCCCACCTCTGCGGTGCCCGGGTAGTACGTGAAGGTCTGCCGGTCGCGCATGAGGTAGGGGCGGTCCCGCAGCAACGTCTCGAATACGTTGAGGTCAGCCAGCGGCAGACCGTTGTACTTCGCCGCCTCGGAGAACCAGAGCTCTTGGAGTTCAGCGAGTTTCGCCGGCTCGCCGGCGGCGAGGTCACGGCACTGGCTGCGGTCGGATTCGATGTGGAACAGCTCCCAGCGGTCCTTGTCGAAGTGCGACCAGCCTGACGGCGTGGCGGCGTGCACGGTATTGGCGAACCAGCCGTTGTGCCAGATGCCACGGGTACCCAGCATCGCGTAGAACTGCGTCGTCTTGCCGGTGTCAGCGGCCGAATCTTCCAGCGCCGCTTTGAAACTCACACCCTCCAGCGGTCGCTGCGGGATGCCTCTGACCTCGGCGGGCGGCTCGATGTCCAGCAGATCGTAGACCGTCGGCGTGATGTCCGCGACGTTGACATAATTGTCCCGCACCTCGCCGTGCGCGGCGATTCCATTGGGCCAGCTGATGATTGCGGTGTCGGCGATGCCACCCTCGTGGGAGGCGTAGCGCTTGAACAGCTTGTAGGGCGTGTTGAAGGCCATCGCCCAGCCGATCGGATAGTGATTGTAGGTATCCGGCGACCCCAGGGTGTCGAAGTACCGCATGCTCTCTTCGACGGTGTCGATGTAGCCGTTGAAGAACTTGTTCTCGTTGACCGAACCGTTCGGGCCACCTTCGCCGCTGGCGCCGTTGTCGGAGATGACGACGATGAGGGTGTTGTCGAGCTGGCCTGACTCCTCCAGGTAGTCGAGAATCCGCCCGATCTGCGCGTCGGTGTACGACAGGAAGCCGGCGAACACCTCGGCCATCCGGGCGAACAGCCGCTTCTCGTCGTCGGTGAGCCCATCCCAGGGGCGCACCGTGTCCTGCAGCGGCCATGGCTCACCGTTCGGACCCTTGACGTCCAGATACGGGTTCATGGGCGAGAGTTCGGTGTCCGGCGGCACGATGCCCAGCCGCTTCTGGTTTTCCAGCACCAGGTCGCGATAGGCCTCGTAGCCCATGTCGAACTTGCCGGCGTACTTGTCGGCCCACTCTTTGAACACGTGATGCGGCGCATGCCCGGCACCGGGGCAGACATAGGAGAACCACGGCTTCTCCGGGGCGATCACCTTGGCATCCCGGATGAACTCGATGGCCTTGTCCGCCAGGTCTTTTGACAGGTGGTATCCCTCTTCGGGGGTGGCCGGCGGCGCGACGGGATGGTTGTCGTACACCAACTCCGGGTACCACTGGTCGGTCTCGCCGCCCATGAAGCCGTAGAACCGTTCGAAGCCCCGTGACAGCGGCCAGTGCCGCTTCGTGGACGCGAGGTTCGATTCCTCCAGCGGCGTCAGGTGCCACTTGCCGACGCAATAGGTGTTCCAGCCCCGCTCTGCCAGCACCTCGGACAGCAGTGCCGTCTCAAAAGGTATGCGGCCGTGGCAGTTCGGGAAGCCGTCGGTGAATTCCTCGATGGTCGCCATGCCGACCGAGGTGGCATTGCGGCCGGTCAGCAGCGAGGCCCGGGTCGGCGAACACAGCGCGGTGGTGTGGAACTGGGACAGCCGCACACCCTTGTCCGCGATCCGGCGCATGGCCGGCATGTCGACCAGGCCCCCGAAGCAGTCCCAGGTGGCGATGCCGGTGTCGTCCCACACCAGGTAGAGCACATTGGGCGCGTCGGGCGGGGCCGTCGGTGCCGCGTACGGGCCCCAGTCGGCCTCGGAGTCGCGGATGTCGAGTTTGATCTTGCCCTGGAATTCAGTTGCCATGACGCCTCGTCCCGGTCAGTATTCGCCGATATCGGCGGCCCGCCCGGAGATTACACCCGCCGGCAGGCCCGCGACCCGGATATTGACGGCCGCGCACGCGGCGCGCGGCCTGCCGCGTCACGGCAGCACTACCCGCCCCACCATGTCACCGGATGGCGCATCCGCTGTGCGGCCCAGCGGCTCCACAGTCAGACCCAACGCCGATGCTCGTCCGATGTTCGTGACCATGACGGTGCGCGGATCCCGGATCGCCGGACCCGACGGGACGGGGACACCGTCTTGCATCAACCACACTTGGTAGGCCATGCCCGGCGGCGGCGCGGCAGCACCGTCGAACACCACCATCCCGTCGCCGCGTGTCCGCGAGTACACGAAGGTCGCCGTGCCCCCGGAGCGCAGGGCGGTGGAAACAGTGCGTACGTCAGGAGCCGTCATCACCTGCTCGGCGACCGGCGGCGCGGCCGGCGGACGCAACATCCAGCCTGCCACGAAGGCGCCGCCCCCGACCGCGACGACGGCCGCCGCCGCCAGAACCGCATTGCGCCAACGGTGTTCGCGAACCAGGCGCCGATTGCCTTGCAGGACCCGAGCTCTCAGCGCCGCCGGCGGCGGCACCGCGGTGCCGGCCGACAGGGCCCCAAGGGTCTCGCGGGTTTCGGCCACCTGATTCCGAAACGCCTCGGCGACCGGCCCCGGCGCCTCGACCAGGTGCCGCTCGATCTCGGCACGCTCGGCATCGGAGACGGCATCGAGCGCGTACGGCACTGCCAACTCCAGCAGTTCGAATTCCGACGGATCGCTCATGACTCCCCCAGACAATCACGGAGCTTGCGCAAGCCGTCCCGCATCCGCGATTTCACCGTGCCGAGACTCGTGGCCAGCCGCTCGGAAACCTGCACGTAGGTCAGGCCGCCGTAATAGGCCAACTCGATCGCCTGACGCTGGGTGTCGGTCAGGATGCCGAGGCAACCCACGACGCGGCGACGGTCATCGCCCAGGACCACCGCTTCGGCCACCACATCCGAATCGGTATCGACATGTGTTGTGCCGTAAGTCCATTCACGATGACTGTGCGCAACCTCCGCGCGCACCCGATCAACAGCCCGGCGGTGTGCCAGCGTCATCACCCAGGCCAGCGCCGACCCCTTGGCGGGATCGAAACCGGCTGCCGACCTCCACACCTGGGCGTACACCTCCTGCGTTGTCTCCTCGCTGTAGCCGGTATCCCGCAGCACCCGCAGAATCAGGCCGAAGACCCGGGCACAGGTCGCGTCATAGAACGATGCGAACGCGTCGGTATCCCCGCCGGCGACACGATGCAGCAAGGCACCGAGATCGGGGGTGGGCTCAGACGACGAGGGCATCGTCTGAGCAGCCTAGCCGCACCGTCAGTGCTTCGACTGAGCCAGGAGTTCCCGGATCATCCCTTCGGTGACGTCGTAGTCGCCCTCTCCGAACTTGAGGTGCCGAACCACACCGTCGGCGTCGATCAGGTAGCTCGCCGGCCAGTACTGGTTCTGGTAGTTGTGCCAGGTGTCGTACGAGTTGTCCAGCGCGACGGGGTATTTGATGTGCAGGTCGGCCGCCCCTTTGATGACGCCGGCGCGGTCGTGCTCGAATTGGTACTCCGGCGTGTGCACACCGATCACAATGAAGCCCTGGTCCTTGTACCGGTCGTACCAACCGGCGACGTGCTCGATCGCGCGCTGACAGTTGATGCAGGTGTAGGTCCAGAAGTCGACGAGAACCACCTTGCCGCGCAAGGACTTCAGGTCCAGCGGCGCGTCTCCCGGAGTGTTGAACCAGCTGTCGATACCGACGATGTCCGGAGCGGTGCCGCAGTCCTGCAGCCGACTCGCGCCCTCCACGCAGCTCGACAGGCCGCCGCCGGCCGGTGCGATGCGGGCCTGCAACGTCGCGGTGTAGTCGGGGATCTTCCGTTGCACCGTGGCGGGCAGGTTCAGTGCCAACGCCACCGCGGCCACGAGCATGACCACCCCGGCGGCGACCCGAATCTGCCGTTGCCGGTTCTGAAACGCCTTGATGCGCTCGGCAACTCGCTGCCCGCCGATGGCAAACAGCAGTAGCGGCAGGGCGGTGCCGACCGCGAATGACACGGTCAGCGCGACGGTGTCCAGGCCGATATGGCCCGTCGCTCCGGCCACCACGATGGCTGCCAGCACCGGTCCCGCACACGGCGCATACAGCACGCCCAGCGCCAGTCCGAGGCCGAATCCCTTACGGCTGCCGGCGATGTCCCGTTGCGGTATGCGCGCGAACGGCGCGTCGAGCAGTCGCTCGATGCGCGGGAAGATCAGCCCGGCGCCGATGGCGGTGAGTGCCAGCAGGCCGATCCAGCGGACGACGCCTGCCGGCAAGTGCAACTGCTGGAGCACCACCGTCCCCACCAGCGTCACCAGGCTGAAGCTGAGCACCAACCCCGCGATCACCCGGTAAGGTGCGCGGCCGGCGCTGGAGAACAGCACCACGGGCAGCACCGGCAGGACGCATGGCGAGATGGCGGTGATGAGTCCGCCCAGAAATCCGATGAGCACGAATGTGTACATGCCAGGTCTTCGGAGCCGGCCCCGATCCGGATTGGTGAGATTCCGCCGAATACAAAACTGCCCCTCTTCCGAAGAAGAGGGGCAGTTCTATGTCTGCTCGCGCAGTGGAAGTGCGAAGGCTACTTGGCCTTCTCGAGCACCTCGACCAGACGCCAGCGCTTGGTCGCCGACAGCGGACGGGTCTCCATCAGCGAGACGCGGTCACCGATACCGGCATCGCCGTTCTCGTCGTGCGCCTTGACCTTGGTGGTGGTCCGGATGATCTTCCCGTAGAGCGGGTGGCTCTTGCGGGACTCCAGCTCGACCACGATGGTCTTTTCCATCTTGTCCGACACCACGTAACCGATGGCGGTCTTGCGACGGCCGCGCTCGGTCTCAGTGGCCGGCGTGTGCTTGGGGCCCTTGGTTTCTGCCATGACTAATCCTTACCAACCGGCCCGGATGCCAGGCCCAACTCGCGTTCACGCAGGACGGTGTAGACCCGCGCGATCTCCTGCCGCACGGTACGCAGCCGGCGGTTGTTCGACAGCTGACCGGTCGCCATCTGGAAGCGAAGGTTGAACAGCTCTTCCTTCGACTCGCGCAGACGCGTGGTCAGCTCTTCCTCGGTGAGCTCACGCAGTTCACCAGGCGAAACTCCAACTGCCATCAGAACTGCTCCTCTCGAGTCACGATGCGTGCCTTGATCGGCAGCTTGTGGATGGCGCGGGTGAGCGCCTCCCGGGCGATCTTCTCGTCGGGGTAGCTGAGCTCGAAGAGCACGCGACCCGGCTTGACGTTGGCGACCCACCACTCCGGCGAACCCTTACCGGAACCCATGCGGGTTTCGGCAGGCTTCTTGGTCAGCGGGCGGTCCGGGAAGATGTTGATCCAGACCTTGCCGCCACGCTTGATGTGCCGGTTGATGGCGATACGAGCGGACTCGATCTGCCGGTTGGTGATGTAGGCGTGGCCCAGGGCCTGGATGCCGTAGTCACCGAAGCTGACCGAGGTGCCGCCGCTGGCGATACCGCGCTGCTCGGGGTGGTGCTGCTTGCGGTGCTTGACCTTGCGGGGAATCAGCATGACTAGCTCTCCGTTGCTTCCGTCGGCGCATCGCCGGCGGGGGTCTCAACAGCAACATCCACGGCGCGGCCGGCCTCGGTGCTCGTCGCGGTGGTACCCGACGAACCGCTGCGACGCGGACGGGTACCGGACGGACGATCCCGACGGGGACGGTCGGCGGCGGGAGCGGCGGCGGACAGCTCACGCTTGCCACCGACGATGTCGCCCTTGTAGATCCACACCTTCACGCCGATACGGCCGAATGTGGTCTTGGCCTCGTACAGGCCGTAATCGATGTCGGCGCGCAGCGTGTGAAGCGGCACGCGACCTTCGCGGTAGAACTCCGAACGGCTCATCTCAGCACCGCCGAGGCGGCCCGAGCACTGCACCCGGATGCCCTTGACGTTGGGCTGGCGCATGGCCGACTGGATGGCCTTGCGCATGGCACGACGGAACGCGACACGGTTGCTCAGCTGCTCGGCAACGCCCTGCGCCACCAGCTGCGCGACGCCCTCGGGGCTCTTGACCTCGAGGATGTTCAGCTGAACCTGCTTGCCGGTCAGCTTCTCCAGGTCGGCGCGGATGCGGTCGGCCTCGGTGCCACGGCGACCGATGACGATGCCCGGACGTGCGGTGTGGATGTCCACCCGGACGCGGTCACGCGTGCGCTCGATCTGCACGTCGGCGATGCCGGCGCGCTCCAGGCCGGTGGCCAGCAGCTTACGGATCGCGACGTCTTCCTTGACGTAGTCCGCGTACTGCTTGTCGGCGTACCAACGGGACTTCCATTCGGTGGTGATACCGAGGCGGAAGCCGTGGGGGTTGATTTTCTGGCCCACTACTCCGAGCCTCCCTTCGTCTCGGTCTTGGCCGCGGCGGCCTTGCTGCCCTGCGCACGACGAGCGCGAGCGGCACCGGCCGTAGCGCCCTTCGAGCCCTTGTCCTTGGCGGGACGGCTCTCGACGACCACGGTGATGTGACTGGTGCGCTTGCGGATTCGGTACGCACGCCCCTGGGCGCGCGGCCGGATGCGCTTGGCGGTCGGACCCTCATCGGCGTGGATGGTCGCAACCACCAGCGTCGTCGGGTCCAGGCCCTCGTTGTTCTGCGCGTTGGCGGCAGCGCTCGCGATCACCTTGGCGACCGGCTCGCTGGCACCCTGCGGCGCCCACCGCAGGATGTCGAGCGCCTCTTCGACGCTCTTGCCACGGACCAGGTCGATGACCCGGCGGGCCTTGCTCGCCGACACACGCACGAAGCGCGCAGTGGCGCTCGCGGACGGGTATTCAGTAACGGTAGTCATTAGCGGCGCTTGCTCTTCCGGTCGTCCTTGATGTGACCCTTGAAGGTCCGCGTCGGGGCGAACTCGCCGAGCTTGTGCCCGACCATCGCCTCACTGACGAACACCGGCACGTGCTTGCGGCCGTCGTGGACGGCGAAGGTGTGACCGATGAAGTCGGGGATGATGGTCGACCGACGGGACCAGGTCTTGATGACCTGTTTGGTGTTCTTCTCGTTCTGAACGTCGACCTTCTTGAGCAGATGGTCGTCGACGAACGGACCCTTTTTGAGGCTACGAGGCATCGTCTATTCCTTTCCGGCCTAGCGCTTGTTCTTGCCGGTGCGCCGGCGGCGGACGATGAGCTTGTCGCTCGGCTTGTTCGGCTTGCGGGTACGGCCCTCAGGCTTGCCCCACGGGCTGACCGGGTGGCGACCACCGGAGGTCTTACCCTCACCACCACCGTGCGGGTGGTCGACCGGGTTCATCACGACACCACGGACGGTCGGGCGCTTGCCCTTCCACCGCATACGGCCGGCCTTACCCCAGTTGATGTTCGCCTGCTCGGCGTTGCCGACCTCGCCGACGGTGGCGCGGCAGCGCACGTCGACGCGACGGATTTCACCGGACGGCATACGCAGCGTGGCGTAAGCGCCTTCCTTACCGAGCAGCTGGATGCTGACACCGGCCGAGCGGGCCAGCTTGGCACCGCCGCCCGGACGCAGCTCCACAGCGTGGATGACGGTACCGGCCGGGATGTTGCGCATCGGCAGGTTGTTACCCGGCTTGATGTCGGCGTTCGGCCCCTGCTCGATGACGTCGCCCTGCTTCAGATCCTTGGGGGCGAGGATGTAGCGCTTCTCGCCGTCCACGAAATGCAGCAGCGCGATGTTCGCGGTGCGGTTGGGGTCGTACTCGATGTGCGCGACCTTGGCGTTGACGCCGTCCTTGTCATGGCGACGGAAGTCGATGACGCGGTAGGCACGCTTGTGACCGCCACCCTTGTGACGAGTCGTGATGCGGCCATGCGCGTTACGACCACCAGTGCCGTGCAGCGGACGGATCAGCGACTTCTCCGGAGTCGAACGAGTGATCTCGGCGAAGTCGGAGACGCTCGAACCGCGACGACCCGGGGTCGTCGGCTTGTACTTGCGAATTCCCATTATCAGTTAATCCCTTAACTCCCGGCCGATCAGGCCGGAGCTCCGAACAGTTCGATCGGCTTGCTGCCGGCGGACAGGGTCACGATCGCGCGCTTGGTGCTCTTGCGCTGGCCGAAACCGGTGCGGGTGCGCTTGCGCTTGCCCTTCCGGTTCGCGGTGTTCACCGAGTCGACCTTCACGTCGAAGATCTTCTCGATAGCGATCTTGATCTGCGTCTTGTTGGACTCCGGTGCCACGATGAACGTGTACGTGTTGTCCTCGATGAGTCCGTAGGACTTCTCCGAGATGACCGGGGCCAGGATGATGTCGCGAGGATCAGTCACGGTAGCCATCAGGCCGACACCTCCTCTTTCGTGTTGGCGGTGATGTAGGCGTTGAGCGCCTCCACCGAGAACACCAGATCGTCGGCGTTCAGCACGTCGTAGGTGTTCAGCTGATCCGGCGAGATCACATGCACGCCAGGCAGGTTGCGGACGCTCTTGGCGCTGACCACATCGCTGCGGCCGATCACGACGAGCACCTTCTTGTTGTCGGTCAGCGACGACAGGAACGACTTGGCGCTCTTGGTCGACGGGCTCTGACCGGCCACCAGCTCGGTGATCGCGTGGATGCGCTCGTTGCGGGCCCGGTCCGACAGCGCGCTGCGCAGGGCAGCAGCGATCATCTTCTTCGGGGTCCGCTGGCTGTAGTCACGCGGCTGCGGGCCGTGGACAACGCCACCACCGGTGAACTGCGGGGCGCGGGTCGAACCCTGACGGGCGCGGCCGGTGCCCTTCTGGCGGTACGGCTTCTTGCCACCACCGGACACCATGGCCCGGGTCTTGGTGGCGTGGGTGCCCTGGCGAGCGGCGGCCAGCTGGGCCGTCACCACCTGGTGCATCAGCGCGATGTTGGGCTCGACGTCGAACAGCTCGGCGGGCAGCTCGACAGAGCCGTCCTTCTTGCCCTCGGGGGTCTTGACGTCAATCTTGAGAGTCATTACTTCTCGCCTCGCTTAACTGCGGTGCGGACAACCACCAGTCCACCATTGCGGCCCGGGATGGCGCCCTTGATGAGCAGCACACCGTTCTCGGCGTCGACCTTGTGAACCTTCAGGTTCTGGGTGGTGACGCGGTCGCTACCCATCCGGCCGGACATGCGGGTGCCCTTGAAGACACGGCCCGGGGTGGCGCAGCCACCGATCGAACCGGGACGACGGTGCACAGCCTGGGCACCGTGCGAGGCGCCCTGACCCTTGAAGCCGTGGCGCTTCATGGTGCCGGCGAAGCCCTTGCCCTTGCTGGTGCCGGTCACGTCGACGTACGCGCCGTCGGCGAAGATCTCGGCGGTCAGTTCCTGACCGACCTCGTACTCGGCGACCGCGGCCTCGTCTTCGAGACGAAGCTCGGCCAGGTGCCGACGCGGGTTGACGCCTGCAGCGGCGAACTGACCGGTAACCGGCTTGTTCACCTTGCGCGGGCTGATCTCACCGTAGGCGAGCTGCACGGCGCTGTAGCCGTCGCGCTCGGGGGTGCGGATGCGGGTCACCACGTTGGGGCCGGCCTTCACGACCGTGACCGGGACGACTTTGTTGTTCTCGTCGAACACCTGCGTCATGCCCAGCTTGGTGCCCAAAATGCCTTTGCGTGCCATTTTTCTGGGTCTCCTACTGGATGTTGACGTCGACGCTCGCCGGCAGATCGATGCGCATCAAGGCGTCAACGGTCTTCGGCGTGGGGTCGAGGATGTCGATAAGGCGCTTGTGGGTACGCATTTCGAAATGCTCCCGCGAGTCCTTGTACTTATGGGGAGACCGGATAACGCAGTACACGTTCTTCTCGGTCGGCAGCGGCACCGGGCCGACCACGCTTGCTCCCGTACGGGTGACCGTCTCAACGATCTTGCGCGCCGAGGCGTCAATCGCCTCGTGGTCGTAGGCCTTGAGCCTGATGCGGATCTTCTGTCCCGCCACGCTTCTCCTACCTAACTGTCACGGGCCCGTGCTCGGGCCTGGTCTTCAATACGCACGTCCCGGGACACCCGATGACGCGCGCTGGCTATGCCGCCGCTCTTTACGTTTCTGTGGTTCACCGACCCCCGCGCTCGGGCGTGTCGCCTTTGCACACAGTCGTCCGCGCTGGAAATTCCATCTCGGGCGATGCTGGGACCGGATGCGCCCGTGATGGGCGCCGGTCGTCTGCCCGCGGCGGGCGAACCCGGCGCAAGGCAACCCGAACAGTATGCCCCAGATCCGGGCTTGCTCCAAATCCGCTGCGGAGCCATCCGCCGCGCCCGGGTTTCACCGCCGGTCCTGCACTGATTCCACGGCGAGGGCGAGGATGTTCGAGTGGCTGCCGCCCTGGTTACAGAGTCAATAGCGGGGTCCCGTTGATCCTGCACTTGCGGCGCAAAAGTGCGAGTGGCGGGAACCCTGGGTTCAGGGTCAACGCCTGCCCGGCCGGCTTTCGCGTTGACCCGGTATCCACGGCTGAAAATCGCGAGTGGTTAGCGCCGCGGTTCCAGAGTCTGCGGACATACCGAACTTACTTTTGAGTAAGATAGTGACATGTCGACACTCAGCCCCACCTACCGCGCCTGGAAGCAACTCTCCGGACGGCCCGGCGGCAGCCTGATGTTCTCCGCCGCCGCGATGGTGCGAGTGCCGTACTTCGCGTCGGTCCTGCCCCGAGTGGTGACGATGGAGCCGGGCTACGCCGAGGTGGCGGTGCCGAAGTGGTTCTTCGTCTACAACCATCTGCACACCGTGCACGCGATCGCGTCGTGCAACGCCGCGGAGGCCGCCATGGGCATGGCGATGGAAGCGACCGTGCCGACAACCCACCGCTGGATACCCAAAGCCATGAACGTCCAGTACCTCGCCAAGGCCACCACCTCGCTTCGGGCGCACGCCCGCGTCGACATCCCCGACTTCGAGACCCTGACCAAGGGCACCGACGTCGTCGTATCGGTCTCGGTGGTCGACGCCGCCGGCGAGGAGGTCGTGCACGCCGACATCACGACGTGGGTGACGCCCGCATAGCCTGACGACGATCAAGCGGCGAGGCACGAGCCGCGATGAGGAGTCGGGTAAATCGGACCTCAGTCGAGATAGGTGCCGTGACCTTCGCGCACCAGATCGCCGTCGAAGATCAGCACCTCGTTGACCAATTGCCCGCGGTGGTTCCGGTAGTTGATGACGAGAGCCTGCGTCCCTACATAGGTGGCCACGATCTCGAAGTGCAGTTCGGGCAGCGCCGCCAGCGCGGTGGTCCAATACCGCCGGAGCGCGTCCTTACCCCGCACCACTCCCCCGGACTCCGGCACGACGCGCGCCGCGACCGGTGAGGTGAAGACGACGTCGTCGTGGAAATGGGCGAGCACCGCCTCGACGTCGTGGGCGTTCCACGCCTGGCACCAGTCGCGGGCAAAGGCCTCGGCATCGGGAACCGTCATGCCGCCCTATCGAAGTCGACGCGCGCCTGGGCAGGCAAGCCATTTTCGGGCGCGAGACGTCAGTGCTGCAGACTCGCCCAGAACGCGCACTGATGCACCTGGTCGTAGTCGGTGACCAAACGGCTGCCGTCGGGGCGCAGCGACATCCTGCTGTCGTGGTCACCGCCGGTCAGCTGCGGCCATTCCGGTGCCCCGTCAGCACTGGGCCGGCCGTCGCGGACGAACGAACTCCAGTAGTCGATCATCTGATCCGACAAGGCGACCTGCTCCGGCGCAGGCGGCGGCGCTCCGCCCATGTTGAAGATGTAGCGCAGATCCAGCGAATGGCTCGCACCGACCGGGAAAGGCAAGTGGCGCAGCGGATCCGGCGTCGGCGGCGCCGGATCGGCGAATTCGTACCCATATACCGGGGCGTCCGCGACCAACGCGTCGCCGATGCGGTCGGCCACACACGCGAAAGCACCGTCGGTGACCGCGGTCGAATAGGCGATCGCCGCGCTGCCGCCGTAGCGGTTCAGCGGGTAGCGCTCTGCCACCGCGGCGGCGTCGGCGCCGAACGTGGACTGCAGCAGGTGCGGGTAGCCGTCGGCATGGAAGCGCTTGCCCGCACGCAGATACTGCATGGCCACGAAGAGGGTGAACTCGTCGCGGGTGGTGCCGATCATCACCGGGACCCGAGCGGCATCGCCGGTTCCGATGGCCCGCATCGGATCGACCGGCAGCAACGTCGTCCCCGAGACCGGCCCACTGAGCATGTTCTCGCCGATTCCGTAGTACCACACCGGCTTTCGCAATTTGTCCACCGGCAGACCGCGCAGACAGTCTGCAGCGACCGCCGGATCGCCACATCCCGCGGCACTGGCGTAGGCGAGGCTGGACCGCGTGGCCTCGGGTAGCGCACCCTGGGCCTGGCATGGCCCACTGGCGATGATGGCACCCCGGAACAGGCCGGCCGACTCCGGCGCGACGAGGTGGTCGCACACCGACATCCCGCCGGCCGACTCACCGGCGATGGTCACCTTGCCGGGATCGCCGCCGAACGCGGCGATGTTGTCGCGCACCCAGCGCAGCGCCGCCTGCTGGTCGGCGAGTCCGTAGTTGCCGACGTCGGGGCCGGCGCCCAATGCGGGGTGAGCCAGGAATCCCAGTGCACCGAGCCGATAATTGACCGTCACCACCACGATGTCGCCGCGGGTGGTCAGCCGCGTCGAGTTGTAGATGCCGCTGGAGCCGTTGATGAACCCACCGCCGTGCAACCACACCAACACGGGTCGGCGCTCGCGGGAGGCCTGCACCGGTGGCGTCCAGACGTTGAGGGTCAGGCAATCCTCGCTGCTGTTGCGGCCCATCTCCAGGTCGCCCTTGGGGTCCTGGATGCAGCGCGCGCCAGGCTTCGTACCGTCGCGCGCCCCGTCCCACGTCACCGCGGGAGCCGGCGGACGGAACCGAAGCGGACCCAATGGCGGTGCCGCATAAGGGATTCCACCGAAGAAGCGCAGATCTGGATTGACCGTGCCGCGGACGGTCCCCGTCGCGGTGTGCACCAGCGCCGGATCAGCTGTCACCGCATCGGGCGCCACGGCGGTGGCACCATCACTGTGCGAGTCCAGGCCGCAGCCGGCCACCAGCAGCACTGCCCCAGCCACTGCTGCAGCGCGCTGCAGCAGTCTGCGTAGGTGGGCGGACGACACGAGCACCCAGCGTACTGAACTCGGCCGAACGCGGCCGATAAATATTTGCGGCTACCCCCTCCCCACGGCGCATCGAACGACCTAGACTCCGCTTGACAGCTGTCAAGTACGCGCCTGTGTGAGGAGTTCAATGAGTGCACCCACCACCGACGAGGCCGCCAAGGTTCTCGCCGACCCCACCGCCTACGCCGACGACAATCGGCTACACACGGCACTCACTCGGCTGCGAGCTACCAATCCCGTTGCCTGGGTGGATAATCCGCCGTATCGGCCGTTCTGGGCGATCACGAAGCACGCCGACATCATGGCCATCGAGCGCGACAACAACCTGTTCATCAGCGAGCCCCGCCCGCTGCTCATGAAGGCCGACGACGAAGACCTACTGAAGGCACAGGCCGACGCCGGCATGGGGTTGCGCACGCTCATCCACATGGACGATCCGCACCATCGCAAGATCCGGGCGATCGGCGCCGACTGGTTCCGGCCGAAGGCGATGCGCGACCTCAAGGTCCGCGTCGACGAACTGGCCAAGCGGCACGTCGACCGGATGCGCGACGCCGGACCGGAATGCGACTTCGTCGAAGAGATCGCGATCCAGTTCCCGCTCTACGTCATCATGTCGCTACTCGGCCTGCCCGAGGAGGACTACGACCGCATGCACACCCTGACGCAGCAGCTGTTCGGCGGCGACGACGACGAGTACAGCCGCGGCCAGTCCCCCGAAGAACTGTTCAGCGTGCTGCTCGACTTCTTCGGGTACTTCGCCACGCTGACCGCGTCGCGGCGGGCCAACCCCACCGAGGACCTGGCGTCGGCGATCGCCAACGGCCGCATCGACGGCGAACCGCTCAGCGACATGGACACCGCGTCCTACTACGTGATCGTCGCCACCGCCGGACACGACACCACGAAGGACGCCATCTCCGGCGGGTTGCATGCGCTGATCGAGAATCCCGGCGAGCTGGCCCGGCTGAAGGCGAACCCGGACCTGATGCCGACCGCGGTCGAAGAGATGATCCGGTGGAGCACGCCGGTGAAGGAATTCATGCGCACCGCGACCGCCGACACCGTCGTGCGCGGCGTGCCGATCGCCGAAGGTGAATCCGTCTATCTCGCTTACGTTTCCGGTAACCGTGACGAAGAAGTGTTCACCGATCCGTTCCGCTTCGACGTCGGGCGCGAGCCGAACAAGCATCTGGCGTTCGGCTACGGCGTGCACTTCTGTCTGGGTGCGGCACTGGCCCGCATGGAGATGAACAGCCTGTTCACCGAGCTGCTGTCCCGGCTGGATTCGATCGAATTGGCCGGTACCCCGGAGCTCTCCGCGACCACGTTCGTCGGCGGCTTCAAGCACCTGCCGATTCGGTACTCACTGCGGTGATCCGGTGGGTCGCCAGAAATCCGTCGACAGCGGCAATGGCGATCTGCCGGTAGTCGAAATTCGGCAGCGTGCTGAGCTTGCCCAGCACGATCGGGCCGAGGAGCAGGACCGTGGCTCGCAGCCGGTCGACGTCACCGAGTTCGGCGACAGCCGCGGGACTGGAGAGCACCGATTCGAACGGCACGGCATACTGCTCGGCCACTCGCTCCCGTAGGTTGCGGACCTCGGTGCTCTCAGTCCCCGCCGCCCCAGAGGGCAGGTGTTCGAGGTTGCCGCCGAGCGCCAGCCACGACATGGCGGTCAGGCTGACGGGCGCTTCGGCGATCAGTTCCGCCTGCGCATGCACGAGCGCGATCAACCGCTCGCGCAGGTCGCCCTCCGCAAGCGGCACCGGGGCCGGCGGGATGAGCGCGTGAAATGCTGCCGCCAGCAGGTCATTTCCGCTGGGATAGTGGCGATAGAGGGTGGCCCGGGCCACGTTGGACGCGCGGATCACCGCGTCGACCGTGACGGCGCTCGGGCCACCCGAGCGCAGCAGGGTGGTCGCAGCTTCCAACAAGCGGGCCCGCGAGCGTGCCGGCCGAGGATCACCGTGTTCGCTGGACACCGCCGAATCACCTCCGGATAACAAACGAGACTGTTAGTCTCGCTTCAAGACCATCGGTCTTGAAGCTACCGGAAGGTCTGCGAATGGTCGACAAGGCGCGCACGGTGAGTCCCGACGTGGAAATCCTCCCGGCGCCACCCACCTCCCGTCGCCGAACCTGGACCCTATGCGTGGCGTGTTGCGCTGTGCTGCTGGTGATTTCGTCGATGGTGGCGCTCAATACCGCGCTCGGCGACATCGCGATGGCCACGTCAGCGAACCAGACCCAGCTCACCTGGATCATCGACAGCTACACCTTGACGTTGGCCTGTCTACTGCTGCCCGCCGGCGCTATCGGCGACCGCTACGGCCGGCGCGGCGCCCTGCTGTTCGGCCTCACCGTCTTCGCGCTGGCCTCGATCGTTCCGGCGCTGAGCACCCATCCCCTGCACATCGTCGTCGCCCGCGCAGTGGCCGGAGTGGGCGCCGCGTTCATCATGCCTGCAACGCTGTCCCTGATCACCGCGTCCTACCCGGCGGACCAACGCACCAAAGCGGTGGGCATCTGGGCCGGAATCGCCGGCTGCGGTGCAGTGGTCGGCATGCTGGGATCCGGTGTGCTGCTGCACTTCTGGCCGTGGCAGTCGATCTTCTGGGCCTTTGCCGTCTCGAGCTTCACCCTCGTCGTCCTGGCCATGACCATCACGAGCTCCCGTGACCCGGAAGCCAAGCCGTTGGACGTCACCGGCGCCGTCGTCATCGCGGCGGCAGTGGCGTCCCTGGTATACGCCATCCTGGCGGCGCCCGATCTCGGCTGGACACATCCGGTCGTGCTGGGCGGCATCGCCGGCGGGCTGATCCTGACAGTCGCGTTCGCAGTCATCGAGCTGCGTGCCCCATACCCACTGCTGGATGTCCGACTGTTTCTCGATCGGCAGTTCGGCACCGGGGCCGCCGCCATCACCGTGCTGTTCATGGTGTTGTTCGGCTTCTTCTACTTGTCGATGCAATTCATGCAGCTGGTCATGGGCTACAGCCCGATCGGCACTGCACTGGCGCTGTCCCCGCTCGCCGTCCCATTGCTGATCCTGTCCCCGCTGTCGTCCTGGTATCTGCCCAAGGTGGGGCTACGCCTGGTGGTGTTCACCGGCTTGTGGCTGCTGTCGGCCGGTCTGTTGCTCATGGGTCACGTGCGGATCGACTCGTCGTACTGGGACTTGGCGTGGCCCCTGCTCGTGATCAGCACGGGCGTCGGATTGTTCACCGCACCAACGACTTCGGCAATCATGACGTCGGTGTCCGATGACAAGCAAGGCGTCGCGTCAGCGGTCAACGACACCACGCGGGAAGTAGGTGCCGCCCTCGGTATCGCGCTCACCGGGTCCCTCCTGGCCGCCGGATATACGAAGCACATCGGATCCGCGGTGGCCGGTTTCCCACATCCGGCGCAGGACGCCGCGCACGGCTCGCTGGCCGGCGCAGTGGCCGCCGCGCCGCATCTGGGACCGGTCGGCGGTCAACTCGTGGCCGTGGCCCGGGTGGCGTTCCTGCATGCCATGCAGACGTCACTGGTGGTGCTGGCATCGATCACCGCGGTCGCCGGCGTGCTGATCGCGTTCTGGGCGCCCGGTCGCGAGCACACACCACCGAATGGCCGCTAGGACACGATGAATTGGGCCGCCCGGTGCGCCAGCATGACGACCGTCGCGTGCGGGCCCCGTCCGGTGATGCCGGGCAGTGCGGCACCGTCGGCCACCCACAGCCCGTCGATGCCGCGCACCCGGCAGCGGGGATCGAGGACGGCGCGCTCGTCGCCGTCCGCTCCGATCGGCGCCGTGGCCGACAGATGCTGCGCGGTGGACCAGGCGGGTTCGCCGTCGACGACGGCATCGCCGAACAGGTCCCGACACAATTCATGACCGACTTGCAGCGCGGCGGCATCAGCCGGGTCGGAGTCGTAGCGGTGCTCGATGGTGGGCCGCACGTCCGGGTCGTCCGATACCAACAGGACCCTGCCCTGCGCGCGCGGCCGCATCAGCGAGATACCGAGGTGCACCGGATCCGACCCCCCGGCGGCACCGCCGGTCATGGCCGCGAATCCCCAGGTATATGGCCGGATTTCCAGCTGTTCGGTGGTGAGCAGCAATTCGAGCGGCGGACGGCCGGGAGCCGCGGGCCAGGTGGTGGGCACGACCCATTCCGGATGATCGGCGCACGCGACGCCCACCGGCAGGTCGGCCACCACCGGCACGCCGACTCCCCGCAATTGCGCGGCCGGGCCGATCCCGGACAGCATCAACAGATGCGCCGATTCAATTGCCCCGGCGCACAACACAATCCGATCGGCATACCGATCCACCGGACCATCGGGACCCAGGCATCGCACTCCCACCGCGCGGGCACCGTCGAACAACAGCCGCAGCGCGCGCGTCCCGGTGAACACCGTCAGGTTGTCCCGGCCGCGCGCGGCCGCCAGATAGACCTCACCCGGACCGTGCCGGTGACCGGTCTCATCGATGTTCAGCGGCACCGCACCGAGGCCGGGCCGCATCCCGGCCGCGGCATTGAGATCATCGACCCACGGGTACCGAGCACCGGCCGCGTCACGGAAAGCCTGTGAGGACGCTGCGAATTCGCTGATACGGCGCACCGGCACCGGACCGGCCGAACCGTGCTCGGCACCGCCACAATCGTGGTCCGTCTCGATGGCGCGATAGTGCGGCAGCACGTCGGACCACGCCCAGCCCGGCACCGCCCAGGCGTCGAAATCCGACGGCCAGGCCCGGCAGAAATAGCCGCCGTTGATCGCCCCGGACCCGCCCAGCACCCGTCCCCGCACGATGTCCGCGGACCGCGCCGGATTCTGCGTCAGCGTCGTCCGGTGCTGTCGCGTGACGGTGCTGTCGACGCCGATGGGCAGCACCCAGCCCGGCTCCGGACGGACGGTGCCGCCGGTCTCGAGCAGTGTCACGTGACAGGCGGGATCGGCCGAAAGACGCTCGGCCAGAACACAGCCGGCACTGCCGGCCCCGACGATCAGGACGTCATCGCCGCGCGGGATCAAGTCCGGATCTGCGGCTTGAGCGCACCCAGATGCCGCTCGCGCACCACGCCGCCCCACAGTCCGAGACCGTAGGCGATGTCATCGAGGCGCTTGAGCAGCAGGTAGGCCAGCAGGCCCACGCGCTGGGTGTTGTCGTCCACCGTGTGATGGCGGCGGGCCCAGTCCACGACGCCGTCCACGATCGCGGCGATCAGCACCACTTGCCGCCAGCGCCGGAAACACACCGCCAGCACCAGCGCCACCGGCCAGTAATGCCGGCACAGCGCCGCGGCGAGTTGCAGGGCCGCAGCCCACAGTCCCTGCGCGGCCACGGCGGCGACTTCCCGCGGTTCGGTGTCGATCGATCGCAGTGAGTTGGCGATGCGCCGGCCGGTGATCGCGGCGGCGATGGTCGAGGCGAGGTAGCCCACCCCGGACCCCATGCCCAGCAGCACCCAGACCACCAGGGTCCAGCCGGAGATCACCAACGGCGCGGTCTTGCCCGGGTGTCGCACCGACAGCGGCGCGGCCGAGGAACCGTAAAAGGCCTTGCGGGCGAACCACTCTCCCAACGCGGTGCGGTGATCGTGGCCGACCAGCGCGATCGGTTCGTACCGCAGCCGGGCCCCGGCCTCGATGAACCGCCAGCACAGGTCCACGTCCTCACCGGACTGCAGCGACTCGTCGAAACCGCCCACCTGGTCGAGCGACGCGCGCCGGCAGACGATGGCCGCGCTCGGCACATAGGCCACCATGCCGTACGGCACCACCGGCGCTTCCCGCATGCCGAGATCCAGTGACGAGCGGACGGCCTCGTAGCGCGCAATCAGATTGTCGGGCTCGTGCAGACCCACGATGCGCGGCGCGACCAACGCGACGGCCGGGTCGCAAAAGTGCCCCAGCAGCGCTTCCAGCCATCCGCGACGCGGCACCACGTCCGAGTCCAGGAACGCCACGAAATCCGTCTCGCAGGCGGCCAGCCCGGTGTTGCGGGCCGCCGCGGGTCCGCGGCTGATGTCGTGCCGGAGCACGCGGACGTCGCAGTGGCCGGCCAGGTCGCAGAAGTCCGCGGCCTGCAGCGGCACCACAGAGCCGTCGTCGACGACCACCACGCGCATGCCGCGCAGGGACCGCACCAGCCGGGC
Organism: Mycolicibacterium sp. P4_G11; assembly: GCF_056555145.1. Taxonomy (NCBI): domain Bacteria; kingdom Bacillati; phylum Actinomycetota; class Actinomycetes; order Mycobacteriales; family Mycobacteriaceae; genus Mycobacterium; species Mycolicibacterium sp. P4_G11. Next base: position 229,694 of record NZ_JBFUJW010000006.1, read on the forward strand.
GACGCCAACTGCGTTGTCGCGTACCGGAACAACGACGGTGACGTCGAGGTGCGACGGCCCGGTCGCCGGCCGCGGGTGGGCGACCGTGGCGTCGAGCAGGGTGCGGGCCAGCTGCGCGCTCTGCGCGTCGTGGACCTCCAGCCGGCCGCGGTCCAGCATGGTCTGCGCCGCCGGAGCCAGACGCAACAATCGCGTCGGCGATCCACCGAGCAGTGCGGCGCCCTCCCCCAGCACCTTGACCCGACGATCCACTTGGACGGCAAAGCCGTCGGGCAGCCTCGGCCCCGTCACTGTCCCACCCCCGTCACGCGAGCATTCCCCCCGGGCCGGGCTGCCACGTGCCGATCCCGCGCACACAGCTCCCGACCATTTCTGCAAAGATACGGGACCCCTCGTCCGCGGTGGCAGTCGTCGGATCGCCCAGCACCCCCACCGGGCTGACCGCGGCCACTCCGCCACTGCGCAATGCCGGCAGCAGCTCCGGCAACGGCGCGGTGTTGCCGACGACGCTCTCGTCGACCCAGACGTCCGCCGGTGAAAGATGCAGCAGTACAGACGTTTCGGTATGGCCGGCGTGGGCGTCGGCACCGACTGCCGTACACGGGCACCAGGCCACATCGCGCCCCTCGGCCCGCAACAGCGTGGTCGCCGCCGTCAACCCCGCCACATTGCCGCCGTGACCGTTGACGAACACGATCCGGCCGGCCCAGTTGCAGGCCGACCGGCCGAACTCGACCAGCAAATGCTCCAGCGCGGCCAGGCCGATCGAGATGGTGCCGGGAAAACTCTCGTGCTCACCGCTCGCGCCGTAGCTGATGGCAGACGCCACCAGCCACGTGGGCTGATCGACGCCGGGCGTCGTCTCACGCAGCTGCGCGGCCACGGACCGCGACACCGCCTCAGCGATCCGGGTGTCGGTATCCAGCGGCAGGTGCGGCCCATGCTGCTCGGTGGAACCAAGCGGGACGATCAACGAAGGCCGCATGGATTGCAACTGCCTCGACGTCGAGTTCCCGAGCTCGCTGGGGAAAGGCACCCGCCGATGGTAAGCCGAATTTGCCCGCTGTGCGCCAATTGTTGCCGTATACGCAACAATTCGTAGCGGATGGTCAAGTTGTCGCGGTTGTCAAGACCCCATTGACCATCACGGCAGCCACGTCAGCACCGCACGTATCAGCGGACCCGTCGAATCAGGCGCCGGCGCCCAGCGGCGTTAGCCGCCCAGCCGCCGGATGAAGCCCTCCGGCACCAGGATGTCGTCCGGCCCGAGGTCGTGAATCGAGCCCTTGCCCAGACCACGCAGCGCCGAGTCGATACCGCCGTGCATGATGTCGAGCACGTTCTCGACGCCGGCCTGTCCCTCGGCCGCCAGCCCCCACAGGTAGGCCCGGCCGAGCATCACCGCACGGGCACCGAGCGCCAGCGCCTTGACCACGTCGCTGCCTCGGCGGATACCGCCGTCCAGCAAAACCTCGATCTGGTCGCCGACGGCCTCGGCGATGGCCGGCAGCGCCCGGATCGACGCCGGGGTGCTGTCCAGGTTGTTACCGCCGTGATTGGACACCGAGATCGCCGAAACACCCGCGTCCACAGCACGTTTGGCGTCGTCGATGCGCATGACGCCCTTGAGCATGAACGGCCCGCCCCACAGCTCACGCAGCCAGGCGATGTCCTCCCAGGTCGGCGCCGGGGTACCCATCCACTCGCCATAGGCGTCGAAGAACGGCGGCGGGGCCTGGCCGTTGATGGCCTGATTGGGCACCGACAGCTCGGGCGGACGCAGGGTCTTGCCCCAGGTCCACATGTAGCGCGGCTTGGTGATGACCTCAGGGCTCATCTTGATGATGGTCTTGAGATCCATCTTTTCCGGAATCTTGGGACTGCCCCAGTCCCGGCCGTGGCTGAAGCTCCAGTCGGTGGTGACGATCAGGCCCTTGGCGCCGGCCGCGCGGGCCCGCTCGGCCCGGGCCGCGATGTCGTCGCGGCTGCCCAGCCAGTAGATCTGGAAGAACGTCTTGGGGTTCGCCGCGATGACCTCTTCCATCGGCTTGCTGGCGAACGACGACAGGCCCATCGCGGTGCCACGGGCCGCGGCGGCGCGGGCGACGGCGACCTCGCCGTCGGGGTTGATCGCCTGCACGCCGGTCGGAGAAATAATCACGGGCAGTGAAATCTCCTGACCCATAACCGTTGTCGCCATCTCGCGCTTGTCCAGCGCGCCGATGACGTGCGGCGCGAAGCCGAGCTCGCCGAACGCCGCGACGTTGTCGGCGACAGTCAAACCCTTCTCACTCGCCGAGATCAGCGAGGAGTAGGCGGACTTGGGCAGCCGCTTCTTCGCGCGCTCCTGCGCGATGGCGACGGTTTCGAACCAGGTATCACGAGCCATGATCTAGACAGGACTTTCGTTACAGAATTTTTGCGGAGCCTTGGCCGGCATGGCCAGGAGCTTGAGCGGGACGGGTCCTTTGCGACCCCCGCTGCGGGAGTGGTCGAGGTGCGACTTGGGCTTGTCGCGGTCGAGTGCCAGCGCGGGCTCGCCGAAGCCCTGCACGCACTCGGGGTCCGGGCCGTCCATGGGCAGACCCGTGAAGAACTTGGCCGCCATGCAGCCGCCACGGCAGCTGTCGTAGTGCCCGCAGCTGCCGCAGGCACCGGCCGACTGCGGTTCCCGCAGTTCACGGAACAGCGGGGCGTCCTGCCAGACATGCTGGAAACCGTTATCGCTCAGGATGTTTCCGGCCAGGAAGCGCTCATGGATGGCGAACGGGCAGGCGTACACATCGCCAACGGGGTCGATCAGGCACACGACACGACCGGCGCCGCAGAGGTTCAGGCCGGCCAGCGCGCCGGGCTCGCCGAGGCCCGACAGGTGGAAGAACGAGTCACCGGTGAGCACCCGCTCACCCTTGGCGACCAGCCAGTTGTAGAGCTGGACCTGCTGCTCGGCGGTGGGGTGCAGGTCGTCCCACACGTCGGCGCCGCGGCCGGACGGGCGCAGCCGCGTGATGCGCAGGGTGGCGCCGTAGTTGTCGGCGAGGGCCTTGAAATCGTCGAGCTGGTCGACGTTGTGGCGGGTCACGACGACGGAGATCTTGGCGTCCTTGAAGCCCGCGTTCTTCAGGTTTTCCAGCGCCCGAATGGCCATGGCGAACGAACCCGGTCCGCGCACCGCGTCGTTGATCTCCGCGGTGGCGCCGTCGAGCGAAATCTGAACGTCCACATAGTCACTCGCGGCGAGCTTCGCAGCGACGGCCTCGTCGATGCGCACACCGTTGGTGGAGAACTTGACGCCGACGTGATGCTCGGTGGCGTAGTCGACGAGCTCCCAGAAATCCGACCGCACCGTCGGCTCGCCGCCGCCGATGTTCACGTAGAACACCTGCATGCGCTCGAGCTCGTCGATGATGTCCTTGCACTGCTGGGTGCTCAGCTCGCGCGGGTCGCGCTTGCCCGACGACGACAGGCAGTGCACGCAGGACAGGTTGCAGGCGTAGGTGAGTTCCCAGGTGAGGCAGATGGGCGCGTCGAGGCCATGCTCGAACTGCTCGATCAGCCGGGGCACGGGTGCCGTTGCGGTCATGAAGCGGTGGATCCTTCTGGGCTGTGCTGGTCTGCCGGGATCAGCATCTTGGACTGGACCAGCACGCCGAACGCGTGCAGGTACGGCCCCTGCTGGTCATCGTCGATGCCGGCGGCGCGGCAGGCGCTGCGCACGTCCGGATGGTCGGCCAGCGTGTTGACGATCTCGACGATGATGCGGTTCTTCAGGAACGAAAGTTTGCGTGTACCAAAGTGATACAGCAGCGCGCCGAATGGTTCGGGGCGGACGGCGACCTGGTGGTGCAGGCGCCAGCCGCGGTCCGGATCGAAGGCCAGCGCCGGCGGAGCCGGCAATCCGGCCCCTGCTGGCCCGGTCCGGGCCGCGGCTGGTGCAGACACGGTCAGTAGACCCCGCACATACCGTCGATCGAGACCTCTTCGACCAGAGTCTCGGTGACCAATTCGGTGCCGGTCTCAACCTGCTGATTCGAGTCCATGGATCGCCCCTTTCGCTACCGTGGCAGTTGCCGGTACTCGACAACTGTGATCCAAGTCGCAAGAATATGGCATCGAGTGCCGAAAAGGAAGGGCGGGTCTGATGCGGACCGAATCGGAGCCTCCCGAGCGCGACGCCGGGGCCGTTCCACAGCACGGGCGGGTGGGCCGGCGCCGCTCCACCACGCGCGACCACATCACCCATGTGGCGCTCGAGCTGTTCGCCACCCGCGGCTTCGACGACGTCAGCGTCGACGACGTCGCCCATGCCGCCGGCATCTCCCGGCGCACCCTGTTCCGCTACTTCTCGTCGAAGAATGCCATCCCGTGGGCCGACTTCGACGCGAGTCTGACCAATCTGCGGGACCTGCTCAACGCCGTCCCCCATGACGTGCCGCTGGACGCCGCGCTGCGGTCAGCGCTGTTGGAATTCAACAGCTTTGACGAATCCGAGACACCCCGGCACCGCCGCCGGATGCAGGTGATCCTGCAGACCGACGCGCTGCAGGCCTACTCGATGACGATGTACGCGGGCTGGCGCGGCGTGATCGCGGCCTTCGTCGCGCGCCGCTTGGACGTCAAACCGACCGAACTCGTGCCCCAGACCGTGGCCTGGACGGTGCTCGGCGTGGCGCTGACCGCCTACGAACAGTGGCTGGCCGACGAGACCGTCTCGCTGCCCGATGCCTTGGGCCAAGCCTTCGACATCGTCCGCGAAGGACTGATTTCCATCTAATTTCGGCGAGGGCGTCGGAAAACGGCCGCCCGACGCGACGATAAGGGTGTGAGGGGCGAATCAGACGGTGATGCTCCGCAGACGCTGTTGGCGCTGTACGACTCGGCGCTGCCCGTGGTCTACGGGTACTTCGTGCGGCGCTGCGGTGATCGGGGCACCGCGGAAGACCTGACGTCGGAGACGTTTCTGGCGGCGATGGACGCTGCCCGTCGTACGGCGCCGCCGGTGATCTCGGTGCCGTGGCTGATCGGCGTCGCCCGGCACAAGCTGGCCGATCACTACCGCCGCAGGCACGACCGCTTCACCGTATCCGTACCCGAAACACCCGAGCCCGCAGAGCCTTTCGACGACTGGGACGCCGAGCTGGACCGGCTGGTCGCCGAGGCCGCGCTGGCCCGGTTGCCCGAACAGCACCGCATGGTGCTGACGCTGCGATATCTGGATGACCGCCCCGTGCCCGAATGCGCCGAGTTGATCGGACGCACCGTGCACGCCACCGAAGCCCTGCTGGTGCGGGCCAAGCGGGCATTCCGAACCGAATACCAGGACGGAGGTGCGTCATGACCCTGCACAACAGTCACGACCCGCTGACGGTCCTGACCGGCGGTGAACTCCCCGTGCAGCCCGACCCGGCCTTCGCGGCCCGCCTGCGGGCGCGCTTGGAGGCCGCCATCAGCCTCCCGAAAGGAATTGTCATGAGTGGAACCGACACCGCCATCGCCGACTTGAACGCACCCGCCACCGCCGCGGCCCCGGTGCCCCGGCCGGCGGCCCTGCCCTACCTGGCCGTCGCCGACGCGCGCGCCGCCATCGCCTGGTACGTCGACGCCCTGGGCGCCGTCGTCGTCGGCGAACCGATCGTCATGGACGACGGCCGGATCGGCCACGCCGAGCTGGCGCTGGCCGGCGGCGTGCTCTACCTGGCCGACGAGTTCCCGGAGCTCGGACTGAAAGCACCGTCACCCCAATCGGTTTCGGTGAGCCTGATGCTGGCGGTGCCGGATACCGACGCCGCCCTCGCACAGGCCAGGCAAGGCGGCGCGCAGGTGCAGCGGGAACCGTACGATGCCCACGGCGCGCGGACCGCGGTGGTGATCGACCCATTCGGTCACCGCTGGATGCTCACCGGTCCTGACCCCGGCGCCGTCGTCCCGATCCGGCACGGCGACATCGGCTACATATCGGTACAGACGCCGGACGCCGAGCGGGCAGCCGCCTTCTACGGCCACGTGCTGGGCTGGACCTACGACCCGGACACGCGCAAGGTGACCAGCAACCGAATGCACACCGGCATCTTCGAGACCACCGGCCCGCAGACGGTGTTCTGCTGCTACGCGGTCGCCGATCTCGACGCGGCGCGGCAGGCCATCCTGGCCGCGGGCGGACAGGTGGGCACGCCGGAGAACCACGACTGGGGGGCGACCCTGGACGCCACCGACGTGCTCGGCACTGATTTCGCGGTGTTCCAGCCGACGCCGGACATTCCCCGGCCCGAGCTCAACGGTGCAGGGCCAGGCGAACTTTCGTACCTGACCCACGAAGTGGCCGACTCAGCGGCATTCAAGGACTTCTACGGACAGGTGCTGTCCTGGACATTCGAGCCCGGCCGCGTCGATGACGGGTGGGCGGTGCAGGAGTGCCAGCCGATGTCCGGGCTGGCCGGCGGCGCCGCGCAGACCGTCGCCGTCCCGATGTGGACGGTGCCCGATGTCGACGCCGCGGTGGCGCGGGTCCGCGAGGCCGGGGGCACCGTCATCGACGAACCGTCGCGCCAGCCGTACGGGATGTCAGCGCTGTGCGCCGACGACCAGGGCGCCCGGTTCTACCTCGGCGCCTGAGGGATTTGCGCACGACTGGTAACGCTGGGCGTTACTGAACGTGCACAAGTCGCAGGGCGCGACTGAGCGTTGCGAGCACCTGATCCGGGTATTGCGTCAGGTCCAACCAAGTGAAGCGGAGAACTTGCCAGTTCATCAACACCAGGTCGTTCTGCCGTCACCGGTCCGTCTGGAACACCTCAGCAGTGGAATGCACTGCCAAGCCGTCGATTTCGACGACAACGGTGTTGTCGGGAAAGGCAAAATCGGCACGGTACTTGCCAATCCGGTAATTGGTCCGCCACCCGGTGATCCCGGCGTCCTCCAAGAGTTTCTGGAACAACCGCTCAGCCGCCGAACGTGTGCCACCGTCGGCAGCCTGCAACACGATCCGGGCGGCCGGCGAACCGTGTCGACCCTTGTGCCGCGTATGCACACGCCACAACTCGCTCAGGTCCACAAGCTGGCGCTGCATCGCCGAGTCCAGCACGCGCATCCCGCCGCCACGGCGGGCCGCCGCCTCCACCACTGTCAGGGACAACGTCGTCACTCGAAGCCCGCGCAGCTCGACGACGTCGTGCTCACCCAGATCCCGGCGACGCGGCTTCGTGCCCTCATATCGCGGGTGATTGGTCACCTTCGGCACCGTGACCTCAACCGTCGACGGAGCGAACGTCGCCAGGCCGTGCCACCAGGCTGCCGCAAGCCCACTCGCTGACCCCCGAACCCCGTAAGCCCAGACGGCAGCACGGATGCGTGCCTCATCGCTGAATGGCCGATCAGCTACGAAGTAGACACCCGGCGAACATCGTTGCCACAGGCCAGATTTGACCCGCCGGTGAACAGCCTGGCGACTCAGCCCTGCCGTCGCCGCCTGATCCAGAGTGATGACGCCGTCGTGATAGCAGAGAAGATTGTTGAGCCGGGCGTCGTCGCGCATGCTGATTTAGACGCGCGCCACAGCCGTCCGGTTCCATATCGCATCTTGTGCACGTTCTGTCTCGGTCAGCGTGACAGAACGTGCACAAATCACTGCAGGACGTCGGCGATCGGCACCGCGGCCGCGACCTTGGCCCGGTTCTTCATGACCTTGCCCGGCATGCCGCCGCCGACGACGCCGCTGACCGCACCGTCGCGCTCGTAGAACGCCAGGAACTTGCGGCCGTCGTCCTCGACGATGTGCACGGTGTCGCCGGCCTTGGGCTCACCCAGGCACTGGATCTTGACGTCGTACTGGTCGCTCCAGAAGTACGGCACCACGACCGCGGCGGTGGCATCCTGGCCCAGCATCGCCGGCACGATGACCCGCGCCTGCTCGGCCACGTTGCTCCAATGCTCCACCCGCACTTGATGTCCCGCGCCGTCGCGCCAGGAGGCGACGTCACCGATGGCCCACACATTGGGGGCGCTGGTGCGGCCGGCGGCGTCGCACACCACGCCGTTGTCGACCGCGATACCGCTGCCCTCGAGCCAGTCGGTCGACGGGCGCGAACCGATCCCGACGACGACGACGTCGGCGTCCAGTTCAGAACCGTCCGCCAGCTGCACCTTCTCGACGTGGCCGGTGCCGGTCACGCCGGTGACCCCGACGCCGCACCGCACGTCGACGCCCTCGGCACGGTGCAGCCGCGCCACCAGTTCGCCGATCTCGGTACCGAGCACCGACGCCAGCGGCGTGGGCTGCGGCTCGACGATGGTCACCTCGACGCCCAACTTGCGCAGGCTGGCCGCCACCTCACACCCGATGAACCCGGCGCCGATCACCACAGCACGCTTGGCCGCACCGGCGTGCTCGCGCAGTGCCAGCGACTCGTCGTAGGTACGCAGCACCCGGATGCCGTCGAGAGCCGGCAGCGACGGGATGGTCCTGGGCACCAGGCCCGTGGCGATGACCAGCTCCTCATAGCCGACGACCTCACCGTTCGCGAGAGTCACCGTCTGGGCGCCGGTGTCGAGCTTGGCCGCACCCGAGCCCAGCAGCAGCGTGATGTTGTTCTCGTCGTAGAACTCGGCCGGCTTGAGCGTCGTGTCGTCGACCTCGGCCCGCAGCACATCCTTGGACAGCGGCGGCCGGTCGTACGGCAGATGGACCTCATCGCTGATCAGCGTGATCGGCCCGGCGTACTCGGCCTTGCGCAGTTGCTCGGCGGTGCGCGCGGCGGCCAGACCGCCACCGACAATGACGATGCCTCCGTTTGTAGTCACGTGGGCTTTCTTACACGATGCTGCCGGTGCCAGGTAGGCCACCCTGTGCTTGGTTGCTCAGCAGACCACCAGGCGGCGCCGACTCGGGGTCAGCCCCGCTCCCAGCTCCCCCGCACCCCGCGCTCCACGATGTTGGACAGCACCACGATGCTTTCGCTGCGCTCGATCGCCGCACTGCCGCGGATGCGCTCCAGCACCGCCTCCAGATGTCTCATGTCCCGGGTCAGGAGATGCAGGATGGCGTCGGACGTGCCGGTCACCGTGGCGGCCGAGACCACCTCGGGGATGCCCTCCCAAGCCTCGCGCAGCTGGGCCGGCGTGATGGTGCCCTGGCAGTACACCTGGACGTATGCCTCTGTCCCCCAACCGATCACGTTCCGGTCGACGACCGTGGTGAAGCCGCGGATGACGCCGGTGGCGAGCAGTCGGTCGACCCGCCGCTTGACCGCGGGGGCCGACAGGCCCACCCGCTCACCGATCTCGGCGAACGTGGCGCGCGCGTTGTCCGCCAATTCGGCCAGGATGCGCTCGTCCGTCTCGTCGACGCTTTCCACCGGCCGCACACCTCCCTCACGCAATAGATTGCCGAATCGCGAGTGATCACACAATAGATCTGTTACACACGCGCAACAAGCATCGATTGCTTGCGTGCACAAGTGCTCCTACCATCGAATTATGACGATTACTGATGTCGTCAAGATGGCGACACCAAATTCAGGTTGGCGACCAGACCGGGTAGCCCGCCCCAGGCACTATGTGATGACCCGGCCGACGCATTTCGCCGTCGAATATGCGATCAACCCCTGGATGGACACCTCCGCCAGCGTCGACACCGCACTGGCGGTGCGCCAGTGGGAGCACCTGGTCCAGACCTACCGGAGCCTCGGGCACACCGTCCAGCTGGTCGACCCGATCCCGGGACTGCCCGACATGGTGTACGCCGCCAACGGCGGGCTGGTCCTCGACGACGGCTTCGAGAAGGTCGCCATCATCGCCCGCTTCACCTACCCCCAGCGGACCGGAGAATCGGTGGCCTACGCCGGGTGGCTGCTCGACCACGGCTACTGCCCGCTGTACACCGAGCACACCAACGAGGGCCAGGGCGACCTGCTGATCATCGGCTCAAAGATATTGGCCGGCTATGGCTTCCGCACCGACCGCCAGTCGCACGACGAGGTCGCCAAGCTGTCCGGCCTGCCGTTGACCAGCCTGCAGCTGGTCAACCCCCGCTTCTACCACCTCGATACCGCACTCGCCGTGCTCGATGACGACACCATCGCGTTCTATCCCCCGGCGTTCGGCGCCACATCGGTGGCGTTGCTGCGCAAGATGTTTCCGGGCGCCATCGAGGTCGCCGATGCCGACGCCCACGTGCTCGGCCTGAACGCGGTATCGGACGGGCTGAACGTCGTGCACCCGGCCGCAGCCACCGGCTTCGCCGCGCAACTCTCCGCCGCCGGTTTCCGGCCGGTCGGCGTGGAGCTGTCCGAGTTGCTCAAGGGCGGCGGCTCGGTGAAATGCTGCACGCTGGAGGTGTACCCGACGTCATGCTGAAAGCCGTTGCGGGAACACCGGAAACATCCGGAAGCACGGCTGAGCTGATCGACCTCGACAACCGCTACGCCGCGCACAATTACGCGCCGCTGCCGGTGGTCGCCGTGTCCGCCGACGGGGTGTGGATCACCGACCCCGAGGGACGCAGATACCTGGACTGCCTGGCGGCGTATTCGGCCGTGAACTTCGGCCACCGCAATCCCGAGATCCTCGCGACCGCCCACGCCCAGCTGGACACGGTGACCCTGGTGAGTCGCGCGTTCCACTCCGACCGCCTGGGCCCGTTCTGCGCCGCCCTCGCCCAGCTGTGCGGCAAGGACCTGGTGCTGCCCATGAACAGCGGCGCCGAGGCCGTCGAGAGCGCGATCAAGGTCGCGCGCAAGTGGAGTCGGGATGTCAAAGGGCTGACGGATCCGAACATCGTTGTGGCGCACAACAACTTCCACGGCCGCACCACGACGATCATCAGCTTCTCCGATGACGAGACGGCCCGGCGGGGCTTCGGCCCGTACACACCAGGCTTCCGCTCGGTGCCGTTCGGCGACGCCGATGCACTCGCGGCGGCCATCGACCACAACACCGCCGCGGTGCTGATCGAGCCGATCCAGGGCGAGGCCGGCATCATCGTGCCGCCCGATGACTATCTGCCGCGCGTACGCGCACTGTGCACCGAACACAACGTGCTGATGATCGCCGACGAAATCCAGTCCGGCCTGGCCCGCACCGGCCACACCTTCGCGTGCGACCACTGGGACGTCGTGCCCGACGTCTACCTGCTGGGCAAGGCACTGGGTGGGGGCATCGTGCCGCTTTCGGCGGTGGTGGCCGACCACGATGTGCTCGGCGTGCTGCACCCCGGCGAGCACGGGTCGACGTTCGGCGGCAATCCGCTGGCCGCCGCGATCGGCGCCACGGTGGTCGGCATGCTACAGCGCGGCGAATTCCAGTCCAGATCAACCGAACTCGGCCGGCACCTGCACGCCCGTCTGACAGAGATGATCGGGCACGGCGTGACCGCCGTGCGTGGGCTGGGCCTGTGGGCGGGCGTCGACCTCGACCCGGCGGTCGGCACCGGACGGGAGGTCAGCCTGCGACTGGCAGAACGCGGCGTGCTGGCCAAGGACACCCACGGCCCGACCCTGCGGTTCGCCCCACCACTGGTGATCACCGCGGCCGAAATCGATTGGGCGATGGACCGATTCGCCGAGGCACTGGCCACGCCACCGACGGTGCGGTGGTAAACCCATAGGATGCGCTTCAATCCGCCGCCCAACTGGCCGCCGTTTCCACCGGATTGGCGACCGGGCCCGGACTGGCAGCCGGATCCGTCCTGGCCCCCGCCACCACCGGGCTGGGCGCTCTGGGTGGACGACCAACAACGCTACGCCCCAACAGAACCGGGGCCGCCGCATCGGTCCAGCGCGCGGAAATGGTGGATCATCGGCGGTGCGGTGCTGGCGGTAACAGCTCTGGTCGCGGGCGGCACGGTCGTCGCCACCAAACTCTCGCGCGGCGACGGTGCGGCCCACGGCGAGCCGACGACACCGTTCAGCGGCCTGACCATCGTGCCGACACACCCGCCGGAGCCGACGAACTTCAACACCTGGACCCGCGTCGGCGGCGTCGACGCCACCTTCACCAACGACGGCCGCGCGGTGCGCCTCGACCCGCACGACGCCGTCGACACCCCGAAGCCGGCGTGGGCGGGCCTGATCCAACCCGGTGATCCGGCATGCTCACTGCGGTTCACCGGACGCGTTCGCAGCGCGACGGGCGGCTACGCCCTCGGCCTCACCGCTGCCGCCAGTCCCCCCGATACGGACTCGGGCCCGATCCCGACACCGCTCGACAACGACTGGCACGTAATCGATGTGACGATCACCAAGACCGGCGAAGTATCGGTCGATGTCGACGGAAAATCCGCAGTGCGCCGCACGCTGGCACCCGGCTGCGGCCGGCCCGCGATCAGAGTGTCAGGCGGCGCAACGGAATTCGCCGACGTGCTGGTCGGGCAGGTGGCTCCGTAACTCAGTACTTCATGACGCCGCGGTCGACGGCGATCTGAGAACCGGAGATGGTCCCCGCGCCCGGCCCGGCCAACCAGGTCACCACGTCGGTGACCTCTTCCGGCGTCATGAATTCCTGCAGACCGGCCTTGCCGTCGTGTGCGACGGGCTTGTACGGCATCGGCGCGAAGCTGTGCAGGTAGTTCGGGTACTTGGAGAAGATCGCGCCCATGGCCTCCGGCTCGATCATCGGCGTCATGATCGAGTAGGGATGGATCGAGTTGACCCGGATGCCGAACTCGCCCACCTCGAGGGCCAGTGCGTTGGTCAGACCGACGAGGCCGAACTTGGAGGCCGCGTAGTGACCGTTGCCCGGCGTCGCCTTGAGGCCCGCCGAGGAGCTCACGATGATGATCGACCCGCCGTTGCCCGCCTCGATCATCGCGGGCACCACGGCCCGGATGGTGCGCCAGGTGCCGGACAGGTTGACGTTGACGACGCTGTCCCACTGGTCCTCGTCCATCTCGAACAGACGTCCCCAGCTCAGCACGCCGGCATTGGCGACCAAGATGTCGAGCCGACCGAACTGCTCGACCGCGTCGGCGACGACCTGCTGCTGGGCAGCCAGGTCGCGGATGTCGACCTCGCGGGCGAGGACCTTGCGGCCCTCGGCTTCGACCAGTCGCGCGGTCTCCGCGAGATCGTCCGACGTCGGCATCGGGTAGGTGATGGTGTGCGAGACGGGACCGCAGATGTCGATGGCGACGATGTCGGCGCCCTCACGTGCCATCCGGATGGCATGCGCCCGGCCCTGCCCACGGGCAGCCCCGGTAATGAACGCCACCTTGCCTTCGAGTGCTCCGCCTGCCGTCATTGCCAGTCCCTTCATCACGCCGGAATCCACCGCCACGCTAGCAGCAAAACTAGAACGCGTTCTAGTGCCTCCCCGAAGGCGGCCCGCCGGCTACAACTCGGCGATGATCTGGGCGCGCTTGGCGGTGTACTCGGCCTCGCTGATGGTGCCCATCGCGCGCAGCGTCTCGATCTCCTGCAGCCGCTGCGCAGTCGATGGCGCCGGCTGTGGCGCAACGGGCTGCGCCGGCGCAGCCGGCGCAGGTGCTGGCGTACGCTCGGCGGCCGTGGCCCGTCGAACCACGTCCATCACCTGTTGGCGCACCGCCGGATTCGACCGCAGGTCGGCGATCCCGCTGAGCGCCACCCCGTTGGACTTGAGGATCTGCAGGATGTCCATGATCGGACCCGAGCGGCCGGTCAGGTCATAGGTGCGGCCGTCCTGCTCCGAGGTCAACCGGACCGGCATCATGCCCGACACCAATGCGCTTCGCTCCCAGTCGATGTGGAACTTGTTGGTGGCCGGGTTGACCATCACGACGAGCTTGCGGGCCGTGATCATCGGCAACCGGCTCACCGACGCCAGCACCTTGTCCTGCGCTTCGAACGGAGCCAGCTGCGGCCCGGTGATGTGCAGATTCAGTTTCACCAGTGGCTGGTCATTGACCCGGGTACCGGTCTCCCCGATCCCGATGACCTCGGCCAGCCCCAGCACGCCGCTGGCCTCGAGCTCCTCGCGCTCCGCCGACCGCATCTCGCCGAAGCCTGCCAACCCCAGCGCGACGAGTACGTCGATCGCCGTGACCAGCAGACCGGTCCAGAACATCCACTTCATCAGTTCGTCCTGGCCGGAGAAGAAGTACACCGCCAGGAAGATCGGGCCGACCAATCCACCACACAGCAGCACCAGGGCCTGTGCCTTGAGGTAACGCACCAACATTCGAGCCACGCTCCTTGATCAGCTGAACCGCTGCGAGAGACTCTAGTGTCGCGTCAGTCGGCGAGGACGTCCAACAGGACGAACGAGAAATTGTCGGCGGCACCGTTGGCCCGGGCCGTCCCGATGATGATGGCCGAACCGTCGCCCCGGTCGTTGCACGCCGTGGCCGCCTGCAGATCGTGATGCTCCATCTGACCGTGCACCCCGTCCGAGCACATCAGGTAGCTACCCGGCTGCAGCGGCGTCGCGGTCAGGTGGGCAGCGATGGGCACGCCCTGGCCGAGTGACTGGGTGATGATGTTGGTGGGCCGGCCCGCCGCGTCGAGGACGGCGTCGTCGACCGACACCTGCGTCAGCGTCTCACCGGCGACCGAATACACCCGGCTGTCCCCGACGTTGAAGACGATCGCCTCGTCGGCCGTCAGGCAGACGCCGGCGATGGTGGTGCCCATCCCGGCCAGCTCGGTGTCGCGGCCCATGTCGTACAGCCAGTCACTGACGTACGACAGCGACGACGTGATGTCGTCGCCGCCGGTCCAGCCCGGCGACATGGTCGCGATCATGCTCAGCGCCGTCCGGCTCGCGACATCGCCGCCGACGTGCCCGCCCATGCCGTCGCACACCGCGCAGACGAACGGGGACCCCGGCTGCATCCGCATGTCCACCAGAACACCGTTGTGCGTCTGGCTGACCCAGCCGCCGACCATCACCGCATCTTCGTTGCGCTTCCGACGTAGTCCGGTGTCGGTGAATGCCCGCACGTTCACCCGCACGACAGGCCACCCCTCATCGCGTTCCCCTCCATCGCGAACGATCCTGCCATCTTGCCCGCAACTATCGAGCGCCGACACCGCTTTCTCGCCGGTGAGACTGCGCCGGCGGCGCTCCGGACTCACCGTGGCGCGCCGTAGCCGCCGAGTCGACGCGGGCGATGCGGACTCAAAAGCGAAGCGCCGCCCACCCTTTCGGGTGAGCGGCGCTCCGCTTGGAAAAACTAGATCACTTGATGATCTTGGTAACGCGACCCGCGCCGACGGTACGACCGCCCTCACGGATGGCGAAACGCAGACCCTCGTCCATGGCGACCGGCTGGATCAGCACGACGGAGATGTCGGTGTTGTCACCGGGCATAACCATCTCGGTGCCCTCGGGCAGGGTAACCACGCCGGTCACGTCCGTGGTACGGAAGTAGAACTGCGGGCGGTAGTTGTTGAAGAACGGCGTGTGGCGGCCGCCCTCGTCCTTGGACAGGATGTAGACGCTGCCCTCGAACTCGGTGTGCGGGGTGGTGGTGCCGGGCTTGACCACAACCTGGCCACGCTCGACGTCCTCGCGCTTGATGCCACGAACCAGCAGACCGACGTTGTCGCCGGCCTGGCCCTGGTCGAGCAGCTTGCGGAACATTTCCACACCGGTGACGGTGGTCTTGGTCGTGGTCGGGCGGATGCCGACGATCTCGACCTCTTCGTTGACGTTGATCACGCCACGCTCGACACGACCGGTCACCACGGTGCCACGACCGGTGATGGTGAAGACGTCCTCAACGGGCATCAGGAACGGCTTGTCGGTCTCGCGAACCGGGTCCGGGATGGACTCGTCGACGGCCTCCATGAGCTCCTCGACCGACTTCACCCAGGTGGCGTCGCCCTCGAGCGCCTTCAGCGCCGAGACGCGGACCACGGGGGCGTCCTCGTCGAAGTCCTGAGCGGCCAGCAGTTCGCGGACCTCGAGCTCGACGAGCTCCAGGAGCTCCTCGTCCTCGACCATGTCGGACTTGTTCAGTGCGACCAGGATGTAGGGCACGCCGACCTGGCGAGCGAGCAGCACGTGCTCACGGGTCTGCGGCATCGGGCCGTCGGTGGCGGCGACCACGAGGATTGCGCCGTCCATCTGAGCAGCACCGGTGATCATGTTCTTGATGTAGTCAGCGTGACCGGGGGCGTCCACGTGGGCGTAGTGGCGCTTCTCGGTCTGGTACTCAACATGCGAGATGTTGATGGTGATACCGCGCTGACGCTCCTCGGGCGCATTGTCGATCTGGTCGAACGCACGCGATTCGTTCAAATCGGGGTACTTGTCGTGCAGAACCTTGGTGATTGCTGCAGTCAGCGTGGTCTTGCCGTGGTCAACGTGACCGATGGTCCCGATGTTGACGTGCGGCTTCGTCCGCTCGAACTTCGCCTTCGCCACTGTGGTGTCCTCCTGGACTTGTTGGTGCTTGGTTAAGCAGTGTTGATGTGTTCAGTTGTGTCGTCCGCCGCGGCGGAACGGGTCAGAGACT
This sequence comes from Mycolicibacterium sp. P4_G11, assembly GCF_056555145.1. Taxonomy (NCBI): domain Bacteria; kingdom Bacillati; phylum Actinomycetota; class Actinomycetes; order Mycobacteriales; family Mycobacteriaceae; genus Mycobacterium; species Mycolicibacterium sp. P4_G11. The sequence continues at coordinate 246,123 of NZ_JBFUJW010000006.1, forward strand.
ACTGGCCCGTCGCCTTGGCGATGATCTCCTTCGACACGTTCGCCGGAACTTCGGCGTACGAGTCGAACACCATGGAGTAGTTTGCCCGGCCCTGGGTCTTCGACCGGAGGTCGCCGACGTAGCCGAACATTTCAGACAGCGGAACCTGTGCCTTGACGACACGTGCACCGCTGCGCTCCTCCATGGCCTGGATCTGGCCACGGCGGGAGTTCAGGTCGCCGATCACGTCGCCCATGTAGTCCTCGGGCGTGGTGACCTCGACCGCCATGATCGGCTCCAGGATGACGGGCTGCGCCGCAGACGCAGCCTTCTTCAGTGCCTGCGAACCGGCGACCTTGAAGGCCATTTCCGACGAGTCGACGTCGTGGTAGGCACCGTCGAGCAGCGTCAGCTTCAGGTTCACCAGCGGGTAGCCGGCCAAGATGCCGTACTGCATGGCGTCCTGCGCACCGGCATCCACCGACGGGATGTACTCACGCGGGATGCGGCCACCGGTGACCTTGTTCTCGAACTCGTAGGTCGCACCATCTTCGCCGACGAACGGCTCGATGCTGATGATGACCTTCGCGAACTGGCCCGAGCCACCGGTCTGCTTCTTGTGGGTGAATTCCACGTTCTGCACGGCCTTGCGGATGGTCTCGCGGTAGGCGACCTGCGGCTTGCCGACGTTGGCCTCGACCTTGAACTCGCGACGCATGCGGTCCACCAGGATGTCCAGGTGGAGCTCGCCCATGCCGCCGATGACGGTCTGGCCGGTCTCCTGGTCCAGGTGCACCTTGAAGGTCGGGTCTTCTTCGGCGAGCTTCTGGATCGCCGTACCCAGCTTCTCCTGGTCGCTCTTGGTCTTGGGCTCGATGGCCACCTCGATAACCGGGTCCGGGAAGGTCATGGACTCCAGCACGATCTGGTTGCTCGGGTCGCACAGGGTGTCACCGGTGGTGGTGTCCTTGAGGCCGATGACCGCGTAGATGTGGCCGGCGGCAGCCGAGTCGACCGGGTTCTCCTTGTTGGAGTGCATCTGGAACAGCTTGCCCAGACGCTCCTTCTTGCCCTTGGTCGAGTTGATGACCTGAGCACCGGAGTCGACCTTGCCCGAGTAGACGCGGACGTAGGTCAGCTTGCCGAAGAACGGGTGCGTCGCAACCTTGAACGCCAGGCCGGAGAACGGCTCGTCGGCGGACGGCTTGCGCGAGATGATCTCGTCTTCCTTGCCCGGGACGTGGCCTTCGGCGGCCGCGACGTCCAGCGGGGTCGGCAGGTAGTCGATGACCGCGTCGAGCATGGGCTGCACACCCTTGTTCTTGAACGCGGAACCACACAGCACCGGGTAGGCGGCGCTGGTGACGGTCAGCTTGCGCAGACCGGCCTTGATCTCATCGATCGTCAGCTCTTCGCCACCCAGGTACTTCTCCATGAGCTCGTCGTCGGTCTCGGCGACGGCCTCGATCATGGCGAGACGGTACTCGTCGGCCTTCTCCTGAAGGTCGGCCGGGATGTCGATGGTCTCGTACTTCTCACCGAGCTTGGTCTCGCCGCGCCAGACCTTGGCCTTCATCTCGACCAGGTCGACGATGCCCTCGAAGTCGCCCTCGGAGCCGATCGGCAGCTGGATCGGGATGACGTTCGCGCCCAGGCGGTCCTTCATGGTCTGGACCGAGAAGTAGAAGTCCGCGCCCAGCTTGTCCATCTTGTTGACGAAACAGATGCGGGGGACGTCGTACTTGTCGGCCTGGCGCCACACCTGCTCGGACTGCGGCTCCACACCTTCTTTGCCGTCGAACACGGCAACGGCACCGTCGAGCACGCGCAGCGAACGCTCCACCTCGACGGTGAAGTCGACGTGGCCCGGGGTGTCGATGATGTTGATCTGGTTGTCGTTCCAGAAGCAGGTGGTGGCAGCGGACGTGATGGTGATACCACGCTCCTGCTCCTGCTCCATCCAGTCCATCGTGGCGGCGCCGTCGTGGACCTCACCGATCTTGTACGAGATACCGGTGTAGAAGAGGATGCGCTCGGTCGTCGTCGTCTTACCGGCGTCGATGTGCGCCATGATGCCGATGTTGCGGACCTTGTTCAGATCGGTCAGCACGTCCTGTGCCACGGCTAGGTTCCCACTCTTTCAGTTGCTTTGGTGCATCCGCTTTGTCCGGCAGGACATTCGGTTGCGAGCCCGGGAGGGCGGTCAGTTGTGAATCAGATGCGCCGGCCGCCGGCATTGGCGGCCGGCGATTGAGTCACCAGCGGTAGTGCGCGAAGGCCCGGTTCGCCTCGGCCATCTTGTGGGTGTCCTCACGTCGCTTGACGGCGGCACCCAGGCCATTGCTGGCGTCCAGGATTTCGTTGGCCAGGCGCTCGACCATGGTCTTCTCGCGGCGAGCCTTCGAGAAGCTGACCAGCCAGCGCAGCGCCAGGGTGGTCGAACGGTCCGGACGGACCTCAACCGGCACCTGGTAGGTCGCGCCACCGACACGGCGGCTGCGGACCTCGAGGGACGGCTTGACGTTGTCCATGGCGCGCTTCAGCGTCACGACGGGGTCGGTGCCGGTCTTCTCGCGAGCCTGCTCAAGGGCGCCGTAGACGATGCGCTCGGCCAGCGACTTCTTGCCGTCCAGCAGCACCTTGTTGACGAGCTGGGTAACCAGCTGCGAACCGTAGACCGGGTCGTTGACCAGCGGCCGCTTCGGCGCGGGGCCCTTGCGTGGCATTAGCTCTTCTCCTTCTTGGCGCCGTAGCGGCTGCGTGCTTGCTTGCGGTTCTTCACACCCTGGGTGTCCAGCGAGCCGCGGATGATCTTGTAACGCACACCGGGGAGGTCCTTCACACGACCGCCACGCACGAGCACCATCGAGTGCTCCTGCAGGTTGTGGCCTTCACCCGGGATGTAGGCCGTGACCTCAACCTGGCTCGTCAGCTTCACGCGGGCGACCTTGCGCAGAGCCGAGTTCGGCTTCTTGGGGGTGGTGGTGTACACGCGGGTGCACACACCACGGCGCTGCGGGCTGCCCTTGAGCGCCGCGGTCTTGACCTTGGCGGTCTTGTCGTGGCGACCCTTGCGGACCAGCTGGTTGATGGTTGGCATCTATCGGCTTTCTCTATTGCGTGTCGTACTGCGGTTTAAGACTCTGTACTGCTGTTTTCGTCCGATCGCATACCCCGCGTCCGGGCGTGTCGCACGAGGCCAGGTACAAACCTTGCGGTGCACCACGGACATGCGAATTGGCCCGGCGTGCAGGCTTGCCTACAAACACAATGAATGCAAGCGCCCAGTCGGCCAGGCACGAACCACCACGATACCAGTACGGACCGCCACGATCCAAACTCGCCCAGAGGACTCAAACCGCAGGTCAGGGCGGTGCGGCCGGGACGGTGACCAACACCTTATCCCTGGCGGAACGCCCGTCGGCTCATCAGAACGACTCCGAGGATGACCGCAAAGATCACCACCACCCCGCCGCCGAGAACCGCGATCCGAGGCACCGACCAGAACGATGGGGCGATCTGTTTCGTCTGCACCGACTGCACCGATACCGGCAACGGCAGGGCCCCGCCGGCCACCACCGCGGCAAACGACTTCGCCGAATCGGCGGTGAACTGCCCATGGATCTGGGTGCGTCCGGTCGTCATGGGCTCCAGCAGCGCCGGCGCGCTGACCACCTGGGTGTCGACGGCGAAGGCGGCCCGGGCACCGATGTTGGCGCTGGTGAACGTCGACCAGATATCGGCGGCCTTGTCGTCGAAGGTCACGAAGACGACGTAGTCGCCGCGCTGCCCGCTCTGGCGGGCCGAGGCGTCCTTGATCTGGTCGCCGCCGATGATCGACTTGTCCAGCAGATACACCTGTTTGTGGTCGTCGGAGCAGGTGATCAGCGGCAGATTCGGGTCGTCGTGGTCGGCCAGCTGATCCGGCTGATCGCAGCGGGTCGCCTGGAACTGCAGCGCCAGCAGCTGGATCTGTGGCTGCGCACTCTGCCGTAGTGCCTTCTCGTCAGCGATGCGCCGGCTGTCGGCCACCTGCGGGGTCTGCGGCGACGGCGATGGGTACGTCGGGTCGGGCTGCGCCGGGATCGCGTGGATCACCGGCCTTATATAGAGGCGGCCCGTGGCGGTGACGCCCCGCAACTGGGCTTCGGTCACGTCGGTCGCGGTGACCTTGAGAATGTTCCCGTCCAGCCCGACGGCGACGTCGCGCCCGCCGAGGTGCCCGAGCCGCGATTCGACGACCTTGCGCGTCTGTGCCAGTGCGTCCGGGGTCGGTGCCGTTCCCGGCTGCTGCTGAATCTGCAACGACGCCTGGACGACGGGGCGGGGTTCGCCGGCGCGCCAGATGTCCTTGGTGAAGAACACCGTCGCGCCATAACTCAGTACCAGCACCGCCAAGACCAGGGCGACCAGCCAGCGGGGTACGCCGGACTGCGCGGCGACGGGTTGCGGCGGCCATGGGGGCACCATCCCCGGCGGCAGGTAGCCCGGCGGGGGTGCGGGCGGCGGCAGGAAGCCCGGCGTCGTTTCCGGTGACTGAGGCGGTGGCGGTGGTTGCCACCCGCTGTGGTCGTCAGACATCACGCGCTCCCCTGATCAAGCCGAGTCGCGCTCGTTCATCCCTCGCGCCAGTCGCACGACCATGTCGGTGAACACCGCGTCGGTGTCGACGCCGTCCATCACACCCGTCATCTCCAGCAGCACGAAACCGTGCAGTGCCGACCAGAACTCCAGCGCCGCATAGAAGGCGTTCTCGCCGTCGAGTCCGTATGACGCCAGGACCGCGATCACCGGCCCGGCCGCCGCGTGCGTGGCCGCGGTGTACTCCGGGTCGTCGCCGCCCAGCGGCATCCGGGTGAATGCCGAGTACCGGCCCGGATGGTGATGGGCATAGCTGCGGTAGGCACTGGCCATCGCCATCACCGCATCGTCGCGGCTGCGGCCCTCGCCGACGGTGTTGAGCATGCCGATGATGTCGTCGATGACGCGCATCCGGACTGTGCGGCGCAGGTCATCGAGGCTCTGCACGTGGTTGTACAGCGACGGGCCCTTGGTGCCCAGCTGGTTGGCCAGGGCATTGATGGTCAGCGAATCCCAGCCCTCGCGATCGAGGAACGTCAGGGCCGCGGCCACGATCGAGTCCCGGCTGAGCTTGGTGGTGCGTGCAGTCGCCCGCGACCGTGCCGGCGCAGCCGGTCGGGCATCCCCAACCGCTTGCGACTCTGGCCGAGGTGCCATCTGCCCGATCCTCCGGTGTTCGATCTTGGGTTCCATCGGCCGCGGCGCGGCCAGTTAACTAATGACTCTAACCTCTAGACGCTGCGGATACGTGGCCAATTCGGCGAATCTTGTAACCGCGTCTCATCGGGAGTCCCACAGAACGGACGAACCTACTCCGCAGCACGTACCCCGCAACGTAGGCTCCCAGATACCGAACCACGGCGCACATCATCGCCAGACCAGAACGAAGGGAACCATCGTGAGTCGCAAAGCGTGGGGAACCGCATTGGTTGCCGGACTGCTGACGGTCCCCTTCACGGTCGGCGCACCGAACGCCGCTGCGGTCAACGACGACACCCACATCGTCGGTCAGGGCATCAACCAGACCATCGACTGCCACGGTGGCACCCTCATCGTCAACGGCAGCGGCAACACCATCAACGCTTTCGGCACCTGCTGGGCAGTGACCGTCCAGGGCTCGTCCAACACGATCATCGCCGACACGATCGTCAATGACGTCACCGCTTACGGGTTCAATCAGACGGTCATATTCCACAATGGGGATCCGGCACTCATCGACATCGGGCGCCAACTCGGTTTGGGAAATCGGCTGAACAAGATTCCCTGACCGGGGCCCGCACCAGGTGCCGGTAACGCCGACAGGGAGGGACACCCCATGAACCCCAACCGAATCGCAATCGCGGCGGGCGTCGTCGCCGCTGCCGCGCTGGTGCTGACCGGCTGCGGATCGCAGGACAACAAGACCGGTGGCACCGGCTCGAGCGCCGCCGGCACGGCAGGCACCTCAGCGGCGGCGCCGACCACGGCGCAGGTCGAGGTCGGCAACACCATCAACTACAGCGCGGTGGGCACCACCCGCGAAATCGATTGCGCCAACGGCAAATCGCTGACAGTGGGCGGCGCCAACAACACGCTGACCGTCAAGGGCACCTGCGCGAAGGCGAACATCGGCGGCACCGACAACAAGGTGACCTTCGAAAAGGTCGACCAGGAGCTCGACGTCGTCGGCATGCACGCCACCGTCACCTACAAGGACGGGGCACCGAAGGTCAACAACACCGGTACCGGCAACACCGTCAGCAAGGGCTAGCGAAGCCCTACGCTGTGGCGCCGTGCCGGCCCGCTCCCCCGGCGAACCGCTGCGCGCCCGCGATCGACTCCTCGGCCACCTGAGCCAGGCTGGCGAACTCGAATTCCATTGCGGATTCCTCGGATTCGCCCCACTGCCACAACGCGGACAGCCGGTCGGCGCGCAGACACAACTGCGGCAGCGCGGCCAATTGATGGGCCAGTTCTTCGGCCTTCTCGCGGGCCTGCCCGTGCGGCACGACCCGGTTGGCCAGACCGATCTGCAGCGCCTCGGCGGCGTCGACGGCGCGGCCGGTGAGGATCAGGTCCATGGCGCGGCTGTGCCCGATCAGCCGCGGCAACCGGACCGTGCCGCCGTCGATGAGCGGAACACCCCAGCGCCGGCAGAACACGCCGAAGGTGGCGTCCTCCTCCACCACGCGCAGGTCGCACCACAACGCCAGCTCCAGTCCGCCGGCGACGGCATAGCCGCTGACCGCGGCGATCACCGGCTTGGACAGCATCATCCGGCTCGGGCCCATCGGACCCGGCCCGGTCCGGTGCGTCTGGTTCATCTCCGGGGTGCCGAACGCCTTGAGATCGGCTCCGGCACAGAAGGTTCCGTGGTCTCCCCACAGCACCGCGACCGCCGCGGCATCGTCGCGGTCGAAATCGTCGAACGCCTGGTACAGCGCCGCCGCCGTCGGCCCGTTGACGGCGTTGCGGGCGCCGGGCCGGTCGATGATGACCGTCGTCACCGGCCCGTTCTTCTCGACCCGCACTGGTTCGGTCATATTGCCTCCATCGGTTCGTCGCGCCGCCCGGTCAATTCGGCGGCGAAGTCTGAGTAGGCCTGCCGCAGCTGCATACCCGGCCAGTCGTCCGGGAGCAGTTCGGCGGGCAGCACCGGGTCGGCCAGCAGGTGCCGCACGATCGCGGCCGCCGCCACGAACCGGCCGGGTACATCTGGTGCCGAGCCGATTTCGTCGAGCAGTTGACGTGCGGTGGTGATCCAGGCGGGCAGATCCCACAGCGCGGCAGCCAGCCCAGCGGGGTCGTCGTCCCGGCTGGTCAGCACCCGGGCATTCGCCGTGACCTCTGCCGGGAGGTCACCGGCGAGATTGGCCGGGCGCAGCCACACGCCCTCGCGGAGTTCGGCGAACCTGTTCTGCAACAGGTCGTTTCGCAGGTCGGCGCGAGTCCGAGCATCGGCGCCGACCGTGGTGATGACGACGGTCACCCAGTCGCCGTGCCATGGGCGGGTCTTGGGGTCGATGGCGGCGTCCTGCCGTCGTTGCCGTGCCAGCAGGCGGTCGGCGAGCCGGTAACCGTCGGCCGAACGCACCAGGTCACCGGCGCTGACCATCCTGGTCAGCGCCACCCGCAGCGTCTGCTCCTTGATGTCGAAATCCGAAGTGAGCCGGACCAACTCGGCCGCGGACGCCCACGCCGGATGAGCGCCCAGCAGCACGCTGAGCACCACCGACCGCGCGGTCATCCGCTTCAGATCAGCCATGGCTGTCAGACCCCGGAGGCAACCCGGCCCGCATCCCCGTATGGATCGTCGCGGTGCCGCACCGCCTGCCGGAACCCGTGCTCGACGGCGTCGGCGACAAACGCATGACCTTCGGGCGTATGCCGGGCGATGCCGTCGAACACCGTGCTGACCATCCGGCTGGTCGCAACCCCCTGCTGCAGCAACGAGGTGTTGCACGCCAGCTTCGCCATGATCAGCTGGTTGACCGGCATGGCCGCAATGCGTGCGACGAGGCGCTCGGTGCGTTCGTCGAGTTCTTCGGGCTCCGGCGCCTCGACAGCCAAGCCCCACTCGGCGGCCTGCGCCCCGGTGATGCAATCCCCGGTGAACAGCAGACGTTTCGCGCGCTGGTCGCCCAGTCGGTGCGCCCACAGCCCGCCGGCGGGCACGCCCCACACCCGCATCGGCGGGTAGCCGATCTTCGCGTCGGACGCCGCGATGACCTGGTCGGCGTGCAGCGCGATGTCGGTGCCGCCGGCCACGCAGTAGCCGTGGATCTTCACGACGGTCGGCTTGTCGCAGTGCATCAGGCTCGAGAAGCCACGGACGAACCGGCTCATCATCTGGTAGTCGATCATCGGATCCCAGGGCTGATTCGGCAGATGGTTGACGGCCTGGGTGTGGCCGTCGAGCACGGTGCCCTGGTGTTCCGAACCGCCGGCGGCTCCCGTGCCGTCGGCGTAGGCGCTCAAGTCGAAACCGGCACAAAACCCTTCGCCCCGGCCCGACACCAGGATCACGTGCACGCTCGGATCGAGGTCGGCCCGCTCGACGCAGGCCGCCAATTCCAGCGGGGTATCCGCGACGATCGAGTTGCCCTTCTCGGGACGATTGAACGTGATCCGGGCGACCCGGTCGGTGACCTCGTAGGTCATGGTCTTCAGGTTGTCGAAATCCACCAGCTCAGCCTTCCCGCGAGCAGACGCAAAACTGTCCAAAACGGGCGTTTTGGGACAGTTTTGTTGGGGGTACCTCCCTCTGGGGGACTGCTCGGCAGTAGAAATTCAGCCCTTGACCAGGGCCCGTTCGATGATCGGCGCCAGGTCGAGGCCGGTGGGCAGCGTGCCGAAGGCGCCACCCCACTGGCGGTCCAGGCGGCTGACGAGGAATGCCTCGGCCACCGCGGGGTGACCGTGCCGCACCAGCAGCGCGCCCTGCAGGGCCAGCGAAATGTCCTCGGCCACTTTGCGTCCGCGGTATTCCATGGTCTGCGGATCGGTGAGCTGCGCCTTGAGCGCGCTGACATGCGCGTCCAGGCGGGGGTCCTGCGCCTGCGCCAACTCGTCGAACAGCACGTCGACGCACTCGGGCTTGGTCACCATGGCGCGGAGGGTGTCCAGCGCGCTGACATTGCCCGAACCTTCCCAGATGCCCATCAGCGGGGCCTCGCGGTAGAGCCGCGGCATGCCGGATTCCTCGGCGTAGCCGTTGCCTCCGAAGCACTCCATGGCCTCCGCGGCGTGCGGCGTCGCGCGCTTGCACACCCAGTACTTGGCCGCGGCCAAACCGATTCGGCGGAACAGGCTTTCGCGCTCGTCACCGCGGACGGCCCGGTCGGTGGCGCCGGCCATCCGCATCGCCAGCATGGTGGCGGCCTCGGCTTCGACCGCCATGTCGGCCAGCACGTTACGCATCAGCGGCTGATCGATCAGGTAGGCGCCGAAGGCCTTGCGGTGCTGGGCGTGGTGCACGGCCTGGGTCAGGCCCGTGCGCATGCTGGTGGCGCTGCCCAGTGTGCAGTCCAAGCGGGTCAGGTTGACCATCTCGATGATGGTCGGGACGCCGCGGCCCTCCTCGCCGACCAGCCAGACCGTCGCACCGTCGTACTCGATCTCGCTGGAGGCATTGGCGTGGTTGCCGAGCTTGTCCTTGAGCCGCTGGATGAACATGCGGTTGCGCGTGCCGTCGGGCAGCACCCGGGGCAGGAAGAAGCAGGACAGCCCGCCGGGCGCCTGGGCCAGCACCAGGAACATGTCGCCCATCGGCGCCGAGGTGAACCATTTGTGGCCGCGCAGCGAGTAGGTGCCGTCGCCGTTGGGGGTGGCCTGGGTGGTGCCTGCGCGGACGTCGGAGCCGCCCTGCTTCTCGGTCATCGACATGCCCGCGGTGATACCCGCTTTGGTGGCAGGTACTTTCAGCTCGGGGTCGTACACGCGGCTGGTCAGCAGCGGCTCGTAGACCTTGGACAGTTCGGGGTTGAACCGCAGCGCCGGGACGACGGCGTAGGTCATCGAGATCGGGCAGACGTGGCCCGGTTCGGGGGTCCAGGCCGACATCTTCGCCGCGCGGACGACGTGTGCGCCGGGACGGTCGTCGGCCCACGGGGCCCCGTGCAGGCCGTGCTTCACCGCCGCGGTCATCAGCTGGTGGTAGGCGGGGTCGTATTCGACCTCGTCGACGCGGTGCCCGTAGCGATCGTGCGTGTGCAGGATCGGGACGTTGCGGTCCGCCAGTTCACCCCAGCGCTGCGCGACCCGGCTGCCGCCGAGTTCGCCGACAGCGTGCACCTCGTCGACGCCCCACTCCCCGCCTTCGCGGATCAGGGCCTCGGCCAGCGCCGGGAAGGTGGCGGGGTTGTAGTCCTGCAGCGGCGGAACCTGATTGGTGACGACATGCGTATCAGCCATGTCCCCACTATTACACTTTTCCGACAGTCGCACAAGAACTGTATATATGAATAGCGGAACGCGGTCGGGCGATCAACTGGAAAGAATCTCAATACACTCGCGACGGAGCTGACCGATGAGTGCCGGCGGTCAGCAGACACGCAACTCCCAGGAGCCCCACCATGCCTCTGGCCCAACAAGGTTGTGCTGCATTGGTTGTCGGCGGCCCGACCACCGTGCTCGATCTCGGCGGACTACGCATCGTCAGCGACCCGACCTTCGACGCCCCCGGGCCACAGGGGTACTTGACGAAAACCCAAGGCCCGGCCGTCGCAGAGGAACAAATCGGCGCCGTCGACGTCGTCCTCGTCAGCCACGACAACCACGCTGACAACTTCGACGAGCGCGGCCGCGCCTTCGCCAAGAACGCGCCGTTGCTGCTCACCACCATGGGCGGAGCCAGACGCCTAGGCAGCCCAGCCGTTGGATTGCGACCGTGGAGCACCTACACCCTCACCCGGCCCGATACCGGCGAGTTCAACGTCACCGCCGTCCCTGCCGTCCACGGTCCCGAAGACGGTGACCGGGACCCCGACGGGTACGTCAACTGCGAAGTCATCGGGTTCGTGCTTTCCGGCAGCACGGTGCCCACCGTCTACATCAGCGGCGACAACGCCTCCCTTCGCACTGTCGCCGAGATCGCACGTCGCGTCGGCACCATCGACGCAGCCATCCTGCACGCCGGCGCCGCCCGCGTGCCCGGAAAGTTCCGGCATCGAGCGGTCAGTCTCGACAGCATCCGAACCGCGGCCGCCGCCGCGGTTCTGGGCGCCCCGGTCAACATCCCGGTCCACTACGACGGTTGGGCACACTTCACCGAAGGCCGCGACGACATCGCACGCGCCTTCGACGACGCCGGTATCACCGCCGCCCTGCGCATCGCCAACCACGGCACCTGGCTGTCGTTGCAGCCATAGGCGGTGCCGCGTCGGGGCTGCGATTCGCTAGTGCCGCGTCACGACCTCGGTGGCGCGATCGCCGCGGTGCACGAAGTACCCCAGCGTCACGATGACGAACCAGATGGCACCCACCAGAATCGCGGTCCGGCCGTCATCGGTGAAGAACAGCAGCACGACCACGAGCGCCAGGAACCCGAGCGCCAGGAACGTCGTGTACGGCGCCCCCGGCAGGCGGTAGTCCGACGCCGGCAGCACGCCGGCGGCCACCCGCTGGCGATAGATCAAGTGCGACACCAGGATCGAGCCCCACACGAAGATGATGCCGATGGTCGACACCGAGGTGATGTAGGCGAACGCCTTGTCCGGCGACAGGTAGTTCACCAGGACGCCGACGCCCATGGTGAGGACCGAGAAGCAGATGGCCAGCATCGGCACATGCCGGCTGCTCAGCGCCTGCAGACCGGCGGGCGCGTCACCGCGCTGCGCCAGGCTGCGCACCATGCGGCCCGTCGAATAGATACCCGAGTTGCACGACGACAGCGCCGCCGTCAGCAGGATGAAGTTCACGATGCCCGCGGCCGCCGGGATGTTCAAGTACTGGAACACCGCGACGAACGGGCTCTGCCCGGCGTGGTAGTTCCGCCAGCCCTGCACCGACAGGATGACGATCAGCGCGCCGACGTAGAACAGGCCGATGCGGAACGGCAGCGTGTTGATGGCCTTGCGCAGCGTCACCTTCGGGTTCTCGGCCTCGCCCGCGGTGACACCGACCAGCTCCACACCGACGTAGGCGAACACCACGATCTGCAGGCTCAGCAACGCCGAGCTGAAGCCCGTCGGGAAGAAGCCGCCGTCGTTCCACAGGTTGCTCAGGCTCGGGCCGGTGACCGGGCCGAAACCGGCGATGGGCAGCAGCACCCCGATGCCGATGAGGATCATGCCGATGATCGCGGTCACCTTGATCATCGAGAACCAGAACTCGGCCTCGCCGAAGATCTTCACCGAGATCAGGTTCGCGGTGAACAGCACCAGCAGGACGACCAGCGCCGTCACCCACTGCGGGATGTCGTGTCCAAACGGCCAGTACTGCACGTACTTGCCGGCGACGGTGATCTCGGCCATGCACGTCGTGGCCCACACCGCCCAGTACGTCCACCCGTTCGCGAAGCCGGCGAAGCGGCCCATGAACTCCTCGGCGTACTCCGAGATGCTGCCCGACACCGGGCGGTAGACCAGCAGCTCACCGAGCGCCCGCATGATGACGAACACGGCCAGACCCGCGGTGAGGTAGGCCAGGATCAGCGCCGGACCGGCCTTCTCGATGGCCCCGCCCGCGCCGTAGAACAGGCCGGTACCGATGGCCCCGCCGATCGCGATCATCTGCACGGTTCTGGCGGACAGGCCACGCTCGTAGCCGGCGTCGGGTGTCTCTGTTACCTCAGTGTTGGCGTCTTGCACCCGACGGGTTTATCACAATTGTCGGTGCTGACTAAACGTTCTCGCGGAGGAACACGATGTCGTCCTTGCGGCCGTCCTCGGACGTCTCGCAGATGACGGGAGCGTCCGCAGCGCGGACCACCGCTGCCAGCAACTGCGGGTCGATCTGGCCCGAACCGAAGTTCGCGTGCCGGTCGGCCCCGGAACCGGCGGCGTCGCGGGAGTCGTTGCAGTGCACCAGATCGATGCGGCCGGTGATGGTCTTGATCCGTTCGACCGCGTCGACCAACGCCTCCCCCGCCGCCCAGGCATGGCAGGTATCCAGACAGAAACCGATGCCCTTGTCCCCGATGCGGTCCCACAGCCGGGCGATGGTGTCGAAGTGCCGCGCCATGGCGTGCTCACCGCCGGCGGTGTTCTCCAGGTACACCGGCATGTCGGTCTTGAGCGCGTCGAGCGCCTTCACCCAGCGCTCGAAGCCGGCATCCATGTCGTTGTCGTCGGCGTGCCCGCCGTGCACGATCACGGCCGTCGCGCCGATCTCGGACGCGGCATCGCAGGTGTCCTGGAGGATCTTGCGCGACGGGATGCGCACCTTGTTGTTGGCCGACGCGACGTTGATCAGGTACGGCGCGTGGACGTACAGCGGCACTGTGGACGCCCGCAGCACTTCTGCATCCTCGCGGGGCGCGGGCTTCTTCCAGCTCTGCGGGTTCCCCAGGAAGAACTGCACCACATCGGCGCCGTCGGCAGCGGCCGCGGCCAGAGGATCGGTGTTGTCGACGTGCGAACCAATCAGCATGTGGCCCAGCCTAGTTGTCTCGCGAGCCGGGATGAACCCGTCCGGCCCCGATCTCGTGATCTAGGTATAGGAGGGATGATGAGCGTAATCGCAAGTGTCCGTAGCGAACTGCCGCCCCACCGATACACCCAGGAACAAATCACCGATGCGCTGCTGGAGCTTCCCGGCTACGCCGCGCACGAGGACGCGATCCGCAAACTGCACCGCAGTGCCAGAGTCGAAACCCGGCACACGGTCCTGCCGCTCGCGGACTATCCGGGCCTGACCGACTTCGGCCGCGCCAACGACGTCTTCATCGAGCACGCGGTGGCCCTCGGGTGCGCCGCGATCCGGGGTGCTCTCGACGATGCCGGCCTGAAACCCGCCGACGTCGACGTCATCTACACCACCACCGTCACCGGGGTGGCGGTGCCGACGCTGGACGCCCGCATCGCCGGTCTGATCGGCCTGCGTCCCGATATCCGACGGGTGCCGCTGTTCGGGCTGGGTTGTGTCGCCGGGGCCGCCGGAGTGGCACGGGTCAACGACTACCTGCGCGGAGCGCCCGACGACGTCGCGGTGCTGCTGGCGGTGGAGCTGTGCTCCCTGATGCCGAAAGCCGAACCGTCGATGGCGACCGTCGTCGGCTCCAGCTTGTTCGGCGACGGAGCCGGCGCCGTCGTCATGGTCGGCGACCGCCGCGCCACGACCGTCGACGCCGCCGGGCCGGAAGTGCTCGACTCGCGCAGCCACCTCTACCCCGACTCCGAACGCACGATGGGCTGGGACATCGATTCGAGCGGCTTCCGCCTGGTGCTCTCCCCCGACGTGCCGAAGGTCATCGAGACCTACCTCGGCGACGACGTCACCAATTTCCTTGCCGCACATGGCCTCGAGACCGCAGACATCCGCACGTGGGTCAGCCACCCGGGCGGGCCCAAGGTGATCGAGGCGATCACCGCGACGCTGGGTCTGCCCGACGATGCGCTCGAGCTGACGTGGCGATCGCTGGCTGAAGTGGGCAACCTGTCGTCGGCGTCGGTGCTGCACGTCCTGCACGACACCATCGCCAAACGTCCGCCCGCGGGCAGCCTCGGCCTGATGATGGCCATGGGCCCGGGCTTCTGCTCCGAGCTGGTCCTGCTGCGGTGGCGCTGATCCGGTGGCTTGGTACCTGACGCTGATCGCGGCCGTCGCAGTCGAACGGCTCGTCGAGTTGGTGGTCTCCAAGCGCAACCTCGCCTGGTCGCTGGCGCGCGGCGGCACCGAGTACGGCTTCGGCCACTACCCGTTCATGGTCGTGCTGCACATCGGGTTGCTGGTGGCGTGCGTACTCGAACCGCTGCTGCTCGATCGGCCGTTCATCCCCGCGCTGGGCTGGCCGATGCTGGCCGCGGTGCTCGCGGCGCAGGCGCTGCGGTGGTGGTGCATCGGCACACTCGGGCCGCAGTGGAACACGCGCGTCATCGTCATCCCTGGCGCGTCGCGGGTGGTCGCCGGCCCGTACCGGTGGCTACCGCACCCCAACTACGCCGCAGTGGTGATCGAGGGGTTCGCGCTGCCGCTGGTCCACACCGCGTGGCTGACGGCCACGGTGTTCACGGTGCTCAACGCGCTGCTGCTGCGCACCCGGCTGCGCGTCGAGAACGCCGCGCTGGCGAGCCTGTCGTGATCGACCTGCTGGTGGTCGGCGGCGGCCCGGCGGGGCTCGCGACGTCGCTCTACGCGGCGCGCGCCGGACTGGAGGCGGTTGTCGTCGAGCGCCGTCCCGGCACGTTGGACAAGGCCTGCGGTGAAGGGATGATGCCGCACTCCCTCGCGCATCTCGACCGGCTGGGTGTGGTGGCGCCCGGCCGGACGCTGCGCGGCATCAGCTATCACGCGGGTGCGACGCGGGTCGAGGCCGCGTTCCGTGGCGGGGTGGGCCGCGGGGTGCGCCGGACGACGCTGCACGCCGCGATGTCCGACGCGGCGCGGGCGGCCGGGGTGAAGTTCGTCCAGGGTGCGGCCGGTGCGATCACCCAGGATGCCGACGGTGTTCGCGCCGGCGAGCTCCGGGCCCGCTATCTGGTGGCGGCCGACGGGCTGCACTCCCCGATCCGTCGCGACCTCGGGTTGGCACGGCCGGCCGCCGGCCCGCGCCGCTGGGGTATCCGCCGGCATATACAGCTGGCGCCGTGGACCCACAACGTCGAGGTGCACTGGAGTCGCGAGACCGAGGCGTACGTGACACCGGTGGCCGACGACTGCGTCGGCATCGCGATCCTGTCCGCGGGTCGTGGAGGTTTCGACACGAAGTTCGCGGCGTTCGACGAACTGCGCCAGCGCGTCGAGGGACATGAATTCGGGCCCGACCTCGCGGCCGGCCCGTTGCGGCAGCACGTACGCACCCGGGTCGCGGGCCGGGTGCTCCTGGTCGGCGACGCCGCCGGCTACGTCGACGCCCTGACCGGTGAAGGTCTGGGGTTGGCGTTCAGCGCAGCCGAGGCGCTGGTCGACTGCGTCGTCCGCGACCGGGTCGACGAATACGACCGTCGCTGGCGGAACCTCACCCGCCGCTACCGGCTGCTGACCGAGGCGCTGGTCCGGGCCGCGGCCGTTCCTGCCGTGCGGTCCCGCATCGTCCCGGCCGCAGCCGCCCTGCCCAAAGTGTTCACCGGCGCGGTCAACCTGCTCGCCAACTGACTGCCGAACAGACGCGAAAACCCCCAAAACCCGAAGGTTTTGGGGGTTTCCACGTCTGCTCGCGCAGCTACGCGCTAGCGGTAATCGCTGTAGCCGTAGTCATCCAGCGGCACGGCAGCACCAGTGGCCTGGCCGAAGTCCGGGCTGTAGTACTGATCCTCGTAGGACGGGATCGTGTACGCCGCTGCGCGGGCTTCCTCGGTCGGCTGGACCTGGATGTTGCGGTACCGGTTGATGCCCGTACCAGCCGGGATCAACTTACCGATGATCACGTTCTCCTTCAGACCCTGCAGCTTGTCGCTACGGCAGTTGATTGCCGCATCGGTCAGCACGCGAGTGGTCTCCTGGAACGACGCCGCCGACAGCCACGAGTCCGTGGCCAGCGATGCCTTCGTGATACCCATCAGCACCGGACGTCCGGCCGCGGGCTCGTTGCCCTCGGCCACGACGCGGCGGTTCTCCGACTCGAACTCGCTGCGCTCGGTCAGCGAGCCGGGCAGGAACTCCGTCGAACCCGAGTCGATGATCGTCACGCGACGCAGCATCTGCCGGACGATGACCTCGATGTGCTTGTCGTGGATCGACACACCCTGAGCGCGGTAGACCTCCTGGACCTCCTTGACGAGGTGAATCTGCACCTCGCGGGGGCCCTGGACGCGTAGCACCTCGTGGGGGTTCGCCGAACCCTCCATGAGCTGCTGGCCGACCTCGACGTGGTCACCATCGGCCAACAGGCGCTCCGAACCGTCCTCGTGCTTGAACACCTTCAAGCGGCGGTTACGACGCGGCAGCTTGTCGTAGACGACTTCCTCGCCACCATCGTCGGGAACGATGGTGATCTTGTAGAACTTGTCGTCTTCTTCCAGGCGAATCCGGCCGGCCACGTCGGCGATCGGAGCGACGTTGCGAGGCACGCGGGCCTCGAACAGCTCCTGGACGCGCGGCAGACCACCGGTGATGTCGTCACCGACGCCACCCTGGTGGAAGGTACGCATGGTCAGCTGGGTACCGGGCTCACCGATGGACTGGGCGGCGACGATGCCGACGGCCTCGCCGATGTCGACCAGCTTGCCGGTGGCCATCGAGCGGCCGTAGCACTTGGCGCAAACACCGGTGCCGGTGGCACAGGTCAGCACCGAACGCACCTTGACCTGCGAGATACCCGCAGCCAGCAGTGCCTCGATCGCCGGGTCACCGAGATCGTGGCCACGCTCGACGACAACGTTGCCGTTGGCGTCGACCGCATCGGTGGCCAGGGTCCGCGCGTACGCGGAGGTCTCGATGTGGGCGTCACGCACCAGCGAACCGTCGGCCTGAGCCTCGGCCAGCGTCACCATCACGCCGCGTTCGGTCTCACAGTCGGTCTCGCGGACGATGACGTCCTGCGACACGTCGACCAGACGACGGGTCAGGTAACCCGAGTCGGCGGTACGCAGAGCGGTATCGGCCAGACCCTTACGAGCACCGTGGGTGTTGATGAAGTACTCCAACACCGTCAGGCCCTCGCGGAACGAGGACTTGATGGGCCGCGGGATGAACTCACCCTTCGGGTTCGTCACCAGACCCTTCATGCCCGCCAGGGTGCGGGTCTGGGTGAGGTTACCGGTGGCGCCCGACTTCACGATCGTGATGATCGGGTTGTCCTCCGGGTAGTAGGCCTCCAGGGCCTTACCGACCTCTTCCGTGGCCTGCTGCCAGATCTTGACCAGTTCACCGTTGCGCTCGTCGTGGTTCAGACCACCGCGCTGGTACTTCTTCTCGATCGCGTCGGCCTGGCCCTCGTAGCGCTCCAGGATCTCCGCCTTCTGCGGCGGCACCAGAACGTCGGCCATCGAGACCGTCACGCCCGAGCGGGTCGCCCAGTGGAAACCGGCATCCTTCAGCTTGTCGACGGTCTGCGCCACGACGATCATCGGGTACCGCTCGGCGAGATCGTTGATGATCGCCGCCTGCACCTTCTTGTGCATCTGCTTGTCGACGAACGCGTAGCCCTTCGGCAGCAGCTCGTTGAACAGCACGCGGCCCAGCGTGGTCTCCGCGGTCCAGGCGTCGCCCGGCTTCCAGCCGTTCTCGAACAGCTGAGCCTCGATCTCGGCCGGCGGACGCAGGTGCGTCAACCGAATCTTGATCTTCGCGCGCACCGACAGCGCACCACGGTCCATGGCCATGATGGCCTCGGCCGGGCTGCTGTAGACGCCCTGCTCGGCACCGTCCTTGCTGGCCGGCACGAACTCGCCGGTGTCACCCTCGATGAGGGTGGTCAGGAAGTACAGACCGGTCACCATGTCCAGACGCGGCATGGCCAGCGGGCGGCCCGACGCGGGAGACAGGATGTTGTTCGACGACAGCATCAGGATGCGTGCCTCGGCCTGCGCCTCGGCGGACAGCGGCAGGTGGACTGCCATCTGGTCACCGTCGAAGTCGGCGTTGAACGCCTCACACACCAGCGGGTGCAGCTGGATGGCCTTGCCTTCCACCAGCTGCGGCTCGAAGGCCTGGATACCCAGGCGGTGCAGCGTAGGTGCACGGTTCAGCAGCACCGGGTGCTCTGCGATGACCTCTTCGAGGACATCCCACACCTGGGGACGCTGACGCTCGACCATGCGCTTGGCGCTCTTGATGTTCTGCGCGTGGTTCAGGTCGACCAGACGCTTCATCACGAACGGCTTGAACAGCTCGAGGGCCATCAGCTTCGGCAGACCACACTGGTGCAGCTTGAGCTGCGGGCCGACGACGATGACCGAACGGCCCGAGTAGTCGACGCGCTTGCCCAGCAGGTTCTGACGGAAGCGGCCCTGCTTGCCCTTGAGCAGGTCGGACAGCGACTTGAGCGGACGGTTGCCCGGACCGGTGACCGGCCGGCCACGACGGCCGTTGTCGAACAGCGCGTCCACAGACTCCTGCAGCATGCGCTTCTCGTTGTTGACGATGATCTCGGGCGCGCCGAGGTCGATCAGTCGCTTCAACCGGTTGTTGCGGTTGATGACGCGGCGGTACAGGTCGTTCAGGTCGGAGGTCGCGAAGCGGCCACCGTCGAGCTGAACCATCGGGCGCAGCTCCGGCGGGATCACCGGAACGGCGTCCAGCACCATGCCCATGGGCGAGTTGCGGTTCGTCTGGAACGCGGCGACAACCTTCAGACGCTTGAGGGCGCGAAGCTTCTTCTGGCCCTTGCCGTTCTTGATGGTGTCGCGCAGCGACTCGGCCTCGGCGTCGATGTCGAAGGTCTCGATGAGCTTCTTGATCGACTCGGCACCCATGGCGCCCTGGAAGTACTCGCCGTAGCGGTCCTGCAGCTCGCGGTAGAGCACCTCGTCGACGATGAGCTGCTTCGGCGCCAGCTTGCTGAAGGTGGTCCAGATCTCGTCGAGCCGGTCCAGCTCACGCTGGGCCCGGTCGCGGAGCTGACGCATCTCGCGCTCGCCACCGTCGCGCACCTTGCGGCGCACGTCGGACTTGGCGCCATCGCGCTCCAGCTCGGCGAGGTCGGCCTCGAGCTTCTGCGAACGCTCGGCGAGATCGAGGTCCCGCTGATCTTCCACAGCCTTCTTCTCGACGACCATCTCGGCCTCGAGCGTGGACAGCTCGTTGTGCCGCATCTCGGTGTCGACCGCGGTGATCACGTAGGCCGCGAAGTAGATGATCTTTTCCAGATCCTTCGGGGCCAGGTCCAGCAGGTAGCCCAAGCGCGACGGAACGCCCTTGAAGTACCAGATGTGGGTGACCGGAGCCGCCAGCTCGATGTGGCCCATGCGCTCACGACGCACCTTGGCGCGAGTCACCTCGACGCCACAGCGCTCGCAGACGATGCCCTTGAAGCGGACGCGCTTGTACTTGCCGCAGTAGCACTCCCAGTCGCGAGTCGGTCCGAAGATCTTCTCGCAGAACAGGCCGTCCTTTTCGGGCTTGAGCGTGCGGTAGTTGATGGTCTCCGGCTTCTTGACCTCGCCGAAGGACCAATTACGGATGTCTTCCGCGGTGGCCAGGCCGATGCGGAGTTCATCGAAGAAGTTGACGTCTAGCACGTAACTCCCTTTCCCCTTGCGGGTGTATGAATCAGAAAAAGCTGACTACGGACGGTTGACTAGGCGAGGTCTTCAACAGACGCGGACTCGTTCCGCGACAGGTTGATACCCAAATTCGCGGCGGTGCGCTCCAGGTCCTCGTCATCGCTGTCGCGCATCTCGATCGCGGCGCCGTCCGAAGACAGCACCTCGACGTTGAGGCACAGCGACTGGAGTTCCTTGAGCAGAACCTTGAACGACTCCGGGATACCCGGCTCCGGGATGTTCTCGCCCTTGACGATCGCCTCGTAGACCTTCACGCGCCCGACGGTGTCGTCGGACTTGATGGTCAGCAGCTCCTGCAGCGTGTAGGCCGCGCCGTAGGCCTGCATGGCCCAGCACTCCATCTCACCGAACCGCTGGCCACCGAACTGCGCCTTACCACCGAGCGGCTGCTGGGTGATCATCGAGTACGGGCCGGTCGAACGCGCGTGAATCTTGTCGTCGACCAAGTGGTGCAGCTTCAGGATGTACATGTAGCCGACCGTCACCGGGTACGGGAACGGCTCACCCGACCGACCGTCGAACAGCATCGACTTGCCCTCGGCGTTGACCATGACGTCGCCGTCACGGTTCGGCAGCGTCGAGCCCAGCAGGCCCTCCAACTCGCCTTCGCGGGCACCGTCGAACACCGGGGTGGCGACGATGCTGTCGCGCGGGGCGCTGTGCATGCCTTCGGGCAGGTTCGCTGCCCACTCCGGCTCGCCTTCGATGTTCCAGCCGGCCTTGGCGACCCACCCGAGGTGGGTTTCCAAGATCTGGCCGATGTTCATACGACGCGGCACACCGTGGGTGTTCAGGATGATGTCCACCGGGGTGCCGTCAGGCATGAACGGCATGTCCTCCTGCGGGAGGATCTTGCCGATGACGCCCTTGTTGCCGTGGCGGCCGGCGAGCTTGTCACCGTCGGAGATCTTGCGCTTCTGGGCCACGTAGACGCGGACCAGCTCGTTGACACCGGCGGGCAGATCGTCGTCGTCCTCGCGCGAGAACACGCGGACGCCGATGACCTTTCCGGACTCACCGTGCGGCACCTTCAGCGAGGTGTCGCGGACCTCACGGGCCTTCTCACCGAAGATGGCACGCAGCAGACGCTCTTCCGGGGTCAGCTCGGTCTCACCCTTCGGGGTGACCTTGCCGACCAGGATGTCGCCGTCGCGGACCTCGGCGCCGATGCGGACGATGCCGCGCTCGTCGAGGTCAGCCAGCACCTCGTCGGAGACGTTCGGGATGTCCCGGGTGATCTCCTCGGCGCCCAGCTTGGTGTCGCGGGCATCGATCTCGTGCTCCTCGATGTGGATCGAGGTGAGCACGTCCTGCTCCACGAGCCGCTGGCTCAGGATGATGGCGTCCTCGTAGTTGTGGCCTTCCCACGGCATGATCGCCACGAGCAGGTTCTTACCGAGGGCCATCTCACCGTTCTCGGTGCAAGGACCGTCGGCGATGACCTGGCCGGCCTCGACGCGCTGCCCCGAGTCCACGATCGGGCGCTGGTTGGCGCACGTGCCGTGGTTGGAGCGGTTGAACTTGCGCATCCGGTAGGTGTGCCGCGAGCCGTCGTCAGCCATGACGGTGACGTAGTCGGCGGAGACCTCTTCGATGACACCCGACTTGTCGGCGACGACGACGTCACCGGCGTCGATGGCGGCACGCAGCTCCATACCGGTACCGACCAGCGGGGCCTCGCTGCGCACCAGCGGAACCGCCTGGCGCTGCATGTTGGCACCCATCAGGGCGCGGTTGGCGTCGTCGTGCTCCAGGAACGGGATCATCGCGGTTGCGACGGACACCATCTGGCGCGGCGAGACGTCCATGTAGTCGACGTCGTTGGCCGTCACGAACTCGACCTCTCCACCCTTACGGCGGACGAGGATCTTGTCCTCGGTGAAGCGGCCGGCATCGTCCAGCGGCGAGTTGGCCTGCGCCACGACGTGGCGGTCCTCCTCGTCGGCGGTCAGGTAGTCGATCTGGTCGGTGACCACGCCCTCGACGACCTTGCGGTACGGGGTCTCGATGAAGCCGAACGGGTTCACCCGTGCGTACACCGACAGCGAACCGATCAGACCGATGTTCGGGCCTTCAGGGGTCTCGATCGGGCACATGCGGCCGTAGTGCGACGAGTGGACGTCGCGGACCTCGAGGCCGGCACGCTCACGGGACAGACCACCGGGGCCCAGCGCCGACAGACGGCGCTTGTGGGTCAGACCCGACAGCGGGTTGTTCTGGTCCATGAACTGCGACAGCTGGCTGGTTCCGAAGAACTCCTTGATCGCCGCCACGACGGGACGGATGTTGATCAGGGTCTGCGGAGTGATCGCCTCGACGTCCTGGGTGGTCATGCGCTCACGCACGACGCGCTCCATACGCGACAGGCCGACCCGGATCTGGTTCTGGATCAGCTCGCCCACGGTACGCAGACGACGGTTGCCGAAGTGGTCGATGTCGTCGACCTCGACGGGGACCTCGACGCCGCCGGGGGCGGTCATCTTGGTGTCACCGTCGTGCAGGCGCACCAGGTACTCGATGGTGGCGACGATGTCCTCTTCGGTCAGCGTCGTCGCGGTCACCTGAGCCGGGTTGCCGTCGTGCAGGCCCAGCTTCTTGTTGACCTTGTACCGGCCCACGCGGGCCAGGTCGTAACGCTTCTCCTTGAAGAACAGGTTCTCCAGCAGGGTCTGCGCCGACTCCTTGGTCGGCGGCTCGCCCGGGCGCAGCTTCCGGTAGATATCCAGCAGGGCCTCGTCGGGACCGGCGGTCGGGTCCTTCTCGAGGGTGCCCATCATGATCTCGGAGAAGCCGAAGCGCTCGCGGATCTGCTCGCTGGTCCAGCCGAGCGCCTTCAGCAGCACGGTGACCGGCTGGCGACGCTTGCGGTCGATGCGGACACCGACGGTGTCGCGCTTGTCGACGTCGAACTCCAGCCAGGCGCCACGGCCCGGGATGACCTTGACGCTGTGCAGGGTCTTCTCGGTGGCCTTGTCGATGGACTCATCGAAGTACACACCGGGCGAACGGACGAGCTGCGAGACGACGACGCGCTCGGTGCCGTTGATGATGAAGGTGCCCTTTTCGGTCATCATCGGGAAGTCGCCCATGAAGACCGTCTGGCTCTTGATCTCGCCAGTGGTGTTGTTGATGAACTCAGCCGTGACGAACAGCGGGGCCGCGTACGTCTGATCCTTTTCCTTGCACTCGTCGACCGGGGCCTTGACCTCGTCGAAGCGCGGGTCGGAGAAGCTCAGCGACAGAGTGCCGGCGAAGTCCTCGATCGGCGACAGCTCGGCGAGGACCTCTTCGAGGCCACCGACGGGGTTGATGTCGCCACGATCGACTGCCTTCGCGCGCCAGCGGTCGGAACCGATCAGCCACTCGAAAGAATCCGTCTGCACGTCGAGCAAGCCCGGAACCTCGAGCGGTTCGCGCAGCTTGGCGAACGAGACTCGGTTCGGCGCTCCTGGGACGGAGTTGTTGGAATCTACTGACTTGCTCTCGCGAGAGACTGCCAAGATGCGTCCTTCCAGCACCTGATGCGACTGTTCCGGTGCCGGTCGAAACCGGTCCGAAGTGCCGCTCTATCTGTGTCGGTCCGGCTGGCGTTCTCACAGTCCGGGCCTTACAAGACACAGGGCACGCGACTAGATCACTAAGCAGGGCTCAGGCTAGAAGGTGTCAGGTGCGGGTGAGGTGGGCAGGATGCAGCCAGCGCAACGTCCAACATTAGCGTAGGACGGCGCATTCCTCAACCACGGCATGTTTGGAGAGGGTTTTAACGGATAACGCTGGCTGGCGTCTGGACCCATCAACAAAACCCTTGAATACATGCTGCCCAACAGATTGGCCCGTTTGCGGGCCTCAGTCAAGAGTTGCCACGGTGTTTGGTGTGGAGTTTTACCGGCAAATTGCGATCCGGGCCGCTGACATCGTGACCCAGCGGGCTCCGCGGCGCCACTCGCACGCCGCCGCCGACGGACCTGCCGTGACCAAGATCACCGGCGTTGCCGCCCTCGCAACACGCTCGAGCGTGCGCTCAGCGCGCCCCGGGGGGAGATTTCGCGATCTGTCTGCACCCTCGCCGACAGAAATCGCGCCCGGGCTGAGGCAGCCCGGGCGCGATTTTCGACGTTCTGCGGATCAGGCCCGCGGAATCTGAGCCGTCACCGGGTCATCGGAGCGACCGCTCCTGTTGAGGTCTTCGAGGATGGCGGCCTGCGCGGCGGGCGGCAGGGTGTGCAGGATCGAACGCACCCGAGCCTGACGACGAGCCACGGCCTGACGGACCGGCATGCCCGGGGTCACCTCGATCTGCGGCGGCACACCCTCGATCTCTTCGACACCACCATCGGAGTGACCGGCATCGATCGCGGCCTGCTCGGCAGCGGCGGTCGCGGCGTCCTTCTCCTCGGACATACCGATGGGGCCGATACGACGACCGTTGAGGAACTGCTTGACCGCCGGCTCCTCACTGGTCAGCAGCACCTCGCGGGGGCCGAACATGACCAGGTGCTTGCGGTAGAGCATGCCGATGTTGTCCGGCACCGTACGCACGATGTTGATGTTGTGCGTCACGATCAGCACCGTGGCGTCGATCTGCGCGTTGATGTCGATCAGCAGCTGCGACAGGTAGGCGGTACGGACGGGGTCCAGACCGGAGTCCGGCTCGTCGACCAGGATGATCTTGGGGTCGAGCACCAGGGCGCGGGCCAGGCCGGCACGCTTGCGCATACCACCGGAGATTTCGCCCGGGAACTTGTGACCGTCGTTGGGCATACCCACGACGTCCAGCTTCTCCATGACGATCTTGCGGATCTCGGACTCGGACTTCTTGGTGTGCTCGCGCAGCGGGAAGGCCGTGTTGTCGTAGATGTTCATCGAGCCGAACAGCGCGCCGTCCTGGAACAGCACACCGAACAGGGTGCGGATCTCGTAGAGCTCCTTGGCCGAGCACTCGATGATGTTGGTGCCATCGATGACGATGGAGCCACGCTCGGGGCGCAGCAGGCCGATCAGCGACTTCAGGAACACCGACTTACCGGTACCGGACGGGCCCAGCATGACGCTGACCTCGCCGGCGGGGATGGTCAAAGTGACGTCTTCCCAGATCTTCGACGACCCAAAGGACTTGCTCAGTCCTGTCACGTCGATTTGGACGCCCATGTGAGATCCCTTCCGCCAGCGCTCGCGCGCCATTTGCTGCCCTGCCTGTGGCTTGAGTCACTGTAGCGCATCGATCGCGAGCTGATGCACCTTGTTCCAACTATCGGACGGCCCGCCCAGAAGTCACTCCGATGGGCACTGAGCCAACTACCCCATGGTCCCCGACGGGGTCGGAAATACCCCGATTTATAACCCCTGAAAAGCGAAATCCCCCGGAGTCCGCAATGGACTCCGGGGGAAAACGTCAGTTCTGGCGAACTTACTTGACGGACACCGAAGCGCCGGCGGCCTCGAGCTTGGCCTTGGCGTCCTCGGCGGCCTCCTTCGAGACCTTCTCCAGCAGCGGCTTGGGGGCGCCGTCGACCAGGTCCTTGGCTTCCTTCAGGCCCAGGCCGGAAACGATCTCGCGGACGACCTTGATGACGCCGATCTTCTTGTCGCCGGCACCCTCGAGGATGACGTCGAACTCGGACTGCTCTTCAGCAGCCTCGGCGGGAGCAGCAGCGCCACCAGCGGCGGCAACGGCGACCGGAGCAGCGGCGGTGACGTCGAAGGTCTCCTCGAACTGCTTCACGAACTCCGAGAGCTCCAGCAGGGTCATTTCCTTGAACGCGTCGAGCAGTTCTTCAGTGGACAGCTTGGCCATGTGAATGGTCCTTCCTTGGTTTTTCTTGTTTTGGTTGGTCTAGATGGATCAGGCAGCCGACTCGGCGGCCTTCTTGTCCTGCAGAGCGGCGGCCAGGCGGGCAACCTGGGACGCGGGCGCAACGAACAGCGCCGCGGCCTGGGACTGCTTCGCCTTGAGGGCGCCGGCCAGCTTGGACAGCAGCACTTCGCGCGACTCGAGGTCGGCGATCTTCTCGACCTGGGCCACAGACAGCGCAGCGCCGTCCATGTAGCCGCCCTTGATGACGAGCTGCTTGTGATCCTTCGCGAACTTCTTGATTGCCTTCGCGGCATCGACCGGCTCGCCGGTGATGAACGCGATGGCGGTCGGACCTGCGAACAGGTCGTCGAGGCCTTCGATCCCGGCCTCCGAGGCAGCGCGCTTGACCAGGGTGTTCTTGGCGACCGTGTAGGTCGTCGAGGCACCAAGGGAGCGACGCAGCTCGGCGAGATTGGCAACCGTCAGACCGCGGTACTCGGTCACGACAGTGGCCGTCGAGGCCTTGAACTGTTCGGCAATGTCAGCGACCGCAGTGGCTTTGTCAGCCTTGGCCATACATGCCTCCTTGTGGTGTATTCATCGGCCCACTGGAGACTGCCGGAGATTCGGCTTCGATCGAGGTCAGAAATGCAAAGCGCCCCGACACAGAAAGGTCGGGGCGCGCAGAATCAAAACTCTGAAAACCTCGTCCTCCTGCGTGGGCCGCCAGGCAGTGCCTGGGCCTTCAACCGATTGCTCGGTGACCGACGGTCTTCGGTGGAACTGGATCAGAGTAGCCGATGGCCTGCCGATCAGCCAAAACGGCCCGAGACGGCAGTGCCGCGGACTCAGCCGCCTATGGCTGTCCGCGGCGCACCTGGTCGGCGGTCGGCAGCCGCCACTGCCGGCCCTGCTCGAGGTCGAAGCTCATCGGCTCGTAGCGCAGCATGCCGGTGCCCGGGTACGGGGTGTACTCCCCGAACCACACGTCGCCGTCGACGGCATAGAGGTCGACGCGGATGAAGTCCCAGTCCGCACCCAGGGTGCGGGCGATCTCGAGCATCTTGTCCAGCTCCACCGGCCGCTCTTCGGCGGCCACCGGGTGGATGCGCCAGCGCACGGGTAGCCGGCGCCAGTCGGCGTCCAGGAAAGTCGTGGTCTGGCTCTTGCCGAACCGGCCCCGATTCACCTGGATGAGCTCCACGCGGCCGTCGAACACGAAGAACTTGTAGTCGACCGGCGGCTGACCGTCCGGCGTGGGGATGCGTTCCTCGATCAGGAGCAGCGGGCGGGCTTCGCTGTAGCCCCACTCGCCGAGCTCCAGTGGCGTCTCCTGGAACCAGCTGCTGGTCTGGTCCTGCAGGCGGGCCAGATCGGTCTGCGGATCAGGACCGAACAGCGCCTGACCACTGCTGGCATTGGGCTTGAGCACCCACGGCGGCAGTGTCGTCAGGTCCCCCGCGTCCCGCAGATCGGTACCCGACCAGTACGTGGCGGGGATGCGGAGATCGGCGCCCGGATACGCCGCCCGGGCCATCTCTTTCATCCACATCTTGTCGCAGGCCTTGATGATCCGTTCCCGGCGATCGTTGAAGATGCGCCAGTTCACCTTCTCGTTGAAGGTCTGCGGCTCGTCGAAGTTGCCCCGCTTGCGGATCATCAAGAGATAGAGGACGTGCCGCAGGAACCGGACCGGAATCAGCGCGAGCATCCGGCGGCGGATGGACATGAGCCACGACGGCGTCGCGATGTATGTCAGCAGCGGCACGGGTTCAGGCCTCGCTGGTCAGGTAACCGCCGCGACGGAAGAACTCCGCTCCGCCGTGTTCCACGCCGTCGGCCGTGCGGAGTCGGGTGATGACCAGGCCGAGGTTCCCACCGCGGTAGGCGTTCGGGCCGCAGACCACGGCGCCGCCGCCCTCCTGCACGATCACGCGGCCCGGGGTGCCGCCGTAGCGGATTTCGGAGACCTTCGCCGCCAGCACCTCGATCCGTTCACCGAGGTAGCAGGTGAAGGCGGGCGGGTACGGCGCCGACAGCGCGCGCACCAGTCGTTCCAGGTCCTCGGCCGGCCAAGTCCAGTCGATGAGGCTGTCGCGTTCTGACCGCTTGTGGAAGTAGGTGCGGGTCGCCTTGTTCTGCGGCCGCCACTGCGGATTGCCTGATTCGAGGGCCGCAAACGCTTCCTTCAGCGCGCCGGGGATCAGGGCGATGCCACGCTCGACCAGTTCGGTGCCGGTGTCGTGCGGGCCGATGGGCAGCGAATGCTGAACGAGGATGTCCCCGGTGTCGAGGTCCTCGTCCATCCGGTGCACCGTCAGGCCGATCTGAGCCTCGCCGCTGATCAGCGACCAGATGACCGGGGAGAAGCCGGTCCCCTTCGGCAGCAGGGAGTCGTGCAGGTTCAGCGTCCCGTACGGCGGCAGGTCATACAGCTCGTCCGTCATCCGCGTGTACCAGCTGTTGACGACGATGACGTCGGGTTCTGAACGCTTGACCAGGTCGATCGTCTCGTGGTCGGCCCGCATGGTCAGGTGCACCGGGATGTCGTGCGACTGGGCGAGTTCCTCGACCGAATCCGAGAAGATCGCCTTGTACGACTCTGTGCTGGTCGGATGCGTGACCACCATCGGCACGTCGTGTCCCAGATCGATCAACGCCTGCAGCGTCTTGACCCCCCACGTCTGGAAACCGAAGAAGACGACGCGCATGCCACTACCTCACTAAGTCTGATTCAACTGGGCGAGTGAAGAGATGTTCACGCACCGTTAACAAGATCAACTTAGCTTAGTCTTACCTAAATCACAGGCCTACCTCATGTCCGGCCAGCGGACACCGGCCTCACCGGGGCAGCGCCACCAGGACGAACGCCACCAACAGGAGCGCCACTCGCAACCAGTGCAGCCGGTCCCAGCGGTGGGCCAGCGCACGGTTCGTCGGCGCCTCGTCAGGACCGGCGCCCGCCCACGCCGCGACCCGGTTGTTGATCGGCACCAGCGTGGTCAGGGTCAGGACCATCACCACCCCCATCACCACCACGGCGGCAATGGCCAGCGGCGCCCGCCCGAGCACCGCATCCCCGACCAGCAGTGCGGCCGCGGCGATGTACCAGAACGGCATCACCGTCCCGAGGAGCCGGCTGCCGGTCGCGCGCGCCTGGCGGTAGGCGTCGTCGGGCAGCCGTTCCAAGATCGGATTCATGAACGCGGCCACGCCGAACTCGACACCGACCAGCGTGCCGACGACGATCACGGTGAGTAGTTGCGCAATGTGTTCCATGACATCGAGCCTGGTCACTATGCTGACAAATAACAAGGTACTGACAAATTAGTCAGCATGATGACCAGGAGGTGCACCGTGGCGGTATCGAAGAAAGAGATCGGCGAGTGCCCGATCGACGCCGCCCTCTCCGTCGTCGACGGCCGCTGGAAGGGCACCATCCTGTGGCGGCTCGCGGACGGTCCGATGCGCACCGCCGAACTCCGGCGCAGCATCCCCGACATCACCGAGCGGATGCTCATCCGGCACCTGCACGAGCTGGTGGCCGACGGCATCATCGACCGCCACGATGCCGGCACGGTGCCGCCGTGCGTGCACTACTCGATCTCCGAGTACGGCAAGACGCTTGGCCCCGTGCTGTGGGCCCTGTGCGATTGGGGCCGAAAGCACATGGAGCGCAACGCTTCTCAAGAACGAAACAGGGCCGCCGCGCCGACCAGGCCGGCGTCGCCGCCGAGCGCGGCGGGCACCACCCGCAGGCCGCGCAGGAAGCTCAACCCCGCATAACGGGGCAGCGCCGCCCGCAACGGGGCGAACAACACCTCCCCCGCGTTCGCCACACCTCCACCGAGCACCGCCAGATCCAGATCGCAGACCGCCGCCGCCGACGCGATGGCGACCGCGATCGCATCGGCACCGCGCGCGAACGCCTGCACCGCAACCGGATCCCCCCGGCCGGCAGCGTCTGCCAGCGCCTTCGCGTCGGCATCCGCCGGCGCGTCCCAGCCGTGCTCGTGCGCCCAGCGCGCCAGGTGCGGACCCGAGGCCACCGCCTCCACGCAACCCTGACCACCGCACGCGCAGCGCGGGCCGTCGGGGTCCACCACGACGTGCCCGATGTGCCCGGCATTGCCGGTGCGACCGAGGTACGGCGCGCCATCGAGCACCAACCCGCCGCCGATACCGGTCGACACCACCATGCCGAGCAGGAACTGCGCCCCCTGACCGGCCCCGCGCCATTGCTCACCCATGGCCAGGCATACGACGTCACCGGCCAGCCGTACCGGCAGGCCGGTACGCTCGGTGAGTCGCTGCACCAACGGAAACTGTTGCCAGACAGAGATATTCAGCGGACTCACGGTGCCCGCCGAGACGTCGATGGGACCGGCGGAGCCGACGCCCACACCGCGCAGCGGGCGCCCGCCGGCCGCACCGAGAGCGGCGCCGACCAGGGCGTCGACGGTTGCCCACACCTGCTCGCGGTCCGCGTGCGGCGTGGGCAGCTGCGCGCGGTGCACGAGCGCGCCATCCGGGTCGACGAGCGCCGCGGCGATCTTGGTGCCGCCGACGTCGAGAGCGAGGGTCAGTTCGGGCATCGTGGCCTCAATGCCGGTGCACATGGTCGGGCTGGCGTGGGTCGCCGGGGTGTTCATATCCAGGTGCCAGGCGCACCGACTCGGCCCGGCGGGCGTCGAGCCAATGCCGGAAGGCGCGTCGGCGCGCCGACCCCAGCAGATGTGCGGTGATCTGCGGCCGCACCTGATCCAGTGGCGGGGCTGCGGTCGGCGCGGTGGACCAGCCGCCGAGACCAGGGACGGGCGGGGCGAACCGCAGGGGGTTGCGGGCGTGGTAGCGCTCGACCTCGTCGCCCGCGAGCCGGACGTCGGCGGTCACGCGGACGAACAGCGCCCGCGCCAGCGGCTGTTCGAGGGCCGCCGCGGCGACGCTGCCGAGCTCCATCCTGGCGGCGGCGTCGGGCAGCAGATCTGCTTCGGTAGGTGCGTCGCGGTCGTCGACACCGAGTTCGCCGGCTGCCACGCGCACCAGCTCGTCGGTGACCAGCAACTGGGCCAGCCAGCGCCGCAGCTGGCGGCCTTCACTGGTCCCGGGCACCGGCAGCGACGGCGCCAATGCGCTTGCCCGCAAACGTGATTCACGGTCGTCGAGGTCGCTCACCGGAATGGCCCGCCCGGCGACGGTGGCGACGTGGCTCATCGGACCCGCACCGATACCGCCGGGGTGTAGAGCACCCGCCCGGCGGCCGCGATCCGGATCAGTGCCCACCACTGCCCCGGTCCGACCCACAGCGGCGGCGCCACATCGAAGTCCAGCGCGACGGTGCCGCCGGCTGGGACGTCTGCGCCGAGCACGCCCGGCCCCAGCCATTCCCAGGTGCCCCAAGGGCTGATCAAGTGTGCTTCCAGGCTCAGCGGTGCGCCGGCGGCAGAGCCGACGGTGACGCTCAGGTCCGCGTGTCCACCCGCGACGACGTCGACCGGTTCGGGCTCGGCGACCAGAGTGAGCAGCCGTGCGTCAACGGGTTCGCCGACGGTGACGACACAGACGTCCTCCACCGTCTGGCGCCAGGCAGCCGGAATCTGGGTGTGCTTGGCGCCACCGGTGACCGCGAGTTCGACCCGTACCGGGTACCGGCCGACGGGGACCGCGACCGGAAGTTCCAGTTGCACTTCGGTTTCCAGGTAACCACCCGGAGGCAGCACGAAGGGCAGCTCGTCCGGGGTGGCCGACCAGCCGTCGGGGCACAGCACTCGCACCCGGCCGTGCAGCGCGGCGTCGGTGCAGTCGCTGGCGGCGGTCACGCGCAAATGCACGGGCGCACCCGGTTCGCCGGGTGTTTCAGTGGGGTGCACGTGGGCCACTGCCGGCAAACCGCCCAGCGGGGCCGGGCCGCGGTTGTGCAGCCAGTACCGGGCGTAAACCGGTTGGGCGACTTCGGCATCCGGCGCCAAGGTGGCGTGGTCGCCATTGAGCACATGGGGCAGCTCGAGCCGTGCCCGCACGGTGGCGATCTCGAAACCGTGCAGCCGCAGGTCTTCCCCGTCGCCGGCCACGGGTTGTTCGAGGAGGTCCAGCCGTGCCACGTCCTCGAGGTGCCGGATTCCCGAGGTGATGCTGACCTCGGTCGGCCTTCCCGAGGTCTGCACCAGGCGCAGGGTGATGCCCGATCTCGGGTCGACGGGTGCGCTGCTGCCGGTGGCGATCGGGTTGCCGGTGGCCTTCAGCGCGGCGAGCGTCACGTCGGACGCGGGTTCGACGCCCAACAGTGAACCGGTGCTGGGCAATCCGCCGGCTACGGCCGGATGGTCGGTGTGCACCGCGAGCAACGGCTCGGAGTACTCGGCGCTGCGGCCCGCAATGCCCGCGGCGCGCCAGTCACCGTCACCGGCCGCGACGGCGTAGTCGAAAGTGTGGGTCCAGTGCTGGAGCTGGAAATTCGAGCCATCGGGTGCGGTCCGGCGGGGCGGGTCGATCCAGGTGCCCGACGGCCAGCCGGTGCACGACCGCATCAACGAGGTGTGCAGGACGCCGTCCGGTTCGACGGCGAAACCCGGTACGCCCCGGTTCAATACGGCCACGGTCCGGGCGTCGAAGGGCCCGATGCCGGCCGCGGCGTCCTGCTCGACCGTGATCTCGGCGGCGGCGAGGGCGGCGATGAGGTCCTCGGTGGCGCCGGGTCCGGCGACGATCAGCACCGGCAGCGCCCGCACCCCCGTCAGGTCGGCGCCGGGAATCCAGCGCTGCACGAGGTCGGCGTCGGCGGGCACCCAGAGCCGGACGTTGCCGGCGGCGAGACGGCGCCGCAGTTCCGCGCCGTAGCACGGGTCGGCTGCCGCCAATACCGCTGCGGTGAAACGGTTCTCGTCGGGCCCGCCGAGCGCGATGCGGGCGTCGGGCAGGTTGGAGTCGACGGCGAGGTCGCCGTAGCGCGGTTTGTCGGCGCTGCTGCAGGTGGCCGTCACCCCGGCCCGGACCAAGGCGACCATCAGCTCCCGGGTCGGTGTCTGCGGGTCGGCGGCGTTCGGCACCACGACCTCGGCGACCGACACCGCCCGCACGTGTACATCGTGCGCGTCGCGTACCCGGACCTGCACCGCCGACGACAGTCCGAACCACCCGTAGGCGGGGTTGTCCAAGGTGTAGGGGTGGTCCGCGGTGTCGACAGCCTCGTGCGAATTCCGTTGGTGCAGTAGCCCGAAGCCGCGCCCAATCACCGCGTCGCCGACCTCACTGACCGGCATCGCGCCCGGCACCGGGCAGGGCCAGCGCAGCCGCAGCAGCTTGTCGGCGCCGGTGAATTCGTCGATCACGGTGCGACAGTCGACGCGGTCAACGCCGTGCCACAGGGTGATGGTCTGGGTGTAGCGCAGCACGTCGCCGATCCGGCCGGTGACCACCAACCGCTCCCCCAGCGCGCTGCGATAAGCCTGCACCGAATCGGCAGGGCGTTCGGCCGAGCCCACCACCGGCCCCTTGGGCAGCAGATGCCAGGGCCCTTCGTGTTCGGTGGGGTGCGCGGAATGTTCGTCGTAGACCGCGATCTCGTTGCCGACCTGGCCCGTGCCGATCAGTTCGACGCCCTCGCGGAACAGCGAAGACACCGCCCCACCGCGGCCGGGATCGACGGTGCAGCCGTAGCGGTCGTTGCTGATGGTGGTACCGGACGTGGGTTCCCACGAGGCCGGTTTCCGCACCGATCGCAGCGTGTCTCCGCCGAGCGTGTATCCCCGCCAGCCGAGGGACGGCACGTCGCGGGCCAGCCAGGTGACGGTGTGGCCGTCGTCTTCGATCAGGACCGGGACCGGCGTGCCGTCCGCGTCGAAGACCGAGCCTGCCAACGGTTCGTCGAGGTGCACGGTGACGATGTCGGTTCGGCTGTGCGCCAATGGGTTCCACACCACGATGTCGCCGTCGACGGCGCGCGACAGCAGCGCCACCGCGTTGTCGCGCGCGGTCCGGCCGAGTTCCCAGGCGTCGCGCCAGCCGGTGAGCAGATCGAGGTACACCTGGTCGGATTCCGATCCGGTGATGGCGTCGTGGTGTGCGCCGTAGGCCAGCTGAACCCACGCTTTGGCCAGAGCCGCTTGTGGGTAGGTGGCGCCGGTGAGCAATCCGGCGAACACCGCGAACCGTTCAGCTGCCAGCACGACGTTCTCGGCGGCGCGGTTGGCCTGTTTGGTGTCGATGTACGACACATCTTTGCCCGTGTAGATCGGGTTCATGTCGCGGGTCTGCGGCGACGGCTGGGTGCCATCGGCCGCGAGTTCGTCACGCACCGCGGCGAAGAACTCCCGCGGCAGCGCACACACGAAGCGGGGCCAGGTGTAGCGGGCGGCCCAGTCGCGGTGAATCTCGGTCACCCACTTGTTCGGCGGGGTGTAGTCGGTACCGACCGGCAGGAGCACATTGCGGGTCAGCGCAACCTTTTTCAGTTTGGTGAACGTCTCGTAGGTGGCGTTCTCGGCCTCCTGCAACGACGCCGACGAATCCATCCACCACCCGGCGGCGTAGTGCGCCGGCATGTAGTGGGTCAGCAGCCCACGGCCCGACGGTGCGATCCAGTCGAATTCGCTGGCGAACTGCATGCGCTCGGGATCGCCGTCACGGTGCATCGGCCCCCACTGGTGATGTGGGCCGCGGGCCCACGAACTGGAGGTCAGCCCGGCGTCGGCCGCCATCCCCGGGAACTGCGGATCGTGACCGAACACGTCCAATTGCCAGGCCGTCGCCGGATCGGCGCCCATGACGTCGCGCTGAAAACCGATGCCGTGCACGAAGTTCCGGATCGCGGTCTCGGGACTGGTCAGGTTGGTGTTCGGCTCGTTGTAGGTGCCGCCCATGATCTCGACCCGGCCCTCGGCCAGCAACGCACGCAGCTGGGCGCGTTGCTCCGGATGGGTGTCCCAGTAGGGTTTGAGGTAGTCGACCTCGGCCAGCACGAACTTGTATTCCGGTTCCCGCCTTGCCATTTCGAGGTGTGCGGTGACGAGCTCGAAGCCGTTGGTCTGCCGGCACCGGCCGGGCGGGTCCTCGGTCCAGACGCTGGTGTACGCGGCCTGGGTGTTCCACCACACCGGGTCGTAGTGGAAGTGGCTGATCATGTGCATGGTCCAGCCGGGCTCGGCGACGACGAACTCGAACGCGGTCCGCGCGCCGTCGATCTCCAGATGCGCGGGCCGGAGCTGACCCGGCTGCCCGTCCTGCACCACCACCGGAATCTCCACCGCGCCGTCACCCGGCTGCGCCACGGCCTGGCCGGTCACGCCGTCCCCGACGACCCTGACCTCGGTGGGCTGTGCGCATCCGGTGTAGTCCACCCGCACGATCTGCCACGGCTCATCGGCCGGGCCGACGAACAACTCGGTGGAAACTACCGCCGTCACCTGCAGGGGTCGTCCCGTCGACACCCCTGCACCATACGGTCAATCCCCTTCAGCCGGGCGGCATTGCGGCACGCAGCCGGTCGGCGACCGCGCGCGTCGCGGCAACCACCTCGGGCGGCTCGAGCACCTCGAACCGGTAGCCCGGCATCGCCAGATGCAGCACGATGCGCTCCGGGTCGTCGCCCCCGGCGGTCACGATGCAGCGGTCCGGCCCGTCCGCCTCGATCTGCGCCGAGGACGCGGAAAACACCTGTGCCAGTTGATTTTCCGAAGCCTCGAAGCGCACCCGCGCGACGTAGCGGTACGGCGACGCCGTGATGGCCCGGCGCACGTAGTCGGCCGCGTCGGGCGCCGGGCGCGGGGCGAACGTCGTACCCGCGGCCCTGACGTCGACCATCCGGTCCAGCCGCAGCGTGCGCCAGTCCGCCTTGTCGCGGTCGTAGGCCAGCAGGTACCAGCGGCGTCCGGTGGTGACAAGTTGATAGGGCTCCAGCCGCCGCTCGGTGCTGTTGCCGCGGATATCGGTGTAGCCGAGCCTGATGTGTTCGTGATCCCGGCAGGCGCGGGCCAGCGTCATCAGGTCGTCGGGCGATACCGCTTCCACCGAGCTGCCGCCGGTCAACGTCACCGTCGCGTCGTGCACCGCGGACACCTGCGACCGGAGCCGGGACGGCATCACCTGGTCGAGTTTGGACAGTGCCCGCAGCGCCGACTCACCGACGCCCGCAACGCTGCCACCGGCCGCCAGCCGCAGACATACCGCCATCGCGACGGCCTCGTCGGGATCGAGCAGTAGCGGAGGCAACGCGGCACCGGCACCCAGCTGATAGCCGCCGTCGCGCCCCTTACTGGCGTGCACTGGATAACCGAGGTCGCGCAGCCGCTCGATATCGCGCCGGACGCTGCGCCCCGTGACACCGAGCCGATCCGCCAGCTCCTGCCCGGTCCACACCCGGCGCGCCTGCAACAGGCCGAGCAGTTGGAGGACCCGGCTCGTCGTTTCGGACATGACAACACTCTGCCGCACTCATAGGACAGAAACAGTCCTAATTGGATGTCAGGCTTTCCTCGTGACCGAAGAACTGGCCGACCAACTCGACTGGCACTGGCAACACCAACTACGCCCCCGTCTCGAGGGACTGACCGACGACGAATACTTCTGGCAGCCGGTCCCCGGCTGCTGGACCCTCCACCCCGACGGGTCCATCGACTTCAGCTATCCCCCACCGCAACCCGAGCCATTCACCACCATCGCCTGGCGATTGGCGCACGTCATCGTCGGCGTCCTGGCCATGCGGAACCATTCGCATTTCGGCGGGCCGCCGGCCGACTACCAGTCGTGGCCCTACGCCCTCGATGCGCACACCGCGCTGGAGCAGCTCGACGCCGCCTACGCGAACTGGATCGCCGGGGTCCGCGGGCTCGACGACGCCGCACTGGCCCAGCCGTGCGGGCCGGCAGAAGGCCCCTACGCTGACTTCTCAATGGCCACCCTGGTGCTGCACATCAATCGCGAAGTCATTCACCACGGAGCGGAAATCGCCTGCATCCGTGACCTTTACATCCACACCGAGAAAGAGAACTGAGCATGCCCGGACTGCCCGCACCCGCCGCCGACGAACGCCAGACCCTGATCAATTTCATCGCATTCCAGCAGGATGCCTTCGCGGCCGTCGCCTACGGACTCACCGAAGAGCAGGCCCGCTCCACCCCGTCGGTCAGTGCGCTGTCGGTCGGCGGCCTGATCAAGCACGTCACCGCCATGCAAGCCGGCTGGGTCGAGCGGGCGGTGGCCGCCCCCGACTTTCCGCCGCCGGACCCGCGGCCGATGGCGGAAATCATGGCCGAGTACGCCGACCAGTACGTCGTGGGCGACGACGAAACCCTCGACGACTTGCTGGCCGCATTGCGCGAGCAGAACACGGCGACCTTGAAGGCGTTCGCCGAGCTCGATCTCGGCACTCTGGTGCCGGTCCCGCATGAGGTGCCGTGGTTCCCGGCCGATATCGACCACTGGACGGTGCGCTGGGTCGGGATGCACATCATCGAAGAGCTGTCCCGGCACGCCGGCCACGCCGACATCATCCGCGAGTCCATCGACCGCGCCACCATGTACGAACTGCTGGCCGCGGCAGAGGAATGGCCGGAGACGGATTACCTCAAGCGCTGGCGACCCGTCGCCCAGTAACTCGAGATCGACGAAATGGCTGCTCCCGCTCACCGGGGCAGCCATTTCGTCACTCTCGGGGCAGCACCAACGTCAGGGCCGCGTCGACCACCACATCCAGGTCCGTGCCCAGCGAACCGGACAGCCACTGCTGGGCCAGTTCGGCCATCGCGCCGGTGTACATGGCCGCACCGACGCGCGCGGCGACGGGATCCGAGCCGGGATGCAGTCGGCCGCCCTCGGCCAGGACGGCATCGAGCAGCAGGTCCTGAGTGACGGCCCGGCGCGCGGCCAGCACGGGGTTGGCGCGTGCTTCGGTGAACAGCACCCGTCCGCGTCGCGGATCGGCGGAACCGAAGCCCAGTACCGCGGCGGTACCGGCGCGGGTCCGCTCCCGCACCGAGTCGCCGGCGACGGTGATCGCCGCGTCGACCACCGTGGCCAGCTCGATGCTCACCTTGTCGTAGACGGCGCCCAGCAGGTCGTCGATGCCGTCGAAACTCTCGTAGAAGTACCGGGTGTTGAGCCCGCACTCGCGGCACACCGAACGGACCGACAAGGCCGTCTCGCCGCCGGAGCCGAACAATTCGAATGCGGCGTCGACCAGGAGGCCGCGCCGCTCGGCGCGGCGGTCGTCGAGCGGAATCCCCGCCCACCTGGTCGGTGTCGACATCCCTACAGCCTAGGTCTGGTCACACCCGTCACCAAATACTATTCTGGTTACGACCGTGACCAGAAGGGGTTGACGTGTACCTGCCGCACCAGTTCATCGAGCACCAGCTTCAGCACCGCTTCGACGAGACCATCCGGCGGAACTATTTCCGCGGCATGGACTTCTCGGGCCCGGCCGGCGACCCGGGCTGGTTCGGCCCCGGCAGCGCCGTCTGGCATGTGCACTCACACACCGAGGCCCTGGTCTTCGGCCTGCAGTGCGCCGCGTTCATCGAGCGCCTCGACCCGTCGATCTACTGGATGGGCATGCACCACTCTCGCCTGGTCCAGCGCGACGAGAACGGAGTCGCCAGCCCGGTGATCGATCCGAAGGGCGCGGCCGTCCGCCTGGGTCATTCCATCGCGTTCTTCATCGGCACCGCGTATGGCAGCACCGAGACCGCCGAGAACCTGGCCCGGACCGTGCGCGCCATGCACCACACCATCAAGGGCGTCCGGCCTGATGGCGCCGCCTACGACGCCGACGACCCGGACTGGCTGCGCTGGAACTACGCGACGGTCGTCTGGGGCCTGGCCACAGCGCACGAGCTCTACCATCCAAACCCGTTGCGCGGCAAGAAGCTCGACCGCTACTACGGCGAGTTCGTCCGGGTCGGTCACGCCCTCGGCGGCACCGATCTGCCGACGACGAAGGCCGAGACCCTGGACTGCCTGCAGTCCTACCTCCCGAAGCTGGCGCTGACCTACGGCGCGGCCATGGCCACCGGCCCGAACCTGCCGATGCCGCAGAGCGCGGTCGACTGGGCGGTCCGCGACACCATGCCCAAATGGGCCAAGCAGCTGCTCGGGCACACCGACCCGAACCCCATCGAGCGCACCGCCCGCCGCGCCGTGGTGTGGTCGATCATCAACGGCCTGCACACCGCCGCCGGACCGTTCCCCGAATTCCGGCAGGCCAAGGCCCGGGTCAAAGGCGGCATCGATCCGGAGCTGGCTCCGCACACCGTCCCGACGTACGTGCCCGGCAGCGACCCGGCCCGCAGCCGCGCCGATATCGAGAGCGTCTTCGTCTGACCCGAGCACCGCCGAAGGAGTGATGCAGGGCACACCTTTTTGGCGGTACCCGCGGTTTTGAGACACTTCAACAATGAGTTCAACGCGGAAGACCCCCCACCGCGAGGGTGCCCGGCTGGACCGGGTGCCGTTGCCCGTCGAAGCCGCCCGCATCGGGGCCACCGGCTGGCAGCTCGCACGGACCGGCGTACGCATCGTCGGCGGTGCCTTCTCCAAGGGCAGCC
This sequence comes from Mycolicibacterium sp. P4_G11, assembly GCF_056555145.1. Taxonomy (NCBI): domain Bacteria; kingdom Bacillati; phylum Actinomycetota; class Actinomycetes; order Mycobacteriales; family Mycobacteriaceae; genus Mycobacterium; species Mycolicibacterium sp. P4_G11. The sequence goes on from NZ_JBFUJW010000006.1 coordinate 285,818, forward strand.
TGCAGCACAAGGTGCTCAAACAAGTCCCGAAAACGTTCTCCGACCTGGGGCCGACGTACGTCAAGCTGGGCCAGATCATCGCGTCGAGCCCCGGCGCCTTCGGTGAGCCCCTGAGCCGCGAGTTCCGCAGTCTGCTGGACCGGGTCCCGCCCGCCGACAAGGACCAGGTCCACAAGCTGCTGCGCGAAGAACTCGGCGGCGATCCCGCCGACCTCTTCGCCAGCTTCGACGACGAGCCCTTCGCCTCCGCCTCCATCGCCCAGGTGCACTACGCCACGCTGCACTCCGGCGAAGAGGTCGTGGTCAAGATTCAGCGCCCCGGCATCCGCCGACGGGTGGCCGCCGACCTGCAGATCCTCAAGCGCGGCGCGCAGGTCGCCGAGATGGCCAAGCTGGGCCAGCGGCTGTCCGCGCAGGACGTGGTCGCCGATTTCGCCGACAACCTCGCCGAGGAACTCGACTTCCGGCTCGAGGCGCAGTCGATGGACGCCTGGGTGGCACACATGCACTCCTCGCCGCTGGGACAGAACATCCGGGTGGCCCAGGTCTACTGGGATCTGACCAGCGAGCGCGTGCTGACCATGGAGCGCGTCGAGGGCATCCGCATCGACGATGCCGCCGCCATCCGCAAGGCCGGGTTCGACGGCGAGGAGCTGGTCAAGGCGCTGGTGTTCAGCGTCTTCGAGGGTGGCCTCAAGCACGGCCTGTTCCACGGCGACCTGCACGCCGGCAACCTGCACGTCGACAAGGACGGCAAGATCGTCTTCTTCGACTTCGGGATCATGGGTCGCATCGACCCGCGGACCCGGTGGCTGCTGCGCGAGTTGGTGTACGCGCTGCTGGTCTCGAAGGATCACGCGGCGGCCGGCCGGATCGTGGTGATGATGGGCGCCGTGGGCACGGTCAAACCGGAGGGCCAGGCGGCCAAGGACCTGGAGGCCTTCACCACGCCGCTCACCATGACTTCGCTGGGCGACCTGTCCTACGCCGAGATCGGCAAGCAGCTCTCCACCCTCGCGGACGCGTATGACGTGAAGCTGCCCCGCGAGCTGGTGCTGATCGGTAAACAGTTCCTCTACGTCGAGCGGTACATGAAGCTGCTGGCGCCGAGGTGGCAGATGATGAGCGACCCCCAGCTGAAGGGTTACTTCGCCAACTTCATGGTGGACATCAGCCGCGACCACAAGAACGCCAACGGGAAATCCGAGGAGTAGGCCGGAGGCCGAATCCGACCAGACAAATCCGAGGAGTAGGCCGCAAGCCGAATCCCACCACGAACGCCGACTGAGATACGAGTAGCCATGCAGCCTGAACGAGACACCACCGCCGAGGTCCGGACCGGCTTCGCCCGCTCGGGTGACCTGGACATCGCCTACGAGGACATGGGCAATCCGGATGATCCGGCGGTCCTGCTCATCATGGGCCTCGGGGCACAGCTGCTGTTGTGGCGCAAAGGCTTCTGCGACAAGCTCGTCGAGAAGGGCTACCGGGTGATCCGGTTCGACAACCGCGATGTGGGCCTATCCACCAAGATCGAGGGCAAGCACTCCGGTTCCGGGCTGCTGCCGCGGATGCTCCGGTCGTACGCCGGCCTGCGTAGCGATGCGGTCTACACGTTGGAGGACATGGCCGACGACGCCGCCGCGCTGCTGGACCACCTGAAGATCGAGCAGGCGCACATCGTCGGCGGGTCGATGGGCGGCATGATCGCGCAGGTGTTCGCGGCGCGCTACCAGCACCGGACCAAGACGCTCGGCGTCATCTTCTCCAGCAACAACCAGCCGCTGCTGCCGCCGCCCGGCCCGAAGCAACTCAAGGCCATCACGACCCGGCCGCAGGACACCTCACGCGCGGGCGTCATCGCCAACGCGGTCAACGTCGGCCGCATCATCGGTAGCCCTGGCTATCCGACGCCGCTCGACCAGGCCGAGGCCGACGCCGCCGAGAGCTACGACCGCTCGTACTACCCCGTCGGCGTCGCCCGGCACTTCGGGGCCATCCTGGGCAGCGGCAGCCTGCGGCGCTACAACGCGTTGATCACCGCACCGACGGTCGTCATCCACGGTCGAGCCGATAAACTGATGAGGCCGAGCGGTGGCCGCGCAGTAGCCAAGGCCATCCGACGCGCCCGGTTGGTGTTGTTCGACGGCATGGGTCATGACCTGCCCGCGCCTCTCTGGGACAAGATCGCCGGCGAATTGGTCACGACGTTTGCCGAAGTTCGTTAGACATCTCGGTCCGGTCACAGACCCCGCCACGCAGGGGGAATGAACATGGCACACGACATATCGGGGGCTACGTTTGCTGTTGAAGCTGACCGTGACGACGCGTCACACCAACGTCAAGGAACCGGTTGGCAGCCAGGTATTGTGCGGTCACAATTGTGATTTAGTGACCGGCATCACCAGCGAGTGAGGAAGGTCAAGTTAGGTGTTAGAGATGATTCAGGATTCGACTGGGGCCAAGGACATGCGGCCGCATTTCGAGGACATCCAGGCCCATTACGACCTGTCTGACGATTTCTTCGGGTTGTTCCAAGACGACACCCGCAAGTACAGCTGCGCCTACTTCACCGGACCGACCGTCACGATGGAAGAGGCCCAGCTCGCCAATGTCGATCAGCACCTCGAACAGCTGGATCTCAAGCCCGGCATGACGCTGCTGGAGATCGGCTGCGGTTGGGGCCTGACCATGCAGCGCGCCATGGAGAAGTACGACGTCAACGTCATCGGCCTGACGCTGAGCAAGAACCAGCAGGCGTTCTGCACGGAACTGCTGAGCAGCACCGAGTCGGACCGCACGCACCGGGTGCTGCTGAAGGGCTGGGAAGAGTTCCACGAGCCGGTGGACCGCATCGTGTCCATCGAGGCGTTCGAGCACTTCGGTTTCGAGCGCTACGACGACTTCTTCAAGAACTGCTACGAGATCATGCCCGCCGACGGCCGGATGACCATCCAGAGCAGCGTGAGCTACCACCCGTTCGACATGTCTGCCCGCGGTAAAAAGGTGACGTTCGAGATGGCCCGGTTCATCAAGTTCATGGCGACCGACATCTTCCCCGGCGGCCGGCTGCCCAGCACGCAGATGATGATCGATCACGGCGAGAAGGCCGGTTTCAACGTCCCGGAGCCGGTGTCGCTGCGCAACCACTACATCAAGACGCTCGGCGTCTGGGCTGCCAACCTGGAGCACCACAAGGAACAGGCCATCGCGATCTCGGGTCAGGTGAACTACGACCGGTACATGAAGTATCTGACCGGTTGCCAGTACTACTTCCTCGATGAGGTCCTCGACGTCAGCCTGGTCACCTACACCAAGACCAAGGAAGCCGCGTAACACCAGTCGGCTTTCGTCAGTAGCGCCCCCSGCCKGAGGCCGGGGGCGCTACTGCGTTTCCGGCGGGTCAGTGGTCGGACGCCGACGAGGTCGAGCTCGAACTCGTGTCACTGTGACGGTGCGAACGCTTGTCGACGACCACCGGCGTCGTGCCGGACGTCTCATCGGCCGACGTGTCGGACGTGGCCGCCGTGCCGTGCGCGCCCTTCAGGTGCGACGTCGATCCGTCGCCCTTGCGGGACTTGGACTTGTCCCGCGACTTGCCCGACGAGTCGGCTGTCGCACCGGCATCCGGATCAGACACCTTGTCGGTGGACGACGCCGTCGTGCTCGCGGGCGTCGTCGAACTGGTCGACCCACTGCCACCGGTGGTCGACTTCGCCCGCTTCTTCACCGTGGTTGCCTTCAGCGCCGCCCCCGCCGACGCCCCTGTGGACGCGGTCCCGGTCGAGGCCTCCGCGGTGGTGGTGACGGCGGTGGTCTGCACCGCGGCCGCCTTCGCCGCCAACGGGCTGGCCGTCGGCAGGGTTCCGCTCAGCTTGGCACTGACCGCGGCAGCCCAGGCGTTGATGGCCTTCCCCAGCTGCTGGAACTCGCCCTGAATCGCCAGGCCGATCGACTTCAGCAGGCTCGCGAGGGACTGGGCGATCGCGGTGACGCCCGAGACGACGCCGCCGACGGTCGAGCCGACGCCACCGGCCACGCCACTGGCGTACTGCTTGATCGCCTGCTCGATCACGGCGACGGCCAGCTTCGGCGTCCAGTCGGCGTTGTAGATGCCGTAGCCGTCGGCACCGGCGACGCCGTCCTGCGCCGTGTAGATGAACACCGGACCGGCGTAGGCCAGGGTCTGCCAGGTGTCGATGAGGTTCTTGATCAGGTCGGCCTGGGTCTGCTCGCTCACATCGGTGGTCGAGGCGCCGAACTCGCTGATCCAGATCTTGAGGTTGCCCTCGCCGTACTGTTGCAGCAGCTGGTAGATCGAATTCAGTTGAGTCAGTGGAGAATTCGCGACACCGGCACCCGACGAGAAAGGTAGCGATTCCTGGTACGGGTGGAATGACAGCGCGTCGAAGTAGCCGGCGGCGCCGGCGGCCAGCATCTGCTTGACGAACGTCACCGGGTCCAGCGTGACGCTGCCGAAGCTGATGACGCTGCCGAGCGCGCCGGCCACCACGGTGGCGGTGGGGTCGACCGCCTTGATCGCCGGGTAGGCCGCCTTGAGCAGCGCCGCGTAGGCGGTGGCGTCGATCGGGTCCGAAGACAGCACGTAGTTCGGCTCGTTCCAGATCTCGTACGCCGAGATGGTCGAGCCGTAGCGCTTGGCCACCTGGGTCACGAACGAGGCATAGTCAGCGGGGGTCGGCGTACCGGCTCCGGTGATCGCGGTGGACGAACCCTCCCACGTCGGCGTGCTGGCGATCTCCGCCATGACGCCCATGTTCCGCGCCGCGGCGGCCTGCATGACCATGTCCATATAGGACCAGTTGTAGGTGCCCTGCGTGGGCTCGACAAAAATCCACGGGACGAAGACCCGGATGTCCTGGACCCCGATCGACTGCAGGGTGTCGAGTGTCTGGTCGATCTGAGCCTGGGTCTGGCCGTACAGCCCCGAGTCGGCGATCCCGATGGTCGACGGCGCGGACACGATCTCCGCGGTGTTCTCGATCTGTGCCGTCGTCAGATTCGACGACACAGTCGACGGCATGGCGTACGCACAAACCATCGCCAGCGGAAGTATTGCGATAACGCCACGAAACATGCAGGCACGGAGTGATCCGCGCAGCGACGAGTACATGCGAGCCTCCTTACTCAAGCTCGACCACCCAGCGAATTATTACGAGGCCGTCGATGAATGGCGCAGACATTACCGCGAATTGTCTTCAAGAATCGACCGAACCGATACAAAAATAAACATACCTATGGTCAACAACCAGCTAGAACGCTGACAGCTGCTCACAGCCTGCTGATAGACTCCTTACAGAGGATTCCAATAATCGGACCTGACTGCATTACATAGCACACGTAATTACCCGATTCAGCAAATACGAATTACCGTTGCCAAACTCACCATGGCGAGTCCAAACATACGTCCGGTACATTTTTCGGAATGGCTTGACGTGCACCGGCGCACAAGAAGGACGGAGGGCGAATCATCGCGATGTGGCAGTCAGTTCTGACGTACACCGGCGCTATCGCGCTGGGCGCAGCCATCGCCGGTCTCGCGGTGCGCTGGATTCCGATCGTCAACAGGTTGTTGTTGGCGCTGGCCGCCGGCGTGCCGTACCTGGTTCTCGGCGCTCCGGTGGCTGCCGTGCTGTTCGGCGCCGCAGGAGACTGGCCGCTGGCGGCGGTCGCCGTCGCGACCACCGTCGCCGCGGCCGTCCTGCAGGTACCGCTGTTCCGGCGCGCGAAGGCACCGTCGGGCACTGCGCTGCGGTTCCTTTCGGCCAATCTGCGCTACGGGCGAGCCGAGGCCGAACCCATCGTCCGCTACGCCGAGGAGAGCGCGGACATCGTTGCGCTGCAAGAACTTACGCCTGCCGCGCTGGCACGGCTGGCGGCGGCCGGCCTGGACCGGATGTTCCCGTACCGCGCCCTGCGCGAGATGGACGAGCCAGGCGGGGTGGGCATCTGGAGTCGCTACCCGATCACCGACATCCGCATCGACGACGGCTTCTGGCTCGGCATGCTGGCCGTCGGCGTCCAGCTCCCCGAGGCGCCTGTCGCCAGAGTGATGACCGTCCACCTGTCCGCGCCGTGGCCGGATCCCTTGCAGGGCTGGCGCGATGACCTGGCTCGGCTCGCCGACACGTTGCTGAAGGCAGCCCAGGCAAGCTCCGGCCCGGTGCTGCTGGCTGGTGACCTCAATGCCACCCCGGACATGCGCGAGTTCCGGCGGCTGCTGCGGCAGGGCTATCAGGATGCCGGCGCGCAGGCCGGCGCCGGGGTGGTCCGCACGCATCCGGCCGACATCGTCGCTCCGCCGGTCTTCGCCGTCGACCACATCCTGACGCGCGGCTACGTGGCCACCTCGGTGCGGACGCTGCAGGTGCCCGGCTCCGATCACCGGGCGCTACTGGCCCAGTTGGTCGCCGGCTGACTCAGTTCACCGGCACGTCGAGGATCGGGCGCGGCTCGGCCGCCCCCGGGCCGTTGAAGTGCCACCACTCCCCCGGATACACGCTCAGACCACCGGCGACCATGGCGTCCCGCAGCCGGGCGCGGTTGGCCTGCTGTGCAGGGGTGACGCCGGTGGTCGCGTAGGCCGTCGCGCGCGGGCTGAAGTCGTCGAAATCGGTTCCCATGTCGACGCCGGTGATGGTCACGTCCACCGACAGACCGGACTCGTGGCTGCGCGCGAACTGGCTGGGTTTGGCGACCCAGTTCGGGTCCGGTACAGCCTGGAACATCCGGACCTGCACCTCATGCGGGCGGTAGCAGTCCCAGAACGTCAGCACCTCGCCGTGCGCGCGCAGAATCCGGGCGGCGGTGGCCAGCCCCGGCGCCATCGATTCGTGGATCAGGCACCGCGCGTCGGCCGGGTACAGCGGTACCCCGACGAAATTGTTGGCAGTGGCGTACCGCAGGTCGATCACCGCGTCGGGGACGACGGTCCGGACGTCGATCAGCCCGGCCGCCGCGGCCTGCGGCGATACTGGCGGCGGCGCGGGTTGCGGTGCCGCCGAGGCCATGCCGAGGTCTGAGCCGAAATTTCCGACGGCCAGCAGAGCGCCCAAGGTGACGGCGAGTGTTCGCACGAACATGTGTCGAGGTTGCCAGATCCCGGCGCCGAATCACCACGGGATCGCAGGATGTCGCTTGCGGCCATCTGGTGGTGCGCAGCTCAGCGTCTGGGCGATGCCTTCTTTGCGCGCGGAGCCTTTGCAGCTTTCCCTCCGCGTGCCGGCTTCGTCTTCGACGGCACCGGCTCATCATCTGCTGCCTGTGGTGTGGCCAGCCTGTCCATCCACATTCGCAGCGTGGTCACCAACACCGCCGCACTCTGATCCGCATCCGTCATCCCGATGGCTTGAGAAATCGCCAATCCACTTCCGGTGGCGACGATGGCCTCGATCGCTTCGTCGACGCGCGGGTCCGCCGGATCAACGCTCTCCGGTACCAGGTCCTGGACCATCACCCTGACCGATTCCCGGAACCGATCGATGGTTTCCCTGGTCCCCGCGGTCTGATCAGGATCCGCCAAAGTACTCAACACATACTCTGAGCTCAGCACGGTGAGCGCGATGTCCGAGGACAGCCGGGACCACCAGACCGCCAGTAGATCGAACCGGGTCTCCATCGAATCCGATTCACCGACAAGCATTTCCAGCAGTTTGGTGACTTCCGCCAGATAGCGCGTCCGGAGAACTTCGAGGCAGAGCTCCTCTTTGCCCGCAAAATTGCTGTAGACGGCACCAATGGTGCGTCCGGCGTCGGCCGCGATGGCCGCGATGGACGTGCCGTGATAGCCGTTCGCGTGAAACAGCCGCGCCGCCGAATCGAGCACATCCTGGCGCGTTTGAGCCTGGCTCTCCGCGCGGGTCAACACCTTCCGAGTCGCCACTGTGTCCTCCGCACGTACGCCAACCATTCGCCGACGAGGCGCAAGACTACCGCTTCGGTGCGCTCAAATTTGGGATTGCACCATTCTTTGAATATGGCTAATATCCGAAATGCATCGTGCAGCCGACAGAGGAGTCGATCCATGACCGTTACGCGCACATCGACCAGCACGGCCGAAGGGCATCGATCATGGCGGTGACGGTGGTAACGGGCGCAGGCAGCGGCATCGGGCGCGCGACGGCCTTGCGGTTCGCGCGCAACGGCTCCGCGGTCGTCGTGGCCGATATCAACGAACAGACCGGCCACGAAACGGTCGGGCTGATCGAGAACGCCGGTGGCAGTGCGGTGTTCCGCCGGCTCGACGTCGCCGACCTCGCCGACTGGGAAGACTTCACCGACTGGGTATGCACCGAGCACGGCGTGCCAGATGTCGTGGTCAACAACGCGGGCATCCTGATCGGCGGTGGATTCCTGGAGCAGACGAACGCGGACTGGCGGCGGATGATCCAGATCAACATGATGAGCCCCCTGATCGGGTCTCGATTGTTCGTGCAGCGCATGACCGACTCCGGCGTGCGCGGTCACATCGTCAACGTGTGCTCGGTCGGAGCCTTCCTGCCTACGTCCATCGCCCCCTCGTATGTGGTCGCCAAAGCCGGCGCATGGTTCGGCACGCAGGCACTACGTGCCGAGTTCGGGGACAAGGGCATCGGTGTCAGCGCGATCTGCCCCGGACTGATCCGAACAAGCCTGGCAGCCAACGGAACTCGTGGTGGCGTGAGCGACTCTGACAGTTCGGATTGGGCATCGAAGCTCGCCGCCGGCCATCGCTACATCGGCCGTTCCCCGGATCGCGTGGCGGGTGCGATCGAACGCGCGGTGCGCTGGAATCTGTCGACCGTCCCCGTCGGGATCGAAGCATGGGCCGGCTGGTACCTGTACCGACTGTCACCGAGTGCGGCCCGCGGTTTCTACGGACTGTTCACGATGTCACTCGTGGACAAGGCTGTTGCCCTGTCCGGCAAGGTCTTCGGAGGGAAGCGATGAAAAACGTCATCATCACCGGCGCGGGCGCGGGAATCGGGCGGGAGACGGCAAAGTTGTTCGCCGCCAAGGGCAGTCGAGTCATCGTCGCCGACATCAACTTGCCCGCCGCGAAGGAGACGGTCGAGCAGATCCTCACCGCCGGCGGCCAAGCCGTGGCCTACCGACTGGACGTGTCCAGCGAGGACGAGTGGGAATCATTCGGCGCGTGGATGTTCGCCCACTTCGGCGCACCGCATGTGCTGATCAACAACGCGGGCGTCATGGACCTCGGCGGTTTCGTCGAGATGAGTGCCGCACAGTGGCAGCGCGAGATCGACATCGATCTGATGAGCGTCATCTACGGGTCTCGGGTGTTCGCGCAGCAGATGATCGACGACGGGATTCGCGGGCAGATCGTCAACCTGTCGTCAGCAGCCGCGTACTTTCCGTCCAAGCTCGAGCCGGCGTATGGGGTCGCGAAGTCAGCGGTCCTGATGGCCTCGCAGTCGTTGCGAGTGGAGTTGCGTAGCAAGGGGATCGGCGTCACGGCCATCTGCCCGGGCGCGATCCGCACCAATCTGCTCGCCAACGGTGAGCGGGCCGGGCTCACCGCAGAGCAGCAGGCCGCGTGGCGCGAGAGCGCAGGTGGAATACAGCGCTATGCCTACACCTCGCCGCAGAAGGTGGCCAGGGCGATCGAACGGGCAGTGCGGTGGGATTCGGCCATTGTGCCGGTCGCTCCGGAAGCATGGCTGCTGTACGGGCTGTTCCGGCTCTCGCCCAGTCTCACCCGCGAAATACTCGCGCGCGCGTCGTTCGATCGCATCGAGTCCGTGATCCCCGTGGCCGGCAAGGCCCTCGCCCGGCTGACCGGGAAGTAGGAGGTATGGCAATGACATCCACCCCTGAGTTCGAGGTTGTGGTCATCGGTGCGGGTTTCGGTGGCATCAATGCCGGCGTCCGGCTCCGGCAAGCCGGGATCGAGAACTTCGTCATTCTCGACAAATGGAACAAGGTCGGTGGGACGTGGAACGCCAACCACTACCCCGGTGTCGCCGTCGATATTCCGTCGTTCATCTATCAGTTCAGCTATCACCAAAAGGGTGACTGGTCACGGCTGTTCGCGCCGGGCCACGAAATCCAGGCGTATGCGGAGGAGGTCGTGGACGCCCACGGCCTGCGGCCAAAACTGCGCTTGGGCACCACGGTCACCGGATGCCGGTTCGATGAGGCGAGCGACATCTGGCACGTCAGCACCGACTCCCGCGAGTTCACAGCCCGGTTCATCATCGCGGGCATCGGCGGCCTGGAGGTGCCGAACCTGCCTGATATCGCAGGCATCGACAGCTTCGGCGGGACGGTGTTGCACACCGCCGCCTGGGATCACAGTGTCGATCTGCGGGGCAAGCGGGTCGGGGTGATCGGCACGGGAGCCAGTGCGCTGCAACTGATTCCGGAGGTCGCCAAAGTCGCCTCACACCTGACGGTGTTCCAGCGCACGCCGATCTGGGTGGCACCCAAGCCGGATTGGCATACCGGGCCCGTCACCAAAGCGGTACTGGGCACTCCGCTGCTGCGCCGGCCGCTGCGCGCCGTCGGCCTGGCCGGCGTCGAGGTCGGAATCGGCGCAGGCATGCTGCACGGCAGGCGGCTGATGCCGCTGATCCGCGGCGCCGAGGCCGCGTTGAAACTATGGATGCGCACCCAGGTCAAGGATCCGGTGACGCGGGAGAAGCTCACCCCCAAGTACCTGCTGGGCTGCAAGCGGCCATCGATGCACAACGAGTACTTCAAGACCTACAACCTGCCGCATGTCGACCTGGTGACCGACCCGATCGAAAAGGTCACCCCCGATGCGGTGGTCACCGGAGACGGCGCGGCGCACGAGATCGACGTGTTGGTCTGCGCCACCGGCTTCAAGGTGATGGCCAAGGGCAGCACCCCACCGTTCCCGACCCTCGGCCGTGACGGGGTGGACCTCAACGAGTTCTGGGAAGCCAACCGCTACCAGGCCTACCAGGGCGTCTCTGCACCGAAGTTCCCCAACGCCTTCCTCGTCATCGGCCCGTACGCCTATGCGCCGGGCTCGTATCTGGTGTTGATCGAGTCGACCGGTGACCACGCCGTGCGCGTGATCACCGAGGCGCGACAGCGCGGAGCCACCCGGGTTGAGGTCCAGCAGGAGCCTCACGACCGCTTCTTCGAGGACATGCAGAAGCGCGTTGCCCGCACCCCATTGATGACCCCGGCATGCGGTGGCTCCAATACCTACTACCTGAATCATCACGGAGATGCCGCGGCGTTCCGCCCGACCACGGTCCTGGAGATGCGTTGGGCGAACAAGCATTTCCCGCTGTCGGACTACCGGTTCACTCGGAACACGGTGCAATTGAACGAAGGTGTGAGCGTATGAGCTCGACACCTCAATTCGAAGTGGCCGTCATCGGCGCCGGACCCGGCGGCATCGCGGCAGGTGTGAAACTCCGCAAGGCCGGCATCGACGACTTCGTCATTCTCGAGCGCGCAGACGATGTCGGCGGCAGCTGGCACGAGAACCACTACCCCGGTCTCGGCGTGGACATTCCGACCATTGCCTATCAGTACTCATTCGAGCGCAACGCGAACTGGGATCGTTTCTTCGCCAAGGGCGCGGAGGTCAAGCAGTACCACGTCGACGTCGCCCGGAAATACGAGCTGTACCCGCGTATTCGGTTCAACACCAACGTCGAACGCGAAGAGTGGGACGACACCGGCAGCTTCTGGAAGCTGCACACCGCCGACGGCTCCGTCGTCACAGCACGGTTCGCGATCAGCGCGGTGGGTGCGTTCGTCCGGCCCAAGGAGGACATCGGGATCGCGGGGGCGAAGTCGTTCAACGGCAAGGTGCAGCGCCCGTCCAACTGGGACGACGACTACGACATGGCAGGCAAGAAGGTCGGCATCATCGGCACCGGAGCCAGTGCGGTGCAGATCATTCCGGCGATCGCCCCGCAGGTCGGCCAGCTGACGGTATTCCAGCGCACCCCGGTGTGGTCGATTCCCAAGCCGGACTTCCAAGTGCCCACGGCCATGAAGAAACTGCTGGCGATCCCCGGTGTGCAGGCCACCATCCACGGGGGCGTGCTGGTCGTGATCGACCTGATTCTTCGTGGGGCACTGAGGACGTCGCATTCCACACTCGATCGTGCCGATGCCTTCTGCATCCGCGGCTACCGCAGGTATGTGGCCAGCACAGTGCACGACCCGGAGACGAGCGCGAAGCTGACGCCGAACTTCGGTCTGCTCGCCAAGCGGCCGACGATGTCCAACGGCTACCTGCAGGCCTACAACCGCGCCAACGTATCGCTGGTCACCGATCCGATCGAAAAGATCACTCCGACCGGTATCCGAACCCGCGACGGCGTGCACCACAAGTTCGATGTGCTGATCCTGGCCACCGGATACGAGGTGTTCTCTGATCCGGAAACGTATCGCCCGGGAACTATCATGGGCCGCAACGGTTTCGACCTCGCCAAGTTCTACAACGAGGAGGGGCTGCAAGCATACGAAAGCGTCTCGGTGCCCGGGCTACCCAACCGGTGGACGCTGTGCGGCCCGTACTCGTGGACTGGGTCGGGCTGGCACGCCTTCGTGGAAATGACCGCCGACCACGCCGTCCGCGCCATCACCGAGACCCGGCGTCGCAACGCGCACATATGCGAGGTCCGCAAAGAAGCTGCCGACGCCTACCACCGCGCGATCTACCAGCGAGCCGGACTGCTGCGCTACTACCTGGCGGACCTCAACGGACATGTCCCCACCTATTACCGCAATTCGCAGGGCGACACCACCTACATCCGACCCTCAGGCTTTTTCGAAGCGAGCCGCGGCAACCGCAAGTTCCCGCTTGACGACTACCGCTACGAAATCGCGACCGCTATCGAGCAAGTCCCGGCATGAGCGGGCTCGAGTCCGTGACCATCGAGTTGCCCAGCCGTGCGAGCCTGTCGCTACGCGTCGCCGATGCGTTGGGCCGCAGAATGATTCGGCCCTCGTTGGACGCGATCGCGCGGTTGGCTTGGCGCGGCCCGCTGCGCGGCACCCCCGCTTTCCGCATCGCGAACCTCGCCGACCTGCTCACCGTCCCGCTGCGGGCGCCCCGCGGCACGCGCCGCCGTGCGCTGCGTTTCGCCGACTTCCGCGCGGAATGGCTGTGGCACAAGACGATCGCGGGCCCAGCCGATGTCATGGGCGGTGCGATCCTCTACTTCCACGGCGGCGGCTTCGTCACCGGCGGGCTGCACAGCCATCGCCGGATCGCGGGACGCATCACCCGCGCCGCGGGCCTCCCGCTCTTGAACGTGGACTACCGCCAGCTGCCGGCAGCCCACATCACGGAAACCGTCGCCGACGCGCTCCACGCGTACCAGCACCTGCTCGGCCGCGGCTTCGACCCCGAAAAGATCGTGTTCGCCGGTGATTCCGCGGGCGGCGGCCTGACCTTCGCCACGGCGCTGGCGGCACGTGAGCGCGGATTTCCGATGCCAGGCGGCATCGCCGCCATCGCGCCGTGGGCCGATCTCGATCCGGCCCACAGGCTTGCCCACCCCAACGATCGGACGGACGCCGTACTGTCGGCCTTCACGCTCTCGGTCCCGGCCCTGGTCGGTTTCGCGGCCGGAGGCGATCTGGATCCGCGGTGGTCTCCGGTGAACCACGACTTCACCGGACTCCCACCGGTTTTCATCCAGGTCGGCTCAACCGAAGTACTGCTGGCCGACGCCGAACAGTTGGCTCAGCGCTGTCGTGAGGCGGGAGTCCGCTGCACCGTGCAGATCTGGGATCGCGCACTGCACGTCTTCCAGGCCGGCGCCGACGTCCTCCCGGGTGCCCGGGCCGCCATCGCGGACATGGGTCGCACCATCCGCGCGTTCGTCGAGGCCGATGCTGCGTCGCTCCCCACCGGCCACGGCACGGCGGCGTGATCCTTACGCCCCGACCGGTATTCAGACAGCGGTCTCGTCGGCCACCGGTCGGGGTGCGGTCGCGCGGAACCAACTCTGCCACTGGCTCACTGACGAGTCGGTGCGAAAGCGCCCGCAACCCCCTGGCTTGCAGAGCGCGCAGTCCGAACCCGCACGGCAGTGCTGGTGGGCGGCACGATCGTGGCCGCACAGACAGTTGCTCATGGATTCGATGGTTGGCGACGCACCTGTGACAGCCGCTAAACGAACCTGAACCGCATCTGAGAACGCAGTCATTGTGAGATATGCAACGAACCCCCGCACGACCGGAGTCGTACGGGGGTTCGTAGTAAAAGCGGATGTGGCCTGGGGCCTACGCCTCTTCGGTGAAGTTCCGGGTGACCGACGGGTCGACCGGGATGCCCGGGCCGGTGGTCGTCGAGAGGACGACCTTCTTCAGGTAACGGCCCTTCGATGACGACGGCTTGGCGCGCAGCACCTCGTCCAGCGCGGCACCGTAGTTCTCGGCCAGCTTGACCTCGTCGAACGACGCCTTGCCGATGATCAGGTGCAGGTTGGCCTGCTTGTCGACACGGAAGTTGATCTTGCCGCCCTTGATGTCGGACACGGCCTTGGCCACGTCCGGGGTGACGGTGCCGGTCTTCGGGTTCGGCATCAGACCACGCGGGCCGAGGACGCGGGCGATCTTACCGACCTTGGCCATCTGGTCCGGCGTCGCGATCGCGGCGTCGAAGTCGGTCCACCCACCCTGGATACGCTCGATCAGGTCATCGCTACCGACGGCATCGGCGCCGGCGGCCACAGCGGCCTCGGCCTTCTCACCAACCGCGAACACCACTACGCGGGCGGTCTTACCGGTGCCGTGCGGCAGGTTGACGGTGCCACGCACCATCTGGTCTGCCTTACGAGGATCAACACCCAGCCGGATCGCAACCTCGACGGTCGCGTCCTGCTTCTTCGAGGACGTCTCCTTGGCCAGCTTCACGGCCTGGAGCGGGGTGTACAGGTTGTCGCGGTCCACCTTCTCGGCAGCTTCGCGGTATGCCTTGCTGTTCTTGCTCATTTGAATCTCCAGTTCAGAGGTGTGGTTAGCGAGCCGAAGCGGGCTCTTCCACGGGTGGATTCACGCAGCTGCGCGAATCCGGGGATTACTCGACCGTGATACCCATCGACCGGGCAGTGCCGGCGATGATCTTGGCAGCGGCGTCGATGTCGTTCGCGTTGAGATCTTCCTTCTTGGTCTCGGCGATTTCGCGGACCTGGTCCCAGCTGATCTTGGCGACCTTGGTCTTGTGCGGCTCGGCCGAACCCTTCTGGATACCCGCAGCCTTGAGCAGCAGACGCGCTGCCGGCGGGGTCTTCAGAACGAACGTGAAGGTGCGGTCTTCGTAGACGCTGATCTCCACGGGGATGACGTTTCCGCGCTGGCTTTCTGTCGCAGCGTTGTACGCCTTGCAGAATTCCATGATGTTGACGCCGTGCTGGCCGAGCGCCGGACCCACGGGCGGGGCGGGGTTGGCCGCGCCGGCCTGGATCTGCAGCTTGATCAGCCCGACGACCTTTTTCTTCTTCGGGGCCATTGGTGTGGTGTTCCTTTCTAGGTAGCCGCGGTGCGACTACATCCTGCTAATCGCGAGTTGGCAGTCCGCGATTAAATCTTGCTGACCTGTGTGAAGGTCAATTCGACCGGCGTCTCACGTCCGAAGATGGACACCAGCACCTTGAGCTTCTGCTGCTCGGCGTTGACCTCGCTGATCGACGCGGGCAGCGTCGCGAACGGGCCATCCATGACGGTGACGGACTCGCCGACCTCGAAGTCGACCAGAATCTCCGGACGCGCCAGGCTGGCTTCGCTGTCGGCACCCGACGCGGCGGCAGCCGAGGTCGCCTTGGCGGGCTTCTTCGCGGCGCCCTGCGGCAGCAGGAACTTGACGACGTCGTCGAGCGACAGGGCCGACGGCTTCGAGGTCGCACCGACGAACCCGGTCACACCCGGCGTGTTGCGCACGGCGCCCCACGACTCGTCGTTCAGATCCATGCGCACCAGGATGTAGCCCGGCAGCACCTTGCGGTTGACCTGCTTGCGCTGGCCGTTCTTGATCTCGGTGACCTCTTCGGTCGGTACCTCGACCTGGAAGATGTAGTCGCCGACGTCCAGGTTCTGGACGCGGGTCTCGAGGTTGGCCTTCACCTTGTTCTCGTAACCGGCGTACGAGTGGATGACGTACCACTCGCCGGCCTGACGCCGCAGCTGTTTCTTCAGCGCGACCGCGGGATCCTCGTCCTCGTCCTCGGGCTCCTCGGCGACGGCCTCCACCGTCTCGTCGACAACCACTTCGGTCGCCTCGGGCGCGTCGGCAACATCCGCGGTCTCCGAAGTTTCCGCGGTGTCGTCCAAGGTCTCCACCGACTCGACTGCCTCGGCGGTCACGTCGGACTCATCCGAAGGTGTCTCGCCATCGAAAGTCACGGTAGTCAGTCCTCTCTTACGTTCTTGAGCTCGTCACGGCGGGCGGACGGCGTCAGCCGAACACCCACATGACGAGCTTGGCGAGACCGAAGTCGACCCCACCGATCAGCGCCACCATGAAGACCAGGAACACCAGCACGACGGTCGTGTAGCCGATCATCTGCTTGCGGTTCGGCCAGATGACCTTCCGCAGCTCGGCGACGACCTGCTTGAGGAAGTTCCAGACGAACACGAAGGGGTTCCGAGTGGGGCCCGTCTTCTTGGACTTTTCAGCCTTCTTCGGCTTGGCCTTCTTGCCGGCGTCGGCCGCGCTGTCCTCGGCGTCAGAATCCGCCTCGACGGTGTCCGACCCGGACTCGTCGACCTCGACGGCCCGCCGGGCCCGCTTTCCGGTCGGACGCGCCGGGCGCGTCACAACTGCGGTCTGGCCCTGCGACTCGCTTTCGCCCGCGTCGGTGCCCGCATCAGTACCGGCGCCTGCGGAGCCGGCACTATCGCGCTCGTCGCTCACCGCATGCCTTTCGTCTGTTCCAGGTGGTCACAATTCCAGTGTCCACATCGGTATTCAGTTGAGCAGGGGCGACAGGACTTGAACCTGCAACCTGCGGTTTTGGAGACCGCTGCTCTGCCAATTGAGCTACGCCCCTTCAGCACCGACCAGGTCGGCGCTTCCGGCTGGGTCCTCACACAATTCGCGCGCTCCCCGATCGGTCGATCTGTAACCGACGGACAGCGCGCTGAAAAGGGTGGATCCCCGAGGACCGAGTGTACATCGGCCCCAGTCTGAGTTACTAATCCGCTCCGGCGGCCGAGCGGAGCACCTGCCCGGTCTCGCGGTCGTAGCGCACCGACACCGAATTGTCGCCTTCGTGGCCCATCAACGTGGTGAAGGCCTCCATGATGACGCCACCGTCGTCATCGGTGAGGGTGTTGCGGGTCAACACGATGTCGGCACCGAACCGGTGCTCGATCGACGCGATCTCGACGGTCGCGTGCAGCCGGTCCCCGACCTTGACCGGGCGGTGGTAGACGAATTTCTGGTCGACCTGGATGATCTGCATGGTCTCCATGCCGACGTCGACGGCGCGGAAGAAATCCTGCTGAACCAGCAGCGCGACGATCGACACGAACGTCGGACCGGCGATCAGGGTGTCGTGGCCCAATTCGGCCGCGGCGGCTTCATCCATCGACACGGGGTGGTCGGACTTGACTGCCTTGGCGTACTGCCGGACCTGCTCGCGCCCCACCGTGAACACCTGGGGGTACTTGTGAACCATCCCCAAGATGTCGGGATTCACCGGCATGGGCTAGGCCAACTTCGCGGTCGCGACAGCGCGACCGAAGATCTTCTTGCCGCCGGTGGTGGCGGAAAGCGCGATGGTGACCGACTTGGATTCCTCGTCGACCGACTTGACGCGGCCGGTGAAGATCAGCTCGGCGCCGATGCCGTCGTTGGGGACCGGGACGACCGAAGTGAAACGGACGTTGTACTCGGTGACGGCAGCCGGGTCACCGACCCAGTTGGTCACGAAGCCGCCGCCGAGACCCATGGTCAGCATGCCGTGGGCGATGGCGGTGTCCAGACCGACCTGCTTGGCGATCTCGTCGTCCCAGTGGATGGGGTTCAGGTCGCCGGAAACACCGGCGTAGTTGACCAGGTCCTGCCGGGTCAGCTTGATGGTCTTCTCGGGCAACTCGTCACCGACCTTGACCGAGCTGAATTCACGAAGCGCCATCTGAGAATCCCTTCTGTCCGTCCTCACCCGAACGACCCGCAAGGGTCGTGTAGGCCTCTTGAACGACATCACCACGATCGTTCGTGATGATGTTCTTGGTCACGATGATGTCGGTGCCGTGCGCCTGCCGAAACGAGTCGACATAGACGTCGTAGAAGAGCTTGTCGCCGGCCTTGATCGGCGCGAAGAACTTCAGCTCCTGATCGACGTGAATGATCTGGGCATCCGAGATGACGACACCAGCGTCCTCGAACATGGCCAACTGCGCCTGGTAGCCGAAGATGCTGATGAACGTCAGAGGCGCCAGCAGCGCGTCGTGCCCGAGTTCAGCCGCAGCCGACTCCTGGTGAAAGCATGCGTCATCGTTCTGGACGGCGATCGCGTGCTCACGAATCTTCTCGCGACCGACCTCGTAGCACTCAGGATGCCGGTAGTGATACCCGACAATTTCCGCCGACAGGCCCACGACGAGTGGCTAACGCGACTCTTTGTGCGGCTGATGTGTACCGCAGTTCGGGCAGAACTTCTTGATCTCAAGACGATCCGGGTCGTTACGACGGTTCTTCTTGGTGATGTAGTTACGGTGCTTGCACACCTCGCAGGCCAAGGTGATCTTCGGCCGTACGTCGGTACTCGACGCCACGTCTCTGCCTCTTTCGCTTCGTAAATCCCTGTTGTGCTGGTAGCGGTGGGGAGGCTCGATCTCCCGACCTCACGATTATGAGTCGTGCGCTCTAACCAGCTGAGCTACACCGCCCCGACAGACACAGGCGGCGCAGCGGCGGATTCTTACTTCCGTCGCTCCGCTCGCCATATGTCCACCGAGCCCCCTAACGGAATCGAACCGTTGACCTTTTCCTTACCATGGAAACGCTCTACCGACTGAGCTAAGGGGGCCTGACCCTCGGTTTCGAACTGTCGGTTACGACCGTCTGCCCCGTGGGCCTTAAAGAGGTTACCGTCTCGCTGAATCAGCTGCCAAAACGGCAGCGTAACCGCCCTATTTTGACTCCCCCGGGGGTTCCTGTCGCCGGTTTGCCCGATCTCGTCTCGCAGTTGTCCCAGGCTTCAACGATCGCGGGCTTCGAAACGTCCCGATTGACGCCACGCACTTCATCGCGGGCCGACCACCCTCCTAGGCTGTCCGCATGCCTGATGACCGCCTGTATTTCCGTCAGTTGCTCGCCGGCCGCGACTTCGCGGCGACCGACCCGATCGCCGCGCAGATGCGCAACTTCGCCTACCTGATCGGCGACCGGGAGACCGGCGACTGCGTGGTCGTCGACCCGGCTTACGCCGCGGGCGATCTGGTCGACGCCCTGGAGGCCGACGGCATGCACCTGTCCGGCGTGCTCGTCACCCACCATCACCCCGACCATGTCGGCGGCTCGATGATGGGCTTCGAGCTCAAGGGCCTGGCCGAACTGCTGGAGCGGGTCAGCGTGCCGGTGCACGTCAACGCCCACGAGGCCGACTGGGTGTCCCGGGTCACCGGCATCGCGCCGTCGGAGCTGACGTCGCACCAGCACGGCGACATCGTGGAGGTGGGGGCCGTGCCGATCGAGCTGTTGCACACCCCCGGACACACTCCCGGCAGCCAGTGTTTCCTGCTCGACGGCCGGTTGGTCGCCGGCGACACCCTGTTCCTGGAGGGCTGCGGCCGCACCGATTTCCCGGGCGGGAACGTCGATGACATGTTCCACAGCCTGCAGGCGCTGGCCGCGCTGCCCGGCGATCCGACGGTCTTCCCCGGGCACTGGTACTCGGCCGAACCCAGCGCGCCGCTCGACGACGTCCGTCGCTCCAACTACGTCTACCGGGCCAGCAACCTGGACCAGTGGCGCATGCTGATGGGCGGCTAGCGGCACAGTCGCCTGGTCATGAGCGCGCAGCTACGAACTTTCCTCCGTTGTACAAGTCAACCAGCGAATATTAGTCTCGGTGTCGGATTACCGATCGGTGAAATGACGACTGGGTGGCGCGGTGGACTGGATATCTCAACGCTGGAATGACCTGACGGGCCTGGGGTCGGGCAGCTGGCTGGCCATCGCGGCCTGGGCCGCGCTGGCGTTCGGC
Source organism: Mycolicibacterium sp. P4_G11 (assembly GCF_056555145.1). Lineage (NCBI taxonomy): Bacteria > Bacillati > Actinomycetota > Actinomycetes > Mycobacteriales > Mycobacteriaceae > Mycobacterium > Mycolicibacterium sp. P4_G11. Next base: position 305,992 of record NZ_JBFUJW010000006.1, read on the forward strand.
ATCGTCGTGCTGATCGCGGTGAATCGTCAGCTGTCCAAGAATCGCCAGCTCAAGCGGGATCAGGTGCGTCCGCAGGTGACCATGTACATGGAGCCGCACGCATCCGACTGGCACCTGATCGAGCTGGTGGTCCGCAATTTCGGGCAGACCGCGGCGCACAACATCTCGTTCGAGTTCACCAATCATCCGACCGTCGCCATCTATGAGGATTCCGACCACGACGGCGAGCTCGACGTCACTGAGCTGCGGCTGCCCAGCGAACTCTCGGTCCTGGCCCCGGGGCAAGAGTGGCGAACCATCTGGGACTCGGCGATCAGCCGGGAGGAGCTGGGCGGGTCGATCCGGTCCCGGTTCGAGGGGACGCTCACCTACTACGACCTGGCGGCCCCCGCGCCCGGCAAGAAGTCCCGATTCGCGCCGAAGCCCCGCGAGTACGAGTCGAAGGTGGTGCTCGACTGGGCCGCGCTGCAGCCGGTGCAGCGGCTGGAGCTGATGACGACGCATGACCTCGCCAAGCGGGAGAAGCAGAAGCTCGAGCTGCTCCGCAGCGTGCTGACGTACTTCCACTACGCCTCGAAGGAGACGCAGCCCGACGTCTTCCGCGCGGAGATCGACCGCATGAATCGGGCGGTCCGGGAAACCCAGGACCGCTGGCGCAGCCGCGAGGCCGACGAGACCACCGAACTGGAAATCCAGTGGGTCGACGAGGGTCCGAAGGGCCGGCACCGCAACGGCGTCCACTGACGGCGGCCGCCTCCGCGGGCCCGTCTAGCATCGGCTCAAACCCGTTCCCGGCCCGGGAACCGACCGAGGGAGAACCGATGAGCACCGTCACCTACTCCGTGACCGATGCAGTCGCCACGATCACGCTGGACGACGGCAAGGTCAACGTCCTGAGCCCGACGATGCAGCAGAACATCAACGCCGCGCTCGATCAGGCCGAGCAGGCCGACGAAGTCAAGGCGATCGTGCTCGCCGGCAACAACCGGGTGCTGAGCGCCGGGTTCGACCTCGCGATCTTCGGCTCGGGTGACGCGGCGGCCGGGCTGGCCATGCTGCGCGGCGGCATCGAACTGAACGTCCGGCTCCTGCGTTTCCCCGTCCCCGTGGTGATCGCCGCCACCGGCCACGCGATCGCCGGCGGCTCGTTCCTGCTGGAGTCCGGCGACCACCGGGTCGGCTCTCCCACGATGCGGTGTCAGGCCAACGAGGTGGCCATCGGCATGACGGTGCCCCAGGCGTGCGTCGAGATCCTGCGCATGCGATTGACCAAGGCGGCCTTCCAGCGGGCGGTCGGCCTGGCCGCGACGTTCACCGGTGAGGAAGCGCGGGCGGCCGGCTGGGTGGACGAGATCGTCGAGCCGGAGAACGTGTTGAGCCGTGCTCAGGAGGTGGCCGCCGGCTTCGCCGCGACGCTGCACACCAAGCATCACCTGGCCAGCAAGCTCAAGGCCCGCGCCGAATCGCTGGCCGCGATCCAGGCCGGCATCGACGGTTTGGCCGCCGAGTTCGGCGGGTAACGCCCCGCTTCGACAAAGCTGTCGGCGGCCCGCGTCGGCCGAAATGTCGGTGTCCCGACCTAGGGTGGTCCGATGGCGCTACACCTGCACCGAGCCGAGGACACCGGCGCGCTGGCCGCCGGGCTGGGTGCGCTGCTCGCTCAACCGCCGGCGGATCCGTTCGCCGCCGAGCTGGTGCTGGTGTCCGCGCGTGGCATGGAACGCTGGCTCAGCCAGCAGCTGTCCCATGTGCTCGGCCAGGGCGCGGCCGCCGACGGCGTGTGCGCGGGCATCGAATTCCGCTCCCCCACATCACTTCTCGCGGAGATCACCGGCACAGTCGACAGCAACCCGTGGGACCCCGACGCCATGGTGTGGCCGCTGCTGGAGGAGCTCGACGACCTCGGCACGACCCACCCCGATTGGGCGCACACCCTCGCGGCACACCTGGGCTACGCCGAACTGGGCAGTCCCGAGGAGACCCAGCTGCGGCAGGGCCGCCGGTACGCGGTGGCCCGGCGGCTGGCGGGTTTGTTCGACACCTACGCCAAAGCCCGGCCGGCGATGCTCGCCGATTGGTGCGACGGTGGCAGCTCCGACGGCGCGGGCGGCCGGCTGGACGACGACCTGCTCTGGCAACCACACCTGTGGCGGGCGACCGCCGCCCGCATCGACGCCGACCCACCCTCGGTACGGCAGGCGAAAACCATTGCCCGCCTGACCGATTCACCGTCGGCGCTGCCGGCCCGGCTGTCCCTGTTCGGGCATACCCGGCTGCCCGCGGCCGACCTCGAACTACTCGGGGCGTTGGCCACCCATCACGATCTGCACCTGTGGCTGCCGCATCCCAGCGACCCGTTGTGGCAGACGCTGTCCGATCTGCGCGGTCAGGAGCCCCGGCGCGGGGACACCAGCCGGCTCCGCGTGAGCCATCCGCTGCTGCAGACCCTCGGCCGCGATCTGCGGGAGCTGCAACGCGGCCTGCCCGCCGCGCAGACCGATCAGTTCCATCCCCGTAGCGGGTTTCCGGACACGTTGTTGGGCTGGCTGCAGTCCGACATCTCGGCCGACGAGGTGCGGCCCGGCCCGCGGCGTCAGCTGCTGAAGGACGACCGGTCCGTCCAGATCCATCGCTGTCACGGTGCGGCCCGGCAGATCGACGTCCTGCGCGACGTGCTGCTGGGCCTGCTCGACGACGACGAGACCCTGCAGCCACGCGACATCCTGGTGATGTGCCCGGACATCGACACCTACGCACCGCTGATCACCGCAGCGTTCGGCGCGGGTGAGCATGCCGACCGGGGCCACCCGGCCCAGGGCCTGCGGGTCCGGTTGGCCGACCGCGCGCTGACCCAGACCAATCCCCTGCTGGGGGTATTGGCCGAACTGCTCGACATCGCGGACGGCCGGGCCACCGCCAGCGCGGTGCTCAGCCTGGCGCACAGCGATCCGGTGCGCCGGCGCTTCGCACTCAGCGACGACGACCTGGTGGACATCACCGAATGGGTTGGCGCAGCAGGTATTAGGTGGGGTTTCGACGCGGCGCACCGCACCCCGTACGAACTGCAGCGGTACCCGCAGAACACGTGGCAGTTCGGGGTCGACAGGCTGCTCGTTGGCGCCGCGATGTCCGACGACTCGCAGGCCTGGCTGGGCACCGCCTTGCCGCTCGACGACGTCGACTCGAACCGCGTCGAATTGGCAGGCCGGTTGGCGGAGTACGTGCAGCGACTGCGCGGCGTCGTCGACCGCCTCACCGGCGCGCAGCCGCTGGACGGCTGGGTCGAGGTGTTGCGGGACGGCATCGCGCAGCTCACGCGGGTCGGTGCCGACGACCAGTGGCAGCAGGGGCAACTCGACCGCGAACTGGCGAAAGTGCTGACCCGCGCGGGATCTCGGTCCGGCACGACGCTGCGGCTGCCCGATGTCCGGTCCCTGCTGCGACGGCAACTGGCCGGCCGCCCGACGCGCGCCAACTTCCGCACCGGCACCCTGACGGTGTGCACCATGGTCCCGATGCGTTCGGTGCCGCACCGGGTGGTGTGTCTGGTCGGGCTCGACGACGGCGTCTTCCCGCGCACCAGCATCGCCGACGGCGACGACGTCCTGGCCCGTCATCCGCTCACCGGCGAACGCGACATCCGCTCCGAGGACCGGCAGTTGCTGCTCGATGCCATCTGCTCGGCCACCGACACCCTGGTCATCACCTACACCGGCACCGACGAGCACTCCGGTGAGCACCGGCCACCGGCCGTCCCGGTGCAGGAGCTGCTCGACGCGCTCGACCGCACCACCGGCGAGCCGGTGCGCCGCCGCATCGTGGCCGATCACCCGTTGCAGCCCTTCGATATTCGCACCGTCGCCCGCGACGGGTTGGTGCCCGACCGGCCGTTCACCTACGACCCGGCGGCGTTGCGCGGGGCCAGGGCCGTCCTCGGGGAACGCCGGCCGAAGCCACGGTTGATCGATGGCCCGCTGGACGAATCACCGTGCGGCGACGTCGAACTGGCCGAGCTGCTGAGGTTCTTCGCGAACCCGGTCAAGGGCTTCTTCCGGGCGCTGGACTACACGCTGCCGTGGGACGCCGACGAACTGTCCGATGCCATCCCGGTCGCCATCGACGGTCTCGGCAAGTGGGCGGTCGGGGAACGCATGCTCGACGACCTGAAGATAGGCCGGGATCCCGACTTCGTCATCGGCGCCGAGTGGCGGCGCGGCACGCTGCCGCCGGGACACCTCGGCTGGCGTCAGGCCCGCGAAATCCGCGGCGAGGCCATCGAACTGGCGACGGCCGCGCGGACGCTGCAGCGGGGCGAGGCCGGTGCGTTGGATATCGATGTGGACCTGGGCGCCGCGCGCAGGCTCACCGGCACCGTCGCCCCACTGTGGCAGGACCGGACGGTGACGGTCACCTATTCGAAGCTGGGCGCCAAGCACCGACTGCAGGCCTGGGTCACCCTGGTGGCGCTGGCCGCGGGCGCACCGGAGCGGGAGTGGGAGGCGTACTGCATCGGCCGTGGTCCGCGGAACACCATGCAGGCCATGGCGTACCAGCCTCCGGAGCAACCGCTTTCGGTGCTGCGCGACCTGGTCGCGATCTACGACGCGGGCCGGCGCGAACCGCTGCCACTGCCGTTGAAGACGTCGTTGGAATGGGCGCGGGCGCGGCAGTTCGACGACCCCGTACCCGAGCGGGGTGCCGACTCGGAGTGGCGCTGGGAGAAGGACGGCGCCGAGTATGTCGAAGTGTGGGGACCGGCCGCGCCGTTGGCGGTGCTCCTCGACGCGCCGCGGCCCGACGAGGTCGCCGTGCCGGGTGAGAACACGCGCCTGGGGGCCTACGCGTCCCGGCTGTGGCGGCCGCTGCTCGATGCGGAACGGCGGGTCTGATGGACGCCTTCGATCTACTCGGCCCGCTGCCGGAACCGGCGACGACGACGGTGCTGGAAGCCAGCGCCGGTACCGGCAAGACCTATGCCCTCGCCGGCCTGGTGACCCGGTACGTCGCCGAGGGCGCCGCCACGCTGGACCAGATGCTGCTGATCACGTTCAGCCGGGCGGCCACCCGGGAACTGCGGGAACGGGTGCGGGCCCAGTTGGTGAAGACCGTTGCCGCGCTGGATGATCCGCCCGCCGATGCGGACGACCTGATCCGCCACCTGGCCGCCGCGGCGCCCGACGAACTGGTCCTGCGCCGCGCCCGCCTGCGCGCCGCACTGTCGGATTTCGACGCCGCGACCATCGCCACCACGCACGAGTTCTGCGGGCTGGTGCTGCGTTCCCTCGGCATCGCCGGTGACACCGATTCGGGTGCCCAGTTGGTGGAGAGCCTCGACGAGCTGGTGGAAGAGATCGTCTCCGACCTGTACCTGACGACCTACGGAGACCAGCGCGACGAGCCCGCACTGAGCTTCGCCGATGCGCTGGACCTGGCCAAGCGGGTCGTCGGCGATCCCAGCGCACAGCTGCGGCCCGCGACCGCCGACCCTGACAGCGTTGCGGCACAACGCTTGTCATTCGCCGCGGGAGTGCTCGAAGAACTCGAACGCCGCAAACGCCGGCAGGGGATGCTGAGCTTCGACGACCTGCTGAGCCGGCTGGCCACCGCATTGGAGGAGTCCGACGCACCGGCCCGCGACCGGATGCGCCGCCGCTGGCCGATCGTCATGGTCGACGAGTTCCAGGACACCGACCCGGTGCAGTGGCAGGTGATCTCGCGGGCCTTCGTCGGGCACAGCGCCGTCGTCCTGATCGGCGACCCCAAGCAGGCCATCTACGCGTTCCGTGGCGGCGACATCGTCACCTATCTGGATGCCGCCCGCAGCGCCGACCAGCGGCTGACCCTGGCCGAGAACTGGCGCAGCGACAAGGTTCTGGTGGACCGGCTGCAGACGGTGCTCAAGGGTGCGGCCCTCGGCGACGAGGACATCGTGGTGCATCCCGTCGAGGCACGCACCGACCGTCACCGGCTCACCGGGGCGCCGCGCAACGATCCGTTCCGGCTGCGGGTGGTGGCGCGCACGGAGTTCGGGACGCCGCAGCGCAGGATGGTCCCGATCGGCCAGTTGCGGCCGTACATCGCCAAGGATCTCGCCGCGGACATCTCGGTGCTGCTGGCCAGCGGCGCACAGTTCGATGGCCGGCCGCTGACCGCCGGCGACATCGCGGTGATCGTCGACAGCGGCCTGGACGCCGTACCGTGCCGGGACGCGTTGCTGGACTTGGGTATTCCGGTGGTGTATTCGGGTGACACCGATGTGTTCGCCTCGGCTGCGGCGGCCGAGTGGCTGCGGCTGCTCGATGCCTTCGACACCCCCAATCGCAGCGGCGTGGCGCGGGCCGCCGCGACCACCATGTTCTTCGGCCACCGCGCGGCGGATCTGGCTGCCGGCGGCGACGAGTTGACCGACCAGATCACCACCACCATCCGGCACTGGGCGGGCCTGGCCAGGGATCGCGGTATCGCGGCGGTGTTCGAGGCCGCGGTATCGCTGGGCCTGCCCGAACGGGTCCTCGGGCATCGAGGCGGCGAGCGGCACATGACCGACCTGGCGCACGTCAGCCAACTTCTGCACGAAACCGCGCACCGCGAGCGCTATCACCTGCCCGCCCTGCGAGATTGGCTGCGCCGCCAGCTGAAGGACCGCGGCGGCCCGGCCGAACGCAACCGCCGTCTGGACAGTGACGCCGCGGCGGTGCAGATCATGACGGTGTGGCGCAGCAAGGGCCTGCAGTTCCCGGTGGTGTATCTGCCGTTCGGGTTCAACCGGTTCGTCAAGGCGGACACCGTGCTGCGGTTCCACGACTCCGACGGCACGCGCTGTCTGCATCTCGGTGGCGCCGGGGCCACCGACCGCGCCGCGGCGGAGCAGGCCGGCCTGGCCGAGATCGCCGGGGACAACGTCCGGCTCACCTATGTGGCGCTCACCCGGGCGCAGTCGCAGGTGGTGGCGTGGTGGGCGCCGTCGCGGGACGAGCAGAACGGCGGTCTGTCGCGGCTGCTGCGGGGCCGCCGGCCCGGTGCCACCGCCGTACCGGACAGCCTTGTCCCACAGACGGTTTCGGATGACGACGCGATGGCCTGTTTCACCGCGTGGGAGCACGCGGGCGGCCCCGTGGTCGAGGCGGCCGAGCCCGTGACGCCGATGTCTCCGCCGGCACCGTCGGCGCCCCTGGATCTGGATGTGCGGCATTTTCATCGCAGCATCGACACTCATTGGCGCCGGACGTCGTATTCGGCTCTGGTCCGGGTCGTGCACGACGACGGGCAGGCCGTGAGCAGCGAACCGGACACGACGCTGCGGGACGACGAATCAGCGGACGTCGTCACCGAGGCACCGCCGGGTCCACTGCCCGGCGATCTGCCGTCGCCGATGGCGCAGTTGCCGGCCGGTGCTGCCTTCGGTTCGTTGGTGCACGCCGTGCTCGAACGGGCCGATCCGCTGTCCGACGATCTCACCGCCGAGCTGGCCGCCCGCATCGACGAGCAGTCCGGGCTGTGGAACGTCGAGGTGCCGACCGGCGAGCTCGCCACGGCCCTGGTGCCGATGCACGACACCCCGCTGGGCCCGCTGGCGCCGGGTTTCACGCTGCGGCAGATCGGATTGCGGGATCGGTTGCGGGAACTCGATTTCGAGATGCCGCTGGGTGGCGGCCAGGATCGGCCCGACGCGGCGCGGGACATCCGGCTCGGCGACGTCGGCGCGCTGGTGAGCGCGCTGCTGCCGGCGTCGGATCCGTTGTCCGCCTATGGTGCCCGGCTGCAGGCCGAACCGCTGGGGCACCAACGGTTGCACGGCTACCTGTCCGGTTCCATCGACGCGGTGCTGCGGGTGCCGGGCGAAGGAGGCCACAAGTATCTGGTGGTCGATTACAAGACCAACCGGCTGGGCGACTTCGGCACCGAGAACACGGCGGCGGACTACACCGCGCCGCGGCTCGCCGAGGCCATGATGCACTCCGATTACCCCTTGCAGGCGTTGTTGTATTCGGTTGTGCTGCACCGGTTCCTGCGGTGGCGATTGCCCGACTACGCGCCCGAACAGCATCTGGGCGGCGTGGCGTACCTGTTCGTCCGCGGCATGTGCGGACCGGCGACCCCCGTGGTCGACGGTCACCCGTGCGGGGTGTTCAGCTGGCAGCCCCCGGTCGAGCTGGTGAGCGGGCTGTCCGACCTGTTGGATCGAGGACGCGAATCATGACCGCACCGCTGCAGGCGACACCGGACCGGTTGCCCGACCCCATGGACTGGCGCCAGGTACCCGCGGCCACCGGTCTGCTGGCGACGTTCAATGCCGCCGGAGTACTGAACGCGGCCGATATCCATGTGGCCCAGAGATGTTGCGCGCTGGCGGACGAGGCCGGCGAGGTCGTCGCGCTCGCGGTCGCGCTGACGGTCCGGGCGCTGCGGGAAGGCTCGGTGTGCGTCGACCTCACCACCGTCGCCGAGGACGTCGGCAGCGGGGCCGACGGCGACCTGCCGTGGCCGGCTCCCGACGAACTGATCGCCGCGGTCGCGGGCGGTCCGTTGACGGGCACCGCCATCCGGCTGGACCACGAGCGACTGCTGTACCTCGACCGCTACTGGCGCGAGGAACAGCAGGTGTGCACCGACCTGCTGGCGCTGTCGGCACAGGGATCGCAGTCCGTCACCGATATCGAGCTCGAACGACTTTTCCCGCCAACGGGTTTCGCGGAGCAGCGGGCCGCGGCGCAACTCGCGCTGACGCAACCGGTGACGGTGCTGACCGGCGGCCCCGGCACCGGCAAGACCACCACCGTGGCCCGGCTGCTCGCGCTCCTGGCGCAGGCCGCGCACCCAGGCCGGCTGCGCATCGCACTCGCGGCGCCGACCGGGAAGGCGGCCGCCCGGCTGCAGGAAGCGGTCTCGGCAGAGGTGGCCAAGCTGGATACCGCGGACCAGGAACGGCTCAGTGGGCTGCGGGCCGTCACGCTGCACCGCTTGCTCGGCGGGCGCCCCGACAGCGCCTCGCGGTTCAAGCACCACCGCGGCAACCGRTTGCCGCACGACGTCATCGTCGTCGACGAAACCTCCATGGTGTCGCTGACGCTCATGGCCCGGCTGCTCGAGGCCGTCCGGCCCGACGCCCGGCTGCTGCTCGTCGGCGACCCCGACCAGTTGACCTCGGTGCAGGCGGGCGCCGTGCTCGCCGATCTGGTCGACGGGCTCGCCGACCACCCGTCCATCCAGATCGCTGCGCTGCGCACCACGCACCGGTTCGGCGCGGCGATCGGCGGGCTGGCCGAAGCGATCCGGTCCGGTGCCGCCGATCAGGTGCTGGCCCTGCTGCGGGCCGGGGATCCGGCGATCGAATTCGTCGAGGATCCCGACCCGGCCGCGGTGTTGCGCCCGGCTCTGGTGGGCCACGCACTGAGAGTTCGCGAATGCGCGCTACTGGGCGCCGGCGACGACGGTCTCGCGGCCATGGACGAACACCGCCTGCTGTGCGCGCACCGCGACGGGCCCTATGGGGTTCGGCACTGGAACCGTCAGGTGGAGCGCTGGATCACCGACGAGACCGGGCAGGCCACCTGGTCGCCGTGGTACCCCGGCCGCCCGCTGCTGGTCACCGCCAACGATTACGCACTGGGCATCTACAACGGCGACACCGGCCTGGTCGCCGCCGGGCCGGACGGCGTCCAGGTGTACATCGCGGGTGCGACTGCGACGCAACAGTTCTCGCCCAGCCGCATCGTCGACGTCGAGACCATGTACGCGCTGACCATCCACAAGAGCCAGGGCTCGCAAGCCGGCGAGGTGACGGTGATCCTGCCGCCCGCCGACTCCCGGCTGCTGACCCGCGAGCTGTTCTACACCGCCGTCACTCGTGCGAAGAAGAAGGTGCGCATCGTCGGGTCGGCCGACGAGGTGCGGGCGGCGGTCGAACGTCAGGCACTGCGCGCGTCGGGTCTGCGGGACCGGCTGCGGGCCAGTACCTAGGGCCGCACCGGATGCCGGCTCAGGATCGACACCCGGTTGAAGGCGTTGATCGCGGTGGCCACCCAGATGACCGCGGAGAGCTCGTCGTCGCTCAGTACCGCTCGTGCCCTTGCGTATTCGCGTTCGGCGGTGTCGTGGTCGGGCAGCGTCGTGGTGATCTCGGCCAGCCGCAGCGCGGCCCGTTCCTGCTCGGAGAACAGTTCGGTGTCACGCCACGCACGCAGTGTCGCCAGCTGCTTTTCGGTGACGCCCGCCTTCACCGCGCGCCGGTGATGAATCTCCAGGCACGACGGGCAGCCGTTGATCAGCGACACCCGCGTGTTGATCAGTTCCACCAGCGCGGGTGGCAATCCGGCCTCGGCGGCGGTCTTGCCGACCGCGGTCGCCACCGCCACCAGCGCCCGGTAGGCGTGGGGCGACTGTTTGTCGATGTGCACGTGCGGGAGGCCCGGTTCGGTGGTGTCCATTGCCTACTTCCAGGTTGCGGTCAGGACGGCGCGGGTATGGTCTGAGCGAACGCGACGATGGTACGCAGCCGGGAAGGCGAATCGTGAGCAATCTTGAGGCAGACCCCATCGAATACGACTGTGCCGCCGGGCCTCCCAACCGCATCGAGATTCTGGAGCCGCGTGAGGTGCCGCTGGGCGGGCCGCGCGCGATGATGGTCCGTCGCACCTTGCCGCAACGTGAGCGCTCGCTGGTCGGCGCGTGGTGTTTCGCCGACCACTACGGCCCGGAAGACGTACGCACCAAGGCCGGGATGGACGTCCCGCCGCATCCGCACACCGGTCTGCAGGCGGTCAGCTGGTTGTTCAGCGGCGAGATCGAGCACCGCGATTCGCATGGCGTCCACGAAATGGTGCGGCCCGGCGAGCTCAACCTCATGACGGCCGGCGCCGGCATCTGCCACTCGGAGGTCTCCACCCCGGCAACGACCATCCTGCACGGTGTCCAGTTGTGGGTCGCGCTGCCCGACGCCGCACGCCACGGTCCCCGCAATTTCGATCACTATGCGCCACAGCCGGTTTCCTTCGGCGGCGCCACGGTGTCGGTCTTTCTCGGGGCACTGGCCGGGCAACAGTCGCCGGTGCACACGCACACTCCGCTGCTCGGCGCCCAGGTCGATCTGCCGGCGGGCGCCACCGTCGAGTTCGAGGTCGACCCCACCTTCGAGCACGCCGTGCTGCTCGATCAGGGGACGCTGACCGTCGCGGGCACGCCGGTACAGCCGTACGAATTGGCTTATCAGGGCGTCGGATCCACGCGCCTGACCCTCGCCAACACCGGTGCCGAACCGGCACGCGCCGTCGTCCTCGGTGGCACGCCGTTCACCGAAGAACTGCTGATGTGGTGGAACTTCGTCGGGCGCACGCACGACGAGATCGTCGAGTACCGCAATCAGTGGCAGGCCGAATCCGAACAGTTCGGCGAAGTCATCGGCTACCAGGGTGCGCCGGCACGGTTGCCCGCTCCCCCGCTACCGACCACCCGCCTGGTCCCGCGGAAACCACCCACCGGAGGAAAGGCCCCAGTAATGCTCACCGACAAGAACGGCGAACCCGTCGAGGTGACCCAGGAAGCCGACCGGTTCTGCATCGCGGTCGAGGGAAAGTCCGTGGGGCTCACCGCTTTCATCGAGCATGGCGAGCAGCGGGTTTTCTACCACACGGAGATCGACCCGGCGTTCGGCGGGCGCGGGCTGGCCAGCGTGCTGATCGCCCAGGCGTTGACGACCACCCGGGAGCAGGGCAAGCGCATCGTGGCGATCTGCCCCATGGTCAAGGCGTACGTCGAGAAGCACCACGACTTCGACGACATCCTCGATCCGCGGACGCCGGAGATTCTGCGGCTGCTGCCGCGCTAGACCACCGGGCGGTCAGCCTGCGTGCAGGCGCCGTTCAGGATGGTCGGCAAGCCACCGCTGCTCGACTCGCTTGACCCGCAGATGCTCGAACGTGATGATGAGCGCCCCTGCGGTGACCAGCGCGCCGGCGATGAGGCCGAGCGGTAGCTCGAGCCCCGTGTGACCGAACGCGGTTGCGAAGACGAAGCCTGCGATGGTGACGATGCCGAGTGCGATCAGGCCCAGGCCAGGCAGCCACAGGGTGTCGATGAAGGATTCACCGGCGTGCGGTTGCGTAGTTCGGGAATGGTCCACCGGATCGTGATACGCGCCCTTCATTCGCATCTCCCTCCTTGCCGAAGATGCCCTAAGGCTACGCCGAAATACGGGCCATAGTGAGATAGTTCACACTTGGCCCGACCGGTCCCGCGAGGGGTGACTAGCGCGGCGGCAGCGGCGCGGCGACGGGTGCGACGGGAACAGGCGGCGGCGGCAGCGCGGAGCCGCGCACCCACTGGTCCCACGGCATGCTCCAGTCGCCGTTCTGGCTCAGCTTCTGCGGCTCGCCGCCGGTGAACTTCACCTCGACGATGTCGCCCGGCACGGAGAAGTCATAGAACCACTTGGCGTTCTCGCTGTTGAGGTTCAGGCAGCCGTGCGAGGTGTTCTGCTTGCCCTGCGCCCAGATGGTCGAGTTCAACTGGTGCAGGTAGATGCCGTCGTGACTGATCCGGGTCGCCCACGGGATGGTCTCCTTGTAGCCCAGGCGACTGCCGACCGGCAACCCGAACGTCGAGGAATCCATGATCACCGGGTTGGCCTTGTCCATCACGGTGTAGACGCCGGGCGGCGTCCAGAACGAGATGACGGTGTTGCCGACGGACTCGGTGCCGCCCATGCCCATGGAGGTCGGCATGGTGCGCACCAGCTTGCCGTTGTCGAAGACGCTGACCTGGTGAGTGTGGTCGTCGGCGACGGAAACGTGGGCATTGCCGATCCGGAACGAAACGTGCTCGTCCTGCTGACCGTAGGTGCCGGCGCCGAGCCTGAGGCCATAGATCTTCGCCGCGACCGTGACGGTCGTGTTCGGCGCGTAGTACTTCTCCGGGCGCCAGTGCGCGTTGGCGTCGTCGACCCAGTGCCACGAACCGGGAACCGGCGGGTTAGTGGTGACGACGAGGTTGCGCTCGGCGGCGGCCTTGTCCTCGATCTTCTCGTCGAAGTGCGCGGTGACCACGACGCCGACGCCGTAGGTCCCACCCTCCTGCAGCGAAGCGCCGGACACGGTGTTGAGGTACACCGCCGTCTGGTAGGTGGGGTCCAGCGTGGTGAAGCTCGACGTCTGCCGCGACGGCATGCCCGAGGGACCGCGCGCCTCGATGGTCATCGTGTACTTGCGGCCATAGCCGAGCTGCTCGGCGGGCGCCCAGGTCTTGCCGTCGGGTCCGAGGGTCCCGGGAATCTCTTTTCCGGCGCCGTTGACCATCGTCACCACGGTGATGGTGCCGCTGGCGGCCGTGACGTTGACGGGCGCGGCCGGGCTGACGTCCTTCGCCCCACCGGCCGGCGTGACGCGCAGCGCGGCGGGCTCGGGCGCGGCCGGCTGCGAGACGGACAGGTCGCGCGATGCAGCGACGACCTTGCAGCCCTCCTGGCAGCGCGACGTCGACGACACCACTGTCCCACCGAGCACGGCAAGGACGGCCAGCGCAGCAGCCAGCCAGGCGCCACGAACACGGCGGGATGACGTCAACACAGCTCCAAAGTTCGGCGTCGGCCAGGGATTGTCTGATTTGTGTACTCGAGGTACCGCATCAGAGTAAGCGGTCGGCCGGGTTCTCTGCACGTCGGATGGAGCTCGCTCCGATTTCGCCACAGCGTCGCTTCGGCGTGTCGGCTGGCAAACGCCCGTCGACGTGTGGTAGATGCTGATTTCGCGGCATTTCACCGACCTCGGGCAGCGTCGCGCTGACCAGCGCGTTCAGCCAAAGGTACTGCACACCAACACCTTTGAGCAACGTCAGCGCCACGACGATCAAATACCTTCAGCCGCAAAGCAATTCACGACAAAAGGAGGGCCGGCTACTGACTCGCGAATCGCGTGAGGGTGCCCCCGTGCATCGCGCGGCCGGCACGGGCCTGGCGGAAGCCGATCAGCCCACCCGCCCCGGTCAGCACCAGTAGGCCGGTGAAACCGGGAACCGCGACGGCGGCGACCTCACCGAGGCCGGCCGCGCGGAGGTCGTCCGAGTACCCGGCCCGATACGGCGCCGCCACCACGACGGCGTTGTCGGCCGCGAAGACCCGATCCGCCGGTGCGGGTCCGCGCACCGGCAGTTCCCCGGCGGCGCCGGTGTGGCCGGCAAAGCGTGAATTGGACTGCGCCCCACCGGATGCCGGTGGCCCGGTGCGGGCCCCGAAGTCACGGCCGAAGGAGACGGCCTGCGGCACGCCGGACGGCGGCGTGATGGCGGCCGACGTCAGCGACGCCGCTGCCGCGGCCAACCCGTCGACCACCGGCAGAGCCTGCGCCACAGCAAATCCGGGCAGCGCAGCCACGCTCTGGATCGGCTCACCCACGAATGCGGGCAGCGGACCCGTCAACGCCGTCACCGGCGCCGTCGGTGCGTCTGCCACAACGACCGCTACCTGACCGGCCGCCACGCTCGCCTGGACCAGCGGAGCCGAGACCGACTGGACAGACGGTGTGGCGGTGAGAGTTTCGGCAATGTTGTCTGATTCGCTGGCAGCCGCGCTCCCGGTCGTGCCGACGACACCCGACGGCAAGCCGGTCGATGCATTCGAGGACGAGTTCGTGGACGAAACGTTGGTGCCGTTGCGTCCGTCGCCGAACTTGGGCGTCAGTTGCTGGCCGACCGACGGCGCGACACCGAAGCCGCTGAGCGCGCCGGTTCCGGCCGTGGTCGCGGCGGTGGTCAGGCCGCCGAACACCTTGTGCAGATCGCCGATGGACGACAGTCCCGGACGCGAAGGGCTCGAACTGTCCCCACCTGTCTCAGCTGAAACACCCGGCGAAAGCGGCACGTCATGGGGCGCGGCATTCGCCACGCCGGCACCGAAGACCGGTGCGGCGACCAGCCAGGTCACCGCCGCCATGCGCAGGTGCGTCGCCACGCTGAGTCCACCCTCTCGAAGCCGGCCGTCAGCGGCCTTCGTCTAGTTTGCCACAAGAATTTGCCGTTGCGAAAATTTCTGTGGCCGACTACATCATATTAGGGCAGTCGGCACCAGATATCAGAACGGCACGGTGGGCAGGTACTTGCCGTCGAGGGTGATGACGGCACGTTCGCCACCATCGGGATCAGCAACCTTCTTCACGTCCAGTCGGAAGTTGATGGCGGAGATGATGCCGTCACCGAACTGCTCATGAACCAGTGCCTTGAGGGTGGTGCCGTAGACCTGCAGCATCTCGTAGAAGCGGTAGATGGTCGGGTCGGTGGGCACGCCGCCGGGGATGGAGCCGCGGGTCGGGATGGTCTGCAGCAACCGCACCGCGTCGTCGTCCAGGCCCAGCAGGGCACCGACGGCCTTCGCCGATTCCGCCGGGAGCGCGTGCTGACCGAGAACGGCAGCCGTCGTGAAGGCCACCGACAGACCGGCGGCGTCGGCGATCTGCTGCCAAGACAGGTCCTTACGGGTCTTGGCCTCGACAGCCGCGGCGGCGAGGAGCTGACGGGCGGTGGGGTCGAACTGGGCGTGAATCATGGCTGGTGCGTCCTTCCGGAGGTGGGTCGATGGTTCTGACGGGATGTCAGTGCTGGATCAATGCTGCGCCCACGTGCCGTAGGGCACCATCGGGTTGGTTCCGAACGGCACGTAGGGGTTGGCTCCGCCGATGAAGGTGTCCTGCGCGTACACCGGAACCGGCCCGGGCAGCGCCACCGTCCCGCCGTTGTCCGCCAGCGCCGGCGTGGCCAGTCCGATGCCGACCGCGGCGAGAGCTCCGGCGACCAGTCCGATTGTCGCGGCGGCGAGGTTGTTCGTGTTCATGATGATGCTTCCTTTCTTGCTGAATTCACCATGCATGAACAGCGTGTATAACGTCCAATAGCCAGTTTTCATGCCTCCTATAGACAACCTCTATAGTTGGTCTCATGGCCGGACTCGAGCTTCGTCACCTGCGGTATCTGCTCGCTGTCGCCGAACACGGCAACTTTTCCCGCGCCGCCGAAGAGCTATATGTGTCGCAACCCACGCTCTCCCAGCAGATCAAACAGCTGGAAAACACACTCGGAGTCCAGCTGCTCGACCGCAGCGGCCGCACCGTCCGGCTGACGGACGCGGGCACCGCCTTCGCCGACCGCGCCCGAAGCGCGCTCCGTGAACTGGCCGCGGCCGAACGCGCCATCGAGGACGTGCGCGACCTCAGCCGCGGTCACCTGCGCCTGGGCTTCACCCCGACGTTCACGAGTTACTTCGTCGCCCCGCTCATTGCCGAGTTGCACGCCCGCCATCCCGGGATCAGCCTGACGGTGGCCGAGATGTCCCAGGACAGCATCGAAGCGGCGCTGCTCGCCGACGACCTCGACGTCGGCATAGCCTTCATCGGCTCCCCCGCCCCTGGCATCGACGCCGCCGCGCTGTTCACCGAGCACCTCGGCCTGGTCACCAGTGGCCCACGGGCCGAGGCCCTGCCCAACCCATTGCCCGTCCGCGCGCTGGCTGAGGTCCACCTGGCCCTGCTGAGCAGCGATTTCCTCACCCGTACCCATATCGATACGTACTTCGCGGAGCACCACGTCGACCCGAGGATCACCGTCGAGGCCAACTCCGTCCAGGCCCTCACCGAGATCGTGCAACGGACGCCGCTCGCAACGGTCCTGCCGGACGCCGTCACCCACGACCATCCGCATCTGACGCCGGTCCCGCTGGACCCGCCCATGCCGACTCGGACCGTCGCGCTCCTGCGCCGCGACGGCGGCTACCACAGCGCGGCCGCCTCCGCCTTCGTGCAACTCACCCACGAACTCGTCGCGACCCGGGGTTATGCGCCTGCTGGGTGATGGACCCGGGGACCTCGGCTGAACATGGTGCCGCGCCGGCGGTTTCATCGAATCGGCGGCGCCCCGGAATGCGAACGCGGGAGAACTCCCACTCTCAATTTATGGCAGACACCGGGGCTTGCCGCAAGGCCCCGGTGGTGCCGCACAATCGTCCGACCAAACGGTGAGACGACTGGGGGATGTCATGACGAACACACCGAAACCTTTTGAAGTGCACGAGTCGGGTGCGCTGCTGCACGGCACCAAAGCCGATCTCTCGGTCGGCGATCTGCTGCTGCCCGGACGTGCGTCGAACTACGAGACGGGCCGGGTCTCGAACCACGTCTACGTCACGCGAACACTGGACGCTGCGGCATGGGGCGCCGAACTCGCGGCCGGCGACGGCCCGTGCCGGATATACGTCGTCGAGCCCGTCGGCGAGTTGGAGGACGACCCCAACGTGACGGACAAGAAGCTGCCGGGAAATCCGACCCACTCGTACCGCACCCGTGAGCCGGTGCGAATCGTCGGCGAACTCACCGACTGGGTCGGGCACTCGCCCGAGCAGCTCCAGGCGATGCGCGACGGTCTGGCCGACCTGCAACGGCGCGGCCTCGCCGTCATCTACGACTGACGGGCTCCCCCTTCGGCAGCTGGGGACTTCCAAGGGGGGCCCGTCAGCTCGATCACGTCGCCGCGTTGGGTCCGGTTCCGGCGGGGGCGGCAGTCACGACGACTCTGACCGTGGCTGCGCCGTCATCCGACGCGATCACGAGTTGAGGTGCGTTGGGCGCCGACACAACGTGCCCGCCAGTGACGGTCACCTGGTAGCCGCTCGGGAACTCCACGGTTGGCGTCGAGATGATCGTCTGTGCGCCGGCGGCGAAGCTGCCTGTGCCGTCGGCTTTTTGGGTGGCGTAGCTGAACTGGAAGGTGCCGTTGGCATAGGACCAGGACTGGGGTGTGCCGGAGATCGCCTGCGGGTAGGGCTGGGCGAGGATTGCCAGCTTGGTGGCATCGACGTTGTCGCCGACGGGCGGCAGGCTGGGGTCCTTCACCAACCACTCGGTGCCCGGTGAACCGGTGATGTCGCTTTGGCCGGTGTAGGCCCAGTCCGACCAACCGATCGCATGCTGGTTTGCGCTGTTCATCGGGGGGAAGAGTGTTGAGTAATTGGTCGTGGATCCGATCGTGCCGAACTCGGTCACCATCGCCGGAATTCCATGCGCACGCGCATAGGCCATAGCCATGTTCGTGATTCCGGCGACGTCCGGGATGGAGCCCCCACCGAATGTCGCCAGGGAATAGGGGTGATACGAGAAGACGGTGTGGTTGGCATCCACGGTGCCCAGGTGGGTGCGTACACCGAAGTCGAACAGTGCGTTCGGCTCGAAGTACACCGGTGTGTTCGGGTCGACTGCCCGGATCGCCGATGCCACCTGGTTGTAGAACGGAGTCAACGACTCGCGGTCGAAGTGCGAGCCGCCGAGCATGCTCAGCAGCGAGTCCCCTGCGGTCGGGTACGGCTCGTTCATGATCTCGTAGCCGGCCACATTGGGGTCGCCCTTGAAGTAGTTCGCGACGTGTTCCCACATCTGCGCGTAATGGTCCTCCAGCCCCATCCCACCCGATACTCGGCTGTTCGCCCAGAATGCGCCGATGGCGTACTGCGCGGCAGGATCGAGCAGCGAGGTGATCGGGAAGCCGCCCACCTGGATGTTGGGCAGCCCGCCGGTTTTCGACGCCCACGCCGGCGCGCCTTCGCCCCCGAACTCGCTGCTGTAGCCGTCCTGGTGCATATCGAGGATGGTGTAGATGCCGTGGCTGGCCAACATCTGGACGGTCTGGTTGACGGAGTCGAGGTAGGCAGTGTTGTAGACGCCGGGCTCGGGCTCCACGGCGGCCCAGATAACGCCAAGCCGCACTTGGTTGAAACCGTTGGCCTGCAGGAATGCTGCGTCGTCCTCGCTGAACCCGCCAGCGGACGGGTCGTATGGCGCGAGCTTGTAGACCTGGTTGACCCCATGCAGGATCACGACCTGCCCGTCACCGTTGGTAATCCAGTTGCCGGTGGTCGACAGAGGCCGCCCTGAGGCGTCGACGCTGGTCCCGGTGAGCGTGGCCCCGGTGCCGAAGTGGCCGACGGCGCCGTGCGTACCGAACAGGCCCGCGTTGCCGCCGGCCCCGCCGAGCGCAGGCAACCCCGTCGAGGCGCCGCCCACGCCACTGTTTCCGGCGTCACCGCCGTTGCCGCCGAATCCCCAGATGAATGACCCCGAGCCACCGGTGCCGCCTCGGCCACCGTCAGCCCCGTCGCCGCCATGGCCGCCGGTGCCGCCGACACCGAACAGCAGCCCGACTCCCGCACCGCCACGACCGCCGGCTCCGCCGGTGCCACCGGGCAAGGTTCCGCCAGCGCCGCCGCTACCGCCGATGCCCAAGAGGAACCCGCCGGCACCGCCCGCACCACCGGCGGCTCCCGCACCGCCGGCACCGCCGCGTCCACCATCGCCCAACAATCCACCGCGACCGCCGCCGCCACCAGCAACACCCGCTTCGGTGCTGTCCCAACCTGCGCCGCCATTGCCTGCCAACCATCCACCGGCACCGCCGGCATGGTGTGCCGCGGTGCCGGCTGCGCCGTTCCCTATGACATACGAGCCGGCCAGCCGATTGATGACGAAGTCCACCTGCCGGCCGATGTCACTGCTGATCCAGCGCTCAATGGCAGCGTGGATCTGGATGTAGACCAGCCGCTGCACGGACATGGGCGGTGTCGTTGAGGTGACCGCAGCAGTAGACCCGGGTGTGGTATCGGGGGTGGCGCCCGCGGCCGACAGCGTCGAGACGAGCGCGGTGGTGTCCACGGGCGCGGCCGGTGCGTTGCGCGAAGTGCCTCCTGCAACCGGTGGTGCCGAGGCGGTCGATTTGGCCAGCGCCACCGCGGTGATGGTTGCGGTGGACTTGGGTGCCGTTCCGGAGCCTTCTCGGCGGGCGGCAGCGAGCAGCATCGAGACCAGCGGGGGATCCACGGGCGTGGTCGGCGTTTTGCCTGCGCCAGCCGGTATTGCCGAGGCCGTGGCGAGGGGTTGAGTCGCCGCACTTGCTGTGACTGACGATGGAGACGGTGCTGTCGCACTGCTGGGCGCCTTCTTCGCCGAAGCCTTGGCCGTAGCGCGTGCGCTTGGCTTGGTGGTTCGCGGGCTCGTTGCGCCGCCGTCGCCATCACCGGCCGCGGATGGGTTTTCCGAACTCGCCGCGGCCGACGCTGTCGCCTTGCCGGGTGTCTTCTTCGCCGAACCCGTGGACGTGCCCCTCACACCTCCGCTGGCTGAGGTGGCCTCGGAATGGCTCGACGGTGATGCGCCTGTATCCGCCGACGCCACCCCGTTTCCCCAGCTCACAGCAGCGCCGATCCCCAGCGCGACTGCCAAACCCCCGACCCGGCCGATGTATGCAGATGCTTTCATGCGTCTTGGTATACGGGACGGGAGCCGGCCGCAGCGTCGATTTCGCCAATTTTTTTCCGGATGGCTGAAAATTAGTACAACAGGGCCGAGACAGCCGGTCGGCGCCTGTGAGGTCGCTGCCAACGGGGTCCTCGCCGCGAGAACCTAAGCTGTCGAGTGTGGGCGGTGACGGTGGCGGTAAGGACGCAGACACCACCTCAAGAAGTCGGCGCGGACGTCCGGCGCAGATCAGTCGCGACCAAATAGTTGCTGCCGCTCTCAGGGTGGTACCGGAGCCTGTGACCATGAAGGCCGTAGCCGACGCCCTGGGCGTCGAGCGCAAGTCGCTCAACTATCACGTCCGCGATCGCGAAACTCTGCTGCGACTGATGGCGGCCGAGGTGTTCAAGTCCGAATTCTCGCGCGTTCCCCCACCGCCGCAGGATGATTGGCGTGATGTCCTGCGCTGGTTCGGAGAAACGATCCGCCGCGCCATACTCATGTTCGGAATCCACGACACCTTCCCAATCGAGGGCGCCCTCGGCCTCGACTCATTGCGCAAGGCCGAGTACCTGCTCGAAACACTCGTGCACGCCGGCTTCGAAGTGGAGCAGGCGGGCCGTGCGACCAATGTCGTCATCGAACTCGCACTGACTTCTGCGCGAGATTCCCTGCTCCGCACTGGGCAGCGCAATCACCCGCAGCGCGAAGAGGCCATCGAGGCCATCAGCAGCGCCGGCGAAACCGACTTCACCCTGCTGCATCGGAACCTGGTGGCGCGGAGAGCAGATCCCGACGAGGACTCCCAGTGGGATTTCAATCTCAGCGTTGTCTTCGCAGGGCTCACCACGCTGCTGGGCCAAAACCGGCCACAACCTGATCGGTAGGAAAGGCCTCACGCCTCGAACTCGGTGCATCCGCCACGGACTGCTGGCGGGGTTCGGGTGTTCAAGATCGTCTAGTGCGCGTGGCCGGCGTGGTGATCGTGGCTGCCGTCGTGCCCCGTGTCAGGTGAGCCGCCCATCATGCGCAGCATCGGGATGCCACCGGTGCGGACGAAGCGGACCACCAGCAGCGCGGCCAGCAGCAGGAAGACGATGTTGAGCCAGGTGGTGTAGTTCCACGAGATACCGCTGTCCATCACCATGGCGTTGCGCTGGGCGGGGATGAGACCGGTTGCGCCGAAAAGCAATTCGACGAGGTAGCCCGCCGCGACCATCGAGATGTAGAAGGTGGCCAGCAGCGTCAGCATCATCCGGGTGCCGTAGTACTTCCGGTAGATGTTGAGGATCGGCAGGATCAGCAGGTCGGCGAAGATGAAGGCGATCACGCCGCCGAAGCTGATGCCGCCGTTCCACAGCACCGCCGCCAGCGGCACGTTGCCGATGGAGCAGACGAACGACACGATGGCCACGACCGGGCCGACGATCGGCCCCCAGATCGCCGACCAGGTGGGGTCGTCGGCGAGGAAGAAGTTCTCCCAGAACGCATTCGGCACCCACGCGCCGATCGCTCCGGCGATCAGCAGGCCGAGGATCAGGTCGCGCAGGATCGCAGCCCATTCCATGACGAACACATGCGACACCGAGGTGAACCCCGGCGCCGAGAACAGGCGCTTGGCGAACGAGCCCTCCCCCTGCACCGACATGTCCATCGCGGCATGCCCCTCCATCGAGCCCGCGCGGCCGTAGTCCGCCTGCACGCGGGCTTCGTCGATGAGGCGACTCCGGACGAACAACCGGAACAGCACCGCCAGCACGACGATCATGATCGGGCCGCCGATGAATTCCGCGGCGGTGAACTGCCAGCCCATCAGCAGGGCCAGGATGATGCCGAGTTCGACGACGAGGTTGGTGGAGCCGATCTCGAACGCCATCGCGGCGGTGAAGTTGGCGCCCTTGCGAAACAGCGAGCGGGCCAACGCCACTGCGGCGTACGAGCACGACGACGATGCCGCGCCGAGTCCCGCCGCCACGGCGAGGGTTTTCGGTTTGTCGTCACCGAGGAGCCGCACGATCGTCGACTTCCGGACGACGGCCTGCACCACCGCCGACAGCGCGAACCCGAGGATCAGCGCCCAGAGAATCTCCCACGTCATCGAGCCGGCCAGGGCCAGCGCGTGACCGATCGCAGCGATTGCGGCGTCCACGGGGCTGACGTTAGTCCCGGCAGCCGATGCTCGCCGCCGATGCGGCGCCTTTCATCGAGCGTGGGGGTTTACGCAGAATGCCGGCCGGATCTCCTCGTCATCCCCCACTGTCGACGGCCGCTAGGCCGGGCTACCGATGAACTCGATGCCGGCGGTGATCGCCGGGCGGTGCCGCAGCATCCGGTAGTGCGCCAGCTTTCCGAGGCCCTTGGTGGTCAACAGCTGGGCGCCGGGCCACGACGCGGCGAGCTTCTCGCTCGACGAGTAGGGGCTGTCTGGGTCATCGGGGTCGTGGATGAGCAGCAGCGGTGGGTGGTTGGCCCGGGCACCGAGGTTGACCATGTTGGTGTCGGCCAGCGACATGCCGATGCGGCGCACCAGTCGCCGTTGCAGGCCCGCGCGGATCCGACGGCCGAAGTTGTGCCGCGCGCCGAACAGGTCCAGGTACATCGGGTAGTCGCCCATCGGCGCGAGCAGCACCAACCGCCCGACCTTCGCGCCATGAACCGCCGCCGCCATGGTGGCCGAATTGGCCCCGAGCGAATGGGCAACGACCGCGTGGGCCGGCCCGTGCTCGCGGATGACCGCCGCGACCGCGGCGGCGCATTCGATGGCGGTGGTGCGTCCCGGCTTGAGCGCGCCCGGCTCGGACTCGTTGTGGCTGGGCAGGTCGAACGCGATGACCCGATACCCGGCGGCCACGAGCGGTTTGACGAACATGCCCAGGTGCGGGCGGCGGCCGCCCCAGCCGTGCACCAGGTACACCGGCGGCCCGTCGCCCCAGGACTCACCGGCGATGCGGTGGCCGTCCCAGTGCGCTTCCAGCGGTGCGCCGGGTGCGACGCCGGGCGGCATGCGCAGGCTCTGCTCGATGATCGGTGGCGTGCACCACAGCTCGGTGGCCCATCGGGATCCGATGGCGGGCGCAAATCGTTCCAGCTGCGCGAATCTCGCACGAATCTTCGGGTCGACCGGTGGTTGCACACCGGATCCCTCGACGTCGAGCACGACGTCACGATCTGTTGGGGACTCGACCATGGGTGAAATCCTAACGACCGCCCTCGATTCGGCTGCCGGCGATCGGCAGCCGATCAACTCGTGAAACGAAATCAGGCCCCCTCGAAAGGGGGCCTGATCAGTGTGGCAGGTACAGGATTCGAACCTGTGTAGGCTTTCGCCGACGGATTTACAGTCCGCTCCCATTGGCCGCTCGGGCAACCTGCCGGGTTTGTCGCCTTCCGGGGTACCGGGTTTGGCGCGAGTAGCAGAGTACAACGAAGATGTACCGAACACGAAAACGGGACCCCCACCAGGGGCGCAGATACGGAGGGCAATCCAATGGCGGATTCATCGTTCGACATCGTCAGCAAGGTCGACCGGCAGGAAGTCGACAATGCCCTCAACCAGGCCGCCAAGGAGCTGTCCACCCGCTTCGACTTCCGTGGCACCGACACCACCATCGCCTGGAAGGGCGACGAGGTCATCGAGCTGGTCAGCTCGACCGAGGAGCGCGTCAAGGCCGCGGTCGACGTGTTCAAGGAGAAGCTGGTCCGCCGCGACATCTCGATGAAGGCGTTCGACGCCGGCGACCCGCAGCCCAGCGGCAAGACCTACCGCGTCTCGGGCACGCTGCAGCAGGGCATCACCAGCGAGCAGGCCAAGAAGATCACCAAGATCATCCGCGACGAGGGCCCCAAGGGAGTCAAGGCGCAGATTCAGGGCGACGAGATCCGGGTCTCCAGCAAGAAGCGCGACGACCTGCAGGCCATCATCGCCCTGCTCAAGGGCGCCGACCTGGACGTGGCGCTGCAGTTCGTCAATTACCGGTAGCGCTCAGCCGTCGCTGTTCAGCTCTTTGGTCAAGTTGGTGCCGTTGTTCTTGCTGTCACCATGATGGTTGGTCATGTTGCGGCATTCGCCGTAAATCTTGAACGCGAGCCGACTTTCGCCCTGGTAGTACTCGATGTTGACCGCGACGCCGTCCCGGTTGATGGTGCCGCCGTACATGTGTTGGGAGGGCAGCTTGTCTGACCATCCCGACGCCAGCATGGCGGCCTTCACCTGCGCGGCGTAGTCCTGGCCGCTGACGCCCGACGGCAGCAACGCACTCATCTCGAGGTAGCCCTTGTTCGGCGGATCGCCATCGTCATTGCAGAACGCGAGATAGCCGCCACCGCTAACGTCATGCAGCCCAGCCACTTTCCGCAATTGACGACCCGCATTGATGACCTGGGCCATGGACTCTTCATCGGTCATGGGGTGCACTGGACGATCGCTATGGGGAAGCAAGCCACATCCTCCTAACATCAGGGCACATACGAAAGCCGCTGTGCCGACGCGATATCGACTACCTGTAATCATGGTCGTTCTTCACCGTCTCACCTGGGCGATTGGATTCGGGATCCGAATATGCCGGGGTCCCGGGTATGGGGATGTCCACATGCGGCACCGGCACCTCGACACCGAACGGCAGGTTGACGTGGTCGGGTGTCGAGAAGGTCGGCCGGTGCCGGTCCTCGGCCAGTAGTCCGTCGGTCGCAAGGCGTTCGCTGTGCCCGCTGGCGATGTCGGTCATCGCGCGCAACGACTCACTGCCCATGTCGTAGTACTTCGAGTGATCATGGAAACTCCAGCCGGTCTCGCCGGCCACCTCGGCCCGGAACCGGGTGGCGCCGAAGCCCTCTGCCGACGGGTCGGTCCCCAGACCGGCGACCGGCCCCAGCGGATTACCGAGCTCCGCGTTCAGCCATTGCGCCGCCCCCGGACCGCCCGTACCGAGCCGGGCGACGGGATCGGTCGACGCCGCCCCGACGTACACCTGGCCACCATTGACGTGGAAGTCCGCCGCGCTGTGCGCCAAATCTGTTCCAGGACAACCGATCAACACGACATCGTTGACTTTCATGCCGCTGCCCGCACACGCATCGGCGACGGTGGTGGACCCGTAGGAGTGCCCCATCACCGTCACATGGGAGGTGCCCAAGTGCGTGGCCGCCAGGCCATTGACGTCGGCAGCCAGCAGGTCGCCGCCCTGCCGAGCCAGGGTCGGGTTCGCGATCCGCGGATCGGTGAAGCTGTCGGGTGCGTCGTACCCCATCCACATCATCACCGCGGTCGAGCTATTCGGGTCGGCCAGCTTCGCCTGGTCGTACACGTGGATGGCGTCGTCGTGACCGTCCGCCAACCAGCCGTCGTGGACACTGCTCCCGGTGCCCGGCACGATGACCGTGGTGTTGTTGGCAGTGTCCGGGTTGCCGAGGCAGATGGCTGCCCGCCCCTGCCCGCCGTCCGCCTCCGGTTGGTAGGCCCAGAGCATGACCGGACGTGACCTGTTCGGGTCCGTGTTCGATCCGCGCTGGTGCGCCAGCCCCTCGCTGGTCCGCCGCGCGTTGTAGAACCGGGTGGCGTCGGTCTGTGTCAGCCCGTACCGGCCGGGGTCCTTGAGGACGTCGTCCTCGGAGACATGGTTGCGGTTGGCGACGTCGCGCACCCGGTTCAGGTCGTCGTTCATCACCTGCTGATTGACCGCGTCCCGAGCACTCGCCGGGACGCCGTTGAGGTTGCCCAATTCGGGTGGGTGCCGGGCGATCAGCTGCTGCCGCTGCTCCGGAGTCAGTGCGGTCCACCATTTTTCGACGTCCTCGGGGTTGGTTCCCGGAGGCGGAATCTGGATGTCCTGCCCGCCGATGTTCACCGGCGCCGAGGGCTTCTGGCCTTGCACCGCCTGGTCGATAGCCGTCGCGGTGAGCGTGTCAGTGGTGTCGAAGGCCTTCAACTGTTCCTGGATGGACGTGGTGAAGAACTCCGCCGCCTTCTTGAGGGGCCCCAAGTCCCCGATCAGCCACTGCTGCGGTGTGACCACGCCATCGTCGCTGACCGAAAACCCGAGTTGGATCGCGGTGTCGACGAATTCCAGCAGGGTGCTGCGCAGAGACGTCAGCTGATTTCCGCCGTCGGTCAGCGCCTTGGTCAGCTGGTCCAGCCTGCCGCGGTAGGCCTCCTGCTCATCGATCAGCTGCTGCGCCTTGGCGACTGCGGCGTCGGCGGCCTGCCCGTGCCAGTTCGCTTTCACGTTCGCCAGCTGGCCGCGCTCGACGCCGATGACGATCTCCAGCGCGGCTGACGTGGTCCGTACCTCATCCGCGGCGTCGAGCAGTGCCTCGGGCTTGGCCGCGCGAACGCGCGACACCGTCACCGTCACTGCTGCCGCACCCCCTCGGCGATCCCTCATCCGATCGTCGCACAGGTCGCAGGTACCAACCGACACAACATTCAAACCGCACCACCGACCGGACACTCCGACATAACCTGTCGCCATGGCACCAGCGCAGCGCGTACCGACCGTCGTCGTCCTCGGTGGCGGATCCTGGGGCACCACGGTGGCCTCGATCTGCGCGCGACGGGGACCGACGCTGCAGTGGGTGCGGTCCGCGGAGACGGCGGCCGACATCAACGAAAAGCACTGCAACAGCCGCTATCTGGGCGACGGGGTGGCGCTGCCCGAATCACTGCGGGCGACCACCGACTTCTCCGAGGCAGCCAACTGCGCCGACGTCATCGTGATGGGTGTGCCGTCGCACGGCTTCCGCAACGTGCTGGGCGAACTGGCCAAGGAACTGCGACCTTGGGTCCCGGTGGTGTCGTTGGTCAAGGGCCTGGAGCAGGGCACCAACATGCGCATGAGCCAGATCGTCGACGAGGTGCTGCCCGGGCATCCGGCCGGGATCCTGGCCGGACCAAACATCGCCCGCGAGGTCGCCGAGGGCTATGCCGCCGCCGCCGTGCTGGCCATGCCGGACCAGCACCTGGCCGCCAATATCGCGGGCCTGTTCCGCACCAGGCGCTTTCGCACCTACACGACCGACGACGTGATCGGCGTCGAGATGGCCGGGGCGCTCAAGAACGTGTACGCCATCTCCGTCGGCATGGGGTACTCATTGGGCATCGGCGAGAACACCCGAGCGATGGTGATGGCGCGCGCGGTGGCCGAGATGTCCAAGCTGGGCGTGGCGATGGGCGGCAACCGGGACACGTTCGCGG
Organism: Mycolicibacterium sp. P4_G11; assembly: GCF_056555145.1. Lineage (NCBI taxonomy): Bacteria > Bacillati > Actinomycetota > Actinomycetes > Mycobacteriales > Mycobacteriaceae > Mycobacterium > Mycolicibacterium sp. P4_G11. The sequence goes on from NZ_JBFUJW010000006.1 coordinate 333,436, forward strand.
GCCTGGCCGGCATGGGCGACCTGATCGTCACCTGTACCAGCCAGCGCAGCCGCAACCGGCACGTCGGCGAACAGCTGGGTCAGGGCAAGAGCATCGAGGAGATCATCTCGTCGATGAACCAGGTCGCCGAGGGGGTCAAGGCCGCCAGCGTGATCATGGAGTTCGCCGAGACGCACGGGCTCAGCATGCCGATCGCCCGCGAGGTGGATCGGGTGATCAACCACGGCTGCACGGTGGCGGACGCCTATGCCGGCCTGATGCTCGAGAAGCCCGGGCACGAAGTACACGGCTCGGGCTTCTGAGTTCCGCGCTCGCGCGCGCTGCGATCAGTTCGCGTAGGGGCTGCGGTCTTTCGGCCTGTCCAGCAACGGATTCGACTCGTTGACGATGAAGCTGCCCGACGGGCTGACCACGAAACCGGACTGGTCGAAGCCGTTGACGCACGCCGTCATGGTGCCGTCGGTGCCGCAGGTGATGTTGCGGTAGCTGATCCGCGAACCGGCAGGCAATGTCTGCACCGCGCCGGGCATCTCGCCGAGGTACTTCGGGCCGTTCAGGATGTTGAACGCCGGCGCACCGAACTGACCGCCGACGACCACGTTGGAGCCTTCCGGCGCGCCCGGCAGCGGGCCGCTACAGCCGTACTCGCCTTCGTTGCGGCGCATCACGCAGGTCAGGCCGCCGGGCGCCTGGAACATGTAGAAGGAGCCGTCCTTGCTGGCGAAATTCGACGGACTGACGGGCTTGAATCCGTTGAGGTTCGGCGCAGCGGGTCCCGGTGGCGGGGGCACCGGCTCCGGCGGCGGATCGGCCGCGGCAACGCCCGGCACCAACGAGATCGCCCAAGTGGCCGCGACCGCACCGATCAGGAATCTGCTCAACACCTGCTCAGAGTAGAACCCCGTCGCCATAGCTCGCAGCGCCAGCGTCAAATCACTTGCAGCCGAGGTCGACGTAAACCGTGGTGCTCTGGCCGCGCAGCTTGCCTTCCTGACTCGACAGCTCGCGGCCGTGCCGGACCGCGGTGACGGTGCATTTGTCGAGAGATCCGCTGCCGACCCGCGACTCGATCACCCGGAAGCCCTCGGTCTGCAGCCGGTGGATCGTCTGCGTCGCGGATTCCCCGGGGCCGGGCGGCACGACCGGACGAGCCGCGGCCGGTACGGCCAGCGCGACCATCAAGGCCAGGACGATTCCGGTTCCGACTGGGATCTTCGTGGGATTGTTCATGTTTTTCCCTCTCCCGCATTCAGCGCAGATTGCACTGAATCAATAACTTCGACAGTAGCCGCGGAATTGATCGAGAAACGCATTCTCAGGTCGAACGCATACCGATACCCGCATGGATCATGCGGAATTCAGGCGAAACTCAAATAGTCGTCTCGACGGTGTGCGGGGTGTACGACTCACTCATCGTCACGTACTCGCCGACGTCCCGCAGCATCGGCAACCGGACCCGGAAAGTCGTTCCCGCAGTGTTTGATTCGACTTTCACCCGGCCGCCGTGCGCTTTGACGATCGTCGACACGATCGCCAGACCGAGGCCGGTGCTTCCGAGCGCGCGAGAACGCGATTTGTCGGCAACCACAAATCTGTCGAACAAATTCGGCAACAATTCTTCGGGAATTCCCGGACCGTCGTCGGCGACGGTCAGTTCCACATATCCGGGGCCCGGGGTCAAGGTCGCCGTGACCGCCGTTCCCGCCGGCGTGTGCACCCGCGCATTGGCCAGCAGGTTGCCGATCACCTGATGCAACCGCGCCGGGTCACCGCGTACCCACACCGACACGTCAGGCAGGCGCGAGCGCCAGCGATGCACGGGCGACGACACCGCGGCGTCGTTGACCGCGTTGATCACCAGATCGCACAGATCGACATCATCGGTCTCGAGGTCCTGATGCTCCTCCAGACGCGATATCAACAGCAGGTCCTCCACCAGACCGGACATCCGCTGCGCCTCGGACTCGATGCGGGCCAGCGCGTATTCGGTGGTCTCGGGCAGTGCCGCGCTGTCCTGTCGGGTCAGCTCGGCGTACCCGCGGATGGCGGCCAGCGGGGTCCGCAACTCGTGGCTGGCATCGGTGAGGAACTGCCGCGTCCGACGGTGGGAGGCGGCGAGTTCGGCCAGCGCGCTGTCGACGTTGTCCAGCAGTTTGTTGAGGGTGTCCCCCACGATGCCGACCTCGGTACGCGGATCGGTGTCCTCGGGCCGGACCCGTTCTGTGATGCGGTGGTCCTCACTGCCGAACTGTCGGGTCGCCACCTTGGCCGCCGTCGAGGCCACGCGGCTCAGCGGCCGCAGCGCATAGTTCACCACCGCGATGGTGCCGACAGCCGTCAGCGCGATGGCCAGCAGCGTCATGACCGCGACCGCGACGGTCTTGCGCGCCACCACGCTGTTGGCCTCTTCCATGGACACCCCGGAGACCAGCACGTCACCGCCGCCGGCGTCCTGGCCCGCCAATCGGTACCAGCCGAGTTTCGGCAGCTTCACCGTGCGCGGTCCGAGATTCGTCCACTGCTGCCCACTGACAGCCTTGATGACGTCGGGCTGGACCGGCTTCGGTTCCCCGTCCGGGAACACCGCGGACTGCACGACGACGCCCTTGTGCACGACGGCGATGAGATTGCCCGGGGCCTGGCCACCGAAGGCCGTCAGGCCGTCTTCCCCGGCGTCGATGGGATGTGCCGGGTCACCGCGCTTGATCTCCAAGCGGTCATACGAATGACCGAGAGCATCGAGCGAACGGTCCAATTCCGCGTCGCTCATCGCGGACACATAGCTGTGCAGGCTGTACACCGACAGCACCCCGACCGCCAGCAGCACCACGGTGACCAGAGAGGTGACGCCGAGCACGAGACGCCGGCGCAGGGTCCGCGGACGCCACCACGGCACCCGAGCCGGATTTCGGGCCAGCACTCGAGTCGGGACCCGGGTCACGCGTGTCACCTCGGGCAGATTAGTCCTCCGCGTCGGCAGGGCGCAGCATGTAGCCCACGCCGCGCACTGTGTGGATCATCGGTTCACGATCGGTGTCGATCTTCTTGCGCAGATACGAGATGTAGAGATCGACGATGCTCGACTTGCCGCCGAACCCGTAGTTCCACACCCGGTCGAGAATCTCCGCGCGGGCGATGGCCCGTCGCGGGTTACGCATCAGGTACCGGAGCAGTTCGAACTCGGTGACGGTCAACGAGATCAGTTCACCGGCGCGGGTCACTTCCCGGCTGGCGCCGTTGAGCACCATGTCGCCGACCTTGAGCACCTCGTCGGACTCGGGCGCCAGGTGGCTGGACCGGCGCAGCAGTCCACGCAGCCGCGCCACGAGCTCTTCGAGGCTGAACGGCTTGGTCATGTAGTCGTCGGCACCGGCGGTCAACCCGGTGACCCGGTCCATCACGGAGTCCCGCGCGGTGAGAAACAGGGTCGGCGTGTAGCCCTCCGCCGAGCGCACCCGCTGCAGCAACTGCAGGCCGTCGGTGTCGGGCAGCATGATGTCGAGCACCACGAGGTCGGGTTCCATCTCGCCGAATTTGGTCACCGCATCGCGGCCGTTGTGCGCGACCTCGACAACCCAGCCCTCGTAGTGCAGCGCCATCTTGACCAGGTTGGTCAGCGCCGGCTCATCATCGACCAGCAACACCCGGATGGGGGATCCGTCGGCACGTTCCATGCGCGGCAGCTGGCCGAGCACGGCGGCCCGGGGGTGACGCTCGCGAGGTGGTACCGACATCGTTGTCATTCTTCCATTGTGTTGAGTGCACCGATAATTGTCACTGCGTTCATACCGAGTTCAAATATTAGTCCTCGATATGACTCACGTCACTTACACAGTCCGATGTGATGCGCGAGAATCGTTGCAATACAGCCATTTTGACTGGTCGGACCACTAATCGCCAGCATACCGGCCGCGCCGATTCCACCCGGTAGCGCAGGATTGCGAATTACTCAACCAACTGGCGCGACAAGAAGATTTGCGTTCTCTATGGGAAGTCCCCTTCGCCTTGCGACCCCGTCTGGCGATAAATACTCTCGCACTTAGCAATTGGCGCAGACTCTCATCGGCGACCGCCAAATCAGAATGAAACATGTTGTTGCACAACATGTTTGATCGACAATGACGTCGGCGGGCGCGCGGGCCACCACTCACGCCGCGCATCTGCACATGTGTCCATCGGACAACTAACGGAGAACGGAAACCTAGGCATGCTAGAAACCGCCCCGCCGGCAAAGGGACTACGCGCGATACTGCGCTACGACCTGCCGGCGTCACTCGTCGTATTCCTGGTGGCACTGCCACTGTCACTCGGCATCGCCGTCGCCTCCAACGCTCCGATCCTGGCGGGCATCATCGCCGCCGTCGTCGGTGGCATCGTCGCCGGCGCGCTCGGCGGCTCGCCGCTGCAGGTGAGCGGGCCGGCCGCCGGCCTGACCGTCGTCGTCGCCGGCCTGATCGCCGAATTCGGCTGGGGCGTCACGTGCGCCATCACCGTCGGCGCCGGCATTCTGCAGATTCTGTTCGGCCTGAGCCGCGTGGCCCGGGCCGCGCTGGCGATCTCGCCGGTCGTCGTGCACGCCATGCTGGCCGGCATCGGTGTCACCATCGCGCTGCAGCAGCTGCACGTGCTGCTGGGTGGCAAGTCCAACAGCTCCGCGTGGGAGAACATCCACGAACTGCCCGCCCAGCTGACGAACATCCAGGGCGCCGGGTTCCTGCTCGGCATGCTGGTCATCGTCACGCTCGTCGCGTGGCGCTGGGTACCGGCGCCGATCAACCGGATCCCCGGTCCCCTGGTCGCCATCGTCGGCGTCACCGCGCTGTCCGTCGCGCTGCCGTTCGACGTCAAACGCATTCAGATCAACGGCTCGCTGCTGGACTCGCTGACGCTGCCGACCCTGCCCACGGGCGACTGGGACGGCATCATCGCCGGCGTGCTGACCGTCGCGCTGATCGCCAGCGTCGAGAGTCTGCTGTCCGCGGTGTCGGTGGATCGCATGCACAACGGTCCCCGCACCAACTTCGATCGTGAGCTGATCGGCCAGGGCGCGGCCAACGCCGTCTCCGGCGCCATCGGCGGCCTGCCCGTCACCGGCGTGATCGTGCGCAGCTCGACCAACGTCACCGCCGGCGCCAAGACCCGGGCGTCCGCCATCCTGCACGGTTTCTGGATCCTGTTGTTCGCGGTGCCGTTCGCCGGCCTGGCACAGCTGATCCCGACGTCGGCGCTGGCCGGCCTGCTGATCGTCATCGGCTGCCAGTTGGTCAAGAAGGCGCACATCGAAACCGCCCGGCGCACAGGCGATATCGCGGTCTACGTGATCACGATTCTCGGCGTCGTCTTCCTCAATCTGCTCGAGGGTGTGCTGATCGGCCTCGCCCTGGCGGTCGCGCTGACCGTCTGGCGCGTGATCCGGGCCAAGATCGTCACCGAGCACATCGCCGGTAACGACTGGCGCATCGTGATCGAGGGCTCCGTCAGCTTCCTGTCGCTGCCGCGCCTGACCTCGGCGCTGGCGTCGCTGCCGACCGGCTCCGACGTCACGATCGACCTGTCGGTGGACTTCATCGACCACGCCGCCCACGAAACCATCGATGAGTGGAAGCGCCAGCACGTGGCCGGCGGTGGCTCTGTCGAGATCCACGAGCACGGCACCGTCGAAATGCACAGCGCGACTTCCGGCCCGCCCGCGCGCAGCTTCAACCCGTTCGACAAGCGGTCCGGCGTCGTCCCGTGGAAGTCGCAGACCCAGACCAACTCCGTCATGGAAGGCCTGGAGACCTACCACCGCCGCACCGCACCCGTGCTGCGTCCGCACATGGAAGAGCTGGCCCACGCCCAGAAGCCCGAGACGCTGTTCATCACCTGCGTCGACTCGCGGGTCGTGCCCAACCTCATCACCAGCAGTGGCCCTGGCGACCTGCTGACGGTGCGCAACGTCGGCAACCTGATCCCGGAGGGACGGACCGACGCGTCGATCGAGGCGGCCATCGCATTCGCCGTCGACGTCCTGCAGGTCTCCTCGATCGTGGTGTGCGGCCACTCCAGCTGCGGCGCCATGACCGCGGTGCTGAGCAAGGATCAGGGCCAGGACGAACACCTGCACACCTGGCTGGAGCACGGTGACGCGACGTTGCGCGCCTTCGACGAGGGCCGCCATCCCGTGGCACTGGCCGCGGCCGAGGAAGGCTTCGGCGTCATCGACCAGTTGTCGATCGTCAACGTCGCGCTCCAGGTGCAGACCCTCGCCGCCCACCCGCTGGTCCGGTCCCGGCACCGCGCGGGCGAGCTCGAGGTGATCGGGCTGTTCTACGACATCGGCAGCGCGGCCGCCCTGCGGGTGACGCCGATCGGCGTGGATCGCCTGGTCGAGGTTGCCGAGTAGTACCTGATTGATCCTGCGCCCAGGGCCGTAAACCGCGAGAGCGGCGGGCCCTGGGCGCAGTGTCATTTCCGGGTCGCTTTCAGATCGTCGTCAGGTCAGTTGCAGCAGCAGGTACCGGACGGCTCGACCACTCGCGACACCTCGACGTTCGGCAGTTCGCCGTCGGGCCGCCAGTCGAACGGGAAATGCTTGCTCGAGGCGCCGAGGTACTCGTGGGAGAAGTCGAATCCGACGGCGTCGGCCTTCTTCACCACGCCCCACGTCGCCACCTGTCCCGGCCCCACTTCGGCGCCCGGGGCGTTGACGGTCGTCACGCGGCGGTTCGGGTCGGCCGTCGGTCCCGTCAGCGCTTCGACCCGCACATCGACCTTGCCCGGAATCTCCGCCCGCCAGTAGCCGAGGTCGTCAGCCGCCGCGAAGTTGATCGGCGCGTACTCGATGCCCCGCAGCTCGCTGATCAGACTGCCGAACTCCCCCGGCCAGCCGCCCTCGTCGCCGCGGAAGATCCGCTCCAGTGCCTGCCGCTGGTCGGCGTCGGCCTTCTCGTCGATGTAGAACATCAGCTTCATGGTGGCGTCCGGGTCACCCACCCACATGTTGCCGGCGAACTCACCCAGGGCCACCACCCCGAGGCCACTCAAATCGTTTGTGCCGTAATGCCCTTCGTGCACCTGCCAGACGAGCGTGAACAGGCAGTCGCCGTGCGTGGGCTCCTGCGCGAAGCTGCACGGGCAGGGCAGCTTGCAGCTGCACACATCGAACCACTCGCCGCGTAGATGCCAATCGGTCTTCGGGGTTACCGCCACCGTCATCGCTGAATCCCTTCTCGTTTTATACCCCCTGGGGGTACCTGACACAGACGACGTTACGCAGGCGTCGCGGCGTCCGTCAAGTACCCCCATGGGGTATATTTGATATGAATTTGGCGAGGACGCGCGGATGCCCGTTGACCCTGAAGCCAGGGCGCAAAAGTGCGAGTAGCCAACGCCCCCAAGGCAGAATCAACGCGGGGTGTTCGTTGACCCTGCGGCTGCGGCGCAAAAGAGCGAGTAGCGACGACCCTCAGTGCGGAGTCAACGGGAGAGGCCGGGCGCTATCGCCCAGCCATGCGCTCCAGGCGCGCGATCCGGTCCTCGATGGGTGGATGGGTCGAGAACAGCTTGCCGATCTTCTCGCCGGCCCGGAACGGGTTCGCGATCATCAGGTGGGCCTGGTCGGCCAGTTGCGGCTCCGGGGGCAGCGGGGCCTGCTGCACGCCGTCGCTGATCTTGCGCAGTGCGCTGGCCAGCGCCAGCGGGTCGCCCGTCAGCTCGGCGCCCGACTGGTCGGCCTGGTACTCACGCGAGCGCGACACCGCCAGCCGGATGATCGTCGCGGCCAACGGGCCGACGATCGAAAGAACCAGCAGGACAAAGGGATTGGGGCGGTCGTCACGGTCGCCACCGAACATGCCGATGAAGTAGGCGACGTTGACCAGTGCGGTCACCACCGATGCCATGGCGCCCGCCACGCAGGAGATCAGGATGTCGCGGTTGTAGACATGCGACAGCTCATGCCCCAGCACGGCGCGCAGTTCGCGCTCACTGAGGAGGTTCAGGATGCCCGTGGTGCAGCACACCGCGGCGTTGCGGGGATTGCGTCCGGTGGCGAAGGCATTGGGCGCGGCGGTGTCACTGATGTACAGCTGCGGCATCGGCTGCCGCGCCGTGGTGGCCAGTTCGCGGACGATCCGGTACATCGCCGGCGCCTGCATCTCGCTCACGGGCTGCGCGTGCATGGCCCGCAGCGCCATCTTGGCGCTGTTGAAGTAGACGTAGGCGTTCATGCCGATGGCGAACAGCACCGCCAGGTACATGATGTTCTTGCCGAACAGCGAGCCGATCAGCACGATGAGCGTCGAGAAGCCCGCCAGCAGCGCGAACGTCTTCGCGGTGTTCGCGTGCGGATTCCACGTCATCAGCTAGCTCCTCCAAGCGCAGTCGATGCTCGGCGCAATCAACTCACTGAATTGAACGCACGGCAGCTGGTGCCTGGTTCCGCGGTGTCCCGATCGACGGTCAGCCGTGGCGGTCAGCGGTGTACTCGACCAGGTTGAGCAGCGCCAGCCGGCCGGGCAGGTCCGGCAGGATGTTCAGCTCTGCGCGGGCGTCCGCGGCGAAGCGCTGCACGGTGCGCTTGGCCTCGACCATGCCCTCCGACGCCCGGAGCAACGCCAGCGCCTCCGCGAGGTCGGCGTCGTTGTCGATGGGCTTGGCCAGCAGCACCCGCAGCCGGTCGGCGTCGGCCCCGGTGTCGCGCAGCGCGTACAGCACCGGCAGGGTGTGCACGCCTTCGCGCAGGTCGGTGCCCGGCACCTTGCCCGACTCGTCGGGATCGCTGTCGATGTCGATGATGTCGTCGGAAATCTGGAAGACGGTGCCGACGATGCCGCCGAGCCGGCTGAGCCGCTCGATCTGCTCCTCGTCGGCGCCCGAGAACGTCGCGCCGAACCGGCCGGAGGCCGCGATCAGGCACGCGGTCTTCTCGTAGACGACCTTCAGGTAGTGCTCGACGGGATCGGCACCTTCGACGGCGCCGCGGGTCTCGCGCATCTGGCCCGTCACCAGCTGGGCGAAGGTATCGGCGATGACGCGGACCGCGTCGGGCCCCAGCCGGGACACCAGACGCGAGGCGGTGGCGAACAGGTAGTCGCCGGCCAGGATCGCGATGTTGTTGCCCCAGCGGGCGTTGGCGCTGTCCGCGCCGCGTCGCACCTGGGCCTCGTCCATGACGTCGTCGTGGTACAGCGTCGCCAGGTGCACCAGCTCGATCACGGCACCGGCGATGGAGACGTCGTCGTTGTCGGGGTTCGGCCCCAGCGATGCCGAGAGCACGGTGAACAGCGGACGGAACCGCTTGCCACCAGCCTGGAACAGGTGCTGGACCGCCTCGGCCATCAGCTCGTCGGCTTTGCCCAGCTCGGTCGACATCAGGTCTTCGATACGCGCGACCGCGTCGCGAACCTGCGCGGCGAAGGCGGCGTCACCAAAGTCCACGCCCGCGACCACTGTCGCTGGTGTCTTCATGGGTCCAACATACTGGGCGGCATGGTCGTGCACGCAGATGTGGTCGTGGTCGGAGCCGGGCCGGCAGGTTCCGCCGCTGCCGCCTGGGCAGCGCGCCGGGGCCGCGACGTCTTGGTCATCGACTCCGCGCAGTTCCCCCGGGACAAGGCCTGCGGCGACGGCCTGACTCCACGGGCCATCGCGGAGCTGCGTGAGCTCGGGCTCGGCGAGTGGCTCGAGGGCCGGGTCAGCCATCAAGGCCTGCGCATGGCCGGGTTCGGCGCGCAGCGCGAGGTCCGGTGGCCGGGGCCGTCGTTCCCGGCCACCAGCAGCGCCGTGCCGCGCACCGAACTCGACGACCGGATCCGGCAGGTCGCGGCCGACTCCGGCGCGAAGATGCTGCTGGGTGTCAAAGCCGTCGACGTGGAGCACGACGCCGCCGGCCGGGTGCGCACGCTGCAGCTCGACGACGGGCAAGAGATCGGCGTGGGTGAGCTCGTCGTCGCCGACGGCGCCCGATCGACGCTGGGCCGGGTGCTGGGCCGGCAGTGGCATCAGGAGACGGTGTACGGGGTCGCGATCCGCGCCTACATCGAGACGCCCCGGCACGCCGAACCGTGGATCACGTCGCACCTGGAGCTGCGCTCGCCCGAAGGCGAGGTGCTGCCCGGCTACGGCTGGATCTTCCCGCTGGGCAACGGCGAGGTGAACATCGGCGTGGGCGCGCTGGCCACCGAGAAGCGGCCGGCAGACGCCGCGTTGCGCCCGCTGCTCGCCCACTACACCGACCTGCGCCGTGATGAGTGGGGCTTCGAGGGTCAGCCCCGGCTGGCCAAGTCGGCGCTGCTGCCGATGGGTGGCGCGGTGTCCGGGGTGGCGGGGCCCAACTGGATGCTGATCGGCGACGCGGCGGCGTGCGTCAACCCGCTCAACGGCGAGGGCATCGACTACGGCCTGGAGACCGGGCGGCTGGCCGCCGATCTGCTGGGCTCGGGTGATCTGAGCGCGGCCTGGCCCGCGGTGCTGCAGGAGCACTACGCCGCGGGGTTCTCGGTGGCCCGCCGGCTGGCGATCCTGCTGACCGTGCCGAAGTTCCTGCCGATCACCGGACCGGTCGCGATGCGGTCGCAGTACCTGATGACGGTCGCGGTCCGGGCCATGGGCAACCTGGTGACCGAAGAGGACACCGACGCGATCGCCCGCATCTGGCGCCGCGCCGGGCGGGGCTCGCGCCGGCTGGATCAGCGCAAGCCGTTCAGCTGACCGACCGCGCGAATCCGACGATGTCGCGAATGGTGGCGGCGAAGACGTCGGGCATGGCGCCGGCGAGCAGGATGTCCCCGGCGTGGCAGGTGCCGGCCACGATCCGGCCGACGACGCTCACCCCGGCGGCCGCCAGCCTGCGGTAGTAGACCAGGCCCTCGTCGCGCAGCGGGTCGAGCTCGTTGACCGAAATGACGTGCGGCGGAAGTCCTGCCAGATCCGCGTCGGTGGCCGCCCCGGCCCAGCAGGTGCCGTCCTGCGCATGCTCCTGGTCGGGGTCGTAGAGGAAACCCAGCAGGGCCAGTTGCAGACAGCTGATGAAGTACCCGTCGTTCTCGCGCAGCGACGGCAGGTCGTCGGCGTCCTCGAGCCACCGGTTGGAGATGTAGGGGCACTGGGCGTAGACGCCGGCGATCTCGTCGCCCCAGCCCTCCCGGTTGGCCTTCAGCGCCACCGTCAGTGTGAGGTTCCCGCCGCCGGACTCCCCCGACACGATCAGGTGGCTGATGCCGAGCTGGTCTTTGTTCGCCGCCGTCCACCGGACGGCCGCCGCGCAATCGCCCAGCCCGGCGGGGAACGGGTGCGGGCCGAGTGCGCCGCCGGAGTTGCGGAACTCGACGCCGATGACGACGAGCCCTGCCGCCGCGAGGTTCTCGCGGAGCCGGACGTACTGGATGTCCGCGGCGCTGAGGATGGCCATCCCACCCCCGTGCAGGTGCACCACGGCGGGCAACGGACCGGCGGCCTCCGTGGGCCGGCTGATGTAGAGCGTGATCTCGTTGCCGTCGGCGCCGGTGATGGTGGTGGTCGTGCTGCTGACGCCCTCGGGCGCGGGGGCCTTCTCCCCCAACATCTTCAGGACGGCGCCGGTCCCCTGTTCGGCGAAGTTGGAGAACTCCACGAGCTGCTCGAGCGGGGAGTCGAGCGTCAGGGGCGGTTCCGGCAGTCGGCCGTCCGTCCCGAACGCGGCGAGTCCTTTGACCATGCGCGGATCAGCGCGCGGGTCGGTGCCGATGGTGCAGTCAGGGTCAGCGAGGCGTCCAAAGGGCATGGGCCCATCTTGGTGCGCAAAGTGAACTTGGTCGCGACTTTGTGAAAAGTCGCGACCAAGTTCACCGTAGGCGGAGAGTTACCGGTATTCGCAGAGGTACGCGGTCTCGACCTCGACGCGGACGCCGAACTTGCTGTCGGCCGGCACGGTGAATTGCGTTCCGGCGGCGAAGGTTTCCCACTCGTCGCTGCCGGGCAGCTGGACGGTCAGGGCACCGGAGACCACGTGCATGATCTCGAGGCTGGAGGTGCCGAACTCGTATTCGCCGACGGCCATGACACCGACAGTCGCGGGCCCCTCGGCCGGCGCGAAGGCGATCGATGCGACCTTGCCATCGAAGTACTCATTGACCTTGAACAACTGGGGCTCCTCGAACTCAGGTGAGGGGTCAGAATATCGGGCAGCCGGGCGGGCTAGTGGACCACGTATCTGTGCACCCCGAGGATCGCGTTCTCGTCGGCCGGTTCGGTGGTGCACTCGTGCAGCGCCGCGCGCACCTCGTCGGTGTCCATGCCGGTGCCGATGCACACCAGCTGGGTGCCGGCGCCGCGGCGTTTCTGCAGCCGCAGCGAGCCACCGACCAGCTGCAGCAGGTACCGGTGTCCGGCCCCGAAGTCGACGAAACCCTTTGCCCGGTACAGACCTTCGGGACGGTCCCGCAGCAGGGCCAGCAGCCGGCGCGGATTCAGGTGGGCGTCGGTGGCGTATTCGACGGCCTGGTAGACGGGGTGCTCGTGGTCGTGATCGTCGTGCAGCAGCTCGTCGAACGACAGCTGGGCCTGTGGGGCGCGCTCCGGAACGTCGATGAGCAGCGTCGGGTCGATGCGCGCAAAATCGGTGAGCTGCACCGGAACTCGCGGATTCTGGGCGCGAATTCGAGCGAGCACGTCGTCGATGTCGGCGGTTTCAGAGGCGCGGTTGAGCACCACCAGATCGGCCACCGGCAACCCGTGCCCGAATTCCGGTTCCGTCGCATTGACCACCAGCACGAGGCCGGCGTAGTGGAAGTCGTCCGAGCCGGCGGTCATGATGGTGCGCGCCACCGCGGGCGGCTCGGCGACGCCGCTGGCCTCCACCACGATCAGATCGAGGGCCGGGCGCACCGCCGCCAGCTTGCCCAGCATCTCGGCGACTTCACCGTCCTCGGCGACGCAGCAGATGCAGCCGTTGGACAGCGACGCCATGGCGTCGACCTGGCCGGCGACCAGCATCGCATCGATGTTGACGGAGCCGAAGTCGTTGACCAGCACACCGATTCGCGCCCCGCGGCCATTGCGCAGCAGGTGATTCAGCAGCGTGGTCTTACCGGCGCCCAGAAAGCCGGCAACAGCGAGGACGGGGATACTCAAGATCAGACGGAGAGGCCAATCGGCGGTTTCACCGCGGCGTGCAACGCGACGATGCCACCGGTCAGGTTGCGCCACTTCACCTGCGACCAGCCGGAGGCCTCGATCTGACGCGCCAGGTCGTCCTGGTCGGGCCAGGCCCGGATCGACTCGGCGAGGTACACGTACGCCTCGGGATTGGACGACACCGCGGTGGCCATCGTCGGGAGCGCCTTCATCAGGTACTCCTTGTAGGCCGTGGCGAACAGCTGATTGGTCGGCGTGGAGAACTCGCACACCACCAGGCGGCCGCCCGGCCGGGTCACGCGGGCCATCTCGCGCAGGCCGGCGGTGAAGTCGACGACGTTGCGCAGTCCGAAGCTGATGGTCACCGCGTCGAACACGCCGTCGTCGAACGGCAGTTTGGTGGCGTCGCCGGCGACCTTCGGGACGTCCCGGGCCGCGCCGGCGGCCAGCATGCCGACCGAGAAATCGCAGGCCACGCACCACGCGCCGGACGCCGCGAGTTCGACGGTCGACACCGCGGTCCCGGCAGCCAGGTCCAGGACCTTGTCACCTGGGCCGATGCCCAGCGCCGCGCGGGTCTGCCGGCGCCAGAACCGGTCCTGCCCCAGCGACAGCACCGTATTGGTGATGTCGTAGCGACGGGCCACGCCGTCGAACATCGACGCGACCTCGTGCGGATCCTTCTCCAATGACGCGCGACTCACGTGGTTGACGCTACCGGCCACGGGAATGGAACGGCCACCGCAGGGGCTGTAAGCCGCATGGGTGCAAAGGTCTGGTTCATCACGGGTACATCGCGCGGCTTCGGCCGGGAGTGGACGGCTGCGGTGCTGGAGCGCGGCGACAAGGTGGCCGCGACGGCGCGGGATGTGTCGACGCTCGACGATCTGGTGGCCAAGTACGGCGACGCGCTGCTGCCGATCGCGCTCGACGTCACCGACCGCGACGCCGACTTCGCCGCGGTGCAGGCCGCGCACGAGCACTTCGGCCGGCTGGACGTCGTCGTCAACAACGCGGGCTACGGCCAGTTCGGCTTCGTCGAGGAGCTGTCCGAGGCCGAGGCCCGGGATCAGATCGAAACCAATGTGTTCGGCGCGCTGTGGATCACGCAGGCGGCGCTGCCGTACCTGCGCGCGCAGGGCGGCGGGCACATCATCCAGGTGTCCTCGATCGGTGGCATCAGTGCGTTCGCGGGCCTCGGCGCGTACCACGCGTCCAAGTGGGCGCTGGAGGGTTTCTCGCAGTCGCTGGCCGCCGAGGTGGAGCGGTTCGGGATTCACGTCACGCTGATCGAGCCGGGCGGCTTCTCGACGGACTGGAGTGGCGCGTCAGCGAAGCGGACCACCGAGCTCGAGGCGTACGACGGGCTGCGCGCAGACGTCGCGCGCTGGCGCGGCGAGCGCAACGCGGTACCGGGCAACCCGGAGGCGTCGGCCGCCGCGGTGCTCAAGATCGTCGATGCCGAGAACCCGCCGCTGCGAGTCTTTTTCGGTAGTGCACCGCTGCAGATCGCCAAGGCCGACTACGAAAACCGCTTGCGCACCTGGGAAGAGTGGCAGCCCGTCTCCGAGCTCGCCCAGGGCTGAGGGCTGATGGCTGCGCTGAAATTCGTCCGCAGGGAGGACGGGTTGACCTGGATATCTGGTGCCGGCGACTGCCGCACTTCGGGTGGGTGGTGTGCTCGGAACCGGGTGCGGTGACCTCATAACCCGCAACCCGTAGCTCGACGGAGGTGGCCGTCCCGGGTCTCGGCACGCTCGGCGTGTCGGCTCTCTCTGGGACACTTGCGGTCGGGACCTGTCAGCAATGGCTGACATTGTCAGCATGCGTTGACTATGTCAGCAGATGCTGACGCCTCCTGACCGAACGTCGTCCCAAGAGAGCGTCGCCGGGAGAGGCGCTCGGCGGCCGCGAGAGTGACGCTCCTGCACACCAAATGCGGTGTGTCGCCGTACAAACTCCCCCGCAAGCGGGGGTGCCCCCAAGCCGGCTCGCGGGAGTTGAGCTAGGCAGCCAGGGCGCGGCGCTCGCCGAGGACGGCGGCGTAGTGGCCGAGGAGTTCGTCGCACACGGCGGGCCAGGTGCGGCCCAGCACGCTGCGCCGCGCGGCCACCGAGTAGCGGGACCGTTCGGCCAGCAGGTGATCGACCGCGGCGGGCAGGGACGCCTCGAAATCCGCTACCGGCAACAGCAATCCGGTGTGCATGGGCGTCACCAGGTCGCGCGGACCACCCGCATCCGGGGCGATCACCGGCAGACCCGACGCCATGGCCTCCTGTACCGCCTGACAGAACGTCTCGTGCTCCCCCGGGTGCACGAAAACGTCCATGCTGGCGTATGCCGTGGCCAGCTCCTGGCCGTACAGCGCACCGGTGAAAATCGCTGTGGGCAAAAGTTTTTCGAGCTTCGCCTGGTCGATGCCGTCACCGACCACCACGAGCTGCAGGTCATTGCGGCCGGCCAGCGCGGCCAGGCGCTCGACGTGCTTCTCCGGGGCCAACCGGCCGACGAAGCCCACCACCGGCTTACCGTCGGGCGACCATTGCGCCCGCAGCGCGGCACTGCGTGCCGACGGCGCGAAGCCCGTGACGTCGACGCCGCGACCCCACTTGTGCACACGCGGAATCCGATGGGAGACAAGGTCTTCCATCGTCGCGCTGGACGGCGCCAGGGTCCGGTCGGCCCGCGAGTGCAGATGCCGGTTCCAGGCCCACGCGACGTTCGTCATCATGCCGACGCCGTAGCTCTGGGCGAACCCGGCGATGTCGGTCTGGAACACCGCGACGGTCGGGATACCGAGGAAGCGTGCGGCGTGCAGTCCGCCGTAGCCCAGCAGGGCGGGCGAGGCGAGGTGCACCACGTCGGGACGAAAATCGCGCAGTACCCGCACCATTCGCGGCCGCGGCACACCCAACGGCAACGACGTCACCTTGGGGAACATGCGGGACGGGATGCGGTGCACGGGCACATCTCCGCAGAAAGCGTCGGCGGGTTCTTCACCCCGCGGTGTGTCCGGCGCGATCACCAGCGCCTCATGGCCGTTCCGGCGGAGGTGCTCGAGCACCCGGAGCACCGAATTGGTGACGCCGTTGACATTCGGGAGAAAGGACTCCGCCACGATCGCAACTCGCACACCTGCAGGCTGGCAGCGCCGCCTGACCGTCAGGTTGCCGTCAGGGGTACGCGACGCGAAGACCGGCACAACTCGGGTACCCCCGGTATCGTCTGTCGCACCGAGGTGAGAAAGGGGTCAGCATGCGTCTACCTCGGCTGATCCTGGTATTGGCCACCGTGCTGGCACTCACCGGCTGCGGCCGCACCGTCACCGGATCGGCGTTGCAGGACCCGGATGTGCCGGGCGTCTCCCTCACCGCGGACGGCTTCGGCATCATCGCGGGCCGGCCCGACGCCCCCGCGCAGATCGAGGTGTACACCGAGCCGCAGTGCACGCACTGTGCGCACCTGCAGGACACCGACGGACCAGAGATGAAGGGCCTGATCGCCCTCGGGCTACTGACCGTGACCTACCGCCCGGTGACCTTCTTGGACACCGGGTACGGCTATTCGGCCAAGGTGGCGGGCGCGATGTTCCTGGCCGCGGGGCACGGCACCTCGGCGCCGGCCCTGCAGGCGTACGTCGCGACATTGTGGGGGCACCAGAGCCCCGGGGGTTCGGCGCCGTCCGACGGTCAGCTCGCGAGCTGGGCCGCCGACTCCGGCGTCAGCGCCGAGGCCGTGGCGAGCATCCAGTCCGGCGGACATGCCGTCGACACCGACGAGATGACACTGACCAACGAGACCCGGCTGCAAGCGATCCGCGACGGTGACGCCGGCACGCCCACGGTGTACGACCTCAGCGCCGATGCCGTGGTCGACATCCAGGAGACCGGGTGGCTGGCCAAGCTGACCGGAGGTCAGCGGACCACCTAACCCAGCCGGCGCTGTACGAGCGTCACGAGGCCGAGCAGGACCCCGGCGACCAACCAGCCCACCACGGCGATCGATCCGGCGGGGATGACGGCGAGCGACGCGTTGCGGTTCTGCACCCGCACCAGATCCGGGTTGCTGCGGTCGTATTCGACGTAGATGCGCATCCCGGTCTCCAACTCGGACGGGTACAGCACGCCGAGCTCGGGCCGGTAGGTGACGCGGTCGGGCGTCACGAATTCGATGGTGGAGCGCCGCGGACCGGCCGAGAGCACCTCGGCGGCCGCGGTGCCCATGTTGTGCTCGATCTGCTGATCGTTACGCCAGGCACCGAGCACCAGCAGCACCGATTGCAGGGTCACCAGGCACGCCACGATGACGACGCCGATCCGAATCCGGCGGATGGTGCGCTGCGACCGGGTCTCCTCGCCGCTGCCGACGAGCAGCGGAATCAGCTTGTCCCACAAGGTATTGGCCCGGCACCGCAGGCCCGCCCAATTCAATGAGCGCCCTTGATCGCCGCCCGTATCGAAGCGTGCAGCGACCGCAGGGTGGACCGGTCCGCCTTGACCTCAAGCACGCGCATGCCCTCGAAGGGTTCGCGCAGCGCGGCGGCCAGTCCGTCGGCCTCCACCTGCCGGCACTCGACGTGGTACGCCCGACACAGGGCCGCGATGTCGACGTCGTGCGGGGTGCCGAAGATGCGCGACGACACGTCGGAGAACCGGGGATCGCCCTGCTCCAGCAGCTCGAAGATGCCGCCGCCGTTGTCGTTGGAGACGACGATGGTCAGCGCCTTCGGCGTCGGCTCGGTGGGGCCGATCAGCAGACCCGAGCTGTCGTGCACGAAGGTCAGGTCGCCGATGAGCGCGACGGTCCGGCCCTTGGTGTGGGCCAGCGCGGCGCCGATGGCGGTGGACACGGTGCCGTCGATCCCGGCGACGCCGCGGTTGGACCGCACCGAGATGTCGTGCGAGTTCAGCCCGACGAGCGCGGCGTCACGCACCGGGTTGGAGGCGCCGAGCACCAGTTGATCGCCGGGCTGCAGGCCGTCGGCGACGGCGGCCGCCACGTGCAGGCCGGTGGTCAGTTCATAGGCGGCGAGCTGGTCGCGCACCGCGTGCTCGGCGCGGGCGTTGGCTTCGGCGCAGCGGCGGAGCCAGTCCGGGTCCGGCGTCCCGGAGGTGATGGCCCGGGTGCCGGTGGCCTGCGAGTTGCCGGACACATCGGGCCAGCGCGGCCCGGTGGTCAGGGCGTAGACGGGCACCGACGGGTCCGCGAGCAGCGCCGACACCGGCCGGTGCAGCGTGGGCCGGCCCAGCATGATCACCTGCTGCGGCCTGACCTGTGACAGGGCCAGCGGGTGCACCGGGTTGTCGGCCGGCGGTGCGGTCGGTTCGGCGACGGTCGGCAGGTGCGACAGGTTCTCGTGGCGGCCCGCACCATGACCGGCGATGACGAGGGTGTCGGCGGTCAGGTCGATCTCGAGCGGCTGGTCGAACGTGACCGGCGGGGTGTAGGTCCACGGCCGGCTATCGGGACGGCCTTCGGGGCAGTACGGGGCGCCGTGCGGCACCTCGTTTTCGTCGTCGGGCACCAGCGGTTCCCGCAGCGGGATGTCGAACTGCACCGGGCCGGCATTGGCAGTGCGAGAACCCTTGGCCGCCACCAGAACTCGACAGGTGGCCGAGCGCCACTGGGCATTGGACGCGGCCACGTCGGCCGTCGGCTCGGCCAGTCCGAGGCTGATGGTCGCCCGCACCTGATTGCCGAAATAGCCCAGCTGCTCCATGGTCTGGTTGGCGCCGGTGCCCAACAGTTCGTACGGACGGTTGGCGCTCAGCACGATCAGCGGCACGCGGGCGTAGTTCGCCTCGATCACCGCCGGACCGAGGTTGGCGACCGCGGTGCCCGAGGTCATCGCGATGCAGACCGGTGCACCCTCGGCGACCGCCAGCCCGACGGCCAGGTAGCCGGCGGTGCGCTCGTCGATGCGGACGTGCAGCCGCAGGCGGCCGGCCCGGTCGGCGTCGGCCAGCGCGAATGCCAGTGGCGCGTTACGCGAGCCGGGGCACAGCACCACGTCGCGGACGCCGCCGCGAATCAATTCGTCGACGACGACCCGCGCCTGAATCGTCGACGGGTTCATTGCTACAGCGTGTCACAGGGCCTAACCAGTCGGCCCCGCCGACGTCGGGTTGGCAGCGAAGAACTCCAGCGCGGCGGCGTTCACCACATCGGGACGTTCGATGAAGCCGAGGTGGCCGGCGTCGGGGATCTCCAGGTAGCGGCCCAGCGGGATGGCGTCGGCGACCTCCTTGGACAGGTGCGGCGGCAGCACGACGTCGTCGGCGAACCCGATCACCTGAACGGGCACCGCGATCTGCCGGTAGGCCGGCAGCCGGTTGGTTTCCGGCGCGACGGCCAGTTGGGCGCGCAGGCCCGGGGTGGCCTTGGTCGGCCACATGGTGAACATCTCGATCCAGTCCTGGACGGCGCGGTCGTCGTTCAGGGTCTTGGGTGAAAAGTTCTCCAGCAGGCGGTTTTTCGCGTCCACCTCGGGCGGCAGCTCGATACCCGCGGCCAGCAACGCCCGCTCGGCTTCGCGGAAGAAGGTGCGGGCACGGTCCTCGCGACCACGCGTGGCCATCAGCACCGCCGAGGACACCAGCTCGGGCCGCGCGACCATGAGCTCCTGGGCGATGAACGACCCCATCGACACCCCGACGATGCGCACCGGGCCGCCGACGACCTTGTTGATCAGCGAGGCCGTGTCGGCGACGGCCTGGTCGGTGGAGAAGCCGATGGCGTTCTCGGTGGCGCCGATGCCGCGGTTGTCGAAGGTGATGCAGCGGAAGCCGGCCCGCTGGAACGCCGGCACCTGGTGCAGGTGCCAGGTGCGGCCCGCGCCGCCTCGGCCTGCGATGAACAGCACCGGCTCGCCGGTACCGCCGCGGTCGTCGAATGCCAGATTCACCCGGCCGAGGTTACTGGACCCGTCAGCGGCGGGAACGGACGCGCTTGAGGGCCTGGTCCCACAACAGCGCCGTGGTGGCCTTGAGCTGTACGGGTTTGAGCAGCTCACGCGACATCAGGGCCGTCGCGCTGGCCTTGGTGGCGGCCGATGCCTTCGACATGTGCCCGGAGTCGAACGGCGGCTGCGGGTCATATTCCATGGACAGCTGGATGGCCTTGGCCTTGTCTTCGCCGGCGATCTGGCCGGCCAGCCACAGGCCCAGGTCGATGCCGGCGGACACCCCCGCACACGTGACGATGTGCTCTCCGGCCGGCACGATCCGCTCGTCGGTGACGGGTTCGACGCCGAACGTACGTAGCAGCTGCACGGCCGCCCAGTGCGACGTCGCGCGTTTGCCGGTGAGCAGACCCGCGGAGGCCAGGATCACCGACCCCGAGCAGACCGACGCCGTCCAGGTGGAGCTCTGGTGGGCCCGCCGAACCCAGTCGAGCACCTTCTCGTCGCGGGCGTGCTCCATGGTGCTGAACCCGCCCGGAATCAGGATGATGTCGGGCGACGGGGTCTCGTCGAAGGAATGGGTGGCACCCACCAACAGCACGCCGGAGTCCGCGGCGATGGGACCGGGCTCGTGCCAGACGAAGCGGACCTCGGTGTCGGGCAGCCAACGCAACGACTCGTAGGGCCCGATGAAGTCGAGGGCCGTGAACCCCGGGTACAGCACGATGGCAACCTGCATGATCTCTCCTCTAGGCGAAGGTTTTGCGGTACTGGTCCGGCGAAACGCCAACGCGGCGAACGAAACTGCGGCGCAGCGTCTCGGCGCTGCCGAACCCGCAGCGGGCCGCGATGGCGGTGACGGTGTCGTCGGTCTCGGTGAGTTGCCGACGGGCCGCATCGGTGCGGACCCGCTCGACGTAGGCCGCGGGCGGCTCCCCCACCTCGGCGGTGAAGGTGCGGGTGAAGTGCCGCGGGCTCATCGCCGCGGCGCGCGCCAGCTCCGGAACACTGTGCGCGCCGGCGGGTTCGGATTCGATGAGCTCCTGCACGTCGCGAATCGGCTCGCGCTTGGCACGGGGCATCCAGACCGGCGGCGCGAACTGCGTCTGCCCGCCAGGCCGGCGCAGGTACAGCACCAGCCAGCGGGCCACATTCTGGGCGACGTCGGTGCCGTAGTCGTCTTCGACGAGGGCCAGCGCCAGATCAATGCCGGCAGTGACGCCGGCCGCGGTCCACACCTGCTCGGAGCTGCGGACGAAGATCGGATCGGCATCGACTGCGATGCGCGGAAATTCGCGGGCCAGCTGGTCCGCCGAGGCCCAGTGCGTGGTCGCCGAGCAGCCGTCGAGCAGGCCGGCCTCCGCGGCCAGGAACGCGCCGTTGCAGACGCTGACGATCCGGCGTGCGTGCGGTGCGGCGGTACGAATCCAGTCCATGACGGCAGGGTTGCCCCGGGCCTGGTCGACCCCCATGCCGCCGGGCAGCACCACGGTGTCGATCGGTTGGCTCGGGTCCGGCGGCGGCTGCGCGACGAACTCGAGGCCGGTCAGAGTGGAGACGGGGCCGCCGTCGGCCGAGGCCAGGACCGGGGCGTAGCCCTCGTCCCCGCGTCCCATCACGGCCAGTTGCACCGTGGCCAAGGTGAACACGTCGAACGGGCCGACGACGTCGAGGGCCTGCACTCCGCGAAAGCCGAGGAGCACCACAGATCGCGTCACGCATCCCATCGTGCGCCGCCACTCCCGTGGCGTCTACGCCACGGGGCCCACAGATTAGGACAAACCGGTCAGTGGGACGAGTTCCGGCCGAGGATGCCGCCGACGAGCCGCTGCAGCGGTCCTGGAGTCGAGCTGTCCGGGGCGGCGGCGCGCGCTGCGGCGCCGTAGCCCGCTCCCACTACAACGTCACACAGCTCGGCCGCGGTGATGTCACCGTCGGTCTCGATGGTGGCGGTCTTGGTGGCGAAGCTGACCGACGCGCGCACGCCGTCGACCTTGTTGAGCGCCTTCTGCACCCGCCGGGAACACATGCCACACGACATTCCGGTGATGTCGAGATAGATGGCGCCGGTGGCCGGCGCCTCGTGCCGAGGTTCGGTCACATCCGTCAACGTCGATTCCTCACAATCTGGCGCGCGTGGCGCCCTTTCCTGATCAGTCGCCGGGCGGCGCCCATCAGTTCCTGACAATCTGGGTGCGGTCGGGTGCCAAGACACCGCGCAGCGGCTGCGGCGTGCTGGTGCATTCCGCGATGGATGCGAAATCGACGTCGACAGTGGGATATTCGGCCAGATAGTCGGCATACGTCCGGCCGTGCAACCTGCTGCCCAGCCCGATCCACGCATCGATCACCGCCCACCGCGACGGATTTCTGGCCGCCCACGCGCTGCGGTCCAGCCGGTCTTTCCACTGCGCGATATCGATGGCGTCGAACCCGAAGCCGCTGAGAAACTCTGTGTAGGGCACCTTTTCACCGCGCAGTACCGTCAGGCCGCGTCCCAGGTCGGCGGCCGGCGACAGCTCGGGTATGAGCCCGAGAATGCTGTGCGCGGCGGCCACGCCGCTGGTGACCTCTTCGGTCAAGGGCACCACCGGGCACGCACCCAACGCGGTGCAGGCATCGAGAATCGCGACCAGGATGTCGGAGGATCGCTCGAGTTGGTGAACGTCGCCGAGCACCCTGGGCAGCCGCACGACCGTGAAGTCCAGTTCGCCCGGAGTGCGTGCAATGATCAACTCCGCCAACGACTTCGAGGCGGCGTAGGGGTACGGTGCGCAGCGGGGGTCGGTCACGCGGGCCGCCGTCACGTCGGCGTTGACGACGAAGGTCGACAGCTGGACCAACCTGGTGCCGCGCCGCGCACACGCTTCGGCGATCGACGCCACCGCGGACACGTTGGCCGCTCGAAGCCGGTGATAGGGCACCAACACGTTGGTGTTGCCGATGCAGTTCACCACGGTGCCCGCGCCGACGTCGTCCAGTAGGGCGCCGAGTTCGGCGGCGCCGAAGCCGTCTGGATGGTGCACGATGTCGACGCCGCCCACTGATCGCAGGGTGGACCACGGGTCATGTTCCGGCAGTGGCGATCTCGCGACGAATACCACGTCAGGGCAATGTTGCCCGGACTGTTTGCGGTCGAGAACCGCCCGGGCGAATCCGGTGCCCAGAATGCCCGACGCCCCGAGGACCACGAGAGTCGGTACGCCGCCACTGAGCGGGCGCCGACGGGCGGGGGCCGAACCGTGGCCCGGCTGCTGCGTCGCGGACAGATCGTGGGCGATCTCGGCCGCCGTCTCGGCGTCCATCCAGGCATCGATATCAGGCCGGGAGCCAACCACATTGGCAGCGGTGTCAGCGCTGATCAGATCGAGAATGGACAGCTGCCAATCCAGGAATCGCCGGGTGTCGGGCAGGATGCGAATCAGGTCCAGCGAACCGATACCCGCGTCCAACAGCGACCCGTCCGGCCGAATAGCGCGCCCCAGCTTCCGGCTCCACAGCTCGGCCAGGGCGGTGGCCCGCGGATCCCGATCGGCGTCGTCACGCGCAATCTCAATTGCCGCAGTCAGTTTCGCGCGGTCCACTTTCCCATTAGGCTGCCGCGGGATGGCCGGGACACCGACCACCTGGAACGCCGGTACCCCGAGCGCTCTCGCGATGCTCTGGATCCGCGCAGCGGCTACCGGATCGTCGTGTCCGGCACGGGTCATTGGGGTCTGGAACCAGATGCCCAAACCGTTTCCGGCGAGTTCCACCGCAACGTCGGAAACCCCGGGGTCGGCTGACAACCGGCGCACCAACTCGGCGATGTCGAAACGCTTGCCGGCGATCTTGACCACCGCGTCGCGACGCCCGGCCAGCACCGGGTAGCCGGCGCTGTCTGTGGTCACCCGGTCGCCGGTCGCGAATGCCCGGTACCGGGAGCCGTCGGGAGCCTGCACCGCGCCGAAACTCGTGCCGTCCTGGCCGAGATAGCCGGCCGATACCAACTCCCCCACCACGACGACCTCACCGAAACCGACGAACACCGAGCCAGGCACCAGCGGGTGCCCGAGCCTGGCCCGGGTCTGGGCCGGTTCATCGGCAGCGATCGGCAATTGGGTGACGACCACAGTGGTCTCGGTCGGACCATACGTCGAGATCAGGGAGATGCCCTCGCTCCCAACGGCATCCAGCCACTTGTCGACCGCGGTGGACCGGACGGCCTCACCGCCGACGATCACCTGACGCAGTGCTGATCCACTCAGCGCCACCAGCGTCTCGTCGTCCTCACACAGCAGGTGCCAGACCGCGGTGGGCAGATCGAGAATGGTCGCTATGTGCACCGCGACGTCGCGGGCCAGCGCCGGCAGATCACCGGCACGCATCGCGGCGGACCGCACCACGCGCGCCCCACAGGCCAGGGCGCCGAACACTTCTTCCACGCTGATGTCCGACGTGAGCGGCGCGCACTGCAGGACGGTGTCCGCCGGCCCCCAGCCGTAGGCCTCCCGCACCGCGGCACAGAAGACGGCCAGCGCACCATGCGTCACCGGAACGAGTTTGGGTTGCCCCGTCGAGCCGGACGTCGGCATCACATAAGCGAGCTTCGAAGCCAGCCGGTTGTCTTGCGCGACATGGCCGATGCGGTCCTCGACGAGTTGTCTTGTCGTGCTGTCCAACTCGAGACATTGTGCGCCGACGTCGACGGCGTGTGCGCGGGCATCGCAATGCTCGGCAATGGCGTCGACCCGCAAGGCCACGTCGTCGGGCGTCGCACAGGCGCTGTAGCCGCAACCCGCCAGATGGCACGCGACCAGGAACTCCACCGCGCGCTGGGACTCGTCGTCGACGAAGACCAGTACGTCGCCGGGATCGGCACCGGCGCGCACGATCTCGGCGATCCACCGGTCGACGCCGGGACCCCGGCACTGCCCCAGATCCACGTCCAGGAACCAGGCGCGGGCGGTGACTGGCGGCAGCACGGGCACCCCGGTACCGGCATCGAGCCGGCCATCGTCCCTGAGCCCGAACCACTGCCCGACGGTCAACGCGAGCGGCTCGTCCCAGTGCGCGTCCATCGATCGCAGTGCCGCGACGATGCGGTCAGCGATGTTCGACTCGTCGGCGCGTTCAGGTTGATCGAGCCGCGTCCAGATGGCGACGTCGATGGTGCGCTGGGCTTCATCGTGGACGCAGGCCACGGTCATCCCCTCGACCGGACCGATGTCGGTGACCACCGGAGGTTCGGCCAGGTATGGGTACAGTTCCGCCGCGCACCGGCCGCGCAGGAAATTGACCGTCAGCGCTTCGACGTGCGCGCTGTGGGTGATCGCCAGTTGCATTCGGCGATAACGCTCTTCACGAAACCATCGGCGCCGCACCGCCTTGACGTAGCCGCGGTCGATCGCGGTCACCACGTCCCGGACCGAGGCGAACGGCGGGAACCGCACGGGCTGGACGACCGAGTTCACCAGGCAGGTGGCGACGTTCAGCTCCGGGGCACCGAAGCGGTTGTCCACCGGATGCACCAACAAGCCCTCGGCGCTCTGACGCAGGCCCGCATGCACCGCCACCGCGGCCGCGGACACCAGGACGTTCAGCGGAACCTGCCTGGTTTCGGCGACCGCGACGATCTCGTCGTAGGCCCTCCCGGTAACCCGGCGCGATTCGCGCAAGACGCCCCGGCCGGCGGTGCCGAGTGCCGCGCCGGCCGCGCCCGGTGTGGGATTGCCGCGCGGCGCCTGTTCGGTCAGCTCACGATGTACCGCGGCGCCATGGCGTTCGGTTGCCTGCGTGACGTGCGCGCTCTCGCTGCGGTGCGCCGCGGCGACCGAGTCCAAAGCCATTGCAGGACTGGGCTGCTGCCCGGGAGCACCCAGATGTCGGGCCAGGTCGGCTTCGATGATTGCCGTCGCCGCGCCGTCGAGCAGGATGTGGTGGGTGTGCACGTCCATGCCCACCACCTCACCGCTGACATCGGTGTGCACGACGTAGCGCACGAGCGGCGTCTCGAGTACGCCGTCTGCCCACAGCTCCGCGGTCGCGTCGCCGACGGGCTCTGCCGGTGCCCGCACGTGGACGATGTCCGGAAACCGCAGCCGGGCAACAAATTCGGGGTAGCCGTCGCCGGCCGGGGGCGGCATCAGGACGCACAGCTGGATGGGGTTGTCCCGCACGGTTGCTTCCAGCGCGGACAGGAATGCCGCCGACTGCATCGGCCGGAATCGGTAACTCTTGCCGATCAGGTACAGCGCCGGATCGGGGTCCTGCAGCACCCCGTGGTAGATGTTCTGTTGGGAGATGCTCAGCGGAAACCGTTCGATCCGACCATCGTCAGGCGCCGTCACGGGCACCCTCCAACTCCCAGGCCCAACCTTCGATCGTCAGATCCTGTGCGAGGCGCTTCAGCAGGTCCGATTCCCGATCCACCCCAAGACGTTTCATCAGGAGGACGAATCGGACCGAGTCCAGCCCGAGTTCTCGCAGATCGGTGGCGTCGCCGTCGAACAGATCAGATTCGTCGACGTACAGCACGTCGGATACGGCGGCCAGCACCCGTTCGCGGACGTCGTCAGCCATGGACCGCCGCTGCCAGCGCCGCCCGAATCACCTTGCCGGACTGCGTCCTCGGAATATCGGTGACCAGCGTGATGGTCGACGGTCTGGCCATCGACTCCGACTCGGCCCGATAGCGCGCCGCGATCGCTTGCTTGAGCTTGCGGACCTCGCCGTCATCGAGGTCACCGGCGGGGATCACGGCCAGCCCGATCAGGGCACCGAATTCGGCATCGGGTATCTCGAAGCACGCCGCCGCGTCGACGCCGGGGACGCTCTCGGCGATCCGGTCCACCTCGTCAGGTGCGACGTTGACGCCGCCGGAGATGATCATCTCCGATGACCGGCCCTTGATGTAGAAGTACCCGTCGGCACCACGGTCGAAGATGTCGCCCGTGTTGACCCAGCCGTCGACCAGCACGTCACCGGTGCGTTCGGGATTGTTCCAGTACCCCAACATGTTTGCCGGGGATTTGATCCACAGGGTGCCCGACTCACCGCCGCCGGCCAGACGCACCTCGACCCCGGGATACGGCCGCCCGACCGCGCCCGCCTCGATCCGGGCGATCGACCCCGGTGCCGTCGGCAGACACAAGGCCGTACAACCTGTTTCGCTCAGACCGAAGACCTGCGCCGTGTGAATGCCTGCCGCCTCGACGAATTCCACGTCTGCCGCGATGGCACGCGACCCGCCGTAGCCGATCATCCGCAGCGGCGGCAGCGCCGCGCCGCTCTTCACCTCGGCCACCAGGCGCGTCAACAGAGTCGGCACCAAACAGGTCGAGGCGATCCGGTTGGTCTGGAGAATCTCTGCCAGCGACGCCGAATTCTCACCGCCGGTGACACATTCGCTGCCATGCAACAGGCAGTTGAGGATCCACCACAGTCCGCCGATGTGACTGGCCGGCAACGGCGAGTACGTGGCTTCGCCCGCCACCCAGCTGATCCAGGTCAGATTTTCGCGCGCCAGGATGTCGGCGACGGCGAAGAAGGTTCGGTTGGGCAGCAGCACGGCTTTCGGCTCACCGGTGGTCCCGCTGGTGAAGATCATCGCCAACGGATCATCAGCAGTGAGTTCCGGTTGGGCGACGGCGGGCAGGGTCCCGGTGTACTCGGCAATGCCATCGGTGAATTCGACGGCGATCACCGGGACGGAGCGCAGCGTGCTCGGCAGCGCCGTGGGCGCTGTTCCCGGGGTCAGGAATACCGCACTGGGACTGGTGATCTCACCGAAACGAGCGACCGTCGCGCTCGGGACACCACGATCCACCAGCACGGCGATCGCGCCGAGTCGGGCACACGCCAACACCGCGACATAGGTCTCGGGACCGTTGTCGGACATCACCAGTACCCGGCATCCGCGAGAAACCCCGCGCGCGTGCAACTCGGCTGCCAGGCCAGTCACCAAGGCGGCGAGTTGCCCGTATTCGACGGCGCTGGTGCCGTCGCAGCGCCGCAACGCGATTGCCCGCGGCTGCTGGCGCGCTTGCGCGAAGAGCCGGCCCAGCACAGTGGGCGGTTGCGCGATCATCGTGCTCACGGGATGTTGAGGATCGCGAGTTCGAATTCGCCGAAGGCGGATCCGCCGTCGGCATCGTAAAACTCGATGGCGCACGGGACTTTCAAGTACCGCCAGGACCGCTCGACGACCTCGATGCCCTCGCACGTCAGCCGGGCGGAGAACTTGCCCGCATCGATCTGTCGCTTGTAGCGCGACGCGGTGGACCGGATCAGCATGCTGGACAACTGATTCTCGAAGTAGTCGTCGATGGACCAGCCCCGAAACCCGTCGATCTCGCCGCGACGAACCGCCGGCGCGAACGCGGAGTACGCCAGCTGGTTGAAGCACAGCACCAGTTCGACGGCGTTGAAATGTCCGGTGCTGCGGATGTACACCGACTCCGGAATGCTGAAATTCCCGGTCGCGTACATCGAATCGCCGGTGGCGCGGTACGTCGCGTCCGTGAGATACCGGCAACCCTTGTACGCATACGGCTCCAGCACCCTGGCCAGGAGTTCTTCCGGAATCTGCTCAGTGCCAGCCGATTCCGCAGCACCCATGGGCGAGGTCAGTTCCGTGGTGCTCATGCCGCGTGCCCCGGCGTCGCCAGACCGTCGAGCATGGTCAACCGGTACGTCGTCAGCGTCCCCGTCGCGGTGCCGTGCTTTGCCCGGTGGATCAACGCCCTGTTGTCCCACAAGATGATGTCGCCGACCTCATAGTGCTGCGCATGGATGAACGGAGATGCGAAGTCCGCGTCGAGTTGGCCGGTGGCAGCGAGGAGTTCGTGCAGTACCGACTGGTCGAGCACCTCGCCTTCGCCGTCTTCGATCTTGCTGGTGCCGGTGGAGCAGATGTAGAGGATTTCCTGGCCGGTGTGCGGGTGCCGGATCACCGTCGGCCACTTGATCGGTGGCGTCGTGCGGTTGATCTCGTCCCATACCTCGCCGATCGGCTTGTAGACGTCTCCGGGGCGAATCTTGATGTGGCGCCGCGGATCGTGCGTGCTGAAGGTCCCCCGCACCGGCTCCTGCTGTGCCGGCGACAAGGATTCCCACACCTTGTTGAGGTCGATGAAGTACGTACCGCGGTCGGCTCCCGGCACCGTCAGCGGCATCACCATGGAGAACGCGAACGGCTCCGGCATGAACATGTAGTCGATGTGCCAGAACGCACCCGTGCGCGGCACGCCTTGCCCCTCCTCCGTGGACGAGACGAAGATCTCCGGATGCTCGCTGTGGTGGTAGACGGGCTCGTAGTACGTGACGATCTCACCGAGAATCCGGCCGAGCTCGAGGAACTGCACCGGCGTCAGGTGCAGTCCCTTCAGGACGACAAGCTTGTTCTCGTAGACGATTTCGCGGAGTTCGTCGGTCGAGATGTTGCTCAGATTGTTCGGGTCGATTCCAACGACCTGCGCTCCGAGCCCTCGCCCCTGCACATTGAGTGTCACCGACGTACCTCCACCAAGTTTGCTGCACTGCGCTGACATGGCATTGAAATCCGTTGCCCCACAACGCAGAAGATCATTGTCGTTTCTGCCTTCGATTGATGTAGTCGCCGGGACACGCAGAAAAGTTCCGCGCCCCTGGACAATTCGTGCTATCGCAGTTCACGCCGGTCCTCCGCGTCGGAGCTCCAGGTGGCCGGCAGCAGCGGCGCCGACGGGCTCCCGCTCACCGACATCCGCTCCACCATTCCGGTCGGTGCGGTGCTCGCCGGGCTCACCACGCCGGTGAGCCCGATCGGACCGGCACCGTGCGCGGCGGCGGCGATGACGGGCGAGCCAGGCGAATTGTCGCCGGTACCAGTCATATCGGCTTTCATGTCGGGTAGTTCGTCGCGATAGCCGCGGGCTCCGCGCCGGCGTCGGTTCACCCGCCTGACCCGGTCGCGGGCGACAGCTGCCGCACGAGCGGCCGCCGCAGCACTGAAGCTGTCAGTGGTGGTGTCGGGCGATTCGCTGCCGGATTCCGGCCCCGGCCCCACCCCGGGCCGGGGCAACGCGGGTACCGCATAGACCACGTTGGGCGTCGGCGCGGCACCACCGGCGTGGGCCGTGGTCGGCGCCGGCGCGGAAGGCCCGGTGGCCTGCGGCAATCCAACCTGGATGCCGGGGACGGGCGGGATGGCTTGGGCACGCGCCGGGGCGGCCGCAGGCTGGACGGCAGAGCGTTCGGCAGGCGCCGGCACGGGTTCCGCGGCCGACGGCAGCGGCGATTTCACCAGGGCCAGCGCAGCGAGAGCGCTGAGCGCCGGAGCGAAGAACGGGGCCAGCAGCAGCGAATAGGACGCGTAGTACGGGTACCAGAGCATGTCGTAGAGCGTCAGCGCCACCAGGGCCAGTACCGCGGAGGTGGCGGGGTTGAAGCCCAGCTGCTCGAAGAAGCGCGTGAAGTTCTCCAGCAGCTGGTCGACCTGGCCTGCGCTACCGAGCTGCGACAGGAATTGCCAAAGGTCGTTCAGCGGTTGGCTCGGTGCGGTGGGCGGGTTCGACAGTGGATTCCCGCCTTCCCCACCGGGTGCGACGATGCGCGGCGCCGGCTGCGCGGGCGGTACCGCCGCCGTGGCCACCTCGGCCACCGCTTGGTAGACGATCATGGTGTCGGCCGCCTGCATCCACATGCGCGCGTAGTCGGCCTCGTTGAGCGCGATGGGAATTGTGTTGAGACCGAAGAAGTTCGTCGCCACCAGTGCGGCATTCGTCACATGGTTGGCCGCCAACTCCACCAGCGTCGGCATGGTCGCGACAGCGGTGCCATAGGCGGCAGCCACCGTCTCATGCTGCGCCGCTGTGGCGGCCATCGCCACGGCAGACTCCTCCAACCAGGCCAGGTACGGCACATGCGCGGCGACGTACTGGACAGCGCTGAGCCCCTCCCAACTACTCGCGTGCACGTCGGCCAAGATGGCCGACAACTCGGCGGCCTCCTGGCTGTATTGCAGGCTCAGCTGTTGCCATTGCTCGGCGGCAGCCAGCAACGAACCCGGCCCCGGGCCGGCTGTCAGTAACGCCGAGTGCACTTCCGGCGGTAGCGCCAGCCAAATCGGTGCAGTCACTGATAGCTAGTCGGGCGCCGCACCGACAAAGTTCCCGATTCTCTGGTTCTACCGAAATCTCCTATGCCGCAGCCGGTATCGCGGCGCTTCTGGAAATGTGGTTCTCGGGGCCGCTGCTGCCGACGCGATATCGCCGGACGTACGGTGGGGCCATGTCAGTCATCGACGCCCGCCATCTCGACGGCGTATCCGAAACCGCACTGCTCACCTTGCACCAACGAGCCACCGAGGCCTGCCGCCCCGACGGCATCATCGATGACCCGATGGCGATCACCCTGCGCGACGGCCTCGACTACGACTACCAGCATTTCGGCCGCACGCATCAGGCCACCGCGCTGCGGGCGCTGGTGTTCGACGACATCACGCGCGACTACATGGCGAGCCACCCGCGCGCGACCGTCGTCGCCTTGGCGGAGGGACTGCAGACCAGTTTCTGGCGCGTCGACAACGGTGAAATTACCTGGCTGTCAGTGGATTTGGAGCCGATCATCCGGCTCCGACAGCAATTGCTCCCGACGTCTGACCGGCTCGCGCAGTGCGCTCAGTCCGCGCTGGACCACTCCTGGATGGACGCCGTCGACGCCGCCGACGGCGTGCTGATCACCGCCGAAGGCTTGTTCCAGTATCTGACCGCGGACGTCGTGTTCCACCTGATCGCGGCATGTGCCGAACGTTTCCCCAAGGGCCGGTTGGTCTTTGACAGCGTGCCCCGATTCATGAGCCGGCATTCGCAGCGGCGGGGCTTCCGGCTCAGCGAGCACTACACGTCGCCCCCGATGCCCTTCTGGTTCACCGCCGACCAGTACTCGAGGTTGCGATCCATCCCCGGTGTCCGTGCGGTGCGCGAACTGCGCTATCCGGCCGGGCGGGGCAAGATCGTGCCGTGGGTCACCCGGCAGTCCTACCGGTTGCCGGGGTTGGCCCGCTTCCGGGCACCGGTGACGCTCGTCGAATTCGGTTAGGCCGGGCCTAGCCGAGCAGCGGGTAGCACTCCCGGACCCGCGCGATCCACCAGTCCCGGCGCGCGGGTGCGGCCGCCAAACCCGCCAGCCTGGCCGGGTCAGGCACCACCGAGCCGACAGACAGGAAGCCGTCGACCGGCGGCGCCACCGCGGCCACGTCTTCGACGAACAGTCCGCCGGTGCCCAGCCCACAGGCGTGTTGCAGTGTCGGCAGGCAGCCGGCGGCCAGCAGCCCCCGCGTCATGCCGACCGCGGAATCCAACGCACTCGACACCACGATCGGGATGTCGATCTCCGCCGCCACCGCCAACAGTCGCGTCACGCCGCCCAGCGGCGCAACCTTGACCACCGCGATGTCCGCCGCTCGCTCACGCACGACGCGCAGCGGGTCCGAGGCCTTGCGGATGGACTCGTCGGCCGCCACCGGCACGTCGACCAGACGCCGCAACTCGGCCAGTTCCGGCACCGTCGCGCACGGTTGTTCCAGGTACTCGAGCGGCCCCGAGGCGGTCAGTGCGTGCGCCGCCGCCACCGCTTGCGCAACGGTCCAACCACCGTTGGCGTCCACGCGCACGACCGGCACCAGGGCGCGGACGGCTTCGACGCGCGCCACGTCGTCGGCCAACGTCTGGCCCGGTTCGGCCACCTTCACCTTGGCGGTGCGGGCACCCGGGAAGCGGGCCAGCACCTCGGGCACCCGCGCCGCCTCGACCGCCGGCACGGTGGCGTTGATCGGGATGCGGTCGCGCACCGGTGCCGGCGACGGTTCGTACGCTGCCTCGATGCCGGACGCGAGCCAGTGCGCCGCCTCGACCGGGCCGTACTCGGCGAACGCGCCGAATTCACCCCAGCCGCGCGGCCCGTCGATCAGCGCGACTTCACGAACGTCGATGCCGCGGAACCGGACCCGCATCGGCAGCGAGACGACGTGCAGACGCTCGAGCAGTTCGTCCAGAGCAGGCACCCCTCCATCGTGCCTCACACGGTGGCGCGGTCCCGACCCTCCCAGTACGGCTTGCGGAGTTCCTTCTTCAGGATCTTGCCGGTGGGGTTGCGGGGCATGTCGTCGACGAAGTCGATGGTCTTCGGGCACTTGTAGGCGGCAAGACGTTCGCGAGCGAAGGCAATGAGATCCGAGTCCGACACACCTTCTCCCGAGCCCTCAAGCGTCACAACAGCTTTCACGGACTCGCCCCACTTCTCGTCCGGCACACCGATGATCGCGACCTCGGACACCGCGGGATGTTCGGCGAGCACTCGCTCCACCTCGATGGAGTAGATGTTCTCGCCGCCGGAGATGATCATGTCCTTGAGCCGGTCCTCGACGAAGATGTAGCCGTCGGCATCGACGCGGCCGATGTCACCGGTGCGGAACCAGCCCTCGGCGGTGATGGCCTCCGCGGTGGCGTCCGGCCGGTTCAGGTATTCCTTCATCAATGTCGGTGTGCGGAACCACAATTCGCCCTGTGCACCCGGCTCCACGTCCTCGAGGGTGTCGGGGTTGACGACCCGGACCTCGGCCTCGGGCACCAGCACACCGGCGCTGACCAACCGCTCCTCGTTGTCGGCGCGGTGGTCCTCGGGCATCAGCCGGCTGACCACGCCACAGACCTCGGTCAATCCGTAGGCCTGGATGAACTCGGTTTCCGGCCAGGCCGCCAGCGCCTGACGCAGCAGCGGCAGCGGCATCGGCGAAGCCCCATAGGCGTAGGTCTTCAAGGCGCTGAACAACTTCACCGCGTCCGGGCCGGTCTCGAGCACCTTTGCCAGCACGGCCGGCACCAGGAACGTCCGGTTCGAGCCGGCCAGAATGCCGCCCGCCAGTGACGCCCCGTCGGCGTCTCGCGTCATGTAACTCGGCGCCCCGTTGTGCAGCCCGTATTGCATGTACGACGAGCCGCCGACATGGAACAGCGGCATCGCCACCAGGTTCTTGTCGTCGGAGGTCATCTGCCAGCCGGAGAAGGCGTTGATGGTGTGCGCGATCATGGCCGCCTGGGTGAGGGCGACGCCCTTGGGGCGGCCCGTGGTGCCCGAGGAGTACATGATGATGCAGACGTCGGTCGGCTCCACGTCCGACGAGCGGCCCACCGGTGACGCGCCGGCCAACAGCGCCTCGTACTCGTCGCCGTCGCCGCCCTCGGGCGTCACGCTGACGATGTGCTCGACATGCGTCAGCTTGCCGGCGATGTTGTCGACAGCTGCCCGAAGCTCGGCTCCGACGATGAGAACCTTTGCGCCGCAGTCGTTCAGCACGAAGTCCAGCTCGTCGGCGGCCAGCCGGAAATTGATGATGGCCGTCGCGGCGCCCAGCGACGCCGCCGCCAGTGTCAGCTCGACACAGGCCGGGTGGTTCTTGTCCAGGAACGCCACCACGTCACCGCGCTTGATACCCCAGGCGGACAGCGCACCGGCCAGCCGGCGGACCCGGTCGTTCCACTGCGACCAGGTCCAGGTCCTGCCGAGATAGGTGATCGCTTCTTCGTCTGGCTTGGTCGCTGCCCAGTGGGCAACACGTTCGTCGAGGAATCGGGGTGCCGACAATTCAGTCATGCGCTGAGCCTGCCACGTAGCGCCGTCCGGTCAGTCGGATTTGGCAAACACTTGTTGTCCCGCCAGGTAAGTCGCGAGCACGTCCAGGTCAGCGACGGCTTCCGGCGCTACCGAGCGCGGGTCGGCGGACAGCACCACCAGGTCCGCGTACTTGCCGACTTCCAGTGAACCGATCACATTGTCCGAGAACAGCTGCCAAGCCGCGTCGATGGTCTGGGCCCGGATGGCCTGGTCGACGGTGAGCCGCTCCTGCGGCGCCAGCACACGCCCGCTCGGCGCGATCCGGGTGGCCGCGACGCTGATGTTGCGCAGCGGCTCCTCGGGCGTCACCGGTGGATCGTTGTGCAGCGAAATCCGCATGCCGGTGGCCACCGCCGATCCGGCCGGCATCCACACATCGCCGCGCTCGGGGCCGAACAGCCCGTCGACGATGACGTCGCCCCAGTAGTGGATCTGGTCGACGAACACGCTGCACGTGACGCCGAGATCGTGGGCGCGCTGCAGCTGCACCGGCGTGATGGCGCCGACGTGCTCGAGCCGCAAGCGGTGATCGTCGCGCGGCCAGCGCCGCAGGGCCTCTTCATAGATATCGAGGATGGTGTCGACACCGTGGTCGCCGTGCACGTGGCAGGCCATCTGCCAGCCCAGCGGGAAGAAGGTGTGCACGATCTCGGCGAGCTGCTCGCGGGTGTAGTTGGCATGGCCGCACGAGCCTGGCACCACGCCGATGGTGCGCGTGGCGTCGGTGTCCAGGTACGGGAAGGTCAGGTCGATGTTGCCGACCCACGGCGACCCGTCGACCCAGATTTTGATGCCGGCCTGCCGGACCATGTCGTCACCGTTGTCGGGCGACGCATCGGTGTGCAGGGCCGCGGTGGACATCTCGTAGGTGCGCAGCCGCACGGTGAGCTTGTCGCGCATCTGGTCCAGGACCGGCCGGAACATCGGGTCGAACGCCATCTCCGAACAGGTCGTCAGGCCGGCCTCGTTCAGCCGGGCACATTCGGCGAGCAGCAGCGCCGGGTAGTCGGTGGGTGTCATCACGCCCGTCACCAGTGGGAACACCGCGCCGGTTTCCACCGCGGTGCCGTCGAGTTCGCCGTCGGCGTCGCGCCCGTACTTGGCGCCGTGCGGGTCCGGGGTGTCGCGCGTCAGCCCGGCGGCCCGCGCGGCAGCGGAGTTGAAGTACGCCTTGTGCCCCGAGTTGTGCACGATCACCAGCGGACCGTCGGGCGCCGTCTCATCCAGCCAGGCCCGCGTCAGCTCCGGAAGGCCCTGCTGCAGCAGCGGGTCCCAGCCGTTCAGGTAGGCGCCGTCGGCGCCGCGGGCGGCCACCTCGGCGTGGATCGCCGCCACCACGTCGGCCGCGTCGGGCATCGTGACCGGGCGGATGTCGACCATGCGGCCACCGAGGACCACCGCCTCCATCAGCGGATGCCCGTGCGCCTCGACGAACCCGGGCAGCACGCAACCACCGACCTCGCGCACCTCGGTATCGGCGCCGATCCACGGCTGGATGTCGTCGCGCGATCCGATGGCCACGATCCGGCCGTCGGTGACGGCAAGTGCCTCGGCGGTGGGTCGCTGCGGGTCGACGGTCAGGATGTTTCCGGCGATGACGAGATCGGCAGGGCTGGCCATGAGGTGGATGCTAAGCGGGCGCCAGAGCCCCCGGCACTCGATCTCAGATTTCGCGGGGCTTGACCTACGGACTAGAACACGTTCTAGTCTTAGGTCATGAGTGACGAGCTGCTGCGCCATCCCCTGCATTCCGGGCACTTGACGGTCGGCGCACTGAAGCGCAACAAAGACAAGCCAGTCCTGTTCCTCGGCGACACCACGCTGACCGGCGGCCAGCTCGCCGACCGCATCAGCCAGTACATTCAGGCATTCGAAGCGCTCGGCGCCGGCTCCGGCGCGAGCAGCGGCCTGCTGGCCCTCAACCGGCCCGAGGTGCTGATGATCATCGGCGCCAGCCAGACGCAGGGCTACCGCCGCACGGCACTACACCCTCTCGGCTCGCTGGACGATCACGCCTACGTCCTGAGCGACGCGGGTGTCACGACCCTGATCATCGACCCCACCGAGGCGTTCGTGGAGCGCGCCATCGGCCTGCTGGAGAAGGTGCCGTCGCTCAAGCAGATCCTGACCATCGGCCCGGTGCCCGACGCACTGACCGGGTCGGCCATCGACCTGGCCGCCGAAGCCGCGAAGTACGAGCCGAAGCCGCTCAAGGCCGCCGACCTGGCCCCTGACCACGTCGGCGGGCTGACCTACACCGGCGGCACCACCGGCAAGCCCAAGGGCGTCATCGGCACGACGCAGTCCATCAGCACCATGACCACCATTCAGCTGGCCGAATGGGAGTGGCCCGAGCACCCGCGGTTCCTGATGTGCACGCCGCTGTCGCACGCCGGTGCGGCGTTCTTCGTGCCGACCATCGTCAAGGGCGGCGAGCTGATCGTGCTCAAGAAGTTCGACCCCGCCGAGGTGCTGCGGGTGATCGAGGAGCAGAAGATCACCGCGACCATGCTGGTGCCGTCGATGATCTACGCGCTGATGGACCACCCCGATTCGCACACCCGGGATCTGTCGTCGCTGGAGACCGTCTACTACGGCGCCTCGGCGATGAACCCGGTGCGTCTCGCCGAGGCGATCCGCCGGTTCGGCCCGATCTTCGCGCAGTACTACGGCCAGTCCGAGGCCCCCATGGTCATCACCTACCTGGCCAAGGGTGAGCACGACGAGAAGCGGCTGACCTCGTGCGGCCGCCCGACGCTGTTCGCGCGGACCGCGCTGCTCGGCGACGACGGCCAGCCCGTCAAGCAGGGCGAGGTCGGTGAGATCTGCGTGTCCGGGCCGCTGCTGTCGGGCGGCTACTGGAACCTGCCGGAGGCCACCGCCGACACCTTCAAGAACGGCTGGATGCACACCGGCGACCTGGCCCGCGAGGACGAGGACGGCTTCTGGTTCATCGTCGACCGCACCAAGGACATGATCGTCACCGGCGGCTTCAACGTCTTCCCGCGTGAGGTGGAAGACGTTGTCGCCGAACATCCTTCGATCGCGCAGGTCTGCGTGGTCGGCACGCCCGACGAGAAGTGGGGCGAGGCGGTGACGGCCGTCGTCGTGCTGCGTCCGGACGCCGACCGCTCCGACGCGGCCGTCGCGAAGATGACCGCCGAGATTCAGGCCGCCGTCAAGGAGCGCAAGGGCTCGGTGCAGTCGCCGAAGCAGGTCGTCATCGTCGACGCCGTGCCGGTGACGGCCCTCGGCAAGCCGGACAAGAAGGCCGTCCGGGCGCAGTTCTGGGCCGGCTCAGAGCGCTCTGTCGGCTAGTCCCAACCGAATAGCGCGAAGCCCCGAATTTCCTTGGAAATTGGGGGCTTTCCGCTATTCGCGCTAGGTAGGCAACCCGGCGAGGAGCCGGTCGAAGAGGACGGCGGCGGCTTGGGCCGCGCCCTCGGGATCCCCGGCGACGATGCGATCGAGCAGCCGGTGATGATCCTCGAACTCCGTCTCGACCGGCGTCTCGTTCATGATCGACACACTCGCGGTGATGACCTCGATGAGTCCGAGGTAGAGATCGATCAGCATCGCGTTGCCGGATGCCCGCACGACAGCGCAGTGGAACTCGGTGTCGGCATGGACGAATTCGTCGTGATGCCCGGCACGCTGCTCATCGTCGCGGCCCTCCAGCAGCCGCCGCAGCGTGGTGAGGTCGTCGTCGGTCCGGTTGGTGGCGGCCAGCCGGGCGCCTTCCACTTCCAGCCCGCGGCGCACCTGCAGCACGTCACGCAGTTCGTCGCTGCACAGCCGGCTGAGCGCACCTGACATCTCGCTGGTGGCGCGGACGTAGGTGCCGTCGCCCTGCCGCACCTCGAACAGGCCGGCGTGCGCCAGCGCCCGGACGGCCTCGCGCACGGTGTTACGGCCGACGCCGAGCGCTTCGACGAGGTCGGTCTCGTTCGGAATCCGATGCCCGACGGGCCATTCACCGTCGGCAACCGAAGCCCGGAGCTGTTCGATGACCTGCTCGACCAAGCCGGCACGGCGAGCTGTGTTCAGCGCCACCAAATCATCCTTTCAACCAATCATGGGATGTATGTCATCATAGCAACATGAGTGCTGCCGTGAACGGATCCCAACACACCCGTTACGAGGATGAATTGGCACTCGAACTCGACGGCGCGATCGAGATCAACGATGTCCCGGCGAGCCCGAGCACCCGCGTCGCCAGCGGCGTCCTGCTGGCGCTGGCCATCGTCGTCACCGCGCTGAACCTGCGGCCGTCGGTCACCAGCGTCGCTCCCCTGCTCGGCGAGATGCGCACCGCACTCGGGGTGTCGTCGGTCTGGGCCGGCATCCTGACCACGCTGCCCGTGCTGTGCTTCGCTGCCGCCGGAGCCACCGCGCCGTGGCTGGCCAAACGACTCGGCCTGGGCCGGACCGTCACCGTTGCCCTACTGGTCCTGGCCGTCGGACTGGTGGTGCGCCCGTACGGCGGCGGCGGTCTCATGCTCGGCGCCACCCTGCTCGCGTCGTCCGGCGTCGCGCTGGCGAACGTGCTGATCCCGGTGGTGATCAAGAGTTCGTTCCCCGCTCGTGTCGGCCTGATGACGGGCATCTACACCAGCGCACTGCAGGCCGGCGGCGCCTTGGGTGCCGCGGTCACCCCGGCCGTCGAACACAGCGTCGGCGGCTGGCGTACGTCGCTGGCCATCTGGACGGCCCTCGCACTGGCCGCCCTCCTGCTGTGGGTGCCCGCGGCGCGGCGCCACCGCGCCGACTGGGCCGCCACCGCGGCCCAGGCCACCAAGCGCCGCTCGCTCTTGCGCAACCCGCTCGCGTGGACGGTGACGGTCTACATGGGCAGCCAGTCGTTCCTGGCCTACATCATGATGGGTTGGCTGCCACAGATTTTCATCGACAACGGCATGGACAAGACCAGCGCCGGCATGATGTCGGGGGTCATGTCCTTGATCGGCGTCCCGGTCGCGCTGCTGATCTCACCGCTGGCCGCGCGCAGCACCCACCAGAGCCTGTGGAACGCGGGACTCGGCGTGATGGGCCTGTCCGGCGCCATCGGCCTGCTCGTCGCACCGAGCGCCGCGCCCGTCCTGTGGAGCCTGCTGGTCGGTATCGGCATGAGCGTCTTCTCGCTGGCGCTGACGGTCATCGCGCTGCGCGCCCGCAACGCCGAAGACACCGCCCAGCTCTCCGGCATGGCACAGGGCTTCGGCTACCTGTTCGCCAGCACCGGGCCGTTCCTGTTCGGGCTGCTGCACGACGTCTCCGGCGGCTGGCACGTCCCGTTCGTGCTGTTCTTCAGCGTGTACGCCGTGCAGCTGACGGCCGGCTGGTTCGCCGGGCGCAACCGCTACGTGTAGCTAGTACTGCTGCGGGTAGCCCGGGTAACCGGCAGGAGCGGCAGGTGTCGCCCGACCGCTCTTCCACTGGCACCACTGCTGCGTCGAGTTCAGGGCGGCCAGCACACCGGTGACGAGAGCGAACACGATCGGCACCGCGGCGGACATCACCGACAGCCCGGCCAGGCCCTGCATCGAATCGCTGTAGCTGCCCAGCGCGGAATCCAGCCGCTTGAGGATGGTCAGCGAGGCGAACAGGCCGACCACGTTCGACAGCACCACGACCGTGCAACCGCCCATCACGATCCAGCGGCCCACCGAACGCCCGAGGACCAGCAGCACACCGCCGGTGAGCAGCGCGATGGCCACGATGGTCTGCACGACGGCCATGGCACTGGTCAGGCCCATCAGCTCGGATCGGGTGTCACTCGCGTAGGAGCCGGTCAGCGAGCTCAACGTCGCGACGACGTACCAGCTGGAGAACGCCTGGAAAGCCGTCGACACCGCACCGAGCAGGCTCAGCACCGCGGCGATGATCGCCGTCACGCCCGATGGTCCGGACGGCCCGGCCGGCATGGGCATGCCGTAACCCGCGGGCTGCGGATACTGCGACTGCGGATACTGCGGGTATTGCGGGTACTGAGGCTGGGGGTACTGCGGATAGGGCATGCTCGGCGGCACGCCGGGAGCGCCGTACGGGTCGCCCCCATACGGTTGGCCCGGTCCGAACTGGCCAGGCGGCGGCCACTGATTAGACATCGAAACCCTCCTCCAGCTGGGCGAACATAGCACGCCAGCGCGCTTTCGGCGGCTCGTCTAGCCTCGAGCCCATGGCCCAGGACAGCGACACGAACCTCAAGCCACCATGGTGGCTCAAGCCGATGAACAAAGTGATGATGGCGGTCATGCGGGTGGTCCCGATCAAGGGCCCCGTGGTGCTGACCGTGCCGGGCCGCAAGTCCGGTGAACCGCGGTCGACGCCCATCACCCCATTCGAGGTCGATGGCCTGCGCTACGTGGTGGGCGGATTCCCGAACGCCGACTGGGTGCAGAACGCGCGGGCCGCGGCCACTGCCACCGTCACCCAGGGCCGCCAACGCGAAGAGGTCCGCCTGTTCGAGGTACCCGCCGAGCAGGCCCGTCCACTGTTGCGGCAGTTCCCGATCCTGGTGCCGACGGGCGTCGGGTTCATGAAGAACTCCGGCCTGGTGACCGGCCCCAACCCCGACGAATTCGAGGCGCTGGCCGGCCGCTGCGCGGTGTTCCGGTTCGATCCCGTCTAGCAACTCGGCGAGCGTGGGGGCTTACGAGAAATTCTGGTCTATTTTCCTCGTTAACCCCCACGCTCGGCGGGATCGGCACCCTTCCGGTCCTTGATCATCTTGTTGACGGCCTGGTTCTGCGTCTTCTCGTCGGCTCCGACGAAGTCTTTGCACTTGGTGTCGCCGCCTTGAACGGCAGGCGAGCATCCGACCAGCACCAGTCCGGCAATGACACCTGACACCAACATTCCTGCAGACCGCTTCATCGAGGTTCTCCTATTCGGGCCGGCATCGGCCGCCTATTGTCACCTGTCTAGTACCCCTGGGTGGCGCGGGCGAAACCAGGTCGCCTCTAAGGTCGAGGCGTGAACGCAGACAATCCGTTTGACCCACAGCTCTGGCAGCCGGTGACCGAGCTCGGTGAGCTCACCGACATCACCTACCACCGCCACGTGCTGGACGGTAAGCCGCAGCCGACGGTCCGGATCGCCTTCGACCGGCCCGACGTCCGCAACGCCTTCCGGCCGCACACCGTCGACGAGCTGTACCGCGCGCTCGACCATGCCCGGATGAGCCCCGACGTCGGCGTCATCCTGCTCACCGGCAACGGCCCGTCGTCCAAGGACGGCGGCTGGGCCTTCTGCTCCGGCGGCGACCAGCGCATCCGCGGCCGCAGCGGCTACCAGTACGCCGACGGCGAGACCGCCGAGACCGTCGACCCCGCGCGGGCCGGGCGCCTCCACATCCTCGAGGTGCAGCGGCTGATCCGGTTCATGCCGAAGCCCGTGATCTGCCTGGTCAACGGCTGGGCGGCCGGCGGCGGCCACAGCCTGCACGTGGTCTGCGACCTGACCCTGGCCAGTCGGGAACATGCCCGGTTCAAGCAGACCGACGCCGACGTCGGCAGCTTCGACGGCGGCTACGGCAGCGCGTATCTGGCGCGGCAGGCCGGACAGAAGTTCGCCCGTGAGATCTTCTTCCTGGGCCGCGCCTACGACGCCGAGACCATGCACAAGATGGGCGCGGTGAACGAGGTCGTCGACCACAAGGACCTGGAAACCGTTGCGCTGCAATGGGCTGCCGAGATCAACGGCAAGTCGCCGCAGGCCATCCGGATGCTGAAATACTCCTTCAACCTGATCGACGACGGCCTGGTGGGTCAGCAGATTTTCGCCGGCGAGGCCACGCGGCTGGCGTACATGACCGACGAGGCGGTGGAGGGCCGGGACGCGTTCCTGCAGAAGCGCGACCCGGACTGGAGCGAGTTCCCGCGCTACTTCTGAGCCGCACCTACGGCCTCAGTGGTGCCGTGTCGGTCAGCCGGACGACACGTCGCTGTGCGCTTTCCCATGAGTGAGCTGTGTATCCGCTTGGGCGCGTATCGATGTCGGGCACCTCGCGTCAGACTGGGCAGGTGAACGTCGGGGCGCAGGCGCGGATCGGCCAGTGGGCGCTGGGGGCCGAGGGCTTCGCGATGGGCGTCTTCGGCGGCGCCGGCCTGGCCTGGTCCATGGCCAACCCGCATTTCGGCGCGGCCGGCGCCCCGATCATGTGGTTGCGGGTGACTCCGCTGCACTGCTCGCTGCTGCTGGTGGTCGGCGTGCTGACGGTGTTCGCCTCGTTCGGCCGGAGAGCGGCGACGTTCAGCCGGATCGCCGCCCTCGGGTGGTTCGTCGTGACGGCGGTGTGCGTGGCGGCGACGTCCAATCACAGCCCGGGCCCACTGGGCTTCGACTCCCGCGACACCGTGCTCTACGCCGTTCTCACCGTCTACAACGTGGCGTTGGCGGCGTGGTTCGCGCTCCCCGCCCGTTCCCGCTCGCGCGCTCGGTCGTCCCGCCGGTTCCACCACTCCGACGCCATCGGTTCCCGCTGATCCCTGTTAGCCTCCCGGGGTGAGCGAGCCGAGCTACTCCGACGCCGAACGCGCAGCCGTCTACCGGGTCATGTCCGAACGTCGGGACATACGGCACTTCACGCCCAATTCCCAAGTGCCCGAAGATGTTCTGCGCCGCATCCTGGAGGCCGCGCACATGGCACCGAGCGTTGGCCTGATGCAGCCGTGGCGCTTCCTGCGGATCACCGACCCGGCCATGCGGTCAGCGATCAAGGAGCTCGTCGACGCCGAGCGGATCCAGACCGGCGAGGCCCTCGGGCCGCGCGAGGCGGAGTTCCTGGCGCTCAAGGTCGAGGGCATCCGTGACTGCGCCGAGCTGTTCGTGGTCGCCCTCGGCGACGATCGCGAACGCCACATCTTCGGCCGGCGCACCATGCCGCACATGGATCTGGCGTCGGTGTCCTGCGCCATCCAGAACATGTGGCTGGCCGCCCGCGCGGAAGGCCTTGGGCTCGGCTGGGTTTCACTGTTCGACCCGGCAGAGCTGGCCGTGCTCCTCGGCATGCCCGAGGGCGCCGACCCGATCGCGGTGCTGTGCGTCGGCCCCGTGCCCGAGTTCCCGGACCGCCCCGAACTCGAGATCGTGGGCTGGACGACGGCCCGCCCGCTCGATGACCTGGTGTACACGAACATCTGGCCCGCTTGATCGCCGAGCCCCCTAGGCCAGATTTGGCGCACTCCTCATCGCGGGCTCGTACCTCGCCCGCTTGATCGTCGTCCGCCCTAAGCTCAGGGGCGTGAGTAAGAGTCCGCTGCGCCGGGTCACCGAGGGTCTGCTGCTCGCCGGCATGCGACCACCCCTGATCGAACGCTTGTCGGGCCACGGCGACGTGGACCTGGCCGGGAAACGCATCGTG
The DNA here is from genome assembly GCF_056555145.1 of Mycolicibacterium sp. P4_G11. Lineage (NCBI taxonomy): Bacteria > Bacillati > Actinomycetota > Actinomycetes > Mycobacteriales > Mycobacteriaceae > Mycobacterium > Mycolicibacterium sp. P4_G11. The sequence continues at coordinate 377,430 of NZ_JBFUJW010000006.1, forward strand.
CTGACGGGGGCGTCGTCGGGCATCGGCGAGGCAGCCGCGGCCAAGCTCGCCCGATTGGGTGCGACGGTCGTCATCGTGGCCCGCCGCGCCGACCTGCTGGACAAGGTGGCCGCCCGAATCACCCACAACGGAGGCGACGCGATCGCGCGGCCGTGCGACCTCTCGGACATGGACGCCATCGACAAGCTGGTCACCGACATCGAAGCCGAACTGGGCGGCGTCGACATCCTGATCAACAACGCCGGCCGGTCGATCCGCCGGCCGCTGGCCGAATCCCTGGACCGCTGGCACGATCTCGAACGCACCATGACCCTGAACTACTACTCGCCGCTGCGGCTGGTCCGCGGCTTCGCCCCCGGCATGCTGGAGCGCGGCGACGGGCACATCATCAACGTGTCCACCTGGGGCGTGATGAACGAGTCGTCGCCGCTGTTCGCGGTGTACAACGCCTCCAAGGCGGCCCTGACCGCCGTCAGCCGCGTCATCGAAACCGAATGGGGCGCAAGCGGAGTGCACTCGACCACGCTGTTCTACCCCCTGGTGAGAACGCCGATGATCGCGCCGACCCGCGCCTACGACGGGCTACCCGGGCTCTCGGCTGACGAAGCCGCCGACTGGATGGTCACCGCGGCCAGGACCCGCCCGGTGCGGATCGCACCCCGGATGGCGGTGACGGCGCACGCGCTCAACAGTTTCGTGCCCGGCGTGGTCGACAAGATGATGAAACGTCAACGCGCACAACCGGTTGAGTGAGCCCATGGAAATCCTGGCCAGCCGCGTCCTGATCCGCCCCGCCGACTACGCCGAGTCGGTGGCTTTCTACCGCGACGCCATCGGCCTCGCCATCGCCCGCGAATACGGTGCCGGCACAGTGTTTTACGCCGGCCAGTCGCTCATCGAGCTCGCCGGCCACGGCCGCGACGGCGACGGTCCCACCGCCCCGTTCCCGGGCGCGCTGTGGCTGCAGGTGCGGGACGTCTACCAGACGCAGGCCGAACTCGAAGGCCGTGGCGTGCCGATTTCCCGTGCGGCACAACAGGAACCGTGGGGCCTGCACGAGCTGCACGTCACCGACCCCGATCAGGTCACCTTGATCTTCGTCCAGGTGCCCGACACCCACCCACTACGACGAGACACCCGGAGCTAGTCGCTCCGGGTGTCTCGTGTGGTGCGTGTTGCGGCGCGTCAGCGAGCCGGCGTGGCCAGCGGCCAGCCGACCGAGGCCAGCCGCGCGGACACCTGCTGGATGTCCTCTGCGCTGGGCTCCTGGTTGGTGACGTTCGCGATCGCGGCCTGAATCTCCGCCTCGGTGACCGGGTTCTCGCCGTCGTTGGTCCGCAGGATGGACCGCGCCGCGTCGACGACTTCGTCTTCCGTCAGCGAACGCTTCAGCAGCGCCAGCACCGGGTAGTAATCCTTCGGCGGCACGCCGTCGGGGTATCCAGCCCGCAGCCACTTCAGGACGTTTTCGAACAATCCGTTTGATTCGGTCATTTTCGCAGGCTCACTTCTTCAGGAAGGGGAACAGGTCGACGCCGGTGTGGTGGATGATCGTCGACCGCGTGATCCACAGGATCGCGGCCAGGACCACTGCCCCGACCAGCACGAACAGCGCCAGACCCAGGTACTTCAGGACCGGGTTGGGCGCGGCGACGGTCCCGTCGGAGTGCTCGCCGCCGGCTCCGTTGGAGTAGGCGACCAGGCCGCCCGCGAACACCGCGGGCAGGCCTGCGCCGAGGATCAGCCCCACGACGAGGACCTTGAGGATGGATTCCACGTAGTTCATCAGTGATTCCTTCTGGTTCAGTTCTCGGGGAATCAGACGCCGGCGGATTCGGGCGACTTGCTGGCGGCGTCACGGACGTCGGCCGGCACCACCGAGTTGGTCGAGTCGTCCCAATCGGCGTTGACGTTGCTGCTGTCGACCTTCTGCTGCTGCGCACGCCAGTACATGAACCCCGACAGCGCGACCAGGATGACGAAGATCGTGCCGTCGCCGATCAGAGCCGAACCGGTCGCGGACTTCAGGCCGTAGGACAGCCAGTACGACAGGGCACCGACCAGAGCCGCGGCCGGCAGCGTGATGAGCCAGGCCATGGCCATGCGGCCGGCGACGGCCCAGCGGACCGAAGCGCCCGGCTTGCCGACGCCGCTACCCAGGATCGAACCCGTGGCGACGTGGGTGGTGGACAGCGCCATACCGGCGGCGCTGGAGCTCAGGATGATCGCGGCAGAGGACGCCTCGGCGGCCAGACCCTGCGGGGACTCGATCTCGACGAGGCCCTTGCCCAGGGTGCGGATGACGCGCCAGCCGCCGATGTAGGTGCCCAGACCGATGGCGAGGGCGCAGGAGGCGATGATCCAGAACGGCAGGCCGTCCTTCTTCACGTCACCGGTGAGGTGGCCGGTGGTGATGAGGGCCAGGGCGATGACACCCATGGTCTTCTGCGCGTCGTTGGTGCCGTGAGACAGCGCGACCAGCGAGGCCGTCGCGATCTGGCCCCAGCGGAAGCCTTCTTCGCGGCGCTTCTTGATGACGTTGCGCGTGATTCGGTACACCAGCCAGGTGCCGACAGCGGCCACCAGGCCGGCGATGAACGGGGCAGCGATGGCCGGGATCAGGACCTTCTGGATGACGCCGGTCCAGTTGATGCCTGCGGTGCCGAGCGCGGCCAGGCCGGCACCGATCAGTCCGCCGAAGAGCGCGTGCGACGAACTGGAGGGGATGCCGAACAGCCAGGTCAGGAGGTTCCACAGAATGCCGCCGATGAGGCCGGCGAAGATGATGGTGAGTCCGGTCGACGCATCGATGGACTTGAGGAGGTGCCCGGACTTGCTGTCCTGAATCTTCAGCACCGAGGTGGTGACGGTGACGGCGACCTCGACTGACAGGAACGCGCCGACCAAGTTCAGGACGCCGGCCAGCAGCACCGCGGTCTTGGGCTTCAGCGCGCCTGTGGCGATCGAGGTCGCCATGGCATTACCGGTATCGTGAAATCCATTCGTGAAGTCAAATGCCAGTGCTGTTGCGATCAACAGCCCCAGGATGACTAGCTCTGCGCTCATGGCGCTCATTCTGGTGTAACGCCGCCGTTTTTAGCGAGTTACGGCGACCCTCAAATCTGATCACGACCTGGCTTTATGCAGTTCTGTTCAATGTGTTCACTGAGAGTTCATCGGCCTGTGAGGTCCGGTTCCGCCGCCAACGCGCTGTTCAAAGCTCTGAGTACTACCGTGTCGGTGAGCCTGCCGCAGCCGCGGCTACCGTTTCGGGGCGCAGGATTGCGGCTATAGACATGGACGACGCTGGACGTCCCGGACTTCTGGAGGTGACGCCGTGAACGCATTTCTCACCAAGATCGTGGCGTGGCTGCAGGCCGGATATCCCGACGGCGTCCCCGCCACCGACCGGGTTCCGCTGTTGGCCCTACTGTCCCGGCGCCTGACCAATGACGAAGTCAAGTCGTTGGCACGAGTGTTGATGAACCGCGGGGAGTTCGATCAGATCGACATCGGCGTACTGATCACGCGCATCACCGACGAGCTGCCCCGCGCCGAGGACATCGAGCGCGTGCGCGCCCGGTTGGCCGCCAAGGGCTGGCCCCTCGACGATCCCCGTGATCCGGCCGACGGCGGGCCCGGCGACGGAGGCCCCGGCAATGGAGACCCGACATAGACGTCCTCCATAGCGTCGCTGTCGGTTCCGGCGATGCGGCCCTTGCCCTTATCCCCGAGTTGACGGATGCCCTGGACGGCAGCCGCGCGCTGCTGCCGGTCCCGGCGGACGACGACCGGCAGGCCGCCCTGCTGACCGAGACGTTGCGGGCCGGCGAGCCCGTCGACGACTCCGTCGCGCTCGTGGTCTCGACATCGGGTTCGACGGGAATCCCCAAGGGCGCCTTGCTTTCCGCGTCTGCGCTGCACGCCAGTGCCGACGCCACCCACGACCGGCTCGGCGGCCCCGGCCGGTGGCTGCTGGCCCTGCCCGCCTACCACGTCGCCGGATTGCAGGTCCTGGTGCGGAGCTTGCGGGCCGGCACCACGCCGGTCGCCCTGGATCCGGGATTCGACGTCAGCGAATTCCCGTCGGCGGTACGGGCTTTGGGCTCGGGCCGGCGCTACACGTCGTTGGTCTCGGTGCAGCTGGCCAAGATTCTGGCCGACCCCGCCGCGACCGAGGCCCTGGCCGAACTGGACGCCGTCCTGATCGGGGGCGGCCCGATGCCCCCGGGCCTCGGCGAAAAGGCCGCGGCCGCAGGGGTTTCCGTGGTGCGCACCTACGGGATGAGCGAAACCTGCGGCGGCTGCATTTATGACGGAACACCGTTGCCCGGTGTCCGGTTGCGGATCGACGACACCGGACGGATCTCGCTCGGGGGGCCGACGGTGGCCGCCGGCTACCGCAATCCGGTCGACCCGTCCCCGTTCGTCGACGGCTGGTTCGTCACCGATGACATTGGCGCCGTGGATGATTCGGGTGTGCTGCGGGTACTGGGCCGGATCGACGACGCCATCGCCACCGGTGGGCTCAAAGTCCTGCCAGCCCTCGTCGAATCGGCCCTAGCCGGCCACCCGGCCATCGCCGAATGCGCGGTGTTCGGCGTGCCCGACGAACGCCTGGGCCAGCGGGTGGCCGTGGCCGTCGTGCTCCATCCGGGTGCGGACGCACCCACCGTCACTGACCTGCGGGAACAGGTGAGCACGGCCCTGGCCGCGACCGCCGCCCCACGGGAGGTCCATGTGCTCGACGAACTCCCCCGCCGCGGAATCGGCAAGCTCGACCGCCGCGCGCTGACGCTCAGGTACCAGAAAAACGCCTGATCGTACCGTGATGCCGGTCACAGGATCAGCGCTTGATTCGGTGGCGAGCCCGGCTCTCTGGGACCCTGGAACGCGGACCGGAAGAGTTGGAGTTTCCATGCCTGCCCACAGACAGCCTGACAACCACCCTGCGGTGACCGCCCTGACCTGGTCAGGAGGTGTGCTGGCCTGGCTCGTCGCCGCCGCCGTCGCGACCCCGTCCACTGGTCTGTCACTGGCCGTCGTCCTGCCTGTCACCCTGATTTTCGGCGTTCTGGTGGTCGTGGCCATCCGCAGCACGGTCGCCAGCGCCCGCGGCACGGCCGGCCGCGTGGCTCTGGCTGTCGCGATCGGCCTGCTGGTCGGCGAACTGGCCGCGATGACCCTGTTCAGCAATGCGATCTCCCAGCGCATGGACAGCGAGGCCGCGGCCCGCGCCGCGACGACACCGGCCGTCACCTCCGCTCAGGGGCAGCTGGACGCGCTGCGTGCCAGCCGCGGCACGCTCGACGCGGCCGTCGACTCCGCCCGGCAGCGTCGGGACGACGCCCAGGTCGTGGCCCGCTGCGAATACCACCCGACTCCGTCCTGCGCCCAGCAGCCGGTCACCGGCGTGCCGGGCGACGGCCAGATCACCCAGAACACTCAGGACACCCTCGCGCACGACCAGCGCGAGCTGGACGCCGCCCTCGCCGCCCGGAACGAGCAGGCCCCGACCCTCGACGCGCGGATCGCCGGTGCCGAGCACGCGGTCACGGCAGCAAGTAACGCGGCCGGTGTCGGCGCCGACCGCGGCTTCGGCGCGCGCTGGGTCGCGATGAACGGCTACACCATCGAGACGCCCGCCGCCCTGGTGGCGCGCATCGCCGTCATCGGTGTCTGTGTCCTGCTCTACCTGCTGCCGATGCTGCTGCACGCCCGGCAGGACCGGACCCTGCGCGAACGCCACGACGAGTCCCGGCTGCGGGCCGAGCTGCGCGCCGAGACCGCCATCGCCGTCAAGCAGGCCGAGGTGCGGGCCGAAGCCGAGATCCTGAAGGCCGAGCACCAGCTGGCCGCCATGCGTCTGGCGCTGGAATCCGATGCGGAGATCAACCGCGAATACCACCGCCAGCGCGTGGCCGAGGCCCTCACCGGCGAACCCGCACAGCACGCGATCGCCGCCCCGACCGCCGAGGTACTGAGGCCGGCTTCGGAGCCACAGCCGACGTACTCGGACTGGGACGAGCTCATGGCGTTCCCCGATCCGCAGCAACGCTCGCTGGCCGCGGCACCCGCGCCGAAGCCTGAAACCGAAAGCGCCCCAGCCGAACCGATCACCACGGCCGAACTCGTGCCGATCGACGACAAGCCCGCCGAGAACCTGCCGGTGCCCGCGACCTCGCAGCCCGCCGGTGGCCTGACGCTGCCGCAGCTGCCCGACCTCACCAAGGTCGCGGCCCGCCTGCTGCGTCCGCTGATGGCACCCGTGGCGCCGGTGGTCGACCGCGTCATCGACACGTCGGTGCAGCAGCTGCGCTCGGCGCAGAAGGTCATCGAGGAATTCGAGGAGATCACCTTCACCCTGCGCCGCACCTCCCGCACCACCGTGAGCGACAGCGAGCACGAGCAGTCGTCGGGCCCGCGCGTCGCCGATCAGGGCCAGGCGCTCGGACAGGGCAGCCAGCCGCGCGTCGAACCCCAGTGGGCCGCACCGCAGATGAACGCCACGTTCGCGCCGACCGCACCGCTGCGGGGCGTCGACCACACCGCGCTCAGCGGCAGCGACACCACGATCATCGACGCCGCGGACGAGCGCCGTCAGCTCCGTGAAGGCCGCCGCGCCATCGAGCCGTAACCGAGTGATTTGTGCACGTTCTGTCACGCTGAGCGCGACCAGACGTGCACAAATCCCTAGGGCAGCGACCGGTTCAGCCGTTCGGTGGCAGTCAGATAGTCCTCGATGAACTCGCGGACCACCTCGCGGGCGGGCTTGACCTTGTTCATCAGGCCGACGCCCTGGCCGACGAAGTAGGTCGCGAGCTGCTGGGCCCCCGGATGTCCTTGGGCGGCAAGCCGATCGATGCGGCGGATCACCGGCTCGCTCAGCATGTTCTGCAGTGGCAATGGCAGCGGTTTGCGGCCACCGTCTTTCGGTGCCCAGGCGTCGGTCCAGTCCGAAACCAGTTGGCGGGCAGGCTTTCCGGTCCGCCCCGCGGACCGCACGGTGTCGCGTGAGGTGGCGGCGAGCATCTTCTGCTTGGTGGCCGGCGCGGTCTCGGCCTCCTCGGTGGTCAGCCACACCGAACCGGTCCATGCCCCGGCGGCGCCGAGCGCGACCACGGCGGCCATCTGCCGACCGGTGACGATGCCGCCCGCGGCCAGCACAGGCACCGCATCATCAATAGCCTCAATAACTTCCGGCACCACGACAAGCGTCGACACCTCGCCGCAGTGGCCGCCGGCCTCGGTACCCTGCGCGACGATGATGTCCACCCCGGCCGCGACCTGCTTGACGGCGTGCTCCTTGGCCCCGACCAGCGCCGCCACCGGAATCCCCCGCTCGCGGCCCGCGTCGATCATGTAATCCGGCGGCACCCCAAGGGCATTCGCGATCAGCTTGATGGGGTGGCTCATCGCCACGTCGAGCAATTCGTGCCCGGTGCTGCCGGACAGCACCGACCCACCGGTGCGGACCCGTTCCTCGGGCTCGATGCCGTGGTCGACGAGCAGCTGGGAGACGAATTCCCGGTATTCCGAAGGGATTCGGTCGGCCAGCTGGCCGTCGGAGAGGTTCTCGCCCTTGCCCTCGAATTTCGCCGGCACGATGATGTCCGCACCGTAGGGCCGGCCGCCGACGTGATCGTCGATCCAGGCCAACTCGCGGTCCAACTGCTCGGGCGTATACGCCGTCGCGCCCAGCACGCCGAAACCGCCGGCGTTGGTGACCGCGGCGACCACGTCGCGGCAGTGGCTGAAGGCGAAGAGCGGGAAATCGATGCCGAGCTGTTCGCAGATGCGGGAAGTCACCCCGTCAGTTCTGCCACCCCGACTTGACGGGTGTCAATAGCCGGTCCGATCAGGGCAGCTCAAACGGCAACGCCACCCCGGCATGGGCCAGGCAGTGGGTGCAGGTCCGCTCGGCGGGGACCGTGGCGAGAGCCTGCTGCACCAGCGCCTTGAACATGGGGGTGTTCCGCTCGAACTCGGCGAAGACGTCGACCGTGGTGACGCCGGCACCGGCCTCGATACCGGCGTCCAGATCAGTCACCAAAGCTATTGCCGCATAACATATCTCGAGTTCGCGGGCCAGGACCGCCTCGGGGTAGCCGGTCATGTTCACGAGGGTGAACCCCTGTGTCGCGAACCACTGGCTCTCGGCCCGGGTGGAGAACCGGGGCCCCTGAATGACCACCATGGTGCCGCCGTCGATGACGCCGGGCTGCTGGGCCGCCACGGCACGCAGCGTCGGACAGTACGGATCGGCGAAGCCGACGTGGATGCCACCGGCATCGAAGTAGGTGTCCTCGCGGCTGCGGGTGCGGTCCACCAGCTGATCAGGCACGACCACGGCGCCGGGGCCGAGGTCCGCGGTCAGGCTGCCGACGGCGCACGGCGCGAAAATCCGGCGCACCCCCAGCGACCGCAGCGCCCACATGTTGGCCCGGTAGGGCACGGTGTGCGGCGAGTATTCGTGCTTGAGCCCGTGCCGCGGCAGGAACGCCACCTCGTGCCCGCCGACGGATCCGACGGTGATCGGCGCGCTCGGCGCGCCGTAGGGCGTGTCCACGCTGATGGTGCGCGCGTCATCCCCGAAGAACGTGTAGAAACCGCTACCGCCGATGACTCCCAGCATCCGTTATTCGGCGTCGGTCGTGGGAGCCTTGGGCGCGTCCTCGGTTTCCGGCTGCACGGCCGTGACCGGCGTCGGCGCGGGCTCATCCGCGTCGTCGGCCTCGTCCGCGCTGTCCTCACTGTCCAGTTCCAGTTCCGCGCGGGCCCGACGGGCGCCGTCGCGGATCTCGAACGCGTCGGTGGCCAGGGCGCCGATGGAACTCGCCACATCCTTGACCGCGGTGACGACGATGTTCATGACCTCGCCGACGGTGCCAGCAACCGCTTCTACGGATTCCTGAACGACGTCTTTGCGAATCTCGTTCTTGCTGAGCCGATCCTTCATGCCGATAAGTGTAGGGGCGTGGGACGATTGCGCGCGTGGCCAGTCTTTCGCAGTGGATTGAGGGTGCCCGACCACGGACCCTCCCGAATGCCGTCGCTCCGGTGTTGGCAGGTACCGGCGCCGCGGCCTGGGTGGGCGGTGCGGTGTGGTGGAAAGCCGCTCTGGCCCTTGTGGTTTCGGTGGCGTTGATCATCGGCGTCAACTACGCCAACGACTATTCCGACGGCATCCGCGGTACCGATGACGACCGGTCAGGGCCGGTCCGCCTGGTCGGCGCCAAGTTGGCTTCGCCACAGGCGGTGCTGGCGGCGGCGGTGATCAGCCTGTGCGTCGGCGCGGGAGTCGGCCTGGCGCTGGCCCTGGTGAGCCAGCCGTGGCTGATCGCCATCGGCGCGGCATGTATCGCCGGGGCCTGGTTGTACACCGGCGGCACCAACCCGTACGGCTATCGGGGACTCGGCGAGGTCGCGGTCTTCGTGTTCTTCGGTCTGGTCGCCGTGCTCGGCACGCAGTACACCCAGGCCCTGCGGATCGACTGGGTGGGACTCCTGCTCGCCGTCGCGGTCGGATCGTTGTCGTCGGCGGTGCTGGTGGCCAACAACCTTCGCGACATTCCCACCGATCAGGTGTCCGGCAAGATCACCCTCGCGGTGCGGCTCGGCGATGCGCGCACCCGCCAGCTGTTCCAGGTGCTGACGGCGCTGCCGTTCGTGCTGACCGCGGTCCTGACGCTCGCCACACCCTGGTGCCTGGTCGGCTTCGCGGCGGCTCCGCTGGCGGTGCGCGCGGCCAAGCCGGTGCGTTCCGGACTCGGCGGCCGCGAGCTGATCCCGGTGCTGCGCGACACCGGGCTGACGATGCTGGTGTGGGCTGCCCTGGTGACCGCGGTGCTGGTGATCAAACCGTAGGAAGCGGAGCGGCGTCAGTCGCCGGAGGAATCCTCGCCGTGCAGGCGGGCCCGCAGCTGCTCGCGCTCGGCGCGCCGGCGCTCGTCAACGGCGGCGATCCCGGCAGTGGCCCGGCGGCGCAGCGGCGCGAAAAGCCAGATGCCCAGCGGCATTCCGAGGACCAGCGCGAACAGCAACGCCACCATCGCCGGGAAGTTGCGGATTCCCAGCAACTGAACAACACCGAAGATCGCTCCCGCAATCGCCGCTACCAGCAGCAGGCGGGCAAGCGCGTAGAGAAAGACATCGAGCAGCAAACGTGGCCAGGATGGCGTTTCAGACACCGCACGAGTTTACCGACGGACGCGTATATTCGAACAAAGGAGGTTTTACGTGCAGTTCCTGCTCCTGATCACGCTGCTGGCGCTGTTGGTCTACGTCGGCTGGCGCGCCACTCGCGCTACCGCCGCGCGCCCGACGACCCGCGTCATCGGCCCCGACGACGATCCTGAATTCCTGCGCCGGCTCGGTTCTTAGCGCACGCGCTACAGCGACAGCGGAAATCCGTCCGCGACGGCCACGGCCAATTCCAGCAACGCATCCCGGGTGTCCGCCCGGAGCCGGTCCAGACTGATCTCGGCACCCTCCTCCAGGTGCGGATCGAACGGCACGACCTGTACCGCCCGGCACCGGCGGCCGAAGTGATCGACCACCTTGCGCAGATCGACCTTGCCGGATCGCGGACGTACCGCGTTGACCACCGCGACGGCGTTGCGCACCAACTCCTGATGGCCGTGGGCATCGAGCCAGTCGAGCGTCGCCGCCGCGCTGCGTGCCCCATCGACCGAGCCCGAGCTGATCACGACGAGCACGTCGGCGTGATCGAGCACCGCACCCATCGCCGAATGCAGCATGCCGGTGCCACAGTCGGTCAGCACCAGCCGGTAGTACGGCTGCAGCACCGCCAGAGTGCGGGCGTAGTCCTCCGAACTGAACGCTTCCGACACCGCCGGATCGCTCTCCGAGGCCAGCACCTCGAGCTCACTCTCGCCGCGCGAGGTGTAGTTGCGGACGTCGCTGTAGCTGGAGATGCCCTCGGCGTCGCGCAGGAGGTGACGGACCGTCGCCGGCGTTTCCAGCGGCACCTTCTGGCTGAGGGTGCCGCGGTCCGGGTTGGCGTCCACCGCGATGACCCGGTCGCCGCGGATCGACGCGAACGTCGCGCCGAGCGTCGCGGTGATGGTCGTCTTACCGACGCCGCCCTTCAGGGACAGCACCGCGATCCGGTAGCAGTCCCGCAGCGGCCGGTTGATCTGCGCGGTGAGGATTTTGCGGCGCAGGGTCAGGGGGCTCTCGCCGGGGTTGAGCAGGGTGCCCGTCGCGTAGTACAGCGCTTTACGCCAGCCGGTCGACGGCGCGCGGCTCGGCCGGCTCAGCAGTGCGACAGTGGCGGGGTCCAGGCTCCGCGGCTTGGCGGGTTTCACCGCCAGGACGGGCGTGACCGCGTGCGCGATGACGATCCGGGACTCCGGCGCCGCGGCGGGCGCGGGCACACCGACTGAATCGGCCGGATCCTTGAACCGGCCCTGAGCGCGGAACGAAGGCAAGCTCAGCCGACCCCTGCGTACGAATGCAGGCCGACGGTCACCAAGTTGATGAAGAACAGGTTGAACACCATCGCGACGAAGCCGACGACGTTGATCCACGCGGCCTTCTTGTCGCGCCAGCCGGCGGTGGAGCGGGCATGCAGGTACGCGGCGTAGACCACCCAGGCGACGAACGACACCGTCTCCTTGGGGTCCCAGCCCCAGTAGCGGCCCCACGCTTCTTCCGCCCAGATGGCCCCGAAGATGACGCCGAACCCGAAGATCGGGAACGCGAAGATGGTGGTCCGGTACGCGATGCGGTCCAGGGTCTGGGCATCGGGCAGGCGCTGGATCATCCGGCCGAAGCCATTGTCGCGGTCGGCCAACGGCGACATCTTCAGCAGGAACAGGATGCTCGCCACACCGGCGACCAGGAACACGCCGGAGCCGATGCTGACCACCGAGACGTGGATGGGCAGCCAGTACGACTGCAGCGCGGGCATCACCGGGGCGGCATTGGTGTACAGCCACTTTCCGGAGACGGACAGCAGGATCAGTTCGGGCACCAGCACGAAGACCCACAGCGCGCGGAACTGCGGCTTGCGCAGCACAACCGCGGCGGCGATCAACCCGCAGAAGCTGGTCAGGTTGATGAACTCGTACATGTTGCCCCACGGCACGCGCGTGGTGGCCAGACCGCGCAGCACGATGCAGGCGAACAGCATCGCGATCCCGACGTACACCAGGGCGAGCCCGACGCGGCCGATACGCTCGTCAGCTGTCCGCTCCGGCGCGTCGATCACCACGCCCGGCGTCATGCTGTCGGCGCCGACACCCGCGGCGACCAGTTCCCGATTCTCGACCTTGCGGCCACGGCTGTACGCCAGCTCGACGGCCAGCAGCAGCAGGGCACCGACCAGCACCACCACGGACGTGGTGAACGCCCAGTCCGAGTACCGGGCCAGGTCTACGTCGATGTGCTCTGTGTTCATGCTTCCGTTCCTCCCACCAGCCGCGCGGTGAGTCGCTCGAACTCGTCACCCCACCCCGAGTTGTCCGTCCGGGCCAGGCCGCCGAGCTCGACGTTGACGGTACCCGGCTGGGCCGACACGATCCGAATCCAAACGCGGCGGCGGCGCACCACCAGTGACACCAGCAGCCCGGCCATCATGGTCAGCGCGAACACCAGCACCCACACCTGCGCGGGGTCGTGCGAGACCTGCACGTTGATGAACGGCACCGCGCCGTCGAACTTCACGACGGTGCCGTCGTCCAGCTTGGTCTGTTCGCCGGCCTTCAGGTTGACGCGCGCCTGCTTGGTGAGCCGCTTCTGCTCGATGAGGCTGGGGTCCAGCGAGAACAAAGACTGCGGCTTACCGCTGTCCAGGCCGCTGTCGCCGCGGTAGATGTCGATGGCCACCGCGGGCGCGTTCATCGCCGGGAAGCTCGAGGACAGCAGCTTGCCGTCGAGTTCGGCGGTCGGGGCGAACAGCCCCTGGATGGCGATCTGGTGCTTACGCCGCTCGCGGTCGTCGGGATAGGTACCGCCGGGCGGGTCGACGCGCATCACGCCCGAGGACAGCATGGTCAGCGCGTTCTCGGGCTTCCACTGCACCGTCGACGTACGGGTCTGCCCATTCGGGAAGGTGACGGTGAAGGTCGGCGCGTAGCCGTGTCCCTGCAGGTAGATGCGCTCGCCACCGATGCGCAGCGGGTGGTTGACCTCGAGCCGGTACGGCCGCCAGGTGCCGCTGACCAGGTCGGCGCCGTCCTGGTAGTCGATGTTCGCGGCGAACGCGGTGGCCTGCCCGCTGGGCAGGTACCGGGCGTCGAAGTCGTGCACGCGCAGGCAGCTGGGGTGCAGTGCGGTGCCGTCGACGACGTTGCCGGCGCGGAACGAGTCGAACGCGGCCGGCGACGCCGAGCAGAACCCGGGTCCGCCGTCGGCGATGACGATGACGTTGCCCTCGTAGCCGAACAGCTTGCCGAACGCGATGGCGACCAGCAGGCCCAGCAGCGAGAAGTGGAAGACGATGTTGCCGAACTCGCGCAGGTAGCCCTTCTCGGCGGAAATCTCGCGAGTGCCGTCCTCCAGGGTGCGGGTGGTCTGGCGCCAGCCTTTGAGCCGCTTGGCCATCTGCTCGGCGACGGCATCCGGCTCACCGGGAACGACGGCCTCGGCGTGCTTGGGCAGCCGCGTCAGGTTCCGCGGGGCGGGCACGGGGACGGCGCGCAGGCTGCGGACGTGCTCGAGCATGCGCGGCGTCAGGCAGCCCACGAGCGAGATGAACAGCAGCACGTAGATCGAGGTGAACCAGAAGCTCGAGAACACCGAGAAGGCCTGCACTTTGTCCAGCCACGGGCCGATCGTCGGGTGCTGCGCCAGGTATTCGTCGACCTTGCTGGCGTTGAGCGAGCGCTGCGGCAGCAGTGCGCCCGGGACGGCGCCGAGAGCCAGCAGGAACAGCAACACCAGCGCGGTGCCCATCGACGTCAGGTTGCGCCAGGTGTTGCGGAACAGCGCGACCACCCGCGAGATGGGGCCGGGGCGGCGGGTTTCGGTGCCCTGCACATCTTCGGGCGAGGAAACGTCGGTCATATCGGGAGCCTCACGTTGCTGACGAAGGCGTCGCGCACCCACGAGGTGAAGTCGTTCCACACGCCGGTGACCAGCGCGGTGCCCACCACGATCAGCAGCAGCCCGCCGAAGATCTGGATGGCGCGCGTGTGCCGGCGCAGCCAGCCCAGCCCCTGCACGGCGCGGGCCGAGCCGAAGGCCAACAGCACGAACGGAATTCCGAGACCCAGGCAGTACGCGATCACCAGAGCGATGCCGCGGGCGACGCTGGCGCCGTCACTGGCCGAGGCCACGGCGATGACGCCGGTGAGCGTCGGGCCCAGGCACGGCGTCCAGCCGAGACCGAACACCGCCCCGAGCAGCGGGGCACCCAGGACCGTCGACACCTGGCGCGGCGTGAACCGCACCTGTCGCTGCAGCGCCGGCACCAGACCGATGAACACCAGGCCCATCAACACCGTGACGACGCCGCCGATGCGTTGCAGCAGAAGCTGATTGGCGATCAGCGTGGTGGTGAGGCCGAGGACCGCGACCGCACCCATGAGGAACACCGCGGTGAAACCCGCGACGAACAGCGCCGCCGCGCCGGCGACCCGCCAGCGCGCGGTGCGCACCTTCACCGGGCCGGTCGCGCCCGCGTCGTCCGAGTTGTCGTCCACCCCGACCACCGCGGCCAGATACGACAGATACCCGGGCACCAGCGGCACCACGCACGGCGAGGCGAACGACACCAGGCCGGCCAGCACGCTCACCCCGATGGCCACCAACAGCGGTCCGGCCGCGGCGGTCTCGGCGAAGGAGGTCATGCCTTGCCCTCTTTGGCCAGCCGTTCGACGACGGGCCTGAGGTCGTCGGCCAGCAGTTCCCGCAGGAACACCGCGGCCACCCGGTGCTCGCGGTCCAGCACCAGCGTCGACGGGATGACCGTCGTCGGGTACTTGCCGCCGAACGCGATCATGGTGCGCATCGCCGGGTCGTAGATGGACGGGAACGTCACCTTGCGGTCGACGACGAAGTCGACGGCGGACTGCCGGTTGTTGTCCCGCACGTCGATGCCTAGAAAAGCCACGCCGAGACCCCTTGTGGCGTCGTACACCTTCTCCAGTTCGGAGATCTCCGAACGGCACGGGCCACACCACTGACCCCAGACGTTGATCACCACGACCTGACCCGAAAAGTCGTCCAGGGACAGGGTTTTCGACGGATCCGCGAGCGACGGCCCACGCACCGCGCCGGGCTTGCCACGGCTGGCGGGCGGGTCGTAGAAGATGTCGGTCTTGCCGCCGGGCGCCACGAATTCGAAGGTGCCGCCCTGGGCGACGGCGTCGTCACCGGTGGAGCAGCCGACGAGCAGCACGGCCGCCGTCAGGACGGCCGCCATCACTGCCCCGGCACGGGCCACCAGCGAAGTCACTGTCCGGCCAGCTCCGCGTATCCCCAGCCGACCATCTCGTCGTCGTGGAAGTAGAACGACGTCACCGACGCCAGGTTGCACATCCGCCTGGTCGGGAAATGGTGCAGGTTCTTGCCCAGCATTGCCCGTCGCAGCGTCTCCACCGGCAGCTGATGGCTGACGCACACCGCCTCGTGCCCGGCGCCCTTGACCCGCGCCCGGTCCATGGCGGCGGTCATGCGTGCTGCGATGTGCTTGTACGGCTCGCCCCACGACGGGGTCTTCGGGTCGCGCAGATGCCACCAGTTGCGCGGGTCGCGGAGCGCGCCGTCACCGGGCGAAACTCGTTGTCCCTCAAAGACATTTTCCGACTCGATGAGATCGTGATCGGTGTCGATGGCCAGGCCGTGCCGGGCCGCGATGGGCGTCGCGGTCTCCTGCGCGCGCTCCAGCGGTGAGGCCACCACGTAGACAATGTCGCGTTCGGCCAGCCAGCCCGCGACCGCCTCGGCCTGGGCCCGGCCGCGGTCGGACAGGTGGAAATCGGGCTTGCGGCCGTAGAGGATCTTGTCCGGGTTGTGCACTTCGCCGTGACGCATCACGTGCACGATCGTCTTGTCGGTCATGCGGGCTCCTGAGCTTGGGCGGCGGCGCGCGCGGCGGCGGGCAGCGCGTCGGCGATCCGGTCGAACGCAGCGTCGTCGAGTGCGGCCGAGACGAACCAGGTTTCGAAAGCACTGCACGGCGGGTACACCCCGGCGTCCAGCAGAGCATGGAAGAAGGCCGGGTAGCGCCAGGTCTCGGTGGCCTTCGCGGACGCGAAGTTCGTGACGGGCGCATCACCGAAGAACACCGTCAGGAAGTTCCCGGCCCGCGAAATCCGGTGCGCCACAGACGCTTCGGTCAGCGCGTCACCGATGAGCCCGGAGAGTCGGTCGGCGTTGACATCCAAAGCGCGGTAGACGGCGTCGTCGGCGGCCCGCAGCGTGGCCAGGCCGGCGGCCATCGCCACGGGGTTCCCGGACAGCGTCCCGGCCTGGTACACCGGCCCCAGCGGAGCCAGGCGTTCCATCACCTCGGCGCGGCCGCCGAAGGCCGCGGCGGGCAGGCCGCCGCTCATCACCTTGCCGAAGGTGAACAGGTCGGCGGCGACGGGATCGAGGCCGTACCAACCGCTGCGGCTCACGCGGAAACCCGTCATCACCTCGTCGATGATGAGCAGCGCGCCGTGCTCGGCGGTGATCTGCCGCAGCGCGGCGTTGTAGCCCTCGGCCGGCGGGACGGTGCCCATGTTGCCGGGGCTGGCCTCGGTGATCACGCAGGCGATCTCGTTGCCGAGCTCGGCGAAGGTCTGGCGCACCGCCTCCAGGTCGTTGTACGGCAGCACGATGGTGTCGGCCGCTGCCGCACCCGTGACGCCGGGCGACGACGGCAGGCCCAAAGTGGCCACGCCAGAGCCGGCGTCGGCCAGCAGCGCGTCGCTGTGGCCGTGGTAGCAGCCGGAGAACTTGATGATCTTGGGCCGGCCGGTGAAGCCGCGGGCCAGCCGGATGGCGCTCATCGTCGCTTCGGTGCCGGAGTTGACGAAGCGGATGCGCTCGACGGGAGCGACCCGGTCGATGATCGCGCGCGCCAGCTCCGTCTCCGCGGGCGTCGGCGCACCGAAGGACAGGCCATTGACTGCCGTGGTCTGCACAGCCTCGACCACCGCCGGGTGGGCGTGGCCCAGGATCATCGGGCCCCAGGAGCACACCAGGTCGACGTAGCGATTGCCGTCGGCGTCGGTCAGCCAGTAACCGTTGGCCGAGGTGATGAAGCGAGGGGTGCCGCCGACCGAGCTGAAGGCCCGCACGGGCGAGTTGACCCCGCCCGGGATCACGGTCGACGCATCGGCGAACAGTTTCGCGGAGACGTCGGTAGAGCGCATGACCACCAGTGTCCCAGCCCCGCGCGAATGGACCAACTACAGGGTGTAGTGGGCTGGGTTCAGGGCGGGCATCGTCAGGGTGCGAGCGGCCGCAGGGTCACCGGGAAGTCGTCGGTGGGCACCACGAGCGAGGTGTGGTCCCATTCGAGCTCGTAGTCCGCCGGGACCTCGAACCGATAGCGGAGCAGCATCTTGTGCAGCAGCGCCTTCACCTCGGCAGATCCGAACGTCATGCCGATGCACTTGTGGGCGCCGCCACCGAATGGCACGTACCCGAAGCGGTGCTCCTTGTGCTCGCTGCGCGGCTCCTCGAACCGGAGCGGATCGAATTCGCGCGAGTTGGTCCAGAAATCCCCCAGCTCGTGGGTGGCGCCCGGTGCGACGGAGATCATGGTGCCTGCCGGCACGTAGTAACCGGCCAGGTCGATGTCCTCGGTGGTCTTGCGCACCATGGCGGGCACGGGTGCGACCAGCCGCATCGACTCCTTGAAGACCAACTCCAAGGTCTCGAGCTTTTCCAGATCGTCGATCCCGATGTGGCCGGGGTCGCCGAGCACCAGCGATTCCGCGCGGCACTTGTCTTGCCACTCGGGGTGCTTGGCCAGGTAGTAGACCATCGCGGTGGCGGTGATGGTCGAGGTGTCGTGCGCCGCCATCATCAGGAAGATCATGTGGTTCACGATGTCGTCGTCGGTGAACTTCTCACCGTCTTCGGTCTCGACCCGACACAGCGTGGCGAACAGGTCGTCGTCGGCAGACGTCCGCTTGGCCGGGATCAGCTCGCGGAAGTACTTCTCGAGTTTCTGCCTGCCGATCAGCCCGCGGTTCCATCGGGTGGGCAGCAGGGGCACCGGGCGGCGGATGTAACCCGTGCCGGCCCGCACCGCATCCTCGAACGCCTCGATCAGCTCCTGGGATTCCGCGCTGGGCTCGGCGCCCATGAACACCCGGGTGGCGATCTCGAGCGAGGTGTTCTTGATCGCCGGATACATCAGCATCGGCTGATCGGTCGGCCAGCTCGGCAAGGTGGCGTCGATGACCGCCTGGACCTGCTCCTGGTACGCCACGAGACGGGTCCGGGTGAACGCCACCTGCATGATCCGCCGGTGCAGGAGGTGTTCCTGGCCGTCGAGCAGCATCAAGCCACGGGTGAAGAACGGGCCGATGAAGTACTCCCAACCGGCCTGGGACATGGCCTTGCTGCGGTTGGTGAGCACCTCCTGCACCGCATCCGGGCCGAGCGCCCACACCAACCGCGTCGCGAAGGTGTGACTCCAGGTGACGGGGCCGTATTTGGCGTAGTACCGGAGTGCCGATTCCTGGCCGTGCAGCAGCACCTCGACGGTCTTGCCCAGCCCCGGCAATCCGCGCTCCCCCATCACCGGCTTCAGCCCGCTGCCCGGCGGCGGCTCGGCCAGCGGTTCCCCGGTGGTGCCGATCCGTTCGGTGAGCTCGTCCAGAAGGCCAAATACCTTTGTGCCCAACGTTTTCCGGGCATTTCCCAGGATTCCTGCCGAGGTCATGTCGCTTGTTCCTTAGGGGTTAGTTGGCCATGCCGAAGCGAGCGCGGGGCGAGCTGTGCAGCACGTCCGCGGTGATGCTCAAGAAGAATTGGGTGCAGTCGTCGAGCAGTTCTTCGCAGTTCACGGCAGGGTCGGCCATCCAAGCGGTGAGCAGTTCGACGAACCCGCCGACGAAGAAGCGCGAGATGGTCAGCAACCGGCCCGGGTCGGTGCCGGGCCGCAGGTAGTGGCCGCCCAGATTCGCGATGATGGCGGCGATGCGCTCACTGGTGTCGCGACGACGCTCGGCCAGCCCGGGGCTGGCCAGCGAAAGATTGAGCACGACCCGCCCCTTGCGCGGATCCGCCGCGAAAAGGTCCACCGCGCAACGCAATCCCGCATTGACCTGACGGGATAGCTCTGACGGCGCCTGCGCGACCCTATCGAGCCCCATCTGGATCATTTCTTCGACGATCGAGTCGTAGACGGCCACGGTGAGCGCGTCGGTATCGGCGAAGCTCTCGTAGAAGTATCGCGATGACAGGTTGGCGGTCTTGCAGACCCCGCGCAGGGTGACGGCCGTCAGCCCGCCGGTGCCCAGAAGTTCCAGGCCGACATCGAGGAAACGGGCGCGGCGTTCGGAGCTTCGCTCACTGGCGCTACGTCCGCCATAGCTTCGGGCTTCGGCCATTTCGCCATCTTGGCACAAGTGTGTGCAGATGGATAGACCATCTGCACACACTCGTACGCAGAAACTGACGTCGGCGCGGACCCTACTGCTGCGGAGCCAGCTTGAAGACCGGGTGGTCGGCGTCGTCGGGCAGTTCTTTCCAGTAGCCCTCGACGACCTTGCCGGCCAGCGGCCGGTACGCCGCGATGATCGGCGCCCGGTCCGCGACCGGAATCTCGGTGGCCAGGTAGTTCGCCTTGCCGAGCGCCACCACGGGGTTCTCCCGGACGTTCTTCACCCACGCCGACTCACCGCGGGTGGACACCAGGTACTTCACCCCGTCCACCTCCGGCACCACGACCGGGATGCGCTGCGGCAAATGGTTGGAGCTGCGGGTGACCGTCAGCGTTTCGCTGCCACCGATCCCGGTCAGCCGCGCAATCGGGTTGAAGACGTTGACTACGAACCACGGCGGCTTGAGGTAGGCCATGAGAAAAGCGTAGAGCCAAAGCTCTAACTACACCGCGCTCAGCGCATCGTCCAGAATGTCCAGCCCGCGCTTGGCGTCGTCGATGCTGATGTTGCACGGCGGCACCAGGTGGAAGCGGTTGTAGTTCATGAACAGCAGCAGGCCGTTCTGCCGGGCACGCGCGTTGATGGCGCCCATCTCCGGCGAGCTGCCACCGTACGGTGCCAGCGGCTCCTTGGTGGCCCGGTCCTTGACCAGCTCGACCGCCCAGAACACGCCCAGACCGCGAACGTCGCCGATGATGTCGTGCTTCTCGGCGAGCGCCGCGAGGCCGGGACCGAAGACGTCGGTGCCGATCAGCTCGGCGTTCTCGACGATCTTCTCGTCATGCATCGCGGTGATGGTCGCCACGGATGCCGCACACGCCAGCGGGTGGCCGGAGTACGTCAGACCGCCCGGGTAGGGCTGCTCCAGGAAGCGCTCCAGAATCTTGTCGCTGACGATGACGCCGCCGAGCGGCACATAACCGGAGTTGACGCCCTTGGCGAAGGTGATGAGGTCCGGCGTGACGCCGTAGTTGTCCAGCGCGAACCACTTGCCGGTACGTCCGAAGCCGGCCATGACCTCGTCGAGGATCATCACGATGCCGTGCTGGTCGCACAGCTCGCGCACGCCCTGCAGGTAGCCGGGCGGCGGCGGCATGATGCCGACGGTGCCGGGCACCGACTCCAGGATGATCGCGGCGAAGGCACCCGGGCCTTCGAACTCGATGACCGACCGCAGGTGCGCCAGGGCGCGCTCGGACTCTTCCTCCTGCGTCTGCGAACCGAACTGGCTGCGGTACTGGAACGGACCGAAGAAGTGCGTGGTGCCTTCGCTGCCGTAGTCGTTGCCCCAGCGGCGGACGTCGCCGGTCAGGTTGATCGTCAGCGCGGTGCCGCCGTGGTAGCTGCGGTAGGTCGACAGCGTCTTGTAGCGGCCGGTGTACACGCGGGCCATGCGGATGGCGTGCTCGACGGCGTCGGCGCCACCGTTGGTGAAGAACACCCGGTTGAAGCCTTCGGGGGCCACCTGGCAGATCAGGTCGGCGGCGGTGGCCCGGGCCTCGTTGGCGTGCTGCGGCGCGATGGTGCACAGCTTGGCGGCCTGCTCGGCGATGGCCGCGACGACCTTGGGGTGCTGGTGGCCGATGTTGGTGTAGACGAGTTGGCTGGAGAAATCGAGCAGCCGGTTGCCGTCACCGTCGATGAGGTAGCTGCCCTCGGCGCCGGTGAAGACCAGCGGGTCGAGCTTCCCCTGGGCCGACCACGAGTGGAATACGCGGCTGCGCTCCAGGTCATAGATCCGGCGGGCGTCAGCGTTGGCGGGCGCAGGCATGCATTCCTCCTCGAAAATGAATCAGCGGGCCGGTGTGCGGCACGGCGGCATCGCCGCTACCGATCGGTAACATTACTCGCTTCCCTGGCCGCCTCCGTCACGATGGCGCACGATGAGGACATGCAGATTCCGCAATCGGTCGCCCGTTTCAACCGTCGGGTCACCAATCCCATCCAACGGCTGTGGGCCGGCCGCGCGCCGACGTTCGGCATCCTCGAGCACGTCGGACGTAAGTCCGGCAAGACGTTCCGCACGCCGCTGACGGTGTTCACCACCGCCGACGGCTTCGCCATCCTGCTGACCTACGGCCCCGACCGCGACTGGCTCAAGAACATCACCACGTCCGGTGGCGGCCGGATAACCCGGCGCGGTCATACGGTCGACGTGGTCGACCCGCGTGTGGTGAGCAAGGAGGAGGCCGCCCCGCTCATCACCGGGTCTTTACGTAAGGTGTTTCCGCGCTTGCCTTTTGAGCAGGCGGTGCTGCTGCGGCGTGCATAGCTAACCGCCGGACACACCTCGGCGACGATGGCCGTCTGGTACGCGGATCATTCTGCCGGTCCGCCGGCGGCAACGGCAGCTGCGTTGATCTTGGTGAGCACAGCGTGCAGGTGCTCCAGTTCGGTCAGATCAACGCCCAGTTGCTTGACGACTGCCGGCGGGATTTTCAGTGCGCGGCGTCGTAGCGCGACCCCTTTGGGCGTCAGGGTTATGTGCGTGGCGCGTTCGTCGGCGGCACTGCGGGTGCGGTGGATCAGCTCAAGGGTTTCGAGGCGTTTGAGCATCGGCGAAACGGTGGCCGAATCCATCTGCAGCAACGCGGCGATCTGTTTGACGGTCAACGGGTCTTGCTTGGATTTTGCGTTGTCCCACAACGCCAGCAAGACCAGGTATTGCGGATGCGTCAGCCCGAGCGGTTCGAGTAGCGGCCGGTAGATGGCAAGTACCGCACGGTTGGTGATAGCCAGCGCGAAGCAGACCTGACGTTCCAGGGCGAGCGGGTCGACGTCTTCGGAGACAGTGGACATGCTGCCCAGTTTATTACCAGTTAGGGCCCTAACATTTTGTGCCCGCCGCGTCTGCCGAAGGCCGTTATCGGCGGCGCCCCCTCTGGCGGAATAATGGGCTAACAGATAGTGTACTAACCATTAGGGCACGAATCAGGTGGTGTCCCCTCGATCTGATCAGTCAAAGGAGTCGTCATGGCCGCCGATCGTCCGACGTTCTGGCAGCACATCACCTACGCCTACGGGCGCCGCTTGCCGGACCACCTGCAGGACTGGGTTCGTCGCGACCTCACCGACGACGGGGCGGTACGCCGGCACATGATCCGATACGCAATCCCACCGGTCTTTGTGCTGGCTCCGCTGTGGCTGCTACCGGCATCGGTGTATGTCCACTCCGAGATGACGCTGCCGATCTACTTCTGGGCCTTGGTGATGGCGTTCGTCCTCAACAAAGTGTGGCGCCGATACCGCCTCGCCCAACATGGCATGGACCCCAATCTGATCGACGAGATTCAGCGGCAGCAGCAGGCACAGATGCACGAGCGCTACATCGAGCGCTACGGCCAGCGACCGGAATCGGCCAAATGGCAGGCCAACAGCCGGCCGTTCTGACGCCATCGCGGCATCGGCCGCCCATCAGGTGATGGGCGGCCGATGCGTTTTGCGTTCGGCCGCTTATCTTTTGAGTACGTGGCGCCGCTGCGCCGGGCCTAGGAAGTCTCGTCCAGCACCTGCTGGACCACCCGCATCGCGCTCAGCGCCGCGGGCGCCCCGCAGTACCCCGTCGCGTGGATGATCGCTTCGACGATCTCCTCGCGGGTGAGTCCGTTGTTCAGACCGCCCCGGACGTGGCCGGCGAGTTCCTCGTGGGCGCGCAGGGCCGTCAGCATGCCGAGGTTGAGCAGGCTGCGGTCACGCCGGCTCAGACCCGGCCGGTTCCACACCGCGTCCCACACGTGTTCGGTGACGAAGCGCTGGATCGGTTCCGATTCGGTGCCGCTGGTGCGGGCCAGCGCCCGGTCGACGAACTCGTCGCCCATCACCTGACGGCGGGTGGTGATTCCGGAATCGAATGCCGAAGCTGTCTCGCTGCTCATCCTTGGACCGTACTTCCATCTGTTCATGCAGCGGTCCGGCGATACCGGTCGCGAGTGACCCAGCTCTCAATTAGGTTCTGCGCTATCTACTCACAGTCAACCGTCAGGAGCCCTCGGTGCCAGAAACCGACCGTCCCGAGAGGGTTGCCCCCACCGGGGAGCAGTTTCTCGCCATGCAGGCCAGCCCCGAATTCCAGGAGCTGCGTACGCGGTTGCGCCGCTTCGTGTTTCCGATGACCGCGTTCTTCCTGCTCTGGTATGCCCTCTACGTCGCGCTCGGGGCCTTCGCCCACGACTTCATGGCCATCCGGGTGTTCGGCAACATCAACGTCGGCCTGTTGATCGGGTTGGGCCAGTTCCTCACCACATTCGTGATCACCGGGCTGTACGTGCGCTTCGCCAACCGGGAACTCGACCCGCGGGCCACCGCCATTCGCGAAGAACTCGAGGGCGCCTGATGACCACCACCGTCCTGGCCGCCCAGACCGTCGGCAATCCGGCCGCCAACATCGGCATCTTCAGCGTGTTCGTCGTCGTCACGATGATCGTGGTGATCAAGGCCAGCAAGCGCAATGCCACCGCCGACGAGTTCTTCACCGGTGGCCGCGGCTTCTCGGGCCCGCAGAACGGCATCGCCATCGCCGGCGACTACCTGTCCGCGGCCAGCTTCCTCGGGATCGCGGGCGCCATCGCGGTCTACGGCTACGACGGCTTCCTGTACTCCATCGGCTTCCTGGTCGCCTGGCTGGTGGCCCTGCTCCTGGTGGCCGAATTACTGCGCAACACAGGCAAATTCACCATGGCCGACGTGCTGAGCTTCCGGCTCAGGCAGCGGCCGGTCCGCCTGGCCGCAGCCACCTCGACGCTGACGGTGTCGCTGTTCTACCTGCTGGCCCAGATGGCCGGTGCCGGCGGCCTGGTGGCCCTACTGCTCGACGTCAACAGCCGCGCCGGGCAGTCGCTGGTGATCGCCGTCGTCGGCGTCCTGATGATCGTCTACGTCCTGGTCGGCGGCATGAAGGGCACCACCTGGGTGCAGATCATCAAGGCCGTGCTGCTGATCGTCGGCGCCGCGTGCATGACGGTCGTGGTGCTGGCCAAGTTCGGCTTGAACTTCTCCGACATCCTGGGCTCGGCCCAGTCGGCGATCTCCCACGCCACCACCAAGGGCGTCTCCAGCCGCGACGTCTTGGCGCCCGGCGCGCAGTACGGCGGGTCGCTCACCTCGAAGATCAACTTCATCTCGCTGGCGCTGGCGCTGGTGCTCGGCACCGCGGGCCTGCCGCATGTGCTGATGCGCTTCTACACCGTGCCGACGGCGAAAGAGGCGCGGCGATCGGTGGTGTGGGCCATCGCGCTGATCGGCGCCTTCTACCTGTTCACCCTGGTGCTCGGGTACGGCGCGGCCGCGCTGGTCGGCCCGGACCGGATTCTCAAGGCGGCCGGTGGCGTGAACTCCGCAGCCCCACTGCTGGCCTTCGAACTCGGCGGCGTCATCCTGCTCGGCGTCATCTCGGCGGTCGCGTTCGCGACGATCCTCGCGGTCGTCGCCGGCCTGACCATCACGGCGTCGGCCTCGTTCGCGCACGACATCTACGCCTCAGTTCTCAAGTCCCACAAGGTGACCGAGCAGGAACAGGTGCGGGTCTCGCGCATCACCGCGGTCGTGCTCGGGGTGTTCGCGATCGGGCTCGGCATCCTGGCCAACGGTCAGAACGTGGCGTTCCTGGTGGCTCTGGCGTTCGCCGTGGCGGCCGCGGCCAACCTGCCGACGATCCTGTACTCGCTGTACTGGAAGCGGTTCAACACCCGCGGCGCACTGTGGAGCATGTACGGCGGCCTGATCTCGACCATCGTGCTGATCGTGTTCTCCCCCGCGGTGTCCGGCACGAAGACCTCGATGATCCCCGGCGCCGACTTCGCGTTCTTCCCGCTGGCCAACCCGGGCATCGTGTCCATCCCGCTGGCCTTCGCGCTCGGCATCATCGGCACGCTCACCTCGTCCGACACCGGGGACCCCGAGCGCACCGCCGAGATGGAGGTGCGGTCGCTGACCGGGGTGGGCGCCGAGAAGGCGGTCGCGCACTGACGGCACACAGGTCAGACGAGAGCCTGCTCAACCTGTCGGGACGCCGCCGTTCCGCCTTCTGACTCCCAACGATCTTGAGCGCCCGCCGCCTGGGTGCGCCGTTCGCGGTCGCGTGGACTGATCATGAGCAGCCCGTCGGCGGAGGCAGCGTTGCCGGACTGGGCCGCCGCCATCATCGTGACGTGGGCGTCGTCGGGATCGGTGCGTGGCGGGATCACCAGCAGTATCAGCCGGTCCCGGTCGTCGTCGAGGCCGCGAACTTCGATGGTGTTGAGCGGCTGACGCCGATACCCGTCGAGGCGTACCGCGCGACCACCGATGGTGAGCTTGCGGGGCGCATTCGCCCAGGCGTTGAGGCGATACGACACGCGGTCGATCCGGCCCAGCCGCACCGACAGCACCGCCAACAGGTCCGGCAGCTCGACGGCGAGGTCATCGCTGTGCGGCCACCATGCCCCGTCGACGTATCCGCCATGCGGCGCTTTGGCTTTCAACCGCAGCCGCGGTGTGTTCGCCGGCACGGTGCCGTTCTGGTCATTCTTGCGAGTCGGTTGTGGCGTCATGGCGACGCTCCCTTCGTTACTTCTCTGGTGTCAGCGCGATCCCATTGGGTCGTTGAGCTGTCGAGCGCGGACCGGCGCCTCGGTGTGGCGACTGCCGGCCGGTCATCTCCGGCGTCAGCCGGAGTCGGTACCGGCAGCTGGATGGGTGGCGCAGCGCGGTGCTGGTTGCGGTTGTTGCCCGCCGCCCACGCGAAAACCGCGGTGAGCGCCATCGCCAGGAAGACCACGATGGACAGGAAAACTGTGTTGCTGGTAGCCATTTCGGCTCCTAGGGGTTATCGGACGAGACGTGAATGCGTCCCCGCATCACCGCCTACCGGCCGTTGACCGCGCCGGACCCCTCGGCCAGCGCGACGAGCACAGTGGCCGATCCGACGATCACGATCATGACGGCGCCTCTATCCGGTGCTACAACTCCAGTAAACTCCCAGATCAGAGCTATGTCAACATCGTAGACCTACGATATAGGGCTACACTGAAGCGATGTCGGAGAGACGCGCACGAAGGGCGGTGCTTCACCCATGACCCCACCCTCGAGAGGGCCATCACGTCCGGGGCGAGACGCGCCCGGCGCCGACTCGATCGCAGGGGACGGCGCGAGCCGGCCGATTACTCGCGCGGCGGTCCTGACCAGCGCACTGGAGATCATCGACCGCGAGGGCGTGGACGCGCTGTCGATGCGCCGTCTCGGCGAGGCGGTGGGTCGCGACCCGATGGCGCTCTACCGGCATGTGCCCAACAAGGCGGCCGTGCTCGACGGGGTGGTCGAGATGGTCTTCGAGCAGCTTGCGCTCGACACCCTGGCGACGGACTGGGCCGCCGCATTGCGCAAACTCGGCCACGGCTTCCGCGAATTGGCGCGCGCGCATCCCCACGTGGTGCCGCTGCTGGTCACCCGTCCCCTTGCCACACCACTCGGGATGCGGCCGCCCGGCATCCTGCGACACCTCGAACAGGTGCTCGCGCTCCTGACCAGAGCCGGGTTCAGCGGAGACGACGCGCTCCACGTGTACCGGACGTTGTTCGGGTTCCTCTACGGCCACGTCCTGACCGAACTGCAGGAGATCGTCGAACGTCCCGAGGAAACCGATCACGTGCTGCGGCTCGGGCTGTACCGGCTGCCGCTCGACCAGTTCCCGCACTTGCGTGACCTCGCCCCGATCTGGGCCAGCTACGACGGGCGCGCCGAACTCGACCGGGGACTCGACATCCTGCTCAGTGGCCTGGGCACCCGATTCGGCGTGCCCGCGGCCGGACCCCCATAAATCACCACGAACGGAGGTGATCCCATGGCGATCACCGATGTAGCCGAATATGCCCATCTCAGTGAGTCGGACCTGGACGCGCTAGGAACCGCCCTGGAGGCCATCCGCCACGACGTCGAGAATTCGCGCGGCGCGTCAGACAGGGCATACATCCAGCGCACCATCATGTTTCAGCGCTGCCTCGAGATCACCGCCCGGCTGGTCATCGCGGCCACCCGAGGCAAGCTGGGGTGCGCGCTCGGCACCACCGCGCTGGCCACCGCCAAGTCCATCGAGAACATGGAACTCGGCCACAACATCTGCCACGGTCAATGGGATTGGATGAACGACCCGGAGATCCACTCCAGCACCTGGGAGTGGGACATGGCCGGCGTGTCCTCGCAATGGCGGTATGCGCACAACTACCGCCACCACGTTTTCACCAACGTCATCGGGATGGACGACGATCTCGGGTACGGCATCATGCGGGTCACCCCGGACCAGCCGTGGGGCGCCGGCAATCTGCTGCAGCCGCTACGAAATGTCTTGCTGGGCATCATGTTCGAATGGGGCATTGCGCTGCAGGGCTGGGAGTCCGAGCAGCGGGGTGCGGCGACTCTCGGCGAGAAGTCCGCCCTGACCCGGGCAATGGTCCGCAAGATGGCCCGGCAGGCCGGCAAGGACTATGTGTTCTTCCCCGCGCTGAGCATTCGCCGATGGCGCCGCACCCTCACTGCGAATGCGGTCGCAAACGTGGTCCGGAACGTTTGGGCCTACGTGGTGATCTGTTGTGGTCATTTCGCCGACGGCACACAAAAGTTCACCCCCGCGGCCTTGGACGCCGAGACCAAATCCGAATGGTATCTACGACAAATGTTGGGCACTTCGAACTTCCGCGCAGGGCCGGTACTGGCGTTTCTCAGCGGCAACCTCTGCTACCAGATCGAGCACCACCTGTTTCCCGACCTGCCGAGTAACCGCTACGCCCAGATCGCCGTAGAGGTCCAGGCCGTGTGCGCTCGCTTCGGCCTGCCGTACACGACCGGTCCGCTCGCGCGCCAGTATCTCCGCACCCTGCGCACCATCGTCACACTCGCGCTGCCGGATCATGTTGCGTCCGAACGCCATTGCGCGTACGCCGGCGCGCCGGGCTAACTCGCCAGAGGGTCGGTGCGATGCACATCGCACTCGGCGTGATCGCACCGGCGTTGGTGTGCCAGTCGGTTGTCCCAGCAGCAGTCGGCGAATCGTGCGCGGCGGCGAATCCTGTCGGTCACCCGGCGGCCGTCGGCGGCGCGGCTCGCCGCGGGCTCTCCGGTGGTCAGGAACTGCTTTATCGCCGAGCACAGCATCATCGCGGACATCAGAGCCCCGCAAGTGCGGCAGCCGAAACGTCGATCACATCATCGACACCGTGGACGGTCATTGTCCGACCTCATCAATCCCCCGATGTCCAGTACACGCCCGCCGCCACGACACTGTCAACGCCGGAGCGGCTAGCGCGCACCCAGGTTCCGGCGTAACCGGTCCACACCGGGGCCGGTGAGATCAGCGAGCGCACAAGGCCGCGCGACCATCACCATCAGGAGGGCTTCCCCGGGCCCGGACGCTTCCGGCCCGCGGCCGAACGACCAGTCCAGATCAGTGGCGACCAACCGCACTCCCCTGGCCCGCCAGGCGCCGCGCAGCAGCGCGGCGTAGCGCGCGAAGTCCAGCACCGCCACCAGCCGGTCGTGCGGTATTTCCCGGGGCAGACCCAACGGTCGACGGATGTCCTGCTGGTGAATCATCCCGTCCGACAAGGCGATCCGGCCGCCGAAGCCGGTCGTCAGACCACGTGGGACGACATGCTCAGCCAACGTGGCACACAGTTCGTCGGCGCTGCGGCCCGCATTCCGCGCCAGCACGGCGGCATTGATCCGGGGCGGGTACAGCCCACCGCGCAGGAACTCCCGGACAGTCTCCGCACCGCTCAGCTCGTCGTAGCCGATGAGGTGGCCGACGACGTCGCGCACCCGCCACCCGGTGCACAACGACGGTTGTTCCCACTGCTCGGGCGTCAGCTGCGCCAGGAACTCGACGAGGTCCTCGCGCTCGGCACGGGCCAGCTCCATTGTCGACACGATTTACCCACTTCCCAGCGAAGGACCGGCCGAAACTGATCCAAGCATGAGATCCCGCGGGCTCCTACCGCCTGCGCTACCGCATCGACCCCGCGGCCGATTTGCCCGCCTGGCCCTGCAGCGCCGGCGGCAGACTCGGCACGAAATGCCGTGCGGCAAAAGCGCGGATCTCCTCAGCACTCTCCAGCGCCTCGACACTCGGCAACAGCAGCACCATCGCGGCGTAGCGCAGGATGGTGTCGGCCAGGTCGTTGACCGCCTGCTCGCCGATCCGGTCGGCGAACCCGTCCGGGAAGATGACGCGCAGCGCCGCCGCCATCCGGCCCACCGCCGCGCCGTAGTGCTGCTGCATGAGTTCGATCACGAGCGACGGTTCATCGGTCATCATCCGGTTCAGCACCCGGTGCCGGCGGAACCGCAGGATCGACAGCGTGAACGCCTCGACATACAAATCAGATTGCGGCCCAGCATTTTTCAGCTCGCCGGCGATATCGTCGAACAGCACGACGTTCTCGCGCTCGACGACCGCGGCCACCAGCTCGTCGCGGCTCGCGAACCGCCGGTAGATCGTGGTGCGGCTGACGCCGGCCCGGCGCGCCACGTCGTCGAGCGCAACGCGGCGGAAGCCGTGCTGCTCGAACTCGATGAGCGCCGCGTCGAGGATCGCTTGCGTCGCGTCAGCGGGCACGTGCGTAACCGTTTTGCGCAAAGCTGTTGTATCGCACCGACATCGGCAATCGGTCCCACACCCAGTTCACCGGCTTGGTACGCCAGGCGGCGGCGAACAACTGGTAGGCGCGTTCCTGCCGGTCGGTCCAGGGCAGCTCCAGCAGGTCCCGCGTCCGCGGCGGCATGCCACCGGTGGTCAGGAACGCCGCGACCGGGTTGAACGCCACCGCGATGACGCGCCACACCGCCGGGTTGACGCCCTTGGGCGCCGGAAAGCCTTTGGTCACATAGCCGACGCCGTACCGAGCCGTCTTGTGCGGCACCGCGACGTCGTTGATCATCCGGTCCCAGTACTCCTCGAATTCGGCATAGGTGGCCGGCATCGGCCGGTCACTGACGCCATAGCGGCGGTACCACGTCTTGGACTCGAGGTAGATCTGTTCCTTCTCGGCGTAGCTCAGGCGCTTGACGAACGTGTCCGCGAAGTACAGCACCTGGTCGACGAACGTCGCGTGCGCCCAGTAGTAGGTGTCGGGGTCGAGCGCGTGGTAGCGGCTGCCGTCGGGCATGTCGCCCTTGATCTCGCGGTGGTAGTCGCGGACCTGCGTTCCGGTATTGGCGTCATCGGTGCCGTACACGGTGCGGAAGATCGGCGGCAGCGACCGCTTGATCCGCGCCGAGGTGTCGGCGAAGAACACCGAATGGTCCAGCACACCCTGGCCGAGCTGGGCCAGCATGTTCTGCAGGACCGCAGGCCGGGGGCCGATCAGGTACATCCGGTTGTCGCCGAAGTACTTCCACACCAACGAGTCGGGCCCCAGTGGCAGGGCATCAACCGGCTCCGAGACCAGCTCGGACTGTTCCGCAAGTTCGGTCATATGGAACAGTGTTACAAATTTTGCACTCTGTAACAAGAGCTACTTGAGCGGCAGCCCCGTGATCGCGCGGGACATCACGAGCCGCTGGATCTCACTGGTGCCCTCGAAAATCGTGAAGATCTTGGCGTCGCGGTGCCACCGCTCCACCGGATAGTCGCGGGTGTAGCCGTTACCGCCCAGAATCTGGATGGCCTCGTCGGTCACGTAGACCGCCGTCTCACTGGCGACCAGCTTGGCCATGGAGCCTTCGGCGTTCTCGAACGGCATGTTGTTGCGCGCCATCCAGCCGGCCCGCCACACCAGCAGCCGCGCCGCGTCGACGCGCGCCTTCATATCGGCCAGCTTGAAAGCGACGGCCTGGAAGTCACCGATCTTGCGGCCGAACTGCTCGCGCTCCTGCGCGTATCCCAGCGCGTACTCGTAGGCCGCGCGGGAGACGCCCAACGCCATCGCCCCCACCGTCGGCCGCGTCCGCTCGAACGTCTTCATGGCCACCTGGCCCGCAGAACTCTTGCCTTCGCGGGTGCGGGCGATCCGCTCCTCGAACTTCTCCCGGCCGCCGACGATCAGCCGGCCCGGCAGCCGGACGTCGTCGAGCACTACCTCAGCGGTGTGCGACGCCCGGATGCCGTGCTTCTTGAACTTCTGGCCCTGGCTGAAACCCTTTGTGCCAGGCGGGATGATGAAGCTGGCCTGGCCGCGCGAGCCGAGCTCCGGGTACACCGAGGCGACGACGATGTGCACGTTGGCGATGCCGCCATTGGAGGCCCAGGTCTTGGTGCCGTTGAGCACCCATTCGTCGGTGGCCTCGTCGTACCGCGCCCGGGTGATGATCGACGAAACATCCGATCCCGCACCGGGTTCCGACGAACAGAACGCGGCCAGCTTGGGCTCGTTGATGTCGCCGTACATCTGCGGCAGCCACTCGCCCAGCTGTTCCATGGTGCCGTTGGCCGCCAGTGACGCGGCGGCCAGACCGGTTCCCATGATGGACATCGAGATGCCGGCGTCTCCCCAGAACAGCTCTTCGACGGCGACGGGCATGCCGAGCCCGGTCTCCTCGGCAGTCTGAGCAGCAAAGAACTCCATGGAGTACAGACCGACCTTGGCCGCCTCCTGAAGGATCGGCCAGGGCGTCTCTTCGCGCTCGTCCCACTCCTCGGCGGCCGGACGGATCACGTCAGCAGCGAACTCGTGGACCCAGTCCCGGACCTGTACGACGTCAGCGGACAGTTCAAGCGAAAAAGACATGGGCGACACACTACTGGGCGCGCCGCCACCTCGCCGTGCCTACTACGGCGAGCACCCCGGCCAGGGTCGCCAGCAACAGCGACAACGTGATGAACGACGGGTCATAGAGCACCGACGTCTTCACCGGCTCGCCGGGAATCACCGGCGCCACGTCGGCGATCGACGATGCGGCCAGCCAACTCAGCACCGAGCCGACGGCCGCCAGCACCGCCACTACCAGCGCGCCCGCCGCCACGATCCTGCCGGTGCTCATTCGTCGTCGTCCTCGCCGAATTCGCGTACACCCAGCGCCTCCAGCTGGGCACGCAGCCCGCGATGGCGCCGCGCCCAAGCCTGCGCGGTCCGGTCACCGGTCATCTTGAGCCCGATCCCGGTGCGTCCCCGCGGAACACCGGTCAGCTCTCCGAGCGCCCGGTCGGACTGCCAGCGCGGCGCCTCGGCGCCCCGCGCCTCCGGGTAGATCCCGAGCATGTCCGCGACGCGGACCGACTCAGTGCCCTGGCGCAGGTATTCCGGCGTCAGCTCGACCGAGGTGTGCAGGCGTGCGGCCTTGATCTGCAGCCCGATGAACCCCGTCACCAGCACCAGGAACACCAGCGGCACCAGCGGGTCCAGCCGGTGGGCCGACCACAACTGCATCGCGGCGATGGAACCGCCGGAGAACGGCCCCAGCAGCAGCCACCACCAGCTGGCACCGACCTCGTGGAAGAGGACCTGTTCGGCGTCAGTGCCTGTCGGCGCGTCTGTCATGCGTTGGCCTTTCCATCGAACCAGGACTGCGCCGCAGGCCGGGTGATCGAGACCGTCCCACCGATCGCCAACGCCATGACAATCGTCAGCACCAGGAATCCCAGCGGATCCGCCCCGAACACCAGCAGCAAAAACGCAATCAGCAGAACGATCGCCATCGCCAGCGCGGTGGCGGCCCGGCGAAACCGGGCATCGCCGCGTCGCGCCCGGCCGGCGAGAAAGCCCAGAGCGAGTCCGACCGCCGCCAGCAGCCCACCGATGGCCCGGAACGAACCGGGCAGGCTCAGGCTGAGCTGCCAGGTACCGATCGCGGTGAGGAGACCCCCGGCCACCACCCAGCACCAGAAAGCAACGGTCACGGCCTGCGGTCGGGCGGGTGAGGGCGTGGGCTCAGTCATATCCGGGCCAGCCTAGCGGGCGACGTGTGCATCGACGTCGACCTGGGCGCGGCTCAGCGGACGAAGTAGGCGTTCGAGTCGGGGCGGTGCAGGAGGTACACGCCGCCGCCGATCAGTACCGTGCCGCCGATGCCGCACACCGCGTAGCCCAGCGCCGCGGCCGCGCCGTGGTAGTCGGCGAAGAGATTGGTGGTCAGGTACAGAATCGTCGCCGCGGACCCACCGGTGAGGATGCTGCGCGCCCACCGGTAGCCCTGCCGCAGCAACACCAGGAACGTGGCCACCAGGACCGCGATGATGAACAGCATCAGACCGGACACCGCGTAGGCGTAGCCCGACACCGAGCGCTCGGGCGTGGTCAGCAGGTTGATGACGTAGCCGATCACCGACACCGGCAGCGCGGCCGTCCACAGCCAGAAGCCGGTGACGACGTCCTGCGGCATCTCGTGCGGCTCGGCACCGGACCCGTCCGGGGCCGCGCCCTGATACGGCGGGTACTGCGGATGCGGGTTCTGCGGGTTTTGGGGGTTCACCGGAGCCAGCCCGCGACGTCCGTCGCCCAGTACGTGAGCACGATGTCGGCACCGGCGCGCCGAATGCTGACGAGCGACTCCAGGACCGAGGCCCGCAGGTCGATCCAGCCGTTGGCCGCGGCCGCGCTGATCATCGCGTACTCACCCGAAATCTGGTACGCCGCAACGGGGACCGGCGAGATGTCGGCGGCGGCGCGCACCACGTCCAGGTAGCTCATCGCCGGCTTGACCATCACCATGTCGGCGCCTTCGGCGAGATCGAGTTCGATCTCGCGGACCGCTTCACGGGCGTTGCCCGGATCCTGTTGGTAGGTACGACGATCACCCTGCAGGCTCGAGCCCACCGCCTCGCGGAACGGGCCGTAGAACGCCGACGCGAATTTGGCGGCGTAGGCCAGGATCGCGACATCGCTGTGCCCGGCATGGTCCAGCCCATCGCGGATCGCGGCCACCTGACCGTCCATCATGCCGCTCGGACTGACCACGTGCGCACCCGAATGCGCTTGGGCCACAGCAAGTTTGATGTACTGCTCGTTGGTGGCGTCGTTATCTACCCGGCCGTGCACGTCGAGCACGCCGCAGTGCCCGTGATCGGTGAACTCGTCCAGGCAGGTGTCGGCCATCAGCACGGTCGCGTCGCCGAGGTCCGAATTCAGGTCGCGCAGTGCCACATTGAGGATGCCGTCGGGGTTGACCCCCTCGGAGCCGGTCGCGTCCTTGTCACCGTCGCACGGAACGCCGAACAGCATCAGCCCACCGACACCGGCCTCGACGGCTTCCGCGGCGGCACGGCGCACCGACTCCCGGGTGTGCTGGACGACCCCGGGCATCGAGCTGATGGGGCGCGGCTCGGCGAGCCCGTCCGCGACGAACAGCGGCAGCACCAGATGCCGTGGCTCCAGCGAGGTTTCGGACACCAGACGCCGCAGCGCCGGGGTCGTACGCAGTCGCCGCGGCCGATGCCTCGGATACGACACAGCAATGCCTCCTAGTTCGCCGAAACCGCATCCCGGCAGACAAAGTGCGAGTGCACGCCTGCTGGAATGCCGTTTCGATCGAGTTTAGCGGCGCCGGCTCTTCTTACGCGGCGGCGGCAGGGCACCCTCGGCGCGCAGGCGAGCGGCGTGCTCGGCCAGCGCCTCGACCAGCGGGCCCACCGCGGCGGTCTCCGGCTGCACGTCCACGCGCAGGCCGAATTCGGCTGCGGTCTCAGCGGTTTTCGGGCCGATGCAGGCGACGATGGTCCGGGCGTGCGGCTTGCCGGCGATGCCGACCAGGTTGCGCACCGTGGAGCTCGAGGTGAAGCAGACGGCGTCGAAACCACCGGTCTTGATCATCTCGCGGGTGTGCGCCGGCGGCGGAGCGGCGCGGACGGTGCGGTAGGCCGTGACGTCCTCGATCTCCCAGCCCCGCTCGCGCAGGCCCTCGGCCAGCGTCTCGGTGGCGATGTCGGCGCGCGGCAGCAGCACCCGGTTCACCGGGTCGAAAATCTCGTCGTAGTCCGGGAATTCGTCGAGCAGGCCCAGCGACGACTGCTCACCGGCAGGCACCAGCTCGGGGTTGATACCGAACGCGCGCACCTTGTCCGCGGTGGCCTGACCGACGCACGCGATCTTCACACCGGAGAACGCGCGGGCGTCCAGACCGAACTCGTTGAACTTCTCCCACACCGCACGCACCGCGTTGGTGGAGGTGAACACGACCCACTGGAAGCGGCCGTCGACCAGACCCTTGACCGCACGCTCCATCTGGGCGGGGCTGCGCGGCGGCTCGACGGCGATGGTCGGCACCTCGATGGGCAGCGCGCCGTGGCCCACGAGGCGATCGCTCATCTCGCCGGCCTGGTCCTTGGTGCGCGGCACCAGCACGGTCCAGCCGTACAGCGAGCGGCTCTCCCACCAGTTCAGCTTGGCGCGGTGCGCCACCGTCTTGCCGATGGTGACGACCAGCGGGCCCGCCAGCGGTCCGACCGGCTCGGGGCCGACCGGCTTCTCCAGCACGGCCTTGTCCAGCAGCCCGGCCAGCGTGGTCTCGATGGACCGCTGCTGGCAGGTGGTGCCGTTGGCGGTCACGACGCACGGGGTGCTTTCGGTGAGGCCGTATTCGATCAGGGTGCGGGCGGCGTCCGGCAGGTGCGACACCGTCGCGTGCAGGATCAGTGGCCCGGGGGCGGCGGCCAGCGCGGCCCAGTCCACGTCACCGCGGACGTCGGCCACGGTGTGCGAGGACCCGACGGGCAGGCCCGCGTAGGTCGGCACGGCCGTCGACGATGGCAGGCCCGGCACCAACTCGAAGTGCGCCGCGGTCTTGGCCAGCGCGTTCACCTCGGTGATGACGGAGTCGACCGACAGCGGGTCGCCGGCGACCAGGCGCACCACGTCGACACCGGTCTTGGCCTCGGCCATCAGCAGCTTGGCCACCTCGGTCGGGTCACCCAGCGCGGGGCGCACGTCGACGCCATGCGGGAACGTCATCGTGGGCGCGGCAGCCGGCGCCTTTTCGGGCGTGGCCTCATCGGTCTTGGTCTCGGCAGCCGGCTCCGCCTCGGCCGGGTGCGGCCCGGACGTCGGCGGCAGATCGGTACCGATCAGCGCCAGCACCGCCTCGGGCACGTCAGGATCGGTGAAAACCAATGCCGCATGCGCCAAAACGTTCCGCGCACGCGTCGTCAACAGGCCCGGGTCACCGGGGCCGGAACCGACAAAGGTGATGCGGCCGGGCTTGTGCTTACGCACTCGGGTCGTCATCTCTCACTCCCGCTCTACAGTCCGCTGATCCAACACGTCGCGCGCCCCCAGGTCGAACAACTCCGCGGCCAGCGAGAGCCCCAGCTCTCGTGCCCGTTCGGGTGTCCCGATCCCGGACGCCCGGATCACGTCGGATCCGTCCAGCGCCGCCACGCAACCGCGCAACGACAGCTCTTCGAAGACTCGGCCGTCCTCGTCGATGGACTCGACCACTTCAGCGATCGCACCCACCGGCGCGGAACAACCCGCCTCCAGTTCGGCCAACAGGACTCGTTCGGCAGTGACCGCGGCACGCGTGTCGGGATGGTCCAGCTTTCCCAACAGCGTCGCCAACTCGGTGTCCCCCACTCGGCACTCGACCGCGAGGGCGCCCTGCGCCGGCGCTGGCAACATCTGCACCGGCTCGAGGCTCTCGGTGACGACATCGAGCCGTCCGATACGGGCCAGACCCGCTCGGGCGACGACAACAGCGTCGAGATCACCACTACTTACCCTGTTCAACCTGGTATCTAGGTTGCCTCGTAGGGGGCGGATTTCCAAACCGAGACCCAGTGCTCTAAGCTGCGCCGCCCGTCGCGGGCTCGACGTGCCGATAACCGAGCCGGCCGGCAACTCCCCCAGCACCATTCCGTCGCGCGCCACCAACGCATCCCGCGGGTCTTCGCGCGGCGGGACGGCGGCGATGACGAAGCGCTCGTCGGGCGCCGTCGGCAAATCCTTGTACGAGTGCACCGCGACGTCGATGCGGCCGTCGGCCATGGCGTGCCGCAGCTCGGCGGTGAACACACCGATGCCGATCTCGGCGACGGGCGCCTGGGAGCGGTCGCCGTCGGTGCTGATGATGACCAGCTCCGCGGGCTGCCCCAGAGCTACCAGGGCGTCGCGGATGGTGCCGGCCTGCGTGGTAGCCAAAAGGCTGCCCCTGGTGCCGATCCGGACAACGTTATCGAGGGTAGTTACCAAGTGAGATTACTCAGCCTTGTCGTGGTGGGAATGCGGCTCGCCTGCCGCCAAATCTGGTGCCATCAAGGGCAGTTCGCCGGCGGACACGGCGTCGATGGCCTGCGGGTCGAGCTCGAACAGCTCCCGCAGCGCCTCGGCGTAGGTGTCGCCGCCGGGCGCGCTGGCCAACTGTTTGACCCGCACCGTCGGTGCGTGCAGCAACTTGTCCACGACCCGTCGGACGGTCTTGGCGACCTCGTCGCGGTGGGCGGCGTCGAGCCCGGGAACCCGGTTGTCGAGCCGCAGCAGCTCCGCCTCGACGACGTCGGCGGCGCGCTGACGCAGGGCGGTGACGGTCGGGGTGACCTCGGCCATCCGCTGGCCGGCCAGGTAGCTGGCGACCTCCGCGGCGACGATCGAACGGGCCGCTTCGGCGTCCGAGGCAGCGGCCCGGGCCGACGGCTCCCGCTGGATGCGGTCCATGTCGATCATGTGCACGCCGGGTAGGCCAGCAATCGCGCTGTCCACATCGCGGGGCATGCCCAGGTCGCAGATCACCAGTTGGTGATGCTCCGGGCGGTTCATCAGTCCACGGTGCGCGTCGGCCAACGACACCACCGGACGCACCGCGCCGGTACACGCGACGACGACGTCTGAGTTGCCCAGCGCGACGGCGATGTCGTCCAGGGTGTGCGCAGCCGCGTCGACGCCCTGTGCCTTCAAATTCTCGACCATGCGCTCGGCTCTCGGCAGCGAGCGGTTGACCACCTCGATGCGGGCGATCCCGGCGCGCGTCAGATGCGCGGCGGCCAGGGCACCCATGGAGCCGGCGCCGATCACGGCGGCCGTCAGCCCGGTCAGCGACGTCAGCTTGGACGTGGCCATGTCCAACGCCACCGACACCACCGAGGCACCCGCCGAATCGATCCCGGTCTCGGAATGGACCCGCTTACCGACCGACAGTGCCCGCTGCGACAGTTCGTGCAAGGTGCGGCCGACGGTCTGGTGCGCTTCCGCGGAGGTGTAGGCCCGGCGCACCTGGCCCAGCACCTGCGCCTCGCCGATGACCGCCGAATCCAGGCCGCTGGCCACGGCGAACAGATGCTCGACAGCCGCCTCGGCGTACCGCACGTAGGCGTACTTCGTGAGGTCGTGCAGCGACATGCCCGACCGCTCGGAGAGCACCGAACCGATCACGGAGAGCCCGCCGTGGAAGGCGTCGACCACCGCATACACCTCGACCCGGTTACAGGTGGAGAGCACCATCGCCTCGGTGACCAGAGAGGACTGCAGCAGCAGCTCGATGATCTTGGCCTGTTCGGCCTCGTCGGTGCTGAGTTGTTCCAGCACGGAAACCGGTGCACTGCGGTGCGAAACCCCGAACAGCAGTACGCTCACGGCCTCTTCACCTCGTCGCACCTCCGTCGCGCAGGCATGTTTCCCGGGCCTCGAGTGGCCGCAGGAACGCATTCAAAGCTAGCCGCTCACCAGCCCGCCGACCAAATTTGCTATACGCACACCGGATCCCCGGGCACGCGCCCTGAGCGCCCTGGCCCAGCGGTCAACCCACTGCGTCAACCTGCCAAGTCGGCCCGCAGCTGCTCCTCGTCGACCTCCCAGTAGCTGTGCTCAACGTCATCAAGGAGCACCACGGGCAGCCGATCGCCGAACTCCGCGCGCAGGGCGGTATCCCCGGCAGCAGCCAGAACATCGACATCCGTGCTCGTCAGGGTGAAGCCGAGCTCGTCGGACAGCTCCGCGAGCTGAGCCGCCGCGCGCGCACACATGCTGCAGCCGGTACGGGTGAGCAACGTCACGCGGTGGCTGTTCCCTGATCGATCCACGCGCAACAGTATGGCGTGACCTACT
The DNA here is from genome assembly GCF_056555145.1 of Mycolicibacterium sp. P4_G11. Lineage (NCBI taxonomy): Bacteria > Bacillati > Actinomycetota > Actinomycetes > Mycobacteriales > Mycobacteriaceae > Mycobacterium > Mycolicibacterium sp. P4_G11. Next base: position 416,938 of record NZ_JBFUJW010000006.1, read on the forward strand.
GTTGAACCGTGTCCGAATCCAGCCCCGTGACTGCCGACGAGCCCGTGCCCGCCGACGCTGTCGACGGCCAGGATTCCGGAGCCGACGAACCCGCTGCCCCGGCGCTCCCGCCGCCGCCCGACCTCACCGCGGCCGCGTTCTTCGACGTCGACAACACGCTGGTGCACGGCTCATCGCTGGTGCACTTCGCCCGTGGCCTCGCCGCCCGCGACTACTTCAAGTACTCCGACCTGGCCCGCTTCGCCTACGCGCAGGCCAAGTTCCAGGTGACCGGCAAGGAGAACAGCGACGACGTCGCCGCCGGCCGGCGCAAGGCCCTGTCGTTCATCGAGGGCCGGCAGACCGCGGAACTGGAAGCCCTCGGCGACGAGATCTATGACGAGATCATCGCCGACAAGATCTGGCAGGGCACCCGGGCGCTGGCACAGATGCACCTCGACGCGGGCCAGCAGGTCTGGCTCGTCACCGCCACGCCCATGGAGCTGGCCCAGACCATCGCCAACAAGCTGGGGCTGACCGGGGCGCTGGGCACCGTCGCCGAGTCCGTCGACGGGGTCTTCACCGGCCGCCTGGTGGGCGACATCCTGCACGGGGTCGGTAAGGCGCACGCGGTGCGGCAACTCGCCATCCGTGAGGGCCTGAACCTGCGCCGCTGCACCGCGTACTCGGACAGCTTCAACGACGTGCCGATGCTGTCGCTGGTCGGCACGGCCGTCGCGATCAATCCAGACGCCGCGCTGCGCGACGTGGCCCGCGAACGGGGTTGGGAAATCCGCGATTTCCGGACCGCCCGCAAGGCCGCCCGCATCGGCGTGCCGTCCGCACTGGCCCTGGGGGCCGTCGGCGGAGCGCTGGCCGCCATGGCGTCCCGCAAGGGCAACTAGCTTCGCCGCGCCGGTCAGAGGCGCGGACGCTGATAGGCTCACGCGCCATGGGCATCGCGGACAACATCATCGGCACCCACTACCGGTACCCCGATTACTTCGAGGTCGGCCGCGAGAAGGTCAAGGAATTCGCGCTGGCGGTGCAGGACGATCACCCCGCCCATTTCACTGACGAAGCCGCAGCTGAGTGCGGTTCGGACACCCTGATCGCGTCGCTGACGTTCATCGCGGTGGCGGGCCGACGCGTGCAGCTCGAGATCTTCAACCAGTTCGACGTGCCGATCAATCTGGAACGCGTGCTGCACCGCGACCAGAAGCTGATCTTCCACCGCCCGATCAAGGTCGGCGACCGGCTGTGGTTCGACTCGTACCTGGATTCGGTCATCGAGTCGCACGGCACCGTGATCAGCGAAGTCCGCGCCGAGGTCACCGACGACGACGGCCAGCCGGTGATGACGAGCGTCGTCACCATGCTCGGCGAGGCGCAGCACGACGGCGAGACTGATGAGATCAGCGCGCAGATCGCGGCCGCCCGCGACGCCGCCATCGCGAAAATGGTTGCGGCACAAAAGGGTTGATGCACCCTCGCGGGGATTGAACTACAGGAACGTGCCGCGGCGATTCGCCAGCAGCTGGTACAGCGTCTGCTGAATGGTGGCGCGCACCTGGTCGGTCAGCTCGAAGGTGACCATCGGGTCGTCGGCCGCGCCATCCTCGTAGTCGGCCGTCGAGATGGGCTCACCGAACTGGATGTACCACTTCGACGGCAACGGCAGCAGTCCGAGCGGCCCGGCGAGCGGGAACAGCGGCGTCAGCGGGAAGTACGGCAACCCGAGCAGCCGGGCGAGCAGCTTCACGTCGCCGATCTTCGGGTAAATCTCCTCGGAGCCGACGATCGAGCACGGCACGATGGGCGCTCCGGTGCGCAGCGCCGCCGAGACGAAGCCACCACGGCCGAACCGCTGCAGCTTGTACCGGTCCTTGAACGGCTTGCCCAGACCCTTGTACCCCTCGGGGAACACGGCGGTCAGCTCGCCGGCCTCGAGCAGCCGGTGCGCGTCGGCGGTGCAGGCCATGGTGTGCCCGGCCTTGCGGGCGGCCTGGCCGACCACCGGCAGGTCGAAGACGAGGTCGGCAGCCAGCAACCGCAAGTCGCGGTGCTTCGGGTGCTTGTCGTGCACGGCGACCGACGTCATCAGCCCGTCGAACGGCAACACACCCGCATGATTTGCCACGACCAAGGCGGCGCCGTCATCCGGGAGGTGCTCGATACCGGACACCTCGACGCGGAACCAGGAATTGAAAAGCGTTCGGAGCAAAGGAAGAAACACCGCGTCGTTGAGATGCGGGTCGAAACCGAATTCGTCGACGACGTAATCGCCGGTCATCCGCTTACGAATGAAATCCGAAGCGGCACCGATACGTTGGGCCAGTTCATTGGGACCGTCAGCGGCCGGGGAGCCGGACGCAGCAAACCTATGCTGGTCGATCTCGCGGACCACCGCGGCAATCTGTTCAGCCGATGCGCGGGTCCCGGGGTCGGTCAACAGCGAAGGATGTCGCAGCGCCGCATCCCGTCTCGACGCGCGACGTTGCGCACCAGCGCGTGTCGAATTCGAATGTAGCGGAATGACTTTGGCTTTAGATTCGCCCGCCACGTCAATATCTCCCACCATCAAAAACTTGCGAAATCAGCGTCCCCACCGCTGCGCTGCGGCCACTGCACGACGCTCCACTGAGCCTACCCACCCTGGACTGATAATGGGCGTCAGCGCGCGGCCTGAAACGTAATCGTCAAAAGCCTCCATGGTCGTCCACTTTGGGGTATAGCCGAGTTCCCTCGTCATCCGTGTGGTGTCCATGACCCGGCCGTAGCGCATGTAGTCGGACTGTTCGCGGTCCAATTCGACACCCGCGGTCGCTCGTCGCCACGCGTCCAGGGCCCACATCGTGGGTCCGGCGAGCGGCAGCCCGATCCGGCCAGACCGGCGAATGGCCTGGCTCATCAGGATGACGCCCGACGCCCCGATGTTGAAGGTGCCGGCCCGTCCGACCAAGGTGGCGCGTTCCAGCGCCCCGAGAGCGTCCTGCTCATGCAGGAGCTGCAACCGTGCGTCGTGCCCGAAGGCGGTCGGCACCAACGGACCCGCCAGGTACCGCGACAGCGCGGTGTCCATGGCCGGACCGATCATGTTGGCGAGCCGCAGGATGGTGACCGCGATGTCGGGCCGCCGTCGCGCGAGACCGCGGACGTAGCCCTCGATGTCGATGCTGTCCCGGGCGAAGCCCTCCCCCGGTGGCCGGCGGGCGCTGCTGTCCTCGGTGAACATCACCGGATCCCGTGGGCTGGCCCCGTAGATCTCCGATGTCGACTTGAGGATCACCCGACGCACCGACGGCGCCTTCTGACAGGCGGCGAACAACTGCATCGCACCCATCACGTTGAGCTCTTTGAGCGCAGCGCGACCGGATTGCGGCACGTAAGACGCCGCCGCCGCGTGGACGACGGTGTCGACGTTGCCGTTCCGGATCACCTTGGCGATGAAGGGATTGCGGATGTCCGCGCGGACGAACTCCGCGCGGCCCATGCGTCGCAGCATGTCCTTGCTCGGCGTGATCGCGTCGACCGCGATCACGTGCTCGATGAGCTGGTTCTGCGCGAGCCTGGCTGTGAGATAGCCGCCCAGGAACCGGCACGCCCCCGTGACCAGCACCACCTTGGGGTGGTGCAGGGTCTCCGGGATGTCCGGGCCGGAATCGCTTCCGCCCGGCGCGGTGGGCCGGCTTCCAGGGCGTCCGTCGGCATCCATTTGGTCAGCCTAGAGGGCGTCGATGGATGACACAGGTCGGCGTCGCGGTTACTTACCGAGTTTTCTGCGCTGAACCCGGGTGCGACGAAGCAGCTTGCGGTGCTTCTTCTTCGACATGCGCTTGCGCCGCTTCTTGATGACTGAACCCATAGACTTTGAAGTCTCCGCTACTAGACGTCGATCCGTGAAGATCGGTGTGAAACCAACCCCGCCACTTTACCCGGCGGGGTTTCCGGTCACGAAAACGCCTGCTGGATACGCCCGCTCATCAGCGATTTCGGAGTGCCCGGTAGCGCTGACCGATACCAATCACACCGAATACGCGGATTCGGTGCTGCGCACCCAAGGTGCGCAGCACTCAGCCGGGCGCGCGGTGACTAACCCGCGTCGTGGTACGAGGACTCGAGGAGGTCGTGCACCGCCTTGGCGTGCACCCGAAATGATCGGCCGACACGCACCGCGGGCAACTCCCCGTTGTGCACCAGCCGGTATACCGTCATCTTGCTTACTCGCATCAGACTCGCAACCTCGGCAACAGTCAGGAACTGCGTTCGTGGCTGATCGCCACCGTCACGCGCCGATGGCCCGTTCATAGACGTCATCGCAACCCAATCAATCAGGCACGGCCAGCTCCAGCGGCTTCCCCTCCGCTGGCACCAACGCGTGCTTACGAGAAGGAGAATAGCGTGGCCAATGTGGTTATTGCGACGGGTGTGGGGTAATCAATCTGAAATCTTAGAACTACTCAGATGTAATTCTTAGCTGCTCAGACCGTGTTTTTGCGGCTTCGACCGCACTTGCGACCGCGGAGCGCAGCCCGCCCCGTTCGAGTTCCCGCAGCCCAGCGGCGGTAGTGCCGCCCGGAGAGGTCACAGAGGCCCGCAATTCGGCGGCGCTGGTATCCAGCGGACCGACCGTAGAACCGGTTCCCGAATCAGCCATCCGATTGAGCAACATGGCCGCCGAACCGGCCATCGTCTGGACCGCCAACTCGGTCGCCACGGCCCGCGGCAGGCCCGCCGCGACGCCCGCGTCCACCACGGCCTCGACCATCAGGAAGAAGTACGCGGGGCCCGAACCGGACACCGCGGTCACCGCGTCCATCTGCTTCTCCGGCACCGTCAGTACCGCGCCGACGGCCGAGAAGATCTCCGACACCTCGGCGAGTTGGGCCTCGTTCGCGAACCGGCCCCGCGACAGCGCGGTGATGCCCGCGCCCACCAGCATCGGCGTATTCGGCATGGCCCGCACCACCGGTGCACCGGCCGGCAGCTTGGCCTCGTAGAAGGACGTCGGGACGCCCGCGGCCACCGACACCACGACCTGCTCGACGCTGCTGCTGTCGGCGTCGGAGGCCAGTTCGGCCAGCACCTCGACGACACCCTCGACGGCATCGGGTTTGACGGCCACGATCACGTAGGCCGCGTTCTCGGCGGCGTCGGCGACATCGGTGACCCGGACGGAGTACTTCTCGGCGAGCTGCGCGGCACGCGCCGGATAAGCCTCGGCTACGACCAGATCCTTGACCTGCCGGCCTGCCTGCAACAGCCCCGCCAGCAGGGCCTCTCCGATATTTCCGCCACCGATGATCGCAATTCTCGCCACGGGAGACAGCATGCCAGGACGGCGCAGGGTCAGCGCAGCAGGTGCCGACGGGCGAATTCGAGCGACTCGACGAGCAGCGCCTCGCGCTCGGCGTTGTTGCGCGCCGCCGACGTGGTGACCTCCAGGATCACGTGCCCGGAGAATTCACTGGCGGCGAGCATCTGACAGACCTGTACCGTCGGCTGGCTGCCGCGCCCCGGCACCAGATGTTCGTCGGTGGACGCACCGTTGCCGTCACACAGATGCAGGTGCACCAGCCCCTTGCCCATCCGGCGGGCCATGTCGATCGCATCGGTCCCGGCCGTCGCCGAATGCGACAGGTCCAGGGTGTAGTGCGCGTGATTGCCGTCCAGCGGGTCGTAGGACGGCGCGAACGCCGAGATCCCAGGTCCCGGGGCCCCGCCACGCTTGCGCATCCGCTCGATGGACGGCTGGCCGGTGCCGAAGAACCGGTCCGTGCGGAACGGGAACATGTTCTCGACCGCGACCAGCACGTCGCTGGACGCCTCCAGCTCGAGCACCTGATCCGAGAAACCCTCGGCGTAGCGGCGCTGCCACCGGAACGGCGGGTGCACGACGACCGTCTGCGCACCCAGCTGCTCAGCGGCCCGCACGCTGCGTTCCAGCTTCGGGATGGGGTTGGAGCCCCACACCCGCTGCGAGATCAGCAGACACGGCGCGTGCACGCTGAGCACCGGCACGCCCCAGCGCTCCGACATCCGCTCGATGGCGTCGATATCCTGGCTGACGGGCTCGGCCCACACCATCAGCTCGACACCGTCGTAACCCAGGCGTGCGGCGTACTCGAAGGCAGCCTCGGTCCGCAGTGGATAGACCGAAGCGGTGGACAGACCTACCTTGATGGCGGGACGCACAGGGCTCCGGCTCAGGCCGAGTAGAGCAGTGCCAGGGGCCCGAACGTGACCAGGCCGCCGACCAGGATCGCGATCAGCGTGCTGGCCAGGTCGTGGTCCTTGCGGATCACCCGGATACCGGCGACCAGGCCGAGGATGACCAGCATCGACAGCATCAGCGCCACGATCTGGTTCCAGCGCCACAGCTGGTCGAAAGCGAAGAACATGCCGGCACCGAACGCCACGGCCAACAGGCTCTGGCCGACCACCCAGGCGCCGCGCTTCAGGCCCGAACCGGACTCTTCGTCCTCGTGGTCGGCTTCGTCGCGGTCGTAGTCGTGGTCGTCGCGTTCCGCTTCGTCATGGAACGCGGCCTCGACGTCGTCGCGGCGGGTGTCCTCGTCGGCGGCGAAGCCACCGAACAGGGCGTCGTAGCGCGAACTCCGGCCTTCCCGCGACGTGTCGCGCACGCCGGCGGCGTCGTCAGTGGCGTCAGCAGCCGCGGCAGCGTCGGTGTCGTCGACGACGGGGAGCTTGGCGACGGGCTCCGCGTCCTTGAGCGACAGCAGATCGTCGTCGACGTCCGCGTCGGCGGACACGTCCTCGTCGACCAGGTCGGGGCTCATCTCCTCGGCGCCGCGAACCGGCTTGAACGACCAGCGGAACGCGGGCTTGCGCGACGACGGCGCCACGAACTCCAGTGGATCGGCCTCGGCGTCGCGGCGGCGCAGGTGGTCCTCGTAGTCGTCGGCCGCGGCGTCTGCGGGCGCCGGATCGACGAGATCGGTGTGCAGCATCGTGTCGTCGACGACGTAGTGGGCGCCGGTGTCGTCGGGCTCCATCTCGTCGGCAGCCGACGGCGTCTCGTCCTCGACGGCGACGTCGTCAGCCGGGGCCTCAGGCTCGGCGACGGCTTCGGGCTCGGGCTCGGGCTCGGGCTCGGCTGCAGGCTCCGCGATGGGCTCCGGAACCGTCTCCTCCGGGGCCTGCGCCGGCTCCGCGTGCAGCGTCTCCGGCCGGATGATCGGGATTTCGCCGGTCAGTTCGGCGACCGTCACCGCGTCGCTGTTCCCCCGCCTCCGGCGCCGGCGGCCGCCGACGGGCGGCGCACCGATGGTGCCGTTCTTGGCCAGCAGCTCGGCGACCGAGATCGGTCGCGTCGCGGAGAAGTCGTCTGAATCTGTCATCGTGTCTCGCCTTTGGCGGGAGCTAAGCCCGCGAACGTTTCCACCAAGTCGGTTCCATCGGCTTCACTGTCGAGTTTCCGCAGAATGACACCCTCCCGCAATGCCCACGGGCAGATGTCCACCGCGTCGAGCGACAGCGCCCTCATGGTCGCCTCGGCCACCAACGCACCGGCCACGATCTGTGGCGCGCGGTCGGCACTCACCCCTTCCAACTCGGCTCTGTCAGCCGTGGTCATCCTAGAGATGAAAGATATGAGCTGTCTGAGGCCAGCGGCGGTCAATGTGCGCTTCACGCGCGGCCCCGCCCCGGACGGCGCCGCACCGGTGAGCCGGGCCAGCGACCGGAACGTCTTCGAGGTCGCGACCGCCAGCTCCGGGGTGCCCGCAGAAAGCACCTTGGCCGCCGAGGCGGACAGCTCGTTGTCCAGCCAGTCCCGCAGCACGGCCACGCGCCGACGGCCCGGCGGATCCTCCTGCAGCCATTCCCGCGTCAATCGGCCCGCACCCAGCGGCATTGAGAGCGCGACGTCGGGTTCTTCGTCGATACCGCCCGACAGTTCCAGCGAACCCCCGCCGATGTCGAGGTTGATGATGCGGCCCGCGCTCCAGCCGTACCAGCGGCGCACCGCCAGGAAGGTGAGCCGGGATTCGTCGACCCCGGACAGGACCTGCAGCTGGACGCCGGTCTCGGCCCGGACCCGGGCCAGCACCGCTTCGGAGTTCGTGGCGTCACGAACCGCGGATGTGGCGAACGCCATAAACTCCGCACAGCCCGAGCTGGTGGCGATCTTGGCGAACTCGTCGACGGTCGCGACCAGGCTGTCAGCGCCCTTGCGGGTCAATTTGCCGGTGTCGTCAATGGCCTCCGCAAGGCGCAGTGAGGCCTTGGTCGAACTCATCGGTGTCGGGTGCCCGCCGCGGCGCGCGTCGACTACCAACAGATGAACGGTGTTACTGCCCACGTCGAGGACGCCCAATCGCACGGAAACCACGGTAACGGGTCTACGGTTGCGTGCTGTGACCGCATCACAGATCAGTGCCGGTGGCACTGGTGCGCCCAAGAACGAGGCGCCGCCGAAGCCCGGTTCCCACGAGGTCGGACTGGACTTTGCCCGCGAGTGGGTGGAGTTCTTCGATCCGGACAATTCGGAGCATCTGATCGCCGCGGATATGACGTGGCTGCTGTCGAAATGGACCTGTGTCTTCGGGACACCGGCGTGCCAGGGCACCGTCGAGGGACGGCCCGACGACGGCTGCTGCAGCCATGGCGCCTTCATGGCCGATGACGACGACGTCGCGCAGCTCGAGGAGTCGGTCAAGCTGCTGACCGACGAGGACTGGCAGTTCCGGGAGAAGGGCCTGGGCCGCAAGGGCTACCTCGAGATGGACGAGTACGACGACAAGCCCAACCTGCGGACCCGCAAGTACAAGGGTGCGTGCATCTTCCTGAACCGCCCTGGGTTCGCCGGCGGCGTCGGCTGCGCGCTGCACAGCAAGGCCCTCAAGCTCGGTGTCGAACCGCTGACCATGAAGCCCGAGGTGTGCTGGCAGCTGCCGATCCGCCGCACCCAGGACTGGGTGACCCGCCCGGACGGCACCGAAATCCTGCGGACCGTCGTCACCGAGTACGACCGGCGCGGCTGGGGCGAGGGCGGCCACGACCTCGTCTGGTACTGCACCGGCGACCCGGCCGCGCACGTCGGCGCCAAGGCCGTGTGGGAGTCCTACGGGCCCGAGCTGACCGAGCTGCTGGGCAAGAAGGTGTACGCCGAGCTGGCGGCCCTGTGCAAGCGCAGGGCCGGGCTGGGGCTCATCGCCGTCCACCCGGCCACCGAGGCTGCCAAGGCCGCCAAGAAGTAACCGCGAGCGCGGGAACTAGCCCTCGAGCTTGTAGCCCAACCCACGAACGGTGACGAGGTGCACCGGGTTGGCCGGGTCCGCCTCGATCTTGGAGCGCAGCCGCTTCACGTGGACGTCCAGCGTCTTGGTGTCACCGACGTAGTCGGCACCCCACACGCGGTCGATCAACTGGCCACGGGTCAGCACGCGCCCGCTGTTGCGCATCAGGTACTCGAGCAGGTCGAACTCCTTGAGCGGCAGCGTGATGGCGTCGCCGTTGACCGACACGATGTGCCGCTCGACGTCCATCCGGACCGGTCCGGCCTCCAGCACCCCGTCGGCACCGACGACGTCGTCGGACTCGCCGCCGCGGCGCAGCACGGCCCGGATCCGCGCGATGAGTTCGCGGGCCGAGTAGGGCTTAGTGACGTAGTCGTCGGCGCCCAGTTCCAGGCCGACGACCTTGTCGATCTCGCTGTCGCGCGCGGTCACCATGATGACCGGGACGCCGGACCGCGAGCGCAGCTGCTTACACACGTCGGTGCCACTCATACCGGGCAACATCAGGTCCAAGAGGACGATGTCGGCACCGGCCCGGTCGAACTCGGCCAACGCCGACGGACCATCGGTCACGACGGTGGCTTCGAAACCTTCCTTGCGCAACAAGAACGCCAAGGGATCGGCCAGGGACTCCTCGTCCTCCACGATCAGCACACTGGTCATTGGTTCGGTCGCCCTCCTTGTGATGGCATCGAGTGATCATCCCCCTCGTCGACGTCAGCGTCGTCCGAATCGAGATAAGCCGGAATCGACAACGTGAACGTCGATCCCGTTCCCGGCTGACTCCACAGCCGGATGGTTCCGTTGTGGTTGGCCGCCACATGCTTGACGATGGCCAACCCAAGCCCGGTGCCGCCCGTGGCCCGGGACCGCGCCTTGTCGACGCGGAAGAATCGTTCGAAAACCCGCTCCTGGTCGGCTTTTTCGATGCCGATACCGCGGTCGGTCACCGCGATCTCGATGTTGTCGCCGTAGCAGCGCCGGCTGATCGACACCTGAGAACCCTTGGGCGAGTACGAGATTGCGTTGGACACCAGATTCGCCAGCGCGGTCGCCAACAGGGTCTCACTGCCCAGCACCTGGTAACCGCGGGGCGCGTCGGTGGTGATCGCGATGTCGGCGTTGTCGGCAGCCACCTTGTGCCGGGAAACCACTTCGGCGACAACCGAATCCACGTCCACCGCATCCAGATGAGGTAGCGGCTCGGCGCCCTGCAGCCGGGACAGCTCGATCAGTTCGCCGACCATGTTGGCCAGCCGGGTGGATTCGGTGACGATCTTCTCGGCGAAGCGGTTGACCATCTCCTGGTCCTCGGAGGACGCCAGCAGCGCCTCGGCCAGCAGCCCCATGGCGCCGACCGGGGTCTTGAGCTCGTGGCTGACGTTGGCGACGAAGTCGCGGCGACTGGCCTCCATGCGGGCCTGTTCGGACTGGTCGTTGACGTAGACCACCGCGAAGCGGCCGTCCTCCTCGGTCAGCTGACGGGCCAGGCCGCGCACGGCCACTCGGGACCGGCCCGGGTTCGCTCGTTTGGCCGGGGACAGGTCGAACTCGACGTCTTCCCCGGTGGCCAGGGTCCGCTGCGCCGCCTCCCAGGCCCGGTCGTCCAGCAGCCGGTCGCTCACCAGACCGAGATCTTTGGCCAGGGCGTTGGTGTAGACGACGTCGCGGTAGGTGTCGACCACCGCCATCCCCAGCGGGGACATGGACACGATGTGGGCGAACATCTCCGACACCGTGAGGCCGGACTGCTCCGCGGTGCGACGTTCGCGGCGGTCGTTCAGCCGCGGCACCCACCGCATGCCGATCGCGATGCCCAGGGCCAACGCGAGCAGCGCCGTGGCGGCCACCAAAGGCAGCGCTGACGACAAGCTCACGCAGAAATCGTACGCATCAGGTGAACGTCATCCCAGCAGCGAGCGGCCAGAACGGTGCAAGTCACATGAACAAATCCAGGTGTTCGGCCGGCGTTCACCGGAGTTCACCGACTGTTCTGACGCGATCAGTTCTTTTTCGCACCCTGCGCGGCGACGGCGGCGGCGCCGGCCGCGGCTGCCTCGGGGTCGAGGTACTCGCCACCGGGCACCGTCGGCTTCAGATTCTCGTCCAGCTCGTACTTCAGCGGGATGCCCGTCGGGATGTTCAGGCCCGTGATCTCGTCGTCGGACATGCCATCGAGGTACTTCACCAGAGCGCGCAGCGAATTGCCGTGCGCGGCGATCAGCACGGTCTTGCCGGCCTTGAGGTCGGGCACGATGGTCTGCTCGTAATACGGCACGAACCGCTTGACGACGTCGGCGAGACATTCCGTCAGCGGTGCGTCGATGCCGGCGTACCGCGGGTCGCTGTCCTGGCTGTAGGTGCTGCCCTTCTCGATCGGGGGCGGCGGAGTGTCGTAGCTGCGGCGCCACGACATGAACTGGTCCTGGCCGTACTTGGCCAGGGTCTCGGCCTTGTCGAGGCCCTGCAGCGCGCCGTAGTGCCGCTCGTTGAGGCGCCAGTCGCGATGCACGGGAATCCAGTGCCGGTCGGCGGCGTCGAGCGCCAGGTTGGCGGTGGTGATCGCGCGGCGCAGCAGCGACGTGTACAGCACGTCGGGCAGCACACCCTGTTCGACCAGCAGCTTGCCGCCGCGAACGGCTTCGGCCCGGCCCTTGTCAGTGAGGTCGACATCGACCCAACCGGTGAACAGGTTCTTCTCGTTCCACTGGCTCTCGCCGTGGCGCAGCAGGATCAAGGTCGGCATCGGCTGATCTTCTCACGTGCGGGTTTGTGGCTCTCGCCGCACCCGGGAGCTGTGGCTGCGCCGTCCCGCGCAGGCCTGTCCCCCACATGTTTCGCCCGGCGCCGTCAGCTTTCCTTGACCGTCAAGGAAAGCTGACCACGCCGGTACCGTCCGCCTACTCCGGCCGCAGGTGCTCGAACGCCTGCAGGTTCTTCAGCGACTCCCCGCGGGCCAGCCGCCACTTCCACTCTTTCTCGATCGACGAGCGGAAGCCCAGCTCCAGCAGGGTGTTGAAGTCGAAGTCGACGGCCTCGATCACCTGGCCGAGCAGTCGGTCGATCTCGTCGGCGGTCACCGAGTGCAGCGACATGCGCCCCACCAGGTAGATGTCGCCGATGTTGTCGAGCGTGTACGCCATGCCGTACAGCCGCCGGTTGCGGCGCAGCAGGTACTTGTAGACGCCCTCGAAGTTCTCGTCGGGCTTGCGGCAGACGAAGGCCTCCAGACGCACACCGTGGTCGCCGACGCTCAGCAGCGTGTTGGTGGTCAACCTGCGCTCGCCGGGCAGCGCCACGACGATCCCGGGCCGCCCGCCCACTCCCCCGTCGTGGTGGGAGAAGTCGAGTTCGTGCGCCCGCAGGGTGGCTTCGATCAACTGCGTGACGGCCGTCGAGGTCGTCACGCGCGCACGCCCCGACGGATCATGAACCGGCGGCTGCGGCGCGCCGCGGCGTCGCGTCGAGGCCGACGGCCGCGGTAGTCGGCGATGGCCCGCGTGTAGCCGGCCAGCAGAGCATCGACGGTATGTGCCCACGAGAACGTCGCGGCGTGCTGCAGCGCACCCTCGCGCAGTGTCTCCGGCCCCAGCTCCAGCGTCCGCCCGATGGCGTTGGCCCAGTCGCCGGGATCGTGGCCTTCAACCAGGACACCGCTCACGCCGTCGCGGACCGCGACGGGCAGCCCGCCCACCGCGGCGGCCACGACGGGCGTGCCGCAGGCCTGGGCTTCCACGGCGACCAATCCGAAAGATTCCGAATAGCTCGGCACCGCAACCAGATCCGCTGCGCGGTAGACATTGACCAGCTGTTCGCGGGACTGCGGCGGCAGGAACGTCACCCGGTCGGTGATACCCAGTTCGTCGGCCAGGGAAACCAGCCCGTCGGGCACGGCCAGGCCACTGCCCGACGGACCACCCGCGACGACGACGCGCACGTCGGGCAGCTTGGCGGCCGCGCGCAACAGCACGTCGGGGGCCTTCAGCGGCTGGATGCGGCCGATGAACGCGACCACCTGCTCGTCAAGCGAAAGGCCCAGTGCCGCACGGGCTTCGGCCTTGTCTCCGGGAGTGAAGGTCGTCAGGTCGACGCCGGGGTATGCCACGTCGATGCGGGACGGGTCCGCGTGGTGCAGCGAAACCAATTGCCGCGCTTCGTCTTCGGTGTTGACGATGAGCCGGTCGGCGGCATCGACGACCTGCTGCTCGCCGACGGCGCGCAGCGCCGGCTCCGGGATGTCGCCTTCGGCCAGCGCCAGGTTCTTCACGGCGGCCAGCGTGTGGGAGGTGTGCACCAACGGCACGGCCCACCGGTCCGACGCCAGCCAGCCCACCTGTCCGGAGAGCCAGTAGTGCGAATGCACGATGTCGTAGTACCCCGGCTCGTGGTTGGCCTCGACGCGCAGGACGCCCGCGGTGAACGCGCACAGCTGCGTCGGCAGGTCGTACTTGTCCAGGCCCTCGAACGGACCGGCGACCACGTTGCGCACCAGTACGCCGGGCGCCACGCGCACCACCGGGGCGTCGGTCGACGACGTGGCCCGGGTGAAGATTTCCACCTCGACGCCGCGGCGGGCCAACTCGAGGGCACTCTGCAGGACGTAGACGTTCATACCGCCCGCATCGCCGGTACCCGGTTGGGCCAGCGGCGAGGTATGGACCGACAGGACGGCGACACGCACGCCCTCCATCCTTACACCGTCGCGCCGGTGGCTGGCCACCCGGTCAAGCGAGCATGTTGGTGGCGGTCCGGCGGGCGACGGCCATGACGGTGATCATCGGGTTCACGCCGGAACAGGTGGGCATGCCGCTGGCGTCGGCGATCCACACGCCGGGGGTGTCGTGCAGTTCCCCGGACGGCTTGGCGACGGACGTCTGCGGGTCAGCACCCATCCGCGCGCTGCTCATCTGGTGTGCGCTGAACACCGGGGTGCCGCCGGGCCCGATCGGCAGCTGGTTGACCTGCTCGATGAAGGCCTCCAGGTCCTCGCCCCGCTGCCACGGCGCGAACGGCTGGCCCGCGGCGTAAATCTGCCGCGCACCCGCGGCGGCATGCATCCGGATCGACGTCTCGATGCCCTCCCGGAAATGGCGGCGGTCGAGGTCATCGGTGAACGGATACCAGTGCACCCCTTCACCATTGGCGTCGATGGTGACGCTGCCTTCGCCGCGGTCCTTGACCAGGACCACCCAGTCGGCCCGGTTCTGGTACTGCCGGGCAAGTTCCTTGTGCTGCGCCCCGGACAGCCACGGCACGGTGGTGGTGAACAGCCCGGGCAGGTGCTGCACACATTCGATGAGGTAGCCGTGATCATCGCGGGCCTCGGCGAATTCGTTCATCACGCCGGCCATCGCGGGGCCGAACCAGGGCTCCTGACGGTCGTCGTAGATGCCGCTGACCAGGGTCGCCGGGTGCAGCCGCAGGCCGGTGCCGACGGCCGGGCCGCCGATGCCCGAGCGCAGCAGCAGCGCCGGGGTTTCCAGGCTGCCCGCCGCGGCCACGACCTGCGGGGCGTTGATGGTGACGCGGTGGGCCTGGCCCGTGACCGGGTCGGTGTAGGTCGCCTCGACGCCGGCCGCCACCCCGTCGCGGGTGACGATCCGGTCCGCCCGGGTGCCCGGCAGCAACTGCGCGCCGGCATCGGAGGCGTCCTGCAGGAAGGTCTTCATGGTGCCCTGCTTGGCGCCGGTCTGATCACCCATCCCGCTGTAGGCGATCAGCGCTGGGTCGAAGCGTTCCGCGTCGATGTTGAGCTGGGCGACGCTGTACGAATAGTCCAGTGCCGCAGCACCTTCCGACAACCGGTGATGTGGCTCGTTCTGGACGGCGACCTTGTCGCAGCAGCCGATACGCTCGAACACCGCCGCCAGGTGCTCGTCGAACTCCGGGCCCGCCACATCGGTGAGCCCGAACTCGGTGGCCCAGGTGTTGCGCACGGTGGCCGGGGTCAGCAGCGAGTTGGACCAGTTGACGGTGCTGCCGCCGCCGACCGTCGACCCCGCGGCGATGCTGACCATGCCGTCGGCACTCGGGAAGAAGCCGCCGCGCAGGAACAGGTTGTGATAGGCCACGGGTTCGAGCTGCACGAAGTCCGATTCGTTGCGGTAACCGCCGGCCTCCAGCACGATGACCCGCTTGCCGGCTGCCGCGAGGACCGCGGCCGCGACGCCACCGCCCGAACCGGACCCGACGATGACGACGTCCGCGTCGAGGGTGGTATCCGCCGACGGGGTGAGCACCGACAGCGTCTTCGGGGACTGCGGCGGCAGCTGCGCCGGGCCGGGGTACCCCATGCCCGCCCACAGCGGGTTTCCGTCGGCGCCGCCGGGCAGGCTGTAGGAGAACAGCACCGACAGCGTGTACAGCGCCGTCATGGCCGCTTTGGTCTCCGGCGAGATGCGCGACAGATTTCCGACGATCACCTCGCGAACGTTCAGCGGCTGGTTGTTCACACCGACCAGTTCGGCGGTGTCCAGCAGCTGCTGCAGACCGGCGAACTGTTCGGCGGGCAGCTTGCCGATCAGGTACTGCTCCAGCACCGCGTCGGTGCCCAGGTCGCTGCCTTTGGCGGCGAAGAATCCGGTGGGGTCGTCGTCGCGGGGCACCGAGGCGACGTAGGTGTCGACGATGGTGGTGAGGGTCGTGCGCTGCTTGGCGGTGAAGACGTTGGCCATGAGAGGTTCTTTCGGAAGTAGGTGGGGGTCAGGGAGTTTCAGGGCAGCTGCAGGGACTTGGTCTCGAGGAACTCTTCGAGACCCCACCTGCCGAATTCGCGCCCGTTGCCCGACTGGCCGTAGCCGCCGAATGGGGCGTGGATGTTGAAGGTGCCATCGTTGATCTGCACCTGGCCGGACTGGATCCGACGGGCCACTGCGATCGCGCGCTCCTGGTCACCGGAGTACACCGCGGCGTTGAGCCCGTAGATGCTGTCGTTGGCGAGGCGGATGGCTTCGTCTTCGTCGTCGTAGGCCTGGATGACGAGCACCGGCCCGAAAATCTCCTCGCGGACGATGGCCATGTCAGGCGTGCAGTCCGAGAACACCGTCGGCCGGACGTAGAAACCGCGGTCCAGGCCGTCGGGCGGGGTCGGGCCGCCCGCCACCAGCCGCGCACCTTCGGCGATGCCCTGCTCGATGTAGCCGACGACCCGGTCGCGCTGCACCGCGGACACCAGCGGGCCCAGTTCGGTGGCCGGGTCGAAGGGATCGCCCACCCGCAGCGCCTCGGTGCCGGCACGCGCAATCGCCTCTACCTCGGCGAGTTTGGCGCGCGGGACGATCATGCGGGTCAGCGCGATACAGGTCTGGCCCGAGTTGAGGAAGCACTTACGCAGGCCGTCGCTCACGGCTTCGACCAGGTCGGCGTCGTCGAGCACGACCAGCGGCGACTTGCCGCCGAGTTCCAGCCCGACCCGCTTGATGGTCTGCGCGGCCACCGCGCCGATCCGGCGCCCGGCGACCGTCGACCCCGTCAGCGACACCATGTCCACCTGCTCGTGCGCGACGAGCGTCTCGCCGACGCCCGGGCCGGTCCCGGTGACCAGGTTGAAGACGCCGGGCGGCAGACCGATCGAGTCGAAGACCTCGGCGAGCAGGTACGCGTTGAGCGGCGCGACCTCGCTGGGCTTGAGCACGACGGTGCAGCCCGCGGCCAGCGCAGGCGCGACCTTGGCCGAAATCTGGTGCAGCGGGTAGTTCCACGGCGTGATCGCGACGACGACACCGATGGGCTCCCGGACGACCAGCGAGTTGTAGACCTGCTCCTCGAACGGGAAGCTCAGCGCCAGATCGGCGATCGACACGAACGACTGCACCGGCAGGCCCGCCTGGATCACGTTGCTGTACGCGAACGGCATGCCGACCTCTTGGCTGATCAGCGTGGCGAGCTCGGTCTGGCGGCGCTGCAGCTCCTCGGCGGCGAGCTTGAGGTAGCCGGCGCGCTCGGCCACCGACGTCGCCGCCCAGCCCGGAAACGCGGCGTGTGCCGCGGCCACCGCCGCGTTGGCGTCGTCGGCGTCGCCCAACGGGATGGTCGCGATGACGTCCTCGGTGGCGGCGTTGACGACGTCGAATCGCTCGGTGCCGTGCGACGGCTGCCAGCGGCCGTCGATGTAGTGGGCGTCGTTCATCGGGTGCTCCTGTCGGGAATTGTCACTGCGACCTATGCCATTCCCAGGGTGCGATGTGACGACCGCCATATTCTTGGTCCGGCGGGACAACGAATCGCGCGGCATTGTTCGCGCGGACAAAGGGAGCGATCGATGTCGACCGAGGCAGCCGTGGCGGAATGGCTGGCGCAGCTGTCCCTGGAGGCGGAAAGTCGGCAGGCCCTCGACCGGCTGGTCACCGTGGTCGACGACGAGATCGCCGAGGCGTTGCCGATGTTCACCGACCCGACGCTGCGCAGCGAGCTCGATGCGAGCACCCGCTCGAACTGGAAGGGCTTCCTCGCCGGCGCGACGCACCCGACCGTCGAGATACGGCCGGCCCCCGAGATCTACAACCTGGCGCGCACGCTCGCCCGCCGCGGCTTCGAACTACCGATCCTGCTGGCGGTCTACCGCATCGGCCAGCGGTCGGCGTGGCAGTTCATCACCGAAACCCGGGTCACCGACATCAGCGACCCGGAGTTGCGCGCCGCGGTGCTGATGCAACTCTGGCCGCGACTGTCGAGCTGGCTGGACACCATGGTGGAAGCGCTGATCGTCACCTTCGCCGAAGAACGGGACCAGTGGCAGCGCGGCGCCCGCGCTCGTCGCGCCGAAACCGTCCGGACGATCCTCGCCAAGCAGGCCGTCGATGTCGACGACGCCACCTCCGCGCTGTCGTATCCGCTGCGCCGGCACCACACGGCGTTCGTGGTGTGGGTGGACGACGATGTGGTCGACACCGATGTGCAACGGCTGCTCGACGCCACTCCCGTCGCGATCAGCACCGCCCTCGGCGCCGACCGGCCGTTGACGATCAGCAGCGGGGCCCGCACCGTGTGGTGCTGGTCGGCCACGACAGGACCGTCGAAAGCCCTGTCCGACAACGATGTCGCCGCACTGCCCGAGTTCGTCCACGTCTCGGCCGGCACCTGCCATCCGGGCGTCGACGGATTCCGCCGCAGCCACGCCGAAGCGCTCGCCGCGCAGACCGTCGCACATCGCCGCGACGCCAAGGCAATCCGCTATGCCGACGTCGAATTAGCCTGTCTGACAGCAGGTATCGCGGGCGAAGACGGCATGTCCACGTTGGTGCGACGCGAACTCGGCGCACTCGCCGCGGCCGACGATTCGACAGCACGGCTGCGCGACACCCTGCGGCTCTATCTGGAACACGCGGGCGACGCCAGAGCGGTCGGCGAAATCCTGAACCTGCACCCGAACACCGTCCGGTACCGAATCCGGCAGGCCGAACAACTCCTCGGACACTCCGCCGACCAGCGCCGCGTCTACGTCGAACTGGCGCTGCACATCGTCAGCGCCTTCGGGACCAGTTAGGCGGCGCGCAGCGCGCGGCGCATGGCGCCGATCGGGTCGGCGTAGAGCCCGCCGAGGGACACCACGCCGGCGCCAGCTTCCTGCACCCGGTTACCGAAGGTGGTGACCCGAATGTCCTTGACGCCCAACACCGTTCGCTCGGCGAAGGCCTGCTCGACCAGCGGCAGCCCCTCGGGGTACTCGGAGAAGGCCTGACCGCCGACGACGAGGTCGTCGGGGTTGAGCAGGTCGCGCAGCAGCGCCACCGCGGACCCGAGCACGCGGGCCCGCTCGGCCAGCAGCTCGACGGCCGCGGCGTTGCCGGACCGCGCCGCACGCAGCACCGCGGCGATGGTCGACGACGGGCCGTCCGCCGGCACGATCCGCTGCTTGCGGGCCGCGGCCAGCACGGCCTCGTCGCTGACGGTGGTCTCGAGCCGACCGGTGCCGCCGAGCAGTTCCGACTGCGCCGGCAGTCCCGAGATGGTGCCCGGGCCGCTGGCCGGCGAGTGCACCTTGCCGCCGATCGACAGCGCGTAGCCGACGGTCTCGCGGGCGTACACATACAGGCTGGTAGAGGACTCGGATGCGGCCGACGAGCGGCGCGCACCCAGCAGCAGTTCGGCACCGGCCATCGCGTCGACGTGCGACGCCAGCGACACCGGCAGCCCCAGCGTCTGGGCCAGCACGGGACCGACGGGCGCATCCACCCAGCCCAGGCGCGGGTGGTCGACGTGACCGGTGGCGCTGTCCACCACACCACCGGCGGCGACGCCGACCCACAGCGGGCGGCGCCGGTGCCAGCGGCTCAGGTAGCGCTGCGCGCTGCCGGCCAGCGATGCCAGCGCGGCGTTCTGGTCGCCGCGCGGCGTGGGCGTCTCCACCACGTCGAGGGTGCGGCCGAACAGGTCGGTCGCCACGATCGCGGTGGTGCGGGCGCCGACGTGCAGCCCCAGGGTCAAGAACGGTTCGTGGTTCACCTCGACCGGAATGCGCGGTCGGCCGATGGCACCGGCAACGGCCAGGTCGGCCCGCTCACGCAGCATCCCGGCGTCCAGCAGGGCCGTGACCTGGCGGTTCACCGTGGCGATGCTCAGGCCGGTGGCCTGCGCGATCACGTCCCGGGCGATGGGGCCGCGCAGCCGGGCCGCGCTGAAGACCGAGCCGGCGGCGGCGTCGGCGACCCGCAGCGACGGCGCGACGATGTGGTGCCGGGCCAGCAGGGTGCGCTTGGCGTGGGCGGCGGAACGAACACCGGAGGCGGTGGCAACGGTGGAAACAGAAGCAGGCATTTGGGGGTCCTAGGGAAGAAGTCGGGCTGGTGGGTCCTGAGGCCACACCTGCCGACAGCTAGGACGAAGAGATCCGTGTCGTGAGTCAGGCGCAGCGCGAAGCGCGACAACAACAACACGAACGCCGCACAGCGACGCCGGATGCCTGACTGATGATCACGGAAGGAACTTAGCACGCCCACTAAGGTCGGTCATATGCCAACTGACGAACGCTCCGTGCGCGTCGCGGTGGTCACCGGCGCCAGTTCCGGAATCGGCGCCGCCACCGCGAAAACCCTTGCCGCCCTTGGTTTTCATGTCGTTTGTGCGGCCCGCCGCGCGGATCGGATCACCGCGCTCGCAGCCGAGATCGGCGGCACCGCAGTTGTGACGGACGTCACCGACCAGGCGTCGGTGGACGCGCTTTCGGCCCAGGTCAGCGGGCTGGGACCGGTGCACATCCTGGTCAACAACGCCGGCGGCGCCAAGGGTCTGGCCCCGGTCGCGGAGGCCGATCTGGAGCACTGGGACTGGATGTGGCAGACGAACGTGCTGGGCACCCTGCGGGTCACGCGCGCCCTGCTGCCCGCACTCATCGACTCGGGCGACGGACTGATCGTCACCGTCACGTCCATCGCGGCGCTGGAGACCTACGACAACGGCGCGGGGTACATCGCCGCCAAGCACGGCCAGGGCGCGCTGCACCGCACCCTGCGCGGTGAACTGCTGGGAAAACCGGTGCGGCTCACCGAGATTGCGCCCGGTGCCGTCGAGACCGAGTTCTCGCTGGTGCGATTCGACGGGGATGCCGAGCGCGCCGACGCCGTGTATCAGGGCATCACGCCACTGGTCGCCGAGGATGTCGCCGAAGTGATCGGTTTCGTGGCGTCACGGCCGCCGCACGTCGATCTGGACCAGATCGTCATGCGGCCGCGTGACCAGGCGCCCTACAGCCGGTTCAGCCGCCGGCTGACGTAGTCGCCGGCGCCGACGAGGTCGGTGCGGCGGTCGCGGTCGACGTTGACGTCGTCGTCGTCGCGGCCGTCGTCGACGAAGTTGACGTCGACGTGGAAGTCGAAGTCGAGGTGGCCGGCCCCTGCGGCGGCGGTGTCGTCGTGGTGGTCGGGGTACCCGAGTACGTCGGCGCATCGGTCGGGGTGGCCGGCGCGCTCTGCGGGATCGACGTCTCCGCCGGTGCCGCATTCGCCGGCGGCAGCGCGGACATCGACACCCAGGTGGCCCAGTCGACCGCCCAGTCCCAGATGTCGCCGTCGGCGTAGGACAGCTGGATCGACGTGCCCGTCACCTCGACCGGGTCGCCGTAGATGGCGGTCTGGAAATACTCCTGGGCATTGTCGGTCGACAGGTTGATACACCCGTTGGTGACGTTGGTGTTGCCCTGCGCGCCCGAGCTGGCCGGGTTGGCGTGGATGAACTCGCCGTTGTTCGAGATTCGCACCGCCCAGCGTTCGTGGACGTTCGAGTACCCGGCGGCGGGGTTGGACATCCAGAAGTCCGCGTACTTCTCGGTGACGACGTGGGTACCGCTGCGGGTCACGTTGCGCGGCTTGTCGGCCTCGCCGTAGCTGCAGGGGAAGTCGAAGAGCACGCCGCTGTCGGTGAATACCTGGATGCGGTGGCTGGTCGCGTCGGCCTTGACCACCTGGCGCCGGCCGATGGTGATCTCCAGCGTGCTGTCCTGCGCGCCGTAGGCGTCGTCGCCGAACGGGACGCCGTACAACTTGGCCGAGACGCTGACCTTGGTGCCCGGCGGGTAGTACTCGCGGGTCCGCCAGTGCATGCGGGCGCCCTCGCGCTCGTCGGGCAGCCAGGCCCAACTGCCTTCGACCGGCGGATCGGTGACGACCTTGACGTTGCGCTCGACCGAGGCCTTGTCGGTGACCGAGGAGTCGAACTGCAGGATGATCGGCGCCGCCACCCCGACGGTCTGCCCGTCGGCGAGCTGGAACTGCCCGTTGACCTGCTTGGTCGGGTTCACGGTGGTGAACGTCGCGGACACCGGCACGGCCTTGCCGTCCCGGCCGACGACAGAACCGGCGAACGTGTACGTGGCGCCGAAGCCGAGCGGCTCGGCGGTGTTGAACGACGTGCGGTCCTTGTTGAACACCCCGGCGACGACCTTGCCCTCGCCGTTGGTGAGGGTCAGCTTCTGGAACCAGCCGTCGGTGACGTCGACCCCGATGCTGCTGGTCGGCACGACATCGGTGGCTCCGTTGGTGGGCCGGTAGGTGATGACGGGCGCCGCGGACTCCTTGGCAGGGGCCGAGGAGGATGAAGTGCCCGATGAATCCGAGCACGCGGCGAGCACGCCGGAAGTGCCGACGGCAATCGCAGTCAGCATCTGTCGCCGGTTCACACTCACGGGTTTGAATTTACCTACAGCGAACAGCCGATTAAGCATGGTTCCGGTGTGAGATCTATCCCGAAAGCGGCCTTGACGCCGTCCCGAACCGCTCTGGCCAGCGCTAATACGTCCGCGCTGCCAGCAAATCCCCGGTTCGTCAGAGCCAGCGCATGCTTGGTCGACAGCCGCGCGGGTGCCCCGTCACCGGGGTAGCCCTTGCCGAAACCGGCCTGTTCCACCAGCCAGCCGGCGGCCAGTTTGACCCCGTTCGGCGCCGGGTAATTGGGCACCGGCCCGTCCGTGGCGGCCCGGATGCGCTCGAAGACGTCCTGCGGAACCACGGGGTTGGTGAAGAACGACCCGGCACTCCAGGTGTCGTGGTCGGCGGCGTCGGACACCATGCCCTTGCCGCGCCGCAACGCCAGCACCGCCTCGCGGACCGCGAGCGCATCGACGCGGGTGCCCGGCKCGGCGCCGMGCCGGGTTGCCAGTTCGCCGTACCGCAGTGGTGCGCTCAGGCCGTCGGCATCGAGGGTGAACTCCACCTCCAGCACGACGGCGTGGTCGGAGTTCTTCAGCACGCTGTGCCGGTAGCCGAAATCCAGGGTGTCGGGGCTGACCCAGCTGTCCGTACCGGTCTCGCGGTCGAACAGCCGGACCCGGCTGATGGTGTCGGCCACCTCGGCCCCATAGGCACCGACGTTCTGCACCGGCGTCGCCCCGGCCGAGCCCGGGATCCCGGACAGGCATTCCAGGCCGCCGAGCCCGTGCGCCAGCGAGGCCACGACCACGTCGTCCCACAGCGCGCCTGCCTCGGCCCGCACCACAGTGCCCTCGACGGTGATCTCGGTGTTCGCCAGCAGGACGACCGTCAGATCACTCAGATCGTCGGCGACCAGCACATTCGACCCGCCCGCCAGCACCAGCAGCGGCCCCGGGTGGTCCTTCAGCGCGGTGAGTGCCGCCACCACCTTTTCGGTGGTATCGCAGGTGATCAGACGGGCTGCCACCGGTCCGACACGGAACGACGTCAGGGGTGCCAGCGGCACGTCAAAATCGACCGCAACGCCCCCGATATCCGAACTGACCACGGCCGCTAACGGTAGCGTGGCCGATTATGGCCCGCTCCTTCGACATGGTTGCCGAGTACCTCGGCAGCGTGGCGCAGGTGCATCAGGCCTTCTGCAGCAAGGACTACTGGCTGGACCGGCTCGCCGAAGGCCGCGCCGACGTGTCGACGCTGGACTCGTTTGCCGAGGACGGCCAGGGCGGGACGGACATCACCACCACCCAGACCATGCGTGCCGCGGGGCTGCCCGGCGTCGTCACCCAGTTCCACCTCGGTGACCTCAGCTTGGTGCGGGAAGAGCATTGGGGTCCGCTGACCGACGGACGCGCCGTCGGGACGGTGCGCAGCCGGGTTCCCGGTGCGCCGGCCACCATCACGGGCTCCGGTGTCCTGTCGCCCACCGCGGGCGGTGCGCGACTCGAATTCTCCGCGCTGGTCGAGGTCCGCATCCCGCTGGTCGGCGGCAAGCTCGAGGCGATGCTGGGGCAGCAGCTCAGATATCTGATCGAGCTGGAACAGAAATTCACCACCGACTGGATCGCCGCCCGCTGGTGACCCGCCCATAAACTCGGGCCCATGAATTCGCCCGTCGGCCAGCCACGGGGTTCAATTGTCGGCCAGCCGACGCGCGGCACCACCGGATACAACCGCCTGCGCCGCAGCGACCGCTGGCTGGTGCACTCGCCAAGGGTCCGGGCACTACTGCGCGACGCCGCCGAGCCACTCGTGGTCGACCTCGGCTACGGCGCGCTTCCGGTGACCACCGTCGAGCTGGCCGCGCGGCTGCGCACGGTCCGGGCCGACGTGCGGGTCGTCGGTCTGGAGATTCACCCGGAACGGGTGCGGCTGGCGCGTGAATTGGCCGGCGACATCGTCGAATTCGGTCTTGGTGGCTTCGAATTGGCCGGTCACACACCGGTTTTGGTCCGCGCGTTCAACGTGCTGCGGCAGTACGACGTCGCCGACGTGCCCGCCGCCTGGGCGGAGATGACGGGGCGGCTGGCACCGGGCGGGCTGCTGGTCGACGGCACCTGCGACGAGTTGGGACGACGCTGCTGCTGGGTGCTGCTCGACGCCGCCGGACCGGTGAGCCTGACGTTGTCGTGCGACCCGTTCGCCATCGAACGGCCCTCCGACTTGGCGGAGCGACTGCCGAAAGTGCTTATCCATCACAATGTTCCGGGCCAGCCGATCCACCGGCTGCTGCAGGCCGCGGACCGCGCCTGGGCCACCACGGCCGGACACGGCGTGTTCGGGCCACGTGTCCGGTGGCGGGCCATGCTCGACCTGCTGGTCGACGAGGGCCATCCCCTCGAGCCGCCGCGGCGCCGGCTGCGCGACGGCGTGCTGACCGTGCCGTGGTCCGCCGTCGCGCCGAACGAATAGGGTTCGCCGTATGCCGTCACCCCGCAGCCGACTGCAATCGCCGGTCGTCCTGGCTTCGGCCGCGGCAGTGATCGTCGTCGCGCTGATCGTCGCGGCCGTCATGAGCAAGCCCCGGCCCGCCCCTACACCGGCCGAACACCCACCGACGGCCGCCACCGTCGCCGTGGCGGCGCCGCCCCCATGCGAGCGGCTCGACGCCACGGTGGCGGCGCTCACGACGCGCCAGAAGCTGGCCCAGCTGCTGATGGTCGGGGTCAAGAACCTGGCCGACGCGCAGGCCGTCGTCCGCGAGCAAGAGGTCGGCGGCATCTTCATCACCAGCTGGACCGACTATTCGATGCTCGGTGCGCCCCTCGCCGCCCTGGCGCAGGAACCGCGGCCGCTGCCGCTGGCCGTCAGCGTCGACGAAGAGGGCGGCCGGGTGCAGCGGCTGAAGAACCTGATCGGCAGCCAACCGTCACCGCGCGAGCTGGTCGCCGCCGGGAAGACCCCGGAACAGATTCGCGAGATCGCGCGGCTCCGCGGCCAGGCGATGAAAGAACTCGGCATCACCATCGATTTCGCGCCCGTCGTCGACATCACGGGCGCAGCCGACGGCACCGTCATCGGCGACCGGGCCTGGGGCGACACCGCCGAAGCCGTCACCGCCTACGCCGGGGCGTACGCGGACGGCCTGCGCGACGCCGGGCTGCTGCCGGTGCTCAAGCACTTCCCCGGTCATGGCCACGCGTCCGGCGACTCACACAAGGGCGGCGTCGTCACCCCGCCCTTGGCGCAGCTGGAGACGCTGGACCTGGTCCCCTATCAGTCCTTGACGACGCAGCTGCCCGTCGCCGTGATGGTCGGCCACATGCAGGTGCCCGGGCTCACCGACACCGATCCGGCCAGCCTGTCCAGGGCCGCCTACGACCTGCTGCGCAGCGGTAGCTACGGCGGCCGGCCATTTGACGGCGCCGTCTTCACCGACGACCTGTCCAGCATGGGTGCCATCACCCAGCGCTACAGCGTGCCCGAGGCCGTGCTCAAAGCCCTGCAGGCCGGCGCCGACACCGCGCTGTGGATCACCACCAAAGAGGTGCCGGACGTCTTGGACCGCCTGCAGCAGGCCGTCGACGCCCACGAACTGGCGCAGGAACGCGTCGACGACGCGGTGCGCCACATGGCGGTGACCAAAGATCCGGCGCTGGCCTGCACCCGCTGAGGCCACGGCGATAACTACGCTGATCCGCATGCGCATCGCACTGGCCCAGATCGGTACGGGAACCGACCCCGCAGCCAACCTGGAACTGGTCGCCGACCACACCGCGCGCGCCGCCGATGCCGGCGCTGACCTGGTGTTGTTCCCCGAGGCGACGATGTGCCGGTTCGGGGTGCCGCTGGCGCCCGTGGCCCAGCCACTCGACGGCCCGTGGGCGGACGCCGTCCGGGACATCGCCGAACGTGCGGGCGTCACCGTGGTGGCAGGGATGTTCTGTCCGACCGCCGACGGCCGCGTCACCAACACCCTGCTCGCCACCGGCCCGGGCGTCGACGCGCACTACCACAAGATTCATCTGTACGACGCTTTCGGATTCGCCGAATCACACACTGTCGCAAAGGGTTTCGAGCCCGTCGTGATCGACGTGCCGACGGCCGACGGCGCCGTTCCCGTCGGCCTCACCACGTGTTACGACGTCCGTTTCCCGGAGCTGCACCTCGAGCTCGCCGAACGCGGAGCCAAGCTGCTGACCGTCCACGCGTCGTGGGGGTCGGGCCCGGGCAAGCTTGAGCAGTGGACGCTGCTGGCCCGCGCCCGCGCGCTCGACACCGGCTGTTTCGTCGCCGCCGTCGACCAGCCGTATCCGGGCGAGGAACTCGCCAAGAAGGGCCCGACGGGCAGCGGCGGCAGCCTGGTGACGTCCCCCACGGGCGACATCGTCGCCCAGGCCGGCCTCGACCCGGAACTACTGGTCACGGACATCGACCTGGCCGCGGTCGAGCGGGCCCGCGAGACCATCGCCGTGCTGCGCAACCGCACCACGATTGCGCGTAAGGCACAATCGCAAGGGTGACTGACCCCTGGGCCCGCCCCGCCAATGAGGACGCCGCACCATCTGCCGAGCCCGCGCCGCAGGCGCCGGGTGCCCAGCCCACCGAGGTGCTGACGGCCGACAACGCGTCAGTGCCGCCGGCGACCGACATCCCCGCTTACGGCGCCGACGCACCGGCCGCCCCGGCCTACGGCACCGATGTACCGCCGACGTCGTACCCGGCTCCCCAGCAGGTGCCCGCCACCGATCCGCCGAAGAAGCGCCGCGGTGTCATGGAACTGCTGCGCGACCCGATGTCGCTGATCCTGATCATCGTGATCGCGCTCGCGCTGTCGGCGGCCGGTGTCGTCGGCGGTGAGTTCTACGCCCGCAGCCGCGGCAACAGTGTCGTGTCCTCGGCCGTCCAGTGCGTGGTCCAGGACAAGGTCGACGTGCAGTTCGGCGCCACCCCGTTCCTGTGGCAGGTCGCCAACAGCAACTACGACAAGATCACCGTGACCACCGCCGGCAACCAGCTGCGGTTCGCCAAGGGCATGAAGGCCCAGATCGAGATCGACGACGTCAAGCTCGATAAGACGGCCAAGTCGGCCGGCACCATCGGGTCGCTCGAGGCCACCGTCACCTGGTCGGCCGACGGCATCAAGCAGACCATCGCCGACACCGTCCCCGTGCTGGGTGGCCTGGTCTCCGACGTCACCACCGACCCGTCGTCGGGCACCATCGTGCTCGACGCGCCGATGACCCAGATCATCGCCAAGCCGACGCTGTCCGACGGCACCATCTCGCTCAAGGTGGAGCAGCTGACCGGGCTCGGCTTCCTGCTGCCGCGTGAGTCGATTCAGCCGGCGCTGGATTTGTTCGCCTCGCAGCTGACCAAGGACTACCCGATGGGCATCCGCCCGGAAGCCCTGCAGGTGACCGGTACCGGCGTGACCGCGAAGTTCGGCACCAAGAACGCGACCATCCCGCTGGCTCAGCAGGACACCTGCTTCTCCGGCCTCTGATCTCGGTGATTTGTGCACGTTTTTMCGCGCTCACCGCGGAAAAACGTGCACAAATCCCTGACTAACCCAGCCCGTCCAGGACGGCGCGGGTACCGGACAGACCGAGCCGGGTGGCGCCGGCAGCCAACATGGCCAGCGCGTCATCAGCGGTACGGATGCCACCACTGGCCTTGACGCCCAGCGCCGGGACGGTCTGCGCCATGATCTCCACGGCCTGCACCGATGCGCCGCCCGCGGGGTGGAATCCGGTGGAGGTCTTCACGAAATCGGCGCCCGCGTCGGCCGCCGCGCGGCAGACGTCGGCCAGCGTCGGTGCGCCGGCCAGGTTCAGCAGCGCCGCGGACTCGACGATCACCTTCAGCACCGCCGTCGGGGCGGCCCCGCGGACCGCGGAGATGTCGGCGAACACCGCCGAGATGTCCCCTGAGATGGCGGCACCCACGTCGATCACCATGTCGACCTCGTCGGCTCCGCGCCGGCCGTCGGCACCGACGACCGACAGTGCCGCCTCGCGGGCCTTGATCTGCGAATCATGCTTGCCCGACGGGAATCCCACGACGGTGGCGATCTTGACGCGCTCGGGCACCTCGACCGCGCTCAGCATCGACGGGGACACACAGACCGCGCAGACGCCCAGATCGGCGGCCTCCCAGCACAGGCTCGCGACGTCCGCGGCGGTCGCCTCGGGCTTGAGCAGGGTGTGGTCGACCAATGCGGCCACCTGCTCGCGGGTCCAACTCATCAGAACGGCTCCTCTGTGCCACCGGGATTGCAACGCGCTTTCACCATCTGTCTGTCGTCGACCACCGGGCGCCATGGCTCGAGGTTCCAGCTGGTCTTGCCGGGCGCGGCGGCTTCGGCGAAGTACCAGTGGCACATGAACTGGGCACGCATCCCCGGGGTGTCGGCGTCAGGCGCCGAGTTCAGGACCTCGGACCAGGCCTCGTCTCCCGGCGCCGTGGCGCCGAGGCCGGACGCGTGCCGGCCGGCCCACGTCGGATACACCCGCAGGCTCGACGCGCCGTCCCACTGTGTCCACCGGGTGTGGTCGACGTAGGGCGGCGGCGGAACAGGTTGTGGAGTCGGTTCGGCGGGATCAACTGGGTCGGCCAAAGCCTGCGGGGCCAGCGCCAACGCGGCGGCCGCCAGGACCGCGAACCGGATCGAACGCACCGATTACCGGGATTTCCCTTGGACCTCAAGGAGTTTGGGCTTCACGTCGACCAGGTACACGCCGGCGGCACAGGCCGCGATGGCCGCGCCCACCGGCGGGCCGATGATCCAGCCCAGGACCGCGCCGCCGCCCAGGATCGCCAGCCATACCGGCTTGGTCAGTTTGTCGACAGCGGTATAGGCATCCGGACGCTGCATGGCGGCATGCACGAACGCGTAGACAGTCGTGGCGAGCACCGCGATCTGCAACGCGAAAAGGACGTAACCCACCAGGCTTCCGAGGTACACGCCCTCAGCCTATGTGGGTTACGTCCTTGACGTCGAACCTGATTACTTCTGGGTGACCTTCTTGGCCGGAGCGGCCTTCTTGGCCGGAGCCTTGGCAGCAGCCTTGGCCGGGGCGGCCTTGGTCGCAGCAGCCTTGGCCGGGGCGGCCTTCTTGGCAGCCGGAGCCTTCTTGGCCGGAGCGGCCTTCTTGGCGGCCGGGGCCTCGTCCTTCTCGGGCAGCTCGACGCCGACCAGCTTGGCGG
Organism: Mycolicibacterium sp. P4_G11; assembly: GCF_056555145.1. Classification (NCBI taxonomy): domain Bacteria; kingdom Bacillati; phylum Actinomycetota; class Actinomycetes; order Mycobacteriales; family Mycobacteriaceae; genus Mycobacterium; species Mycolicibacterium sp. P4_G11. The sequence continues at coordinate 446,468 of NZ_JBFUJW010000006.1, forward strand.
CGCGCTCGCCGACCGCGCGGGTCTGGCTGGCAACGTTGCCCAGGGCGTCCTGGGTCAGCTCGGTGACCTGCTCGCGCACGTCCTCGACACGCTCGCGGACGTCCTCGACGCGCTCACGAACGCTCTCGATGGACGACTGGGCGCGCAGGCGCTCCAGGGCGGCCTCGCCGCGCTCGACCAGCTTGTTGTAGGTGTTCTGAGCGTTCTCGGCGTAGGTCTCGGCGGCCTTGCGCAGCTCTTCGGTGCTGAACTTCTCGCGCAGCTCCTCAACCTGGCCCGGCAGTTCTTCCTGCAGCTTGGTCAGGCGGGCACGGCCCTCTTCGACGCGCGCGTTGGCATCGGTGCGGGCCTCTTCGGCACGCTCACGCAGGCTCGCGACGATTTCGTTGACGGTGGCCAGCGCCAGGTCCGCAGCGCCGACGGCGGCGAACAGGGGGGCCTTGAGGTCCTCGATGGTGGGCTGGGCGGTCTCTTTGTTCTCTGCCATGTTCGTTGTTTCCTTTCTCGGGTACTGCGTTGGTCAGTTCGCTACTTGGTGAGTCTCAGTCGTCGTTGTCTGCTCCTCACTGGCGGCTTCCAATTCAGGCTGATCAGGAAGCGGTTTGGATTCGGCATCGTTCTGCTGCCGGAAGGATGTGTAGATATCGAGCAGCACCTGCTTCTGCCGCTCGGTGATCGAGAGGTCGGCGATGATGGCGTCACGCACCTCGCCGGCGGCACTGGGCTCCAGGATTCCGGCCCGTACGTAGAGCACCTCGGCCGAAACCCTGAGCGCCTTGGCGATCTGGTTCAGCACATCGGCCGACGGCTTGCGCAGGCCACGCTCGATCTGGCTCAGGTAGGGGTTGCTGACGCCCGCCTTCTCAGCGAGCTGGCGGACCGAGACCTGCGCAGCCTCGCGCTGGGTGCGGATGAAGCTGCCGATGTCCTGAGCTGCATTCGACATGACGGCGGCGATGTCTGCATCCTGCGCCATGTCGTTCCCCTGTCTTCATCGACCGCTTTTGGTGGGCGATCTGTACGAAAACAACGGTAAAAGAGGGTGCTAACTATTGCAAGCGCTTGCAAGCGCTCGCTAGCACGATCAGAGGAAAAGCTCTGCGATCGTGTATATGACCAGCCCGGCCAACGATCCGACGACCGTGCCGTTGATCCGAATGAACTGCAGGTCACGGCCCACATGGAGCTCGATCCGCCGGCTCGCCTCGTCGGCGTCCCAACGCTCGATGGTCTCCGTGATGATCGCTGTGATCTCCGTCCCATATTGCGCAACAAGGTGTTTTGCGCCCCTGACGAGCCAGTCGTCAACTTTGTCCCGCAGCTCCGCGTCGTCCCGCAGAGACTCCCCGATCCGCACCACCGAATCTGCAATCCGGGTGCGCAAAACTGACGATGGATCGTCCACCGATTCGAGGATGATGCGCTTGGCGGTGCTCCACGCCGTCTCTGCCGCCCGCGCCACCTCGTCGCGCGCCAGGATCTGTTCCTTGATCCGTTCGGCCCGGGCGATCGTGTCCTCGTCGTTCTGCAGATCGTCGGCGAAGTCGAAGAGGAACTTCGTGGCCGACATCCGCAGCTCGTGCTCGGGATTGCGCCGCACCTTGTCGGTGAAATCCATCAGCTCGCGGTGGATGCGGTCGCCCACCAGGTGGTCGACCCAGCGCGGCGACCACGTCGGCGAATCCCGCTCGATGACGCGCTCGATGATCTCGCCGGCATTGAGTGACCACTGGAACGCGCGGTCGGCCAACAGCTGCAGCAGCGCCTCCTGCCGTCGCTCGGCGAGCAGGCTCTCCAGCACCCGGCCGATCGGCGGGCCCCACTGCGGCTCCGCGATCCGCTTGACGATCATCCGGTCCAGCACGTGCTGCACGTCTTCGTCGCGCAGTAGCTCCACCAGCACCCGCAGCACCGTCGACGCCTCGGCGGCCACCCGTGCCGCATGCACCGGTTCCGACAGCCACTTGCCCAGCCGGCTGGCCACCTGGGCGTCGCGCAGCTTCGTCTCGACCACTTCCTGCGACATGAAGTTCTCGCGCACGAAGGTGCCCAGCCCCTCGCCGAGCTGGTCTTTCTTGCGCGGAATGATCGCGGTGTGCGGGATGGGGATGCCCAGCGGATGACGGAACAGCGCCGTCACGGCGAACCAGTCGGCCAGCGCACCGACCATGCCCGCCTCGGCACCGGCCCGGACATATCCCACCCATGGACCGGTCCAGCTGTACGCGCCGCCCCGGGCCTGTAACCATGTACACACGGCAAACAACACCGTCGCACCCAGCAGGAAGCTCAGCGCGACCGCTTTCATCCGGCGCAGGTTACGGCGCCGCTCTTCGTCGGCCGTCCGGTCGGCGCCGGCAAACGACTCCGCGAGGCTGACGTGCGGTTCGAGGGATGCCTCGTGCCTTGGATGGGGTCCAGGTCCCGGCCTGGGTCGGTGTGCCACGCTTCCATCATCCTGCATGCCCGCAACAGGCGCCCCGTATTATCAAGCTGATCTAGCGGAATGGACGTACTGCGACCGTGGCACAGCAAAACGCACCCTCGTCGGCAAAAGCCGACGGGCGCAAACGACGCTGGCATCAACACAAGGTCGATCGCCGCAATGAACTGGTCGACGGCACACTCGAAGCCGTCCGGCGCCGCGGCAGCAACGTCAGCATGGACGAGATCGCGGCCGAGATCGGCGTGTCGAAGACCGTGCTGTACCGCTACTTCGTCGACAAGAACGACCTGACCACCGCGGTGATGATGCGCTTCGCACAAACCACGCTGATCCCCAACATGGCGTCGGCGCTGTCGTCGAACCTCGACGGCTTCGAACTCACCCGGGAGATCATCCGCGTGTACGTCGACACCGTCGCCGCGGAGCCCGAGATCTATCCGTTCGTGTTCGCCAACAGCTCGGCGAGCAAGAGCAAAGCCATCGCCGACTCGGAACAGATCATCGCGCGGATGCTCGCCGTCGTGCTGCGCCGACGCATGGCGCACGCCGGGATGGACACCGGCGGCGTCGACGCCTTCGCGTTCCACACCGTCGGCGGCGTGCAGCTGGCCACCCACTCGTGGATGTCCAATCGCCGGATGACCGCTGAACAACTCATCGACTACCTGACCTTGCTGTCCTGGGGCGCGCTGCGGGGCGCCGTCGAAGTCGGCGGGTCATTGCAGGAATTCAACGCGCAACCGCATCCGTCCCCGACGATCCCGCCGCATCTGATTCACTGAGCGGCGTGACCTCCGATCTGCCGTCGCTGTGGACCCACGAGCCGCACAAGCACCTTGAGTTCAAACCCGGTCACCGGGTGGCCGACATCGATCCGGACGCCACCCCCGGGTTCCGCGGCAGCAAGGCCGACGCCCCCGATCTGCAGACCGAACGCAACGAGCGGTTCGCCGAGCTGCAGGAGCGGCTGTACGCGAACAGCCGCTCCGGGGACCGCCGGTCCGTGCTGCTGGTCCTGCAGGGCATGGACACCGCAGGCAAAGGCGGAATCGTCAAACATGTTGTGGGAGCCGGTAATCCGCAAGGGATCTGGTACTCCGCCTTCGGCAAGCCCACCCCTGAAGAGCTGTCACATCACTACCTTTGGCGCATCCAGAAGGCGGTGCCGCCGGCCGGGCACATCGGTGTCTTCGACCGGTCACACTACGAGGACGTGCTGATCGTGCGGGTGCACGACCTGGTGCCGCCGTCGGTATGGGAAGGCCGGTACGACGAGATCAACGCCTTCGAGCGCGAGCTGACCGACGCCGGGACGAGGATCATCAAAGTCGCGATGTTCGTCTCGCTCGACGAGCAGAAGAAGCGCCTCGAGGAGCGGCTCGACCGGCCGGACAAGTACTGGAAGTACAACCCCGCCGATATCGATGAGCGCCTGCTGTGGCCGAAGTACCAAGAGGCGTATCAGGCCGTGCTGGACCGCACCTCCACCGCGCATGCGCCGTGGCACGTCGTGCCGTGCAACCGCAAGTGGTACTCCCGGCTGGCTATCACCGAGCTGCTGATCGAAGCGCTCGAACAGCTCGAACTATCTTGGCCCCCAGCCGATTTCGACGTCGAGGCAGAGAAGAAGCGACTGGCGGAGGCGTAGGGCGTAGCACTGACGCCCGGCGTGGCGTGCGCGGCGTGGCGCGCACCTCCTGCCAAGTCCGATCTGAAGCCGTCAGCTTTCCTTGACCGTCAAGGAAAGCTGACAAAGCTACTTGACCAGTGTGAACTGGCCGATGTTGGTGATGCCGCGACGGAAGAAGTCGGCGCAACCGGTCAGATACTTCATGTACCGGTCGTAGATCTCCTGGCCCTGCATGGCGATGGCCTCGTCCTTGTTGGCGGCGAGGTTGGCGGCCCACATGTCCAGCGTGCGCGCGTAGTGCGGACGCAGCAGGTGGGTGCGCTCCAGGGTGAAGCCCGAGTTCGCGGCGAGCACCTCGATGTCCTCGACTGCCGGCAGCTGCCCGCCGGGGAAGATCACGTCGCCGATGAACTTCATGAACTTCAGGTCGCTGATGGTCAGCTTGATGCCGTTCTCACGGAAGAACTGCTGGGTATGCGCCAGGATGGTGTGCAGCAGCATCCGGCCGCCGTTCTCCGGCAGGATGTTGTACGCCCGCTCGAAGAAGATCGGGTAGCGCTCCTGCTTGAAGGCCTCGAAAGCGCCGATCGAGACGATGCGGTCGACGGGCTCGTCGAACTCTTCCCAGCCCTGCATCCGGATCTCGACGCTGCGGTTGGTGTCGATCTTTGCCAGCCGCTCGCGGGCCCACTCCGACTGTTCCTTGCTCAGGGTGATGCCGATGACGTTGACGTCGAACTGGGTGATGGCGCGCTCGAGGCAGCCGCCCCAGCCACAGCCGATGTCGAGGAGGGTCATGCCCGGCTTCAGGTCCAGCTTGCCCAGCGCCAGGTCGAACTTGGCGTTCTGCGACTCCTCGAGCGTCATGTCCTCGCGCTCGTAGTAGCCGCAGGTGTAGCCCATCGTCGGGCCGAGCCACAGTGCGAAGAACTCGTTCGAGATGTCGTAGATCGACTGCGACTCCTCGTAATGGGGGGTCAAATCGATATCGGCTTGTGACATATCGGTATCTATCCTTTGCGGTTACGTTCGCTGTCGCGGGAGGCGCCACGGCCTGGTGCGGCCGGATGACATATCCGTGCGTGCGCATGCCCTAACGGGCCCAGCGAAAAACGACCCGCACGCAAGGTTAACGAAAATTACTGCCAGGCTCCAACCCGGCGTCTGTCAATAGGTGTAGAAGCCTTTGCCAGACTTCTTGCCGAGCTGCCCGGCCTCGACCATGCGCAGCAGCAACGGCGGGGCCGCGTACAGCGGCTCTTTGTACTCGTCGTACATGGAGTCGGCGATCAGCTTCATGGTGTCCAGGCCCACCAGGTCGGCAAGCTTCAGCGGGCCCATCGGATGCGACAACCCGGCGACGACCGCGGTGTCGATGTCCTCGACGGTGGCGAAGCCCGACTCGGCCATCCGGATGGCTGCCAGCAGGTAGGGAACCAGCAGGAAGTTGACAACGAAGCCCGAGCGATCCGCCGCCCGAACGACCTTCTTGCCCAGCACCTCACCCGCGAAGGTCTCGACGCGCGCGGCGGCTTCGGGGGCGGTCGTCACCGAGGAGATGAGCTCGACCAGCGGCAGCACCGGCACCGGGTTGAAGAAGTGCAGACCGAGCACGCGGCTCGGGTTCTTGGTCGCGGCGGCGATGCGCATGATCGGGATGGACGACGTGTTCGACGCCAGCACGGCCTCGGGGTCGGTGATGATCTCGTCAAGCTGAGAAAAAACCTTCGCCTTGACGTTGACGTCTTCGACGATGGCCTCGATGACGAGCTGGCGGTCGGCCATGTCAGCCAGGTCGTTCGTGAAGCTCAGCCGACCCAGCGCGGCGTCGCGGTCGGCCTCGGACAGCTTGCCCTTCTTGACTGCGTTGTCCAGCGACTTGGTGATCCGCTCCCGGCCGGCGGTGGTCAGCGCCTCGGTCGGCTCGAACGCCAGGACCTGTGCGCCTGCCTTGATGCAGACCTCGGCGATACCGCCGCCCATCTGCCCGGCCCCGATGACCCCGACTCGTTCGATTGCGTTGCTCACCGCTGTCCTCTCCTCGTGATTACTTCTGAAGATATGCGACAGGCCCCGCCCAGATCCTGAGCGGGGCCTGCCATATCAAAACCAAACGGCTCAGTGACTCAAGCCCTCGGTTCCACTTCGCAAGCTCAGTGGAACTGGCCCTCTTCGGTCGAGCCCTTCAGAGCTGCGGTCGAGGTGTTCGGGTCCACGGTGGTGGCGATCTTGTCGAAGTAGCCGGCGCCGACCTCACGCTGGTGCTTGGTGGCGGTGTAGCCGCGCTCCTCGGCCGCGAACTCGCGCTCCTGCAGGTCGACGTAGGCGGTCATGCCCTCGCGGGCGTAGCCGTAGGCCAGGTCGAACATGGAGTAGTTCAGGGCGTGGAAGCCGGCCAGGGTGATGAACTGGAACGTGAAGCCCATGGCACCCAGTTCCTTCTGGAACTTGGCGATGGTCGAGTCGTCCAGCGCCTGCTTCCAGTTGAACGACGGGCTGCAGTTGTAGGACAGCAGCTGGTCCGGGAAGTCAGCCTTGACGGCCTCGGCGAACTTGCGGGCGACCTCGAGGTCCGGCACGCCGGTCTCCATCCAGATCATGTCGGCGTACGGGGCGTAGGCCTTGGCACGCGCGATGCAGGGCTCGATGCCCTTCTGGATGTTGTAGAAGCCCTCAGCGGTGCGCTCACCGGTGACGAACGGCTTGTCGCGGTCGTCCACGTCCGAGGTGATCAGGGTGGCGGCCTCGGCGTCGGTCCGGGCGATGACGACGGTCGGGGTGCCCGCGACGTCGGCGGCCAGGCGGGCCGAGGTCAGGGTGCGGATGTGCTGCTGGGTCGGGATCAGCACCTTGCCACCGAGGTGGCCACACTTCTTCTCCGACGCCAGCTGGTCCTCCCAGTGGGTACCGGCGGCACCCGCGGCGATCATGGCCTTCTGCAGTTCGTAGACGTTCAGGGCACCACCGAAGCCGGCTTCACCGTCGGCGACGATCGGCACCAGCCAGTTGTCGACGCTCTTGTCACCCTCGACGCGGGCGATCTCGTCGGCGCGCAGCAGCGCGTTGTTGATGCGGCGAACGACGGCCGGCACCGAGTTGGCCGGGTACAGGCTCTGGTCCGGGTAGGTGTGGCCGGAGAGGTTCGCGTCACCGGCGACCTGCCAACCCGACAGGTAGATGGCCTTCAGGCCGGCGCGGACCTGCTGAACGGCCATGTTGCCGGTCAGGGCGCCCAGCGCGTTGATGTAGGAGCCGTCACCCTTGGTGACGCCGTCCCACAGGATCTCGGCGCCACGACGCGCAAGGGTGTTCTCCTCGACGACGCTGCCCTGCAGCTCCTCAACCTGAGCTGCGGTGTAGTCGCGGGTGATGCCCTTCCAGCGGGGGTTGGTGTCCCAGTCCTGCTGAATCTCAGCGGCGGTACGTGGCTTTCCGACGTTGGACATTGTGCTCCTTCGTGAGGCCGCGTCGCCGTGGGCGCCAAAATTCAAGCTGATTGTTAACGCTTCGGCGACTTCGCTTGTGTGCTGTTAACGACGATGACACAGCACATACCCGCAGGTCCAGCGGTTACAAGTGCCAACTTTCGCCAACACTTGTAGCGAAGTTGCGAAGATTGCGAAGTTGCTGAGGTGCTTGACCGGTTCAGAAGCTACCGGACGGTAACCGATATGCGCTGGTCAGTACGCTCGTACTGTTAAATCGGCGCACTCAGAGCGCGAACAGGCAGGCGACCGCTTTGACCTCGTCACCGACGACATATGTGAGCGTTGTAACACCGCGGTCACACAGCTCGGGACCGAATTTGTCCGTCGATCCGGCCGGGTACTCGTGCGTGATGATCTCCAACCGCTCCCCCAGGGCCACCGCGGCGTCGTGCTCGATGGTGACCCGCAGCGGTGCCTCCAGCAGCTCGGGGCGATAGGTCTGCAGGTGGTCCTCGACCACCGACCAGTAGACGGAGTTGTTCATGTGGTCGAACAGGTCGATGTCGCTGACGCGGACCGGGTAGTCCACGATCCGGGTGGCATCGTCACGGCCGCCGGCCTTGAGGTAGCCCTTCCACCGCAGCCGATCGGTGGTGGCGGTCCGCTTCAGACCGGCCAGGAAGTCGTCCGAGATCCGCGCCGGCCCCTGCGTCTCGAGGTTCATGTTGATCCAGAACGCCTCGGATTCCATCAGCCCGCCCTTGCGGCCGTCGATGCGCACCCGCATCTCACACCACCGGTTCGAGGTGCCCGAACACCAGCGCCGCAGTCGCAGGATGTCGCCCCGCTCGATGGGGCGGATCAAATCCACCATGGTGCGCCGGACGACCCAGGCGGGGTGGACGTCTTCGTAGCCCATCTGGCGCAGCTGGTCCTGGCCGATGTCCTGGATGTGCCGGCAGGCGCCGTCGAACCGCAGTCGGCCGTCCCGATCGACGTCGGCCATCCGGAGCGGCCAGCTGGTGTCGAACACGTCGGGGTGACCTTCAGGGACCGGCATCAGGACCTTGGCCAGCCCCGTTGCCAGTGTGGCAGTGGCCTTTTCGACGGTCTTTTCGGCGGTCTCCGCGGTGGTCATGGTGTCCCTTTCCCGGCGGGTCCACTCGGCTGGATCGCCCAACTCACCCGCGGGCCCGATCCTGCCACAGCGCCAATTTGCCAATTCTGCGAAGGCGGTATTCACATCATTGTTAGGCTGTATTCGTGGCGAAGACCTTCGTTGGCTCCCGGGTGCGTCAGCTCCGCGGCGAACGCGGCTTCAGCCAGGCCGCGCTGGCGCAGATGCTCGACATCTCGCCCAGCTATCTCAACCAGATCGAGCACGACGTACGGCCGCTGAGCGTCGCCGTGCTGCTCCGGATCACCGAGGTGTTCGGCGTCGACGCGACGTTCTTCGCCTCCCAGGACGACACCCGGCTGGTCGCCGAACTACGCGAAGCGCTGATGGATCGGGATCTGGGCGTCGACGTCGACATCCCCGAGATCGCCGACCTGGTCAGCACCCACCCGACGATGGCCCGCGCCATGGTCGATCTGCACCGCCGCTACCGGTTGTCCACCGCACAGCTGGCCGCCGCCACCGAGGACCGGTTCTCCGACGGCAGCGGCAGCGGCGCCATCACCATGCCGCACGAAGAGGTCCGCGACTACTTCTACACGCGGCAGAACTACCTGCACGAACTCGACACCGCGGCCGAGGAATTCATCCTCCGCATGCACATGCGCCGGTCCGAACTGTCGCGCGAGCTGGCCGAGCGACTGAGCCGCGTGCACCACGTGCGCATCGTGCAGCGACTCGAACTCGGTGACAACGTGCTGCACCGCTACGACCCGGAGACCAGGACGCTGGAGATCGGTGGCCACCTGTCGTCGGGACAGTATGTGTTCAAGCTGGCCGCCGAGCTGGCCTACCTGGAATTCGGCGACCTGCTGGAAAGCCTGGTGGCCGAAGGCAATTTCACCAGCGAGGAGTCGGTGAAGCTGGCCCGCATGGGGCTGGCCAACTACTTCGCCGCCGCCGCGGTGCTGCCCTACGGTCAATTCCACGCTGTCGCAGAGGAATTCCGCTACGACGTCGAGCGGCTGTCGGCCTACCACTCGGTGAGCTACGAGACCATCGCGCACCGACTATCGACACTGCAGCGACCGTCGATGCGCGGGGTGCCGCTGTCGTTCGTCCGGGTCGACCGGGCCGGGAACATGTCGAAACGCCAGTCCGCCACCGGCTTTCACTTCTCCTCGTCGGGCGGCACCTGCCCGCTCTGGAACGTCTACGAGACGTTCGCGAACCCCGGCAAGATGCTGGTGCAGATCGCCCAGATGCCCGACGGCCGCAACTACATGTGGGTGGCGCGCACCGTGGAACGACGGGCCGCGCGGTACGGCCAGCCCGGCAAGACCTTCGCCATCGGGCTGGGTTGCGAACTGCGCCATGCCAATCGGCTCGTCTACTCCGAGGGGCTGGACCTGTCCGGCGGGGCCGCGACGCCCATCGGCTCGGGGTGCCGGGTGTGCGAGCGGGACAACTGCCCGCAGCGGGCCTTCCCCGCGCTGGGCCGGGCACTGGACCTCGACGAACACCGCAGCACCGTGACGCCGTATGTGGTGAAGCGGGGATAGTCGGTCGGTTCGCACCTAACATGACGCCATGGGGAACTGCCTGAGCCGCCGCGTCCAGCGCCTGTTCCGACGTCGAGCAAAGGCACCAGCCCGGGTTGGGCACGGACTGCCTTCGACGCTCTACCCCGTAGCCACCGCACTGTCGGGTACCCGGCCCGGCCACGGCGCCGATGTGGCACCGGGCGCGGTCAGGAACCTCGGCCCGATCGCCGGCACCGGAGCGCGCCGCGGGATTCCCGGGATCGGCGCGGCAGACCTCGGCGAGATCATCGCACTGCCCAATGGCCGGTTGGTGTCGGTGTTCGGCGACTCGTTCAGGGGCGACCGGGTCGGTGGCCCCGACTGCGACCACTACCGCTCGGTCGCCGTGCCGATTGCGGGTTGGGACGACGACGGCCGCGCGATCTACGGCAGTCCCTTCAACCGAACCGGAGGCCCTGGCGCGCCGAACATCCTGTTCCCGCCGCCCGCCGAAGCACTGAAACTCGATGCCGATACCAGCACCCTGCCCGGCGGCGCCATCGTGGTCGACGACACGACCTACATGCTGGTCGCCGGTACCTCCGCCCTGATTCCGACCGCGGGTTCGTGGCTGATCGAGGTCAACGACGATCCAGCGGCCGGCTGGCCGGCCGTGCCCGGTTCATGGCGACCGGGCGATGCCGCGCCGTCTCAGGTCAGTGGCTATCTCGCCGGTGACGGCATGGTGTACATCGTCGGCAATTGCTTCGATCGCAGCCGGGGCGTCACGCTGTACCGGGTGTCACCGGCAACGGTCACGGACCGGGATTCCTGGCAGCCATGGACCGGAACTGATTGGGGCACAAAGGAAGACGAGCCCCGCGTCCTCAGTGGGCAGCAGACCTTCGGTGAGCTCAGCTTGCGTGAGGTCGGCGGGCAGGTCGTGCTGGCGGCGTTCAACAGCAGCCAGAACGTCTGGCAAGTCGAGGTCCGGGTGAGCACCGACCCGACACGGCTGTTCGCGGGATCGGTGCCGGTGATCGTTGCGGCACAACAACACACCCCGGCGGCACCCAACTTCATCTTTCAGCCCTACGGCGGCTACGTCGTCCCAGGGTCGACACTGGCCAACCTCAACCTTGTCGTCAGCCAATGGAACACCGGATGCGATGCCGCAGGCGAACCGCTCGGGGCGCCCTACGATTCACAGCAAGTGATCGTCAATGCGGTCGGCACGCCATGATCAGGCGCGTGGCACCGGCTACGTTTGTGCTCGTCGCGTTCGCCTGCTGTCGACCCGAATCCAGTACTGACACAATGCGATTCCCGGATCTGGCCAACTACACCCCGGTCGATGTGGCCGGCTTCCAGGTCGACGCGTCGACACCCGGACACCGTGCGACGCAGGTCGTCTTCTTGACGCCCGACGGAATCACCTGCGCCTTCAGCGTTCCCGCCGCAGCGGGCTGCACGGGCAACAACTTCCCCGGCGTACCGCCCGCTGCCGCGGGGGTGAATTCCATTGCCACCAACTCGGCTCTGGACACCACCAACGCGCCCATCGCCCGCACGCCGGCCCTGAAAACCCTGCCGCCTTTGCACACTCTCACGGTCAACGGCGTGACCTGCGGCGTCGACGACAAGCGCACCACCGCGTGCAAGGATTCTCAGGGACGCGGATTCGTCATGTCCACCAAGGGCACTACGTGGCTGCCCCACGTGTGACGACGACTCAGACAGTCGGACTTTCTGACTCCTCGCCAGTCAAACGCTCGATCGCCGGCGCAGAGGCGCCCGGACGCGAGAAGAACGTGCCGTAGAAGCCATAGACCAGCGTCGCGAACGCGCAAATGATGAGCAGCCCGAACATGATCGGGTACGCCGCCATCCAGTCCGACAGGTAGCGGACGCACAGCATCAGACCGACGATGATGGACACGCCACCGGCGATCAGCCGTAGTCGGGCATGCGCAGTTGGCCGGACCGGTTCCCGCAGCGCCGATTCGACCGTCAGGCACAACGCCGCACCGACCACGAGGTCGACGCCGTAGTGGAAGCCGAAGCCCAGGGTCGCGGCCAGGGTGCCCACCAGCCAGCACGTGCCGCCGATGCGCAACCACCGCGGTCCCGACCGGGAATGGATGAACACAGCCAGCGCCCACGCCGTGTGCAGTGACGGCATGCAGTTACGCGGGGTCGACGTGTCGAACGCGATGGGCACAGCGGTGCCGTCGACCGGCGGCAGCAGCGCCGGCCAGAAGTCGCCGACCTGGAATCCGCCACCGGCCGAGCCGAACGCGTAGGTGGGCCCCACCAACGGGAACATCAGATAGATCAGCGGGCCGATCAGACCGAGCACGAGGAAGGTCCTGACGACGAAGTGCCGGGGCCACCGTCCACCCGTGGTCACGTTCCGTAGCTGATAGATGGCCACCACGGTCGCGGCGGCCGACAGTTCGAGATACACCCAGTGCAGCAGGAAGTAGAGCACCGAATGGTGCTGGACCAACTGCCCCAGCACCCAGGACGGCTGCCCGAGGGCGACGTCGGCCCGCACTGCGAACTCATCGAGCACGGTGGGGCGCGTCAGCGACGTGATGGTCAGCCAGGCGTCACCGGCTTTGGTGGCGAGCACGAGCAGCAGACCGGTGGCGACGCCTTTCAGCGCGGTGTCGCGCTGCGAGCCGGTCCACCGCGTCAATGCGGATACGCCCAGCCCGGTGAGCACGACCAGCGCACCGCTGCCCATCGCAGCAGGAAGACCGACGTACTCCCGGCCGACGACAAAGAGCACGTCGAGCCCTAGCGCGGTGCCCGCGATCGGCAACCGGTATTCGCGCGGCACTGCGACCAGGGCCACCACCAACGCAGCCCAGGGCACCGTGAACCCAGCCGGGGTTCCGACGTAGGCACTGATCAGGCGCTCGAGCGGGCCCCGGAAACCGCACAGCATGGCCGTGACCTGCAGCGCGCACATGAACGTCGCGACCAGCGCAATGCCGATCGCGACCTTCGTCCGGGGCGGTACACCCTCCTTAAGAAAGGGTGAATGCTCAGTGAACACGCCATAGACGATAGGTCGTCAGACGCCGCTACCAGCAATTTGCGACCAATTTGCGACTTGGCTACGTCACTGCGCCCGCTGCACCCGGTGGATGACGTAGGCCAGCTCTTTGCGCTGATCATCGATCGCGCGCTGGCGCGCTCGATGTTGGTCCTCGCCTTCGGCGCGTTGCACCACCAAGGGCGCTGCCCGCAACAAGACTCCGCGCACCCGGACCATCTGGGCCACCACAGAATCCGGCTGGCAGTACTTCGTGGTCTTCACATAGCTCTCCCCGAGCACAACCCCCTGGTAACCAGTGACCACCTCACCCTCGATCCGCACCGGCGGCGTGGTTTCGAGGTGGGCTTCATTCGCCTTGTCAGCGCAGACCTCGGGCGCGAACGGCTGTGCGCTGCAACGCTTGACCCAGTCGTTCACCGCCGTGATGCCGTCGAACCCGTCGTGCTCGCGCAAGACCGTCACGACGTCGAGCGCGTCGACCAATGGATCGGCACCCGGTCGGTGCGACGACAGTGGGTCGGCGGAGCAGTCCGCAGGCGCGTCGCTCCGCGGCTGCGCTGACAGTCGCACCACTCGGCTGCCGCTCTTGTCCGGTGGTGTCATGACCAGTGCCGACAGCTGCGCCGCGGGCCGCGACGCGATGCTGGACGTCTGGATTGTGTCAGAGGCTTGCTCGGCAGCACGCTGGACGAAGCCGTTGACCAATTGGGCTATGTCGTGGACCGTCGCTCCCAGAGGACCCCGGGAAATGAACCTCACCCGCAGCACGACTCCGTCTCGGGCCACGACGACAGTTCGGCTGTCGGGGCCGTCGTTGGATGGCCTCCAATACTTGTCACCCGTGGTCTGGGTGGTGTCGAATTGGATTGCGTCGGTGGGCATTCCGGGGATATTGCGGAATGTCTGGACAGCCCAGGTGCCGTAGACGTCGCGGTAGGTCGCGCAGCGGGTCCCCCAAGTCGCCATCTCGTCGACGACGTTCTCGCCGGGGCGGGTTCGCCACAGGTCAACGTTGATCAAGCGGCCGTCGCGATCAAGGCGGTCCCAGTAGCGCGCGGTGAGTTGCGGCCCGTCTGGGTCACCCGGTTCTGGATACCGCGAGCACTCGGTTCGCCGCTGTGCGGAAAATTCGTCATTGCGTGGCACCTCGTAGCCGACCTCGACCATTCCTGGCACGTCGGCCAACGTCGGCAGATAACGCAGCAGCGGGTGGTCAGCGGCTCGCGATATCGCCACATCTATAACACGGTCACTACAACTGACCACCATCAACGCAGCCGTGAAAATCACGGCCCCCACCCGTTTCCACCCCATTGCTCGACCCTACGACCGCCCCGCCTGTGCCAGACTCGGGAATTGTGAACAGCATCGAGCCGGCCCGCATCGAACCCGGCGGCTTCCGTGAACTGGGCCCGCTCAACTGGGTCATCGCCAAGATCGGCGCCAAGACCATCCGGGCCCCGAGGTTCGCGCTCTTCAACGTCCTCGGCCAGCATCATCTGCTGTTCCTGACGTTCCTCCCCTACTCCGGCATGCTGCTGGGCCGCAGCAAGCTGGGGCTCAAGGATGCCGAGTTGGTGATCCTGCGCGTCGGGCATCTGCGCGGCAGCGAGTACGAGCTGCAGCAGCACCGTCGTCTGGCCCGCAGCCGCGGCGTCGACGCCGAGACGCAAGCCCGGATTTTCGAAGGCCCGGACGCCGAGGGCCTGACCGACCGGCAGCGCGTCCTGATCACCGCCACCGACGAGTTCGTCATCACCCGGTCGGTGTCCGATCAGACGTGGAAATCGCTGGCGTCATACCTGGACCGCAAGCAGCTCATCGAATTCTGCCTGCTGGCAGCGCAATACGACGGGCTCGCGGCGACCATCGCCACCCTGCGCATTCCGCTCGACTTCCCGGACTGACCGCTCGGCTACAGGTAGGTGACTCCGAGTACCGCCAGCGTCATCAAAACCGGCGCGACGGGCAGGCACCACAGGAACGCGGACTTCGCAAAAGCCTTGCGCTCCTGAAACTTTCGAGCGAAGAACACGGCGGCACCGGCCACCACGAAGACCAGGCCGGACATCACCAGCACCCAGAAGCTGATCCTGGTGGTGTCCATCGCGAGTGAGATGGCCACCAGCCACAACATGTGGCCGACGACCAAACCGCCTATCGCGGCAACAACATTCGCGCGCAAGACCGACTCAGAAGTTGATCATGTGGCCGGCCAGGCCGTGGATGGCCTCCTGCAGCGCCTCCGACAGCGTCGGGTGGGTGTGCACGTTGCGGGCCAGCTCGTTGACGGTCAGATCCCACTTCTGGGCCAGCGTCAGCTCGGGCAGCAGCTCGGACACATCAGGCCCGATCAGGTGCCCGCCGATCAGCTCGCCGTACTTGGCATCGGCGATCAGCTTCACGAAGCCGGTCGGGTCGGCCAGGCCATGCGCCTTGCCGTTCGCGGTGAACGGGAACTTGGCGACCTTGACGTCGTAGCCCTCGGCCTTGGCCTGCTCCTCGGTGAGACCGAAGCTCGCGACCTGCGGCTGGCAGAACGTGGCGCGCGGCATCATGCGGTAGTCACCGAACGCCATGGTCTCAGCGCCGGCGATGGTCTCGGCGGCCACCACGCCCATCGCCTCGGCCACGTGCGCCAGCATCAGCTTGGCTGTCACATCACCGATCGCGTAGATGTGCGGGACGTTGGTGTGCATGTAGTCGTCGATCGCGATGGCGCCGCGGTCGGTGAGCGCGACGCCCGTCGTCTCGAGGCCGTAGCCGTCGACGTTGGGGCCGAAACCGATGGCCTGCAACACCTTGTCGCCCTTGAGCTCCTGGGTGCCGCCGTCCTTGCTCACCACGACGGTCACGTCCGAGCCATTGTCGGTGATCGACTCGACCTTGGTGCCGGTGAGGATCTTGACGCCGAGCTTCTTGTACTGCTTCTCGATCTCCTTGGAGACCTCGGCGTCTTCGTTGGGCAGCGCGCGCGGCAGGAACTCGACGATCGTCACATCGACGCCGTAGTTCTTCAGCACGTACGCGAACTCCATGCCGATGGCGCCCGCGCCGGCGATGATGATCGAGCCGGGCAGCTCCCGCGTCATGATCTGCTTCTCGTAGGTGACGACGTTCTCGCTCAGCGAGGTGCCGGGCACCAGCCGCACCGACGAACCGGTCGCGATGATCGCGTTGTCGAAGGTGAGCTCCTCGGTGCCACCCTCGTTGAGCTTGACCGACATCGACTTGGGTCCGGTGAAGGTGCCGTAGCCGTGAACCTCGGTGATCTTGTTCTTCTTCATCAGGAAGTGCACGCCCGCGACGCGGCCCTCGGCGACCTTGCGGCTGCGGTCGAACGCGGCACCGAAGTCGAAGCTGGCCTCGCCACTGATGCCGAAGGTCTTGGCTTCCTTGTTGAAGATGTGCGCCAGCTCCGCGTTGCGCAGCAGGGCCTTGGACGGGATACATCCCACGTTGAGACAGACGCCGCCCCAGTACTTCGGTTCGACGATGGCGGTGGTCAGCCCCAGCTGGGCTGCGCGAATGGCGGCGACATATCCGCCGGGACCGGCTCCGAGAACGACGACGTCATAGTGAGTCACATGCACACCTTATAGGCGAGCGGTGCTTGGCAGGCGGGAGACCGATTCAACCGGCTACGTTCCCGGCAGCGGGCACGCCTCCTCGGCGCGGTCGACGATCAGCGTGCCGTCCCGGACGGGCCGCGCGCCCTGCGCGTACTGGGCGCCGACGATGGGCGGCTGGGCCGCGAGCTCGGCGTTCTCCGCCTCGGCGAACACCCGCCCGCGCGACAGGAAGCGTTTACCTTCGGGCGCCTCCAGGCTGAACCCGCTGCCCCGGCCCGCGACCACGTCGATGATCAGTTGCGTGTGCTGCCAGGCCTCGAACTGCGGGCCCGATATCCACACCGGTACGCCGTCGGCTCCGACGTCGAGCACCGCAAGCAGCACGTCCCGGTCCCCCACGATGAAATCGCCGTCGGGATAACACATCGGCGACGACCCGTCGCAGCATCCGCCGGACTGATGAAACATCAACGGCCCGTGCTGGTTCTGCAGACTGCGCAGCAGTTCGGCGGCATCGGCGGTGATCAGTGCCCGTGATGGCATGCAGCCACCCTACGCCGGAGGGTAAGAATGTCCGGGTGACTTCTGATTCCCTCGGCCCCGCCGATGCCGATCCCGTCGCTCCGCTCGCCCCAGAAGCCGATCCCTACCTGTGGCTCGAGGACATCACCGGCGACGACGCGCTGAACTGGGTGCGCGAGCACAACGACCCGACGATCGCCGAGTTCGGCGGCGAGCGGTTCGAGCAGATGCGCGCCGACGCCCTCGAGGTGATGGACACCGATGCCCGCATCCCGTACGTCCGGCGGCGCGGCGAGCTGCTCTACAACTACTGGCGCGACGCCGAGAACCCCCGTGGGCTGTGGCGGCGCACCACGCTCGACAGCTACCGCACCGACGCCCCCGAGTGGGACGTGCTGATCGACCTCGACAAGCTCGCGGCCGACGAAGACGAGAACTGGGTGTGGGCCGGTGCCGATGTCATCGAGCCCGGCCTGAACCTCGCCCTGATCGCGCTGTCCCGCGGTGGGGCCGACGCCTCGGTGGTCCGCGAGTTCGACATGGAGGCAAGGCAATTCGTCGACGACGGATTCAACCTGCCGGAAGCCAAGTCCAGCGTCTCCTGGGAGACAGCCGACACGGTATTGGTGGGCACCGATTTCGGGCCCGGCGCCATGACCGAGTCGGGGTACCCGCGGATCGTCAAGCGGTGGCACCGCGGACAGCCGCTGTCCGAGGCCGTGACGATCTTCGAAGGCGCGGCGTCCGACGTCAGTGTCGGCGCGGGCTACGACAGCACACCGGGTTTCGAGCGGTTGATGGTGTCGCAGTCCACCGACTTCTTCAACCGCGAACGCTACGAAGTCCGCGGCGACGAGCTGATCCGCATCGATGTGCCCACCGATGCCGCGATCTCCATCCACCGCGAATGGCTGCTGATCCGGCCGCGCGTCGAGTGGGCGGTCGGTGACAAGACCTACGCGGCGGGGACACTGCTGGCCGCCCGCTATGACGATTACCTGGCCGGAAACCGGGATCTGAGTGTGGTTTTCGAGCCCGACGAGCACAGCAGTATGCAGAACTTCGCGTGGACCCGCGACCGGCTGCTGCTGCAGACGTTGGTCGACGTCATCGGCCACATCGAACTGGTCACCCCCGGAACCTGGGTGCGCGAGGACATTCCGGGCGTGCCGAAGCACGCCACCACCGTCATCGTCGACGTCGATGAGTACGGCGACGAAATCTTCCTGGACTCAAGCGGATTCGACAGTCCGTCACGCCTGCTGTGGGGACACGCCGGCGGCGCGGTGGCCGAGATCAAGCGGGCCCCGGGATTCTTCGACGCCTCCGAGGTCGAGGTGTCGCAGCATTTCGCGACGTCCGCCGACGGCACCCGCATCCCGTATTTCGTTGTGGGACAACGTGGCGTCACCGAGCCGCGCAAGACGCTGCTGAGTGGGTACGGCGGCTTCGAGTCGTCGATGCTGCCCGGTTATGCCGGGGTGCTCGGCCGGCTGTGGCTGACGCAGGGCGGCACCTACGTCGAAGCCAACATCCGCGGCGGCGGTGAGTACGGCCCGCGCTGGCACACCCAGGCGATGCGCGAGGGCCGCCACCTGGTCTACGAGGACTTCGCCGCGGTCGCAGCCGATCTGGTGCGCCGCGGCATCACCACCGTCGAACAACTCGCCGCCGAGGGCGGCAGCAACGGCGGGCTGCTCATGGGCGTCATGCTGACGCGGTATCCGGAGTTGTTCGGCGCTCTGGTGTGCAGCGTGCCGCTGCTGGACATGAAGCGGTATCACCTGTTGCTCGCCGGAGCCTCGTGGGTGGCCGAGTACGGCGACCCGGACAACCCCGACGACTGGGAGTTCATCTCGAAGTACTCGCCGTACCAGAACATTTCGGCCGAGCGGACCTATCCGGCGCTACTGATGACCACTTCGACGCGCGACGATCGGGTGCATCCTGGCCACGCCCGAAAGATGACGGCAGCACTCGAGGCCGTCGGCCACCGCGTCAACTACTACGAGAACATCGAGGGCGGACACGGCGGGGCCGCCGACAACTCGCAGGCAGCGTTCAAGGCCGCGCTGGTGTATTCGTTCCTGGAGCGCACCGTCGGGGCGTGATTTGTGCACGATTTTCCGCGCCGCCCGCGGATTTTCGTGCACAAATCACTGTCAGGAGGCGGCCGCCACGGGCTTGGGCTTGCGGACCACCCGGCGGCCGAGGTTGCCCAGCAGCGTCACGAGCACGCCCAGCACCACCAGTCCGCCACCGACGGCCAGGGTGATGTTGAGCCACTCATGGGCGTTGGCGATGGCGGTATCGACCATGACGTCGGCCACCTGACGGACGTTGCCGGTGGTGCGGTTGAGCCCGTCGTTGATGTAGCGCCGTCCCGCCTCGATCCCGGCCCAGCCGGCGGCACCGACGATCATGGTCGAGATACCGAGGGCGGCAACGGTTTTTCCGCGGGAGCGAGTCACCGCAAGTGTCAGCAGGGCGAAGATGCCCGTCAGCACGCAGATGCCGATCCGCGCCCACGGTCCCCACGTCGTCGCGGCCCGGAACTGGCCCGGCCGTACCGACTGGGCCGAATCGGTAATCGGTACTTCGATTTTCGACGGCACGCGGATGCCCAGCGCCGACAGCGTCGCCTTGAACGACCGGTCCGACAGCATCGGCGACAGATCGATGGTCCAGCGGCCGGACGCATCCGAATGCGCCATGGTGTCGGTGAACAGCCAGTCGTGCGCAAAGCCGTTGGCGGTGCCGAACTGGCCCGGGAACACCGAGCTGGAGGTGTAGAGACCGGCGGCACTCGACATGGTGCTGGTGCTCAGGTCATATCCCGCGCTGGTGGCCAGCTTGTTGATCTGGATGCCCAGCTCGCTGGCCGTGGCCTTCTGCAGCTCGTGGTTCTTGGCTGCCGTGGTCGCCAGGGCGACGTAGCCGCCCCGGTCGACAAGTGTGTGCTGCGCCCAGCAGACCGGCACAGCCACCGCCACAGCGACGGTGGTGACCAGCCACAACAGCAGTGTCGCGACGAATCGCAAGCGCCCTCCTACGTTGGTGGGCGCCGCCT
Organism: Mycolicibacterium sp. P4_G11; assembly: GCF_056555145.1. Lineage (NCBI taxonomy): Bacteria > Bacillati > Actinomycetota > Actinomycetes > Mycobacteriales > Mycobacteriaceae > Mycobacterium > Mycolicibacterium sp. P4_G11. Next base: position 466,843 of record NZ_JBFUJW010000006.1, read on the forward strand.
CAGTCCGACAGCGCCCGTCCCACGATCAGCGGGTCGGCGTGTCCGACCACCTCATGGTCCTTGTTGTCGTAATCGAACTTACCGAGAACATGGCGCATGGCGTTGATCCGGGCACGCTTCTTGTCGTTGCTCTTCACCACAGTCCACGGCGCGACCTCGGTGTCGGTCCAGGCGAACATCTCTTCCTTGGCCGCGGTGTAGGCGTCCCACTTGTCCAGCGAGGCCAGGTCCGTCGGGGACAGCTTCCACTGCCGCACCGGGTCGACCTGGCGGATGGTGAACCGGGTGCGCTGCTCGGCCTGGGTCACCGAGAACCACAGCTTGGTGAGGCTGATGCCGTCGTTGGCCAGCATCTGTTCGAAAAGCGGTGCCTGGCGGACGAATTCAGCGTGCTGCTTGGGCGTGCAGTAACTCATGACGCGTTCCACACCGGCCCGGTTGTACCAGGAGCGGTCGAACAGCACGATTTCGCCGGCGGCCGGCAGGTGCGTGACGTACCGCTGGAAGTACCACTGGGTGCGTTCCCGCTCCGTCGGCTTCTCCAGCGCGACGACGCGGGCGCCGCGGGGGTTCAGGTGCTCCATGAACCGCTTGATGGTGCCGCCCTTGCCGGCGGCGTCGCGGCCTTCGAAGACTATGACGTGCCGCAGCCCGTTGGCCTGGCTCCACTTCTGCAGCTTCAGCAGCTCGATCTGCAGCAGACGCTTCTGCTCCTCGTACTCCTGCCGGTTCATCCGGTCTTCGTACGGGTAGCCCTCACGCCAGGTGTCGACCACTTCTCCGCTGTGCACCAGCACCAGTTCAGGATCGTCGTCGTCATCATCGCGGACTGCGTAGCCGTCAACGGCAGCGGTGTCGAGGGTCACCGGGTGAACGTAACCGCCGGGCCGAACCTGGCGGTGACGTCACGGTGAACACCAGGTGCTACTTGGCGGTGCGCTTCGACCGGATCAGCGACACCTTGGTCAGCACGTTGTTCATGCGGGCCAGGGCCTTCATCGAGTTGTGGTAGTAGTTGCCGCCGGTGCCCTTGCTGGTGCGCGGCTCCACCACGGTCTCCTGGCGGCAGAACTTGCGGATGCCCTCGGCCCCGCCGAAGCGCGCGCCAATGCCCGACGTCTTCCAGCCACCCATCGGGGCGGTGGTGCACATCAGGTTGGCCAGCACGTCGTTGATGTTCACCGCACCGCAGTCGAGCTGCAGTGCAACATCTTTGGCCCGCTGCACGTCGCCGGAGAACACGGTGGCGCTCAACCCGTACTGGCTGTCGTTGGCCAGGCGGACCGCGTCACCGACCGTGGCGACCTTCATGATCGGCAACGTCGGGCCGAACGTCTCCTCGGTCATGCACGCCATCGAATGATCGACGTCGACGAGCACCGTCGGCGGGTAGAAGCTGCCAGGGCCGTCGGGGCGCTTGCCACCGGTCAGCGCCCGGGCACCGGCCGCCACGGCCTCGTTGACGTGCCGCTCGGTGATGTCCACCTGGCTGGCGTCGATCTGCGCGCCCAGGTGGTAGCCCTCGCCGGCGCCCACCTTGAGGTTCTGCACGGCCTTGACGACGGCGTCGACGAACGCGTCGTAGGCCGGCTCCAGCACGTAGACGCGCTCGACGGACACACAGGTCTGCCCCGCGTTGAACATCGCGCCCCAGACCGCGGCGTTCGCGGCCAGCTCCACGTCGGCGTCCTCGAGGACGATCATGGGGTCCTTGCCGCCGAGTTCGAGGCTGACCGGGGTGAGACGACGGGCCGCGCGCTCCATGACCTTGCGGCCGGTGGCTGTCGAGCCGGTGAACTGGATGAAGTCGGAGTTGTCGATGACGGCTTCGGATATCTCGCGGGCACCCTGCGCCAGGGCCAGCACCTCGGGTGCACCGGAGTCGGTCCAGCCGCGCAGCAGCAGTTCGGCGGTCAGCGGGGTCCGCTCGGACGGCTTGAGCAGCACGGCACAGCCGGCCGCGAGCGCCCCGATGGCATCCATCAGCGCGTTGGCCACCGGGTAGTTCCACGGCGCGATGACACCGACGACCGCACGCGGGCGGTAGTGCACGGTGATCTTCTTGACCGACAGCATCGGCATGGGGGCCGGCCGGGTATCGGGCGCCAGCGCCTTCTCCATGGTCTTGACCACGTACGAGATGATCAGGATCGCCAGCGGGATTTCGGCCTTGGCGTCGACCATCGACTTGCCGGTCTCACGGACCAGCAGGGTCTCGATCTCGTCGCGGTGGTCGTTGAGCCACACCGCGAAACGTGCCAGCACCTTCGCCCGGCCCTGCGGCCCGCGGGCCTCCCACTCTCGCTGCGCGGCTCGCAGGCCCGCGGCGATCCGTGGTACGTCAGCCGGGTCCGTCCAGCGCACGGTCCCAGCGATGGCCCCGGTGGCGGGGTCGTAGATGGTGCCGGAACCGGGCGATTGGACGTCAGACGTAGCGGTCATACGGCCATGGTAACGACCAGGTGTGACGCGGGTCGCACCCGGCTTGACGCGTGTCAAAAAATCGCCCCGGCGGCATCGCGGCCGCGCCTCAATAGACCGCGGGCGGAGCTTTAGCCGTGGCCAGGCGAGCAGCCAGGCACACCACACTGGACCCGAACAGCAACGCGCCCAGGGTGTCGGTGAAGTAGTGGTAGGTGAAGGCCTGACCGAGCATGCCCAGCGGGACGAAGACGCCCGCCAGCACCCGGGTCCACAACACCGCCCCGGCCGCCACGACGATCACGCCCAGCACGGTCACCATCAAAACCGTGTGCCCACTGGGGTAGGCCAGTGCCCCGCCCTTGTGCCGGCCGAACAGCTCCTTGAGTCCGCGCTCGACGAACACCGCCAACTGCGGCGTCAGCGCGATGACCGCGGCGAGGCGCCAGCGCTTCTGCCACAACGTGATTCCCACCGCGATCACCAGCATCACCATGAGCACGCGCGGATCCGTGAAGAACAGCAGCCAGCCCGAATACGGCTGACCGGCCCGTCCCGCATGCTGGAAGACGTCGTCGACGGGCGTGGAGCCCGTGCCGACGCCCCACCCCAACAGGGCCATCATCGCCAGCCCGACCGGCGGCCACCAGCGGACGAACTTCTCGACCGTCATCTGTGCGCGGCGATGCCCCGCACGTACGCGGCCTGACCCAGGTGCTGCGCGCAGTCGTCGACGATGCTGACCAGGCGCACGCTCGCGGTGACCGGCGGATTCCAGCGTCGGTCGACGATGCGCTCGAGCTCCGCCGGCGTGACGGTCGCGACGTACTCCAGCGTGACCTTGTGCACCGCGCGGTAGTAGCCGACCAACAACTCGACCGGCGGCCGCACCTTGCCGACATCTTCGGGAGTATGGCCGTACCCGATGTCGTAGCCGGGCGCATCACTGTGCGGCAGGTCGAGCGCGAACCGCTGCTCCCAGCCTTCACTCGTCCACACCTGCTCGACACCCGCGACGTCGCACAGCTGCATGTCCTGGCACCGCGCGCTGTGCCACAACAGCCACGCAATGCTGTTGGCCTCCGGCGTCGGACGCCAACACGACACCTCTTCAGAGAGGCCGTCGGTGACCTCGTCGACGTGCTCGATGAGCCGAGTGAACGAGTCGCGCAACAGTTCTCGCGCCGCCGCGGTGTCAGACATCTATCCGGCCGCGCCGTGGAAGACCGCCTCGACGTTGTTGCCGTCGGGGTCACGGACGAACGCACCGAAGTAACCGGGGTGGTATTCGGGCCAGAGCCGGGGCGCGTGCAAGGACTCGGCACCGAGTGCGACTGCCGCGTCGTGGAATGCGCTCACCGCATCGACATCGGCGGCCTGAAAAGCAAAGTGCACCTCGCGGTTCGGACCCGACGCCTCCCCAGCGCTGGCATCGGCGATCCAGAAGTCCGGCTTGCCGTCGCGGCCGTAGCCGATGGCGATTCCGAAGTCCATCTGCCGGCTGAACCCGAGCACACCGAGTACTCCGTCGTAGAACTGCTGAGATTTGGCCCAGTCACTGCAGTTGATACCGAAATGGTCGATCATGCCCCGATCGTGCCACGGGGCACCGACAACATCGCCAGCGACGAACCCGAAGGCCCGCCGCTGGCGATTGTTCAGTCGTCGGTCAGTTGTCGGCCAAGGTGCGGTAGAGCGCCTTCTTGGCCTCGGCGACCGCTGCGGACAGGGTCGTGACAGCTGCCGACAGGTCGGCCTTCTGCGCGTCGTTGCCGGTGAACTTGATCGTGCGCGCCAGCCCGGCGAGCTCGAACAAATCCTTGCGCAGCTTGATGACGTCGCCGAACTTCCCGGCCTGCCCGAGGAACGCCTGCACCGTCTCGCTGCTGACGCCGCGCCAGGCGAGCAGCTGCTCACCGAACTCGGTCAGCGTCGCGACGCCGTCCTCGACCGTGGCCACGCCACGAGCCGCGAGCAGCGAGAGGACGAACTCGACCTTGTCGACCGGCGGGGTGAATGCGCCGTCGGTGATCTCCGAAACCCGCTGCGCGAGCTGCTCGGCGGTGGCCGGGCCTTCCTGTAGTAGCGCGGCCGCCGCAATCGCGGCACGCTTGATGCGACCCCGGAAGAAGTGGTGTCCGGCACCCGGCCCGAAGCCGCCGCCGAAACCACCGCCGAAGCCCGGGCCGCCGGGGCCACCCGCGCCGGGACCGAAGCCCCCGAATCCCGGGCCGAAGCCCCCACCGAATCCGGGACCAAAACCAGCTGAGAACATCGCAATTCCTTTCATTGTTTCGATGCATCTTGTACCTATCACGATACATCGGTTTTGCAATGCCTAGCCGTTCTAATCTTCAACTCAAAGCCAACTCACAGATCTGATGAGGGCCTGAGTCGTACGTTGTTCACATGAACGCAGCGGGCGCGGCCTACGACATCGTCATTCGCAACGGACTCATCGCCGACGGGCTGGGCGGCGCACCGTTCCGGGGCGACGTCGCAGTTCAGGACGGGTTTATCGCCGCGGTGGGCACCGTCGAAGGATCCGGCGCCCGCGAGATCGACGCCACCGGCCTGCTCGTCACGCCCGGCTTCGTGGACCTGCACACCCACTACGACGGACAGGCCATCTGGTCGGATCGGATGACCCCGTCTTCCGCTCACGGCGTAACCACCGCGGTCATGGGCAACTGCGGCGTCGGCTTCGCACCGTGCCGGCCCGACGACCACGACGTGCTCGTCGACGTGATGGCCGGGGTCGAGGACATTCCCGGCGTGGTGATGGTCGACGGCCTGCCCTGGACCTGGGAGACCTTCCCCGAATTCCTCGACGCGGTTGATGCGGGACGCCGCGATATCGATGTGGCCGCGTTCCTGCCGCACTCCCCGCTGCGGGTGTACGTGATGGGCCGGCGCGGCGTAAATCGAGAGCCCGCGAACGCGGAAGATCTGGCCCTGATGCGCAAGCTGGCGGCCGAGGCCGTGGAGTGCGGCGCCCTGGGGTTCGCGTCGTCGCGGCTGACGCTGCACAAGACCTCCGGCGGGCAACCCATCCCGAGCCACGACGCGGCGCAAGTCGAGATCGAGGCCATCGCCCGCGGCGTGGAAGACGGCGGCGGCGGACTGATCCAGTTCGTGCCCGATCTACTTGCCGGCGACTACGAGGTCGCCCTGAAAACCGTGTTCGACGTGGCGGCCGACGTCGGCCTGCCCGTCACGTTCACCCTGGCCGTCGGCAACGCCGGGCCGGCCACGTTCGAGGACGCGCTGCGGATGGTCGAGAAGGCCAACACCGACGGCGGTTCGATCTCGGCACAGATCTTCCCGCGCCCCATCGGTCTGGTCATCGGGCTGGAGCTGTCCGGCAATCCGTTCGTGCTGTATCCGTCGTACCGCGAGATCGCCGATCTCCCGCTGGCCGAACGTGTCGCCGAGATGCGCAAGCCTGAAGTGCGTCAACGCATTCTGAACGACACCGCGGCCGCCGACGGCCACCCGCTGATGTTCGCGGCGCAGGCGTGGGACTACATGTTCCCGCTGGGCACTCCCCCGAATTACGAACCGGCACCGTCGGATTCGATCGCCGCACGGGCCGCCGCCCGCGGCGTCAGCCCGCTCGAAGAGGCGTATGACCGGGTACTCGACGACGACGGCCACGCCATGCTGCTGGTGACGCTCGCCAACTTCCGCGACGGGTCACTCAACACGGTGGCCGAACTGATCCAGCGCGACGACGTCATCCTCGGCCTCGGCGACGGCGGCGCCCACTACGGAATGATCTGCGACGCTTCATTTCCCACGTACCTGCTGACGCACTGGGTGCGTGACCGCGCGGCCGGCCGGCTGGACCTGGCGCACGCCGTGAAGGAGCTGACGTCGGTCCCGGCTCGCGTTGCGGGCCTGGCCGACCGCGGCCGAATCGCGGTGGGCTACAAGGCCGATCTCAACGTGATCGACCATGACGCACTGACGTTGCACAAGCCGACCATCGCGCACGACCTCCCTGCCGGTGGGCGTCGCCTGGATCAGACCGCCGACGGTTACGTCGCGACCATCGTGTCCGGCGAGATCATCGCGGAGAACGGTGTGCCGACCGCGGCCCGGCCAGGCCGGTTGGTCCGCGGCCGGCAAGCGGCGCCGGCCTGAGGCTGCGGCGACCTATCCTGACGTCATGAGCGTGAAGGTGGATCTCGATAAGCTCGGCGGCACCCTGGCCGACTTCCCGTTCGGCTTCCTGATCACCGTCGGTGATGATTTCCGCCCGCACACGGTGGCCGTGACCCCGGTGTTCGGCGGCGGCGCGCTCACGATCGAACCCGTCGGAAACACCACCCGAGGCAACGCCGGCGCCCACCCGGTCGTGACGGTGCTGTGGCCGCCGCGCGAACCCACGGGCTACTCGCTGATCGTCGACGGGACCGCCGAAGCCACGGACGCGGGCCTGCGGGTGGTACCGACGCGAGCGGTGTTGCATCGCAGCCCCGAAGGCGTGCACGACTGCGTTTCGCTCAAAGAGACCTGAGTTATCCACCGGCTGACGCCCCTGCGTCAGCCGTCGCGAAGGTCAGGCAGCTGCATCCGCGCCGGTCGATTCGGAATGCGCACCGCCGGCGGGCTTGTCCGCGGTCTCGGACACTGACGGCTTGTCGACGCTGCTGGGAGCCGTCGACTTGCCCGCGCCGGTCTGCGCAGACTTGGCACCCGGCCGAACCTTGTTGCCGGACTTGACCTTGTCGGCCTTCTTATCCGGCTTGCCGGTTGCGCTGCCCTGGGTGTCCGGCTTTGTCTCCGGAGCCTTGGCGGTCTCAGGGTCCTTGGAGGTGTCCGGGGTCTTCGGGGCGTCAGAGGTCTTCGGGGCGTCGGAGGTCTCCGGGGCTTTCGTGGTGTCGGGAACTTTCGCGGTGTCAACAGCCTTCGCGGCGTCGGGAACCTTCGCGGCGTCAACAGCCTTCGAGGTGTCCGGAGCCTTCGACACGTCCGGCACCGAGAGCGTGACGGCGTTCGCGCTCGGCCCGTTGGCCGCGGGGATGTCGCCGGCCGCTACCCCCGAGACCGCGGCCGTCGATACCGGTCCTACCCCCGCGGCCGTTGTCGCGGCCAGGGTCGGCGGTGTCGGCGTCGGAAGGTTCGACAGCAGATTCTCGAGCCCCTGCTGGATGTTCGCTTCCAAATTGGTCGCGAACTGGCCGACAGGTCCCGGAAGCGTGGTCAGCGGATAGCCGAGATCGTGGATCAGGAAGCCGGCCAGTCCGCCCTGCGCGTCGGAGCCGAGGAGCCCGTAGACCAGATTGCTGACCAAGCCGGCAATGTCCTGCGGGGATTTGATGGCCGACTCGATGGTTGCGGCCACGTTGTACGGCAGGAAGCCGACGTAGTCGGCCACATCCCACAGCGCCCACACCGGAGCCAACGGAGCGTAATTCACCGAGCTGATGAGGCGCCCCGGGATGGTCGCCCAGAACGCATCGGTCACGGCGACGCCGGCGAACGGATCGGGCAGCCCGCCAAGCGCGCTACCGATGAGATTGGCGATGCCGTCGGCGATGCCGTTGATCGCGCCCGGAGCAGTGGTGCTCGGCCCCAGCGGATAAGGCAGCGCATAGGCGATACCTCCGATGGCGTTCGCTCTGAAATCCGCCGGGAACGTGTAATACGGATACGACTCGGCCGGGTTGACGTACCGATTGACCAGCCAGCTCAGCACCGAAGCGGCATAGTTCGGCTGTTGCACGGCGACCGCGATGGCGGTCAGCGCGTCGAACGGCAACGAGACCACCGCTTCGATCGGAATGACAACGCTTGCGGCGACTCCGTCGACGAACCAGCCCACACTGCCGAGCGCATCGGTGATCAACGAGGTGTTGACCACGTTGGCCTCGATGGCCGGTAGCGCGCGTTCCGCCGCCCCCAGCGATGCGCCCGCCGCGACCACTCCGGCGGCCAGAGCCGCCGCAGCCAATTTGGTCGGCATCAACCGAATCGAAGCATTCATGGCAAGCGACCCCCTCGGAAGTGTCGGGCAGCTGGAGGATGCAGCGCCGCGAAGGAACCCAATATTGACTTGTATGTAAATATTTACCAGATTCCCAGCAACTTCGTAGGTTGTTCAGCAGCCAACTCGCGGTGGGCGCCGTAGTGGCCAGCTACGAAATGCGTGCAACAACTGGCCAGTGAGCGGACGCGAAAAAGCCCCGACTCGCCAAGCGAGCCGGGGCTTTCCCGTAAAAGAGCTGGACTTAGAAGTCCATACCGCCCATGCCACCGGTCGGGTCGCCCGCGGGCGCTCCGGCCTTCTCCGGCTTGTCGGCGACGACGGCCTCGGTGGTGAGGAACAGCGCCGCGATGGACGCCGCGTTCTGCAGCGCCGAGCGGGTGACCTTGACCGGGTCGGCAACGCCGGCGGCCAGCAGGTCCTCGTACACGTTGGTCGCGGCGTTCAGACCGTGACCGGCGGGCAGGTTCGACACCTTCTCGGCGACGACGCCCGGCTCCAGACCACCGTTGAAGGCGATCTGCTTCAGCGGAGCCGACAGCGCGACGCGCACGATGTTGGCACCGGTGGCCTCGTCACCCTCGAGCGACAGGGCGTCCAGGGCCGGAGCCGACTGCAGCAGGGCCACGCCACCACCGGCGACGATGCCCTCTTCGACGGCAGCCTTCGCGTTGCGAACGGCGTCCTCGATGCGGTGCTTGCGCTCCTTGAGCTCCACCTCGGTGGCAGCGCCGGCCTTGATGACTGCAACGCCACCGGCCAGCTTGGCCAGGCGCTCCTGCAGCTTCTCGCGGTCGTAGTCGGAGTCGCTGTTCTCGATCTCGGCGCGGATCTGGGCGACACGGCCCTGGATCGCGTCGGCGTCGCCGGCGCCCTCGACGATGGTGGTCTCGTCCTTGGTGACCACGATCTTGCGGGCGGTGCCCAGCAGGCTGACGTCAGCGGTGTCCAGCGACAGGCCGACCTCTTCGCTGATGACCTGGCCACCGGTGAGGATCGCCATGTCCTGCAGCATCGCCTTGCGACGGTCACCGAAGCCCGGGGCCTTGACGGCGACGGACTTGAAGGTGCCGCGAATCTTGTTGACGACCAGGGTCGACAGGGCTTCGCCCTCGACGTCCTCGGCGATGATCAGCAGCGGCTTGCCGGACTGGATGACCTTCTCCAGCAGCGGCAGCAGGTCCTTGACGGTCGAGATCTTCGAGCTGACCAGCAGGATGTAGGGATCCTCCAGGACGGCTTCCTGACGCTCGGCGTCGGTCACGAAGTAACCCGAGATGTAGCCCTTGTCGAAGCGCATACCCTCGGTGAGCTCCAGCTGCAGGCCGAAGGTGTTGCTCTCCTCGACGGTGATGACACCCTCGTTGCCGACCTTGTCCATGGCCTCGGCGATCAGGTCACCGATGGACTGGTCACCGGCCGAGATACCGGCGGTGGCAGCGATCTGCTCCTTGGTCTCGATGGCCTTGGCGGAAGCCAGCAGCGAGGCGGTCACGGCCTCGACGGCCTTCTCGATGCCGCGCTTCAGGCCGAGCGGGTTGGCGCCGGCAGCGACGTTGCGCAGGCCTTCGCGAACCAGGGCCTGGGCCAGCACGGTGGCGGTGGTGGTGCCGTCGCCCGCGACGTCGTCGGTCTTCTTGGCAACCTCTTTGACCAGCTCAGCGCCGATCTTCTCGTACGGGTCCTCCAGCTCGATCTCCTTGGCGATGGACACACCATCGTTGGTGATCGTGGGGGCGCCCCACTTCTTCTCCAGGACGACGTTGCGACCCTTGGGGCCCAGCGTCACCTTTACCGCGTCGGCGAGGCTGTTCAGGCCACGCTCGAGGCCGCGACGGGCCTCTTCGTCGTACGCAATTGTCTTGGCCATTGCGAAGTAATTCCTCCGGTTGGGAATTGCACGTCTTTGGTCAGGCGCAGCGCCCGCGACGGACGACCTGGGGCTGTGCTCGCAGATGCGGCCCCGGCCTCACTGTCCCGACCTAGCACTCACCTATCGAGAGTGCCAAGGTTGTTTTTAGCACTCAGCTAGGGCGAGTGCAAGGTCGTTCACCGTCCGCGAACCGCGGTTTCCGCCTCAGCGCGGTCGCAATCCGTCCATCATCAACTCGACAACCCGCTCGGCAGCGTCGGTGTTGTAGCGCTGCGCGGCCTGCGCCGCCACGAGCAGCGTCTTGATCTCGGGCACCGAGACGTCAGTGCGGACGGCGCCGGAGCGCTGGGCCGCCGTCAACAATTCACCGAGCAACGCCAGGAATTCATCCTCGACATGGGGCACCAGGGCGTTGACGTCGATCCCGAGGCCGGCGAGCGCGTCGACGAGGCCCTGATCGGTCTCTCCCCACTGGACCAGTGACCGCAAGAAATCGAACAGCGCGTCATTCGGAGCGTCCGACACCAAACATGCCCGACCGACATCCATGACCGACTGCAACCGATCCTCGATCACCGCGCGGTAGAGATCGTCCTTGGTCGGGAAGTGTCGGTAGACGGTGCCGGCACCGACGCCCGCCCGCCGGGCGATCTCGTCGATGGGCACCGAAAGCCCCTCTTCAGCGAAGGTTTGATAGGCGACTTCCAGCACGCGCGCCCTGTTCCGGGCCGCGTCAGCACGCAGCGGCCGCTTCGGTTTGCAGATCATCACGCTCCCGGGAACAAATGAAACGGGGCGACCGTTCCGGATATGTGAAACATCCGGGGCGCTCGCCCCGGATGAGGCCCAGGCTACCGAGGAACCGTCATGACCAAGTGGACAACCGCCAGCATTCCCGACCAGACCGGACGTACGGCCGTCATCACCGGCGCCAACACCGGGCTCGGCTACGAGACCGCAGCCGCACTCGCCGCCAAGGGTGCGCACGTCGTACTCGCCGTCCGCAACCTCGACAAGGGCAAGGACGCCGTCGACCGCATCCTGCAGGCCACCCCCGACGCCGACGTCGCCCTCCAGGAACTCGACCTCAGCTCACTGCAATCGGTCCGGGAGACCGCAGAACAGCTGAAATCGGAGTACCCGGCGATCGACCTGCTGATCAACAACGCCGGCGTGATGTGGACGCCGAAGCAGACCACTGCCGACGGTTTCGAGATGCAGTTCGGCACCAACCACCTGGGCCACTTCGCGTTCACCGGCCTCCTGCTCGACCAGCTGCTGACGGTGCCCGGCTCCCGCGTCGTGACGGTCAGCAGCCTGGGTCACCGGATTCGCGCCGCCATCCATTTCGACGATCTGCAATGGGAACGCAGCTACAGCCGGGTGGCGGCCTATGGCCAGTCCAAGCTCGCGAACCTGCTCTTCACGTACGAACTGCAGCGGCGGCTGACCGGCGCGGAGACCGTCGCCCTGGCCGCGCACCCGGGCGGATCGAACACCGAGTTGGCTCGCCACGTGCCGCTGCCGCCCGCCGTCGTGACACCCATCGCAGAACGGCTCTTCCAGAGTGCCGCCATGGGCGCCCTGCCCACGCTGCGCGCCGCGACCGACCCGGCCGCATACGGCGGCCAGTACTACGGGCCGGACGGACTGTTCCAGCAGACGGGCCACCCGAAGGTCGTCGGCTCGAGCGATCAGTCACATGACACCGCGCTGCAGCAGCGGCTGTGGGCGGCGTCCGAAGAACTGACCGGGGTGACGTTCCCGGTCTGACCATGGCATAGCCCTGTGGGTTTGCGCGACAAGGGGTTTCGCGCAACCCACAGGGCTGCCGTGCTCAGGCTTCTCGGTACGAGGGTCAGTAGCCGATATTCAGCAGGCCGTTGCGCCCGTCGCCCACCGTGACAACACCGCCGCTCCCGTTGCCGATGTTCACCAGGCCGGTGCTCCCATTGCCAATGTTGGCGACGCCGGTGTTGCCGTTGCCCAGGTTGAGGATGCCCTTGTTTCCGACACCGAAATTGAGGACGCCGGTGTTGAAGGCGCCGCCATTGAGCACACCGTCGTTGCTGCCGGGCCCGAGGTTGATGCCGGATTCGGCGGAAGCAGCGCCTGCGCCGAGCAGCGCGATTGCGCCGGCACCGGCTACTGCCGCTCCCAAGAGGACGGTTGAACGGATGATCGACATGACTTCTCCTTCGCTAGCCCGAATATGGATAGACCAAGGGTAGACAGTTGACCAGTGATTGAAAAGGATTTCGGCAAATAACGTCACTTAATTGAGCGTATGCCCGAAACAAATACTCGATCAGCGCTCCATCAGGCAGATCAGCCGAACGATGCGACTACACGATCAGCCAATCTCATTTATTACCAACATTATTCATAGCCATCCCGAGTGCGTTCAATATTGACGATGCAAATCAATTTCAAACACAATTGCCAAACCATCGCCTGCGAACGTCGTAAATACAACTGATGTGGCAAATTTTGATCCACACAGAGTATTTACGTGACCGGGCAATTATGTAATCCACTGAAGCCCTGTATCCATTTGCTGCCAGATCCCGGCAGAGCCACCTTCACGCCAGGTCCAACAGCCCGTCACGGAACGCGCCCGACCTCAGGCTGAACAAGTGCGTCCGCGACGCGACCGCAGGCCCACCAGGCGCCGTTGAACGACCGTCCCGAGCGGCCCAAAGGCGCCAGATCGGTTGACCACAACCGAAATGAACGTGTTCTAAACATATTCTCCGCACCATCCCGCCACCTCCGCCGGCCACGACCACGGCGGCTGCGGTCACCGGCCCGGCAACCCGTCAAAATATGCACGACAGCCGACTTTTCCGCAGGTGAGAATGCCTTTTCCAGATTGATCCCGGTACCCGCGGTCCGCCGATATGAACGGACGCACACTTTCCGCAAGATGTTCACAGCTTTGGATTACGGGTGTTAGTCTCCTCACGTTTATTTACTGGGGTGTCATATCTCACACCCGACGCGCGAGGAGGATCGTGGGCAAGCACAGGGCAGTGGGCACGAACAGCTGGTGGAGTGCGGCCGGGCCGCTCGCGGCTGCGGGATTGACGAGTGCGGCTTTCGCCAGCGCGGGTGTGATGCTGCTGCTGGGTCCCGATTCGCCGACGATGCAGTCGGTGACCGCGGACATCAGGCTCGTCAACACCGAGAGCTCGAGCGGCGACAGCGGCGCCAAGTCTGGCAACTCGAGCCCCTCCAAGGCCACGGACGGCAAGACCAAGAGCCCGACAAAGCCCAAGCCGCCGACCAAGCCCAAGCCCCAGCCCGGTGAGACGCCGGCCTCCGGCGGCACCGGCAGCACCGGCAGCACGACCGACACCCCGCGAACCCCACGCCAGCAGGCGCAGGACCGCATGCGCCAGTACGCGGACGATGCCAGAAAAGCTCTCAGCGACCTGGCGAAGGGTCCCAAGGTAAAGCCTGCTCCGGGCACCAAGCCAAAACACGCCAGCACCGCAGGCGACACCTCGAGCGCCACGACCGGCAGCTCCAACACGGGCACCCCGGGTACCCGCCCCGCGCGGGGTCCGCGGTCGACGGCCGGTGTGGTCACCGACGGCCCAACCGGCGGGCACAAAGCCACCGAATCGGGCACCAAGCCGACGACACCGAACACCACGACCAACCCGACCGGCGCCACGACCCCGACCGGTCCGAGCAGCCCGTCAGCCCCGTCCGCACCGGGAACCGGGGCGGTCATCACCGCCCCGACGACCAAGGCGTTCAACCCGATCAGCAGCCTGCTGTCCGCGGTCAACCTGGGCGCCATGCTGGTCCCCCACACACCGACCAACCCTGACCAGATGCCCGGCGTCTGGGCCGTGATGGCCTGGGTGCGCCGCCAAGTCGAGTACGGCGGCGCCAACAAGCGAATGCACCCGGCCGCCCCGGCCTCTGCGGCCGCCACGGCCCCACCGGCCACCAACCCGTTGGCCAAGCCCACTCCCCTGGGCGCCGTCAACCCCTTGGCCGCGCCCGCTCCTCTGGCAGCTGTCGGCCCGCTCGCCGTCCCCACCATCGTTCTGCCCACGTTCGTCGACCCGACTGTGCTGGTCGCCAACTGGATCTATGGGAACGTGCACTTCGGCGTGCAGAGCTGGATCAACAGCCCCATCGGCTGGGTGGTCGACACCGGGATCAACCTGTTGGCCGGCCAGTACCTGATCGGCAACGGCGCCAACGGCAACGTGATCAACCCCAACGGTGGCAACGGCGGCCTGTGGTTCGGTGACGGAGGTAAGGGCTACTCGAGTGGCCTTCCCGGCGTGACCGGCGGCAACGGCGGCAACGCCCGCGGCTTCGGCAACGGCGGCTCGGGCGGCAACGGCTACTCGGGTTTCGGCATCTTCACCCCGACTGCCGGTGGTAACGGTGGCAACGCCGGCGGTATCGGCAACGGCGGCAAGGGCGGCGCGGGCGGCAACGGTGCCAATGGCGCCGATGGCCTTGCCGCGCTGGGCCAGAACGGTGGCAACGGCCAGACCGGCGGCAACGGCGGCATCGGTGGCAACGGCGGCCACATCTTCGGCATCGGCGGCAAGGGCGGCGCCGGCGGCAAGGCCGGCAACGGCGGTCACGGCGGCTCGGGTGTCCTCGGCGGCGGAGCCCTCGGCGGCGGCGGCAACGGCGGCAACGGCGGTAACGGCGGCGTCGGCGGCAAGGGCGGCAAGAAGGTCGGGTTCATCGGCACGGTCGGCGCCGGTGGCACCGGTGGCGCTGCCGGATACGCCGGCAACGGCGGCAACGGCTCCGACGGCAGCTCCTCGTTGATCCCGGACGGCGGCAAGGGCGGTGACGGCGGCAATGCCGGCACCGCGGGCGCCGGCGGCTTCAACGGCAGCGGCAAGAAGCAGGCCGCGACCGGTAACGCCAGCGCTACCGGTGGCAACGGCGGCAAGGGCGGCAACGGCTTCGACACCATCACCGCGATCGGCGTCGCAGGCAACGGCGGCGCCGGCGGTAACGGCGGCTCGGGTGGAACCGCGGGCAACGGCGGCAGCGGCGGCGCTGGTGGCACCGGCGGTAACGGCGCCAATGGTCTTGCCGCACTTGGCGAAAACGGTCCCAACGGCGGACACGGTGGCGCCGGCGGCACCGGTGGCGCCGGTGGCACCAACTCCGGCAACGGCGGCACGGGCGGCGCCGGCGGTGGCGCCGGCAACGGTGGTTCCGGTGGTTCCGGTGTCCTCGGCGGCGGAGCCCTCGGCGGCGGCGGTAACGGCGGCAGCGGCGGTAACGGTGGTGGCGGCGGCAAGGGCGGCGCCGCAGCACACGGCACCGTCGGGGCCGGCGGCCAGGGCGGCGCGGCCGGGACCGGCGGCAATGGCGGCAACGGCTCGGACGGCAGCTCGTCGCTGATCCCCGATGGCGGCAAGGGCGGTAACGGCGGCAACGCGGGCACCTCGGGCGCCGGCGGCTTCAACGGCGCGGGCCTCAACCAGGCCGCCAGTGGCGCGGGCGGCAACGGCGGCAGCGGCGGCAAGGGCGGTAACGGGTTCAACACGATCACCGCGATCGGCGTTGCAGGCAACGGTGGCGCCGGCGGTAACGGTGGTTCCGGCGGATCCAACGGCAACGGTGGTAACGGCGGCGCGGGCGGCATCGGCGGTAGCGGCGCCGATGGCCTTGCCGCGCTGGGCCAGAACGGCCCGAACGGTGGCCATGGTGGTGCCGGCGGCACCGGTGGCGCGGGTGGCACCCAGGCCGGCAACGGCGGCAGCGGCGGGACCGGTGGAGCGGCCGGTAATGGCGGCAGCGGCGGATCCGGTGTCCTCGGCGGCGGCGCTCTCGGCGGCGGCGGCAAGGGCGGCAACGGCGGTAACGGCGGCGCCGGCGGCAAGGGTGGCGCCGCGGCGCACGGCACCGTCGGCAACGGCGGCAAGGGCGGAGCGGCCGGTAACGGCAGCAACGGCGGCAATGGCTCCGACGGCAGTTCGTCGCTGATCCCCGACGGCGGCAAGGGCGGTGACGGCGGCAATGCCGGTAACGCAGGTGCCGGCGGCTTCAACGGCGCGGGCGTCAACCAGGCCGCCAACGGCGCAGGTGGCAACGGCGGCAACGGCGGCAAGGGTGGCAACGGCTTCGACACCATCACCGCGATCGGCGTCGCGGGCAACGGCGGCGCCGGCGGTAACGGTGGTTCCGGCGGCACCGACGGCAACGGCGGTAACGGTGGTTCCGGCGGCACCGGCGGTAAGGGCGCCAATGGCCTTGCCGCACTTGGCGAAAACGGTCCCAACGGCGGACACGGTGGTGCGGGCGGCACCGGTGGCGCCGGTGGCACCAACGCCGGTAACGGCGGCAGCGGCGGGACCGGCGGCAATGCCGGCAACGGCGGTAGCGGCGGTTCGGGCGTCCTCGGCGGCTTCACCGGTGGTTCCGGTGGTGCGGGCGGCAACGGCGGCGGCGGCGGCAAGGGCGGCGCGGCAGCTCATGGCACCGTCGGCAACGGCGGCAAGGGCGGCAACGCCGGAAACGGCGGCACCGGCGGTGCGGGCTCGGACGGGATTTCATCGATCCAGCGCAACGGCGGCACGGGCGGTACCGGTGGCACCGCCGGTAGCGCCGGGGCAGGCGGCTTCAACGGCGCCGGCGCCAACCAGGCCGCCAACGGCGTTGGCGGTAACGGAGGTGACGGCGGTCGGGGCGGCAACGGCTTCGACGCCCTCACCATCCTGGGCACCGCCGGCCGCGGTGGAGACGGCGGCGCCGGCGGCTCGGGTGGCCTGACCGGGAACGGCGGCGCCGGCGGCGCGGGCGGTACCGGTGGTAACGGCGCCAACGGAACCATCGGGGCCTCGCTGGGTGCCACCGGCTTGTCCGGCAGCAACGCCGGCGCAGGCGGTAACGGTGGCGTCGGCGGCGCCGGCGGAACCGTCTCGGGCGTCGGCGGCGGAGGCGGTGCCGGCGGCACCGGCGGCACCGGTGGGTCCGGCGGCGTCGGTGGACTCCCGGCATTCGGGTCCAACAACGCGGCCGGTATCAGCGGCGGCGGTGGCTTCGGTGGCACCGGCGGCGCAGGCGGTGCCGGTGGCACCGGTGGTGCCGGCGGATTCTCTGCGAACGGCCTCGACGGTGCCGGCGGTACCGGTGGCATCGGCGGCAATGGTGGCACCGGTGGCGACGGCCAGACCGGCGCGAACGGCACTCCGTTCATCAACGGCAATGCCGGTTCCACGGGCGGTGTCGGTGGCCACGGCGGCGCAGCGGGCGTCGGCGGCAACGGCGGAACCTCCGGCGACAACGTCGGTGGTGCCGGCGGCAACGGTGGCGTCGGTGGTTCCGGCGGCACCGGTGGTGACGGCGGCAAGGGCTACAACGACAACGTGACCCAGTGGGGCAACGGCGGCAACGCCGGTGCCGGCGGCACTGGTGGCGCCAGCGGCAACGGCGGTAACGGCGGCACCGGTGCGGGCACCGGCGCCGGTGGCAACGGTCCTGCCGGCGGTGCCGGGGGCGCGGGCGGTTCGGGCGGCGCCAACGGCGGCCACGGCACCCACGACGGCAGCGACGGTGCTACGGGCAGCACCGGCGCCAGCGGTACCGGAGGCACCGGCAATCCGGCCGGCGGCACCGGAATCCTGATCTAGCCACAGATGCCGAATGCGGTGTGGSGCCAATCGGCGCCCCACCCCTCCGCAGGTCCAACAACTCCTCCTGGAACCCGCCGAATCGCCGACCGGGCTCGACGAGATGCACTTCCAGAATCCAATGGCACTGCCGCCCTTGGGAATCCATCCGCCGCATCGGTAGGTCCGAGCCGGGTGCGACATAGGAGTCGATCTCGTGGCCACGGATCTTCTCGTGCGGAAACTCCCCCACGAGGTGTCCGGCGATCGCGCCACCGAATTCCCAGCCGGCAGCTCGACTCAACCCGACGACGTGGTCGAACAACTGCGCGCCGGTGATATCCGGAGTCGACTCGAAGTGCGCCCGCGCCGCCTCCCACACTTTCGGTAGATCATTGCGCAAGGCCAACTTTCGCGGATCGTCACCGAGCACGAAGGTACGGCCGAAGTCGGCTTCCCATTCCTCGAAGAGCGGGCCGAGGTCGACGAACACGATGTCGTCGTCGGCGATCACCCGGTCGGGCGGGTTCTCCCGCGCCGTCGCGAGCGTGTTCTCGCCGCCATGCACGATCCGCTTGTGCCAGTGCCGGGTGACGCCGAGGATTTCGGCCGCGAGATCACGGATCTCGTCGGTCACCTGACGCTCGCCGACGCCGGGCCGGATCAGCCCACGTTCTTCGATCGCGACGAACAGTTCCGCCGCCTTGTCCTGAGCATCCAGAAGCCGCGCGGCCCGCATGCCCTCGTCAAACTTCTCCACCGCACCGATGCTAGGCGGGCCGCACGAACTCCCACCCAGCCGCCCGCATATCGGCGATGGCCCCGGCGTAGCCGGCCGCGGTACCCGAGCCCGGGCGGTTCATGTGGGAGATGACGACGGAACCAGGTTGCGCACCAACCACATTCGCGCGCACCCGAGCAGCGGGCAGCGTCGCGCCACAATCGCCGTTGACGCTGAAGCCGAGCGGCTGGAGCCCGAGGTCATGCACGATCTGCACGGCCACGTCGTCGTAGTGGGCCGTGCCCGGACGGAACCAGGTGGGCGCCTTCCCGGTCAGTGCGGTGAGCTTCATCTGGTTGCCCCACACCTCGTCGACGACCTCGGCAGCCGACCGCGTGCCCGCGATGCCGTAGGCGGCACGGCCGCTCACCGACAACGGCACGTGCCGGGTGCCGTGATTACCGATCTCGAAGAGCGGATTTGCCGAGAGCTGCGCCGCCCGGTCAGGGTGCTGGTCGACCCACCGGGAGTTCAGGAACAGCACCGCCGGCACGTTGTTGCGCTGCAGTGTGTCGAGCAGTGCCTCGTCGACGCCACCGCGGCAGGCATCGAAGGTCAGGGCGATCTGCCGACCGTTCGGCGGGAACGACGTGACGATCCCGGGCAGTGCCATTCCCCACTGGGTCGGCACCCGGCGCGCGTACTGGCCCGCGACCGCGGCCGGATCCAGTGCGGCGGACGCCCGCGCAGCCAATGCCAGCGAACCGGCGGCAGCGGCCCCAGCAGCCAGGAAAGCGCGTCTGGTTATCACGGCACGGACGCTAGGCCGGGACTCTGAACAACGAGTGTCCGGAGCCTGTGAGTTCGCCGCGAACCATGTGAACGGCGGCCCGCCCTATGGTGAGAGTCGAGGAGCCGATGCCCGAAGGCCACCAGGAGTCGATCATGTCGTTGGTAGTACCGTCTTATCCCCCGGCCCGGTACACATCCGATCAGCCAGAAGTCAGTGCCACGCTGCGGCGCGGTGACGAGCCGGCCGACTACGACTCCCACGGCGTGATCCAGTACCACTACCTGGCGAACCAGAAGAAGACCGCGGGCGACTACGGCCTGTACCGCGTCGACATCGCCCCGCGTGGCGGCGGCCCGGGACCGCATTTCCACCGTGCCATGTCCGAGGCCTTCTTCGTGTTGTCCGGCACCATGACGCTGTACGACGGCACGGACTGGGTGCAGGCCGGCACCAACGACTTTCTCTACGTCCCGCCAGGCGGCGTCCACGGCTTCCGCAATGAGGCCGACGAGCCCGCATCAGTGCTGATGCTGTTCGCTCCGGGAGCCCCGCGGGAGGCGTACTTCGAAGGATTCGGCCAGCTCGCCGAGATGACCGACGACGAACGCCGCGAGTGGTTCATCCAGCACGACAACTTCTTCGTCGAGTAACACCGCTGCCCCCCGACCGCGCACGCTCGCGTGCGCGGTCGTTTTCTGCGTCTTCCTGCACCGCTGCTGTGCACATTGAGTCATTTGTCTCTACCGGCCAGTAACACAAACATCCCATGATGTGCGTTGCCGTCAATTTTTGCTCGATCCGTGATCGAACCGACGGTTTAGTCAGGTACACGCTGCGCCATGGACCGGCTGCAGCGAATGAGAGGAAACCATCTTGCACGCCGCCGTTCGATCGTCCGTCCTTTCCGGAGCCACACTGCTGACGGCAGGAGCCATCGCAGTCACTCCGATCCAACCGCTGGCCCACATGCCGTCGATGCCCTCGATCAGTCACGCAATGTCAACGGCCGCCGTCAACCTCACCAGCAGTCCGTTCGACCTGTACGGCCAGGTTCTGAAAACCGCCGCAGGCAATCTGCAGGCTGACGTCAAGTCCTACCTGGACATGGGACTGTTCCCCATCCTGCGCCAGATTCTGACCAACCAGGTCGGCACCATGACCGGTCTGGTCAACGCCCTCGGAGAGAGCGGCAAGGCCGTGGTCACCGCGCTGACCACGCAGGTGCCCGGCTACCTCGGGGCCGCCGTCGGCGACCTCGGCAAAGCCAACATCGAGGGCGCGCTGAACAACCTCCAGCTGGCGATCGTGCTCCCCATCTTCGCCGCGATCAACCCGATCGGGCCCCTGCCGAAAGCACTGGGCAACCTGATTTCGCAGCCGCTGCAGAGCGTGATCAACATCGCCAACGATCTGCCGAACATCATGCTCGAGCTCGGCGTCGGCCTCATCGGACCGGTCGCCAGCACCCTGGGCGCGATGGGCACCGCGGCCCAGAACGTCATCAACGCGGTGAAGGCCGGCGACCTCGGCAAGCTGGCGACCGCCGTCATCCAGGCGCCGGCCACTGTCATCGACGGCCTGCTCAACGGCGGCTACGGACCCAACCTGGGGGCGCTGCTGGGACTCAACATCCCCGGCTTCAACATCTATGGCGGCGGCCTGTTCGGCGGCGGGGCAACCGTCCCCGGCGGCACCACGATCGCCGGCACGGTGCAGGCCATCGTCGCGGTCGTGAAGTCGATCCTCAACGACATCACCCCCGCCAAGACACCGGCTGCGACCGCCGCGACGACGACCACCACCAAGGCCGTCTCCGATGTGGCTTCGGTGCCGTCCACCACGGCCGCGACGGTGACGCTGAGCACCGCCGCGACGACGAAGGCCGTGACGGCGGACCCGACGAGCACCGACAAGACCAAGACCGCCGGCTCGACGAGCGAGTCCACCGGTACGACGACCGAGGGCACCACCAAAGCCGGCGGTTCGACCACCGATGCCACCGGTTCGACCACCGGAACGTCGAGCGAGGGCACGTCCACCGGCTCGGCCACCGACAGCGGCACCAAGACCGGCACCTCGACCGGCTCGGCCACCGACAGCGGCACCAAGTCCGGCACCTCCGCCGGTGACACCAAGACCGGTTCCGGCTCCGGCAGCTCGACCTCCAACTCCAGCTCCGGCAGCTCCAACGCCGGCAGCAACAGCAGCTCGGGCTCGGCGTCGGGCAGCGATGGCACCAAGACGACCACGCCCGGTCGCAAGGGCCATCAGGGCAAGTCGGGCTCCGACTCGGGTTCGGGTGCGGGCGCAGGTTCGACCTCGGGCTCGGCGTCCGGATCTGACTCGGGCGCCAAGGGCGGTAGTGCCAAGGGCTCGCACACCGACTCGAAGACCAAGTCGAAGTCGCACAGCGCGGCCTGACGCGTAAGGCCAGTCGGCGGCGGCGGCTTCTCCGTCGCCCCCGCCTTTCCATTTGGGGCCACCGGCGGTTCTCAGATCAGCGCGGAAAGATCCGTCGTCCAGGTCGCAGGGCGCGCCACGTCATGAATCTGATGACGGCTGGTGACGCCGAGCTTGGGAAACGAGCGATACAGATGGTTGGACACGGTTCGCACCGACAGGTTCAAGATGGCCGCGATCTGTGGATTGGTGTACCCCTCGCTGACGAGGTAGACCACGTTGTGTTCCTGCGAGCTCAGCGCGCCGGTCTGCACCGATGACGAACGCGGACGCACTCCGGCCGCCCGCAGTTCACGGGCGCACAGCTCGACCCACGGCGCCGCGCCGAGATCCTGCATGACGGTCAGCGCCGCGGCCAGCTGATGCTGGCAGTCCCGGCGCCGGCGGTGCCTGCGCAGCCATCCGGCATAACTGATGCGCAGCCGCGCCCGCTCGAAAGGCCAACGGCTGCCGGCCGGATCGGACAGCGCCTCGGCATAGCGTGCACCCGCGGTGTCTGGATTGAGTACGGCGTCCGCATGAGCGACCAGCTGGGTCAACCGCGGTGACACCGATCTGGGCAGATGCCGCAGAATCCGGGTCAGTTGTACGCGGGCCTGATCGATTCGCCCGGTCAACACGGCGGCCTCCGCGTAATCCGCCAGCGCCAGATACGACGCGCTGGTGTGCAGCGGCAATCCGGATTCGTCGAACAGCTCCGACAATTCGGCGTAGGCGGTGGTGTTCTGGTTCTCGGCCAGCGCGATCGAACCCGCGACATGGTGCATCCAGGCCGCCAGCACGGGCCGGTCCCGGAAGTCGGCCAACTCGGTGGCCGACTTCAGGCGCGCACGGCTGGTGGCGGCCTGCCCGCGCCGGGCAGCCACCGTGGCGATCACCAGGTCCGCGATCCGGGCCACCACGGGCACATCGGCGACCGCCGCCGAAGAGCTCATCGAGGCCGCCGATTCGACGGCCTCGTCCCAACGGCCCGAGTCGACGAAAGCCCAGGACAGCGCCGTTGAGGCCAACCCGCCGAAGCGCGGCGCCAGCGCACCGGTGTGCGCGCCGCGCAGGCAGCGCACCGCCAGGTCCGGTTCCCCGGCCAGCCAGGCCGAGGCGCCGACTGCGGTGAGCCCGACGGAGTCGCCGACCTGACCGGCCAGCCCGATGATGTCCGGCAACTGCAGATGTGCCAGGTGCGGGTCGGTGGCGGTTCGGATCCAGACGCTGTCGGCGCGCGCAGACACCGAGACCGGCGGCTCGGCGTCCTCCAGCTGCCTCAGCAGGCGTGCGACGCCACACCGCCCCGCGGCATCGTCGGCGATGAAAGTGACCGTCGCGGCGACCCGAAGCGACTCCCAGGCGACCGCGGGGGCGATATCGACAGCCAGGCCGGCCGCCTTGAGCAACATGTCCAGCACCTGCTGATTGTTGGCGTCCCAGCAGCGCGCCGACCCCAACTCCGTATGGGCGCGTACCTGAGATATGAGGTCGTCGACACCGTTGAGGGCGCGCCGGCTCAGCTCCGCGGACCAGTTGGGATCGCCGGCGTTGCGCGCCAGGGGCGCCGCCCGCACCAGACGCCGGGCGTGCTCGCCGACATCGCTGGTCAGCATCGCCGCGCGGTGCATGACGGTCGCGGCCGCCAGATAGCCGTCCCGGCGCAGCACCTCGTCGCAGGTGTCGGCCAACTGCGCGGCCAGCGCGTCGTCGGGTGTGAGTGCCGCTTGCGCGCGATGCCATACCTGCCGGTGCGGTAGCGCCACCAGGGCCTCGGCCAGGCGAAGATGCGCCGCCGAGCGCGCCGCCGACGGTGCCCGGTGATAGGCCGCCGACCGCATCAGCGGGTCCAGGAACTGCACCCGGCTCGATTCCACCCGGATGATCCCGGCGACCTCGGCCGGCGCGAGGGTGTGCGCATCCGCGAGCGCCGCGGGCATCAGGTGCCGCAGATCTTGTTCGGAGGCCGACGCGAGCACGAGCAGCGCGGCGCGGGTCGGCGCGGGTAACCGCGCGAGACGGCGACTGAAGATGCCGAGGCTGGGTGCGGGCAGCGCCAACGGTTCGGCGGCCGGCCCCGCCGTGAGCACATCGGCCGCGGCCGTCTCGGCGAAGGCGATCACGGCTGCCGGGTTACCCGCGGCCGCGGTCAGGATCTGCTCTCGCCGCAGTCCGCGCGGCACGTACGGCTGCCGCTCGAGCAGCGCGGCAGCATCGTCGCGCTCCAGCGGCCGCAATTCGATCTCGACAGAGCGGCCGTCACCGCTGAGCACCTTTCCGGCCGTGGCCGGGATCGCCAGCACGACGGTCAACAACCGGCCTGCGCTGCGGCGGGCGGCGAACATCATCGCGGTGCGCGACGGTTCGTCGAGCCACTGCCCGTCGTCGATGCAGACCAGGACCGATTGCCGCTTCTCGACGGCGTCGAGCAGCCCGAGCAGGGCCATGGCGACCCGCACGGTGTGGAGTTGCTCCCCGCTCGGCGACTGCAGGGCGGTTTCGATGACCCGCTGGTACTGGTGGGCCTCACCACCCCAACAGCCGAGCGCGTGGACGAGTTGGTGCACACCGGCGAACGGGGTAGTCGATTCGCCCGGGGTGCCGGCGATCGACAGCACCCGAAAACCAACGGACCGGGCATGCCGGCAGGCCACCTCGAGCAGCGCGGATTTGCCGGACCCGGCAGCGCCGGACACCACCACCGTGTGTCCGCGCGGGGTGTCGCTGATCGCGGACATCAACCTCGAAAGTTGTTCACCGCGACCGACGAGTTCCGGCGTCAGCGTGGCCGACCGTTGCGGAAAGGGCTCGGCGACCACACCACCTCCTGTGACCCACATCCCACCCGATTCGGAACGTTAGGCAGACCTCACGGCGCTGTCAACTATCCGGTTAGTTAGCAAACTGGCCGGGGTCGCTAAGATCTCGCAAATGGGGCACCCGCGAGATTCCGACGCCACTCGAGCGCGGCTCATCTGCGCGGCAACTGCCGAATTCGCCGAGTACGGCATTGCCGGAGCGCGCGTCGATCGCATCGCCGCCAACGCGGGCGCGAACAAGGCACAGATTTATCACTACTTCGGCAGCAAAGATCAGCTGTTCGACGCCGTGTGGGCGACGATGACGCAGAGGTTCTTCGCCGACAGCCCGGTCGTGGCCGACGACCTGCCCGGCTACGCGGCCCATCTGATCGACGTCTATGCCAGCCAGCCCGAGGTCGGCCGGCTGATCGCCTGGCACCGGCTCGAGAGAGCCGACGATTCCAGCTCGGGCTTTCCCGGCGAGACGATGCACGAGCAGATTGCGTCGATCGCCGCCGCCCAGGCCGACGGCAAGCTCACCAGTGAGCTTCCCGCGCCGGTGCTCTTCACGCTCGTCCTCACCATCGCGTCGATGTGGCACAACCTCAGCCCCACCTTGCTGGCCGTGATCGGCGTCGACGACCATGCCCAGCGCAAGGCGATCGTCTGCGACGCGGTGACACGGCTGATCACGACCTCGCGCGGCGACACCACCCAGGGGCGCGCCGGGACACGCCGGACAAATGTGCATCCGCCAAACCCGTTGCCCTAAACTGCCCTTCGACCAAGGAGGAGTCTTCGGGTGCGGGCATATGCAGCGCCCAGCACCCAGGCTTTACGGGGCTGGCAACGTCGGGCTTTGGTGCGGTATCTGACCGCCAAGCCGCGGGATTTTCTTGCTGTCGCGACCCCTGGTGCAGGCAAGACGACCTTCGCCCTGCGGATCGCCGGTGAGTTGCTGACGGAGCGCACCGTCGACCAGGTGGTGGTCGTCGTCCCGACCGAGCACCTCAAGACCCAGTGGGCCGAAGCCGCGGCTCGCGTCGGCATGTCCCTTGACCCCAAGTTCAGCAACTCCGTCGGGCACACGTCCTCGGACTATCACGGCATCGTCGTCACCTACGCCCAGGTGGCCAGCCATCCGACCAGGCACCGGGTGCGCACCGAGAATCACAAGACGCTGGTGATCTTCGACGAGGTCCACCATGGCGGCGACGCGAAGAGCTGGGGCGAGGCCATCCGCGAGGCCTACGACGACGCGACGCGACGTCTCTGCCTGACCGGGACCCCGTTCCGGTCGGACGACAGCCCCATCCCGTTCGTGCAGTACGCGCCCGACGGCAGCGGACACCAGCAGTCGGTGGCCGACCACACCTACGGCTACTCCGACGCCCTCGCCGACGGCGTGGTGCGGCCGGTGGTGTTCATGGCGTACTCGGGTGAGGCCCGCTGGCGCGACAGCGCCGGCGAGGAGCACTCGGCCCGCCTCGGCGAACCGCTCAACGCCGAACAGACCGCCCGCGCCTGGCGCACCGCGCTGAACCCCGAGGGCGAATGGATGCCCGCGGTGATCGCGGCGGCCAACAAGCGCCTGGGCCAGCTCCGCCGGCACATCCCGGACGCCGGCGGCATGATCATCGCCACCGACCAGACCACCGCCCGCGCCTACGCCAAGTTGCTGCAGTCGATCACCGGCGAGGAAGCGACCATCGTGCTGTCGGACGATCCGACGGCGTCGGCCCGCATCTCGCAATTCTCGGAGAGCAGCAGCCGCTGGTTGGTCGCGGTGCGCATGGTGTCCGAAGGCGTCGACGTGCCCCGGCTGGCGGTCGGGGTGTACGCCACGAGCGCGTCGACTCCCCTGTTCTTCGCGCAGGCCATCGGCCGGTTCGTGCGCCTGCGGAAGAAGGGTGAGACGGCCAGCATCTTCCTGCCGTCGGTGCCCAACCTGCTCGAGCTCGCCAGCGAGCTGGAGCGCGAGCGCAACCACGTGCTGGGCAAGCCGCACCGCGTGTCCGACGGGCTCGACGATGAGCTGCTCGAGCAGGCGCAGAAGAAGGAAGACGAGAAGTCGGAGCTGGAGAACGGCTTCGAGATGCTCGGCTCGGACGCCGAGCTGGATCAGGTGATCTTCGACGGTTCGTCGTTCGGTACCGCGACGGAGGCCGGCAGCGACGAGGAGGCCGACTACCTCGGTATCCCCGGTCTGCTGGACCCCACCCAGATGCGTGACCTGCTGAGCAAGCGCCAGGACGAGCAGCTGCAGAAACGCAGCGCCAAGGCCGCCGCCAACCCGGGCATCCCGCAGCCGCCGCTGACCACGCACGGCCAGCTCCGCGAGCTACGTAAGGAGCTGAACCTGCTGGTGGCGGCGTTCCATCACCGCACCGGCAAGCCGCACGGCTGGATTCACAACGAGCTGCGGCGCCGGCACCCCGGCCCGCCGGTGGCTGCCGCGACCCGCGAGCAACTGCAGGACCGCATCGCCGCGCTCCGGAACATGCAGCGCGAGCTGACGGCCTGAAGCCCTAAAGCCCGAGCAGCTCCGGCAGATCAGCGACCGAGTCGACCACGTAGTTCGGCTGCATCGCGAATTCGTCTGCGGCCCAACGGTCCAGCGTGTCCTGCCGGAACTTGCCGGTGCGCACCAGCACGCCGGTCATCCCGACGACCTGGGCCGCGAGCACGTCATTGTTGAGGTCGTCGCCGACCATGTACATCTCTTCGGGCTCGACGCCGAGCCGTGCGGCCGCGGCCAGGAACCCGGCGGGTGCGGGCTTGCCGACGGCGGTGCCCTGATAGCCGGTGGTCTGTTCCAGGCCGGCCAGATAGAGCCCGGTATCCACCCGCAGGCCGTCGGCGGTGTTCCACGCGTTGCTGCGGTGCATCGCCACCACGGGGACGCCGCGGGCCATCCAGTCGTAGACCCAACTCAGGGTCAGATGCGTGTAGTCGGGTCCCGCGCCGCCGAGGAGCACCACGTCGGGCGTGTCGGGCTGCTGCGGTCCAGCGAAGTCGGCGGCGTACACCAGATCGACGCCGGGCATGTCCGCACCGATCTGGCCGTTGTTCACCAGGAAACATCGGGCACCCGGGTAGCGGTCGCGCACGTAGTCAGCGGTCAGCACCGCGGCGGTGACGACCTCGTCGGAGGCGACGTCAATGCCTGCGGCACAGAGCAATTCGGCGATCTGCTGGCGGGTCCGGGTGGTGGTGTTGGTCAGGAACGAGCGGGCGATCTGACGCTCCTCCAGCGCCCGCAGAGTTTCGGCCGCACCGTCGATCGGACGCCACGAGGTCACCAAGACACCATCGATGTCGAAGAGGACCCCGCCGATTGCCATGCTGCCGACAGTAAACGCCCGCCGCTCCCGCGCAACTCAGGCGGTCCGCTCGGTAGTGTCTTCGGCCATGACCACCAAGTGGACCGCCAATGACGTGCCGGACCAGACGGGGCGGGTGGCGATCGTCACCGGCTCCAACACCGGGTTGGGCTATGAGACGGCGCGCGTATTGGCCGGCCAGGGTGCGCGCGTGGTGATGGCGGTGCGCGACACCGCCAAGGGCGACGCGGCAGCCGCCCGGCTCCGGGCGAGCACCCCGAACGCCGACGTCACCGTGCAGAAGCTGGACCTGGGTTCGCTGACCTCGGTCCGCGCCGCGGCCGACGACCTGCGGGCCGCCTACCCGCGGATCGACCTGCTGATCAACAACGCCGGCGTGATGTACCCGCCCAAGCAGATCACCGCCGACGGCTTCGAATTGCAGTTCGGCACCAACCATCTGGGTGCCTTCGCGCTCACCGGCCTGCTGATCGAGAACCTGTTGCCCGTCGCGGGCTCGCGGGTGGTGACGCTCGGCAGCATCGCCCACCGCATCCTCGGCAAGATCGACTTCACCGACCTGCAGTGGGAGAAGCGCCGCTACAACCGCGTCGCCGCCTACGGTCAGTCGAAATTGGCCAACCTGATGTTCGCCTACGAGCTGCAACGCCGGCTCGTGGCCACCAACGCCGAAACCATCTCGGTCGCGGCCCATCCCGGCATTTCCAACACCGAGCTGATGCGCCACATCCCCGGCTCCAGCCTGCCCGGCTTCAACCAGATCAGCGGGCTGGTCGCCAACAGCCCCGAGGTCGGCGCCCTGGCCACGTTGCGGGCCGCTGTCGACCCGGCCGCCCGCGGCGGTGAGTACTACGGCCCGTCCGGGATTCGGCAGCTGGTCGGTCACCCGGTGCTGGTCCAGTCGAGCGCGCAGTCGCACGATGCCGGCATCCAGCGCCGGTTGTGGACGGTGTCCGAGGAACTCACCGGCGTCACCTTCGCGATCTAGCCCGATGCGAACTGTCGAGGAACATCAGCAGGTCGTCGCCGGCCTGATCACCGCCCGGCCGGCCCTCACCGTGCCGCTGGCCGACGCCCTCGGGCTGGCCCTTGCCGACGATGTGGTGGCGCCGCTGTCCCTGCCCGGTTTCGACAACTCGGCGATGGACGGCTATGCCGTGCTGGCCGTCGACGTGGCCGCGGCCTCTGCCGAGAACCCGGTGAAACTGCCTGTCGCCGAAGATATTCCGGCCGGTCGCACCGACCTGCTGACCTTGGCGCCCGGCACCGCGCACCGGATCATGACCGGCGCGATGCTGCCGGCCGGCGCCACGGCGGTGGTACCCGTCGAATCCACCGACGCGGCGACGGACATCGTCTCGATCTTCTCCTCCAGTTCGGAGGGCCGGCACATCCGGCGCGCCGGCGAGGACGTCACCGCCGGGATGACGGTGCTGCCGGCCGGTGAGGTGCTGTCTCCCGCGGCACTGGGCCTGGCGGCGGCCCTCGGCTTCGCCGAACTGAAAGTGATTCCGCGGCAACGGGTTCTGGTGCTGTCCACCGGAACCGAACTGGTCACGCCGGGCACCCCGCTGCAGCCCGGCCAGATCTACGAGTCCAATGCCGTCATGCTGGCCGCGGCGCTGCGCGAGGCCGGAGCCGACGTCACCACCGCACCCGCGACGTCCGATGACGTCGCGCTGTTCCGGGAAACCCTGGCCGGTCACGCCAGGGACGTCGACCTGATCATCACGACGGGCGGCGTCAGCGCCGGCGCCTACGAGGTGGTCAAAGATGCGCTCTCCGGAGATGTCGAGTTCGTGAAGGTCGCCATGCAGCCCGGGATGCCGCAGGGTGCAGGCACGGTCAATGGCACCCCGATCATCACGCTGCCGGGTAATCCGGTTTCGGCGCTGGTGTCGTTCGAGGTGTTCATCCGGCCGCCCCTGCGCGCGGCGATGGGGCTGACGGCCGAAAGGCCGCGCCGCTCAGCGACCCTCACCGAGAAGCTGACGTCCCCCGCCGGGAAACGGCAGTTCCGCCGCGGCGTCGTGGGCACCGATGACGAAGTGAGCAGCTACGGCCCGCCGGCGTCGCACCATCTCCGGTGGCTGGCGACGGCAAACTGCCTGCTGGACATCGGCGAGGACGTCGTCGAATTGGCAGCCGGATCTCCCGTGCCCATCTGGGATCTCAGTTAGAGCCCCCCTAAACCGTAGAATCGAGTCCCGATGGCCAGACCTGCGCGCCCCCCAGCTGACACTCCAGATTCCGAACTGTCTCGTTTAGTCGATCTGGTCCGCTCGACCGTTCCCCCGATCCACCCGGCCGGCCTGCCGTTCGTCGGCGGTGCCCTCGGCGTCGCCGCGCTCGGTGCCCGCAAGCCGTGGATCCGGGCGGCCGGCCTGACCGCGGCCGCCGCATGCGCCGGGTTCTTCCGGCATCCGTCGCGGACACCACCGAGCCGGCCCGGCGTCGTCGTCGCACCGGCCGACGGTCAGGTGACGCTGATCGACGAGGCCGTGCCGCCCGCCGAGCTGAACCTGTCGGACGAGCCGCTGCCCCGGATCAGCATCTTCCTGTCGGTGTTCGACGCGCACGTGCAGCGCGCGCCGGTGGCCGGCGAGGTCATCACCGTCAAGTACAAGCCGGGCCAGTTCCTGTCCGCCGACAAGGCCGAGGCCAGCGAGAACAACGAGCGCAACAGCATCTGGCTGCGCACCGCCGACGGCCACGACGTCGTCGCGGTGCAGCTCGCCGGACTGGTGGCCCGCCGCATCGTGTGCAACACCCACCCGGGTGCGCACCTGGCGCTGGGTGAGACGTACGGCCTGATCCGCTTCGGCTCGCGCCTGGACACCTACCTGCCCAAGGGTTCGGTGATCGGCGTCGAGATCGGCCAGCGCGCCGTCGGCGGCGAGACCGTGCTGGCGGAACTGCCCGGCGGGTCGCCGGCATGAAACCGCGGATCAAGACTCCGCAGGTAAGCCTGCGGAAGCTGGTCCCCAGCGCCCTGACCGTCGCTGCCATCTGCCTGGGTCTGACGGCGGTCAAGTACGCCCTCGATCACCGTCCGACCGAGGCCATGGCGCTGCTGGCGGGTGCTGCGATCCTCGACGCGCTCGACGGGCGCGCGGCCCGCATGCTCAACGCCACGTCCAAGATGGGCGCCGAGATCGACTCACTGGCCGACGCGGTGAACTTCGGTGTGGCACCGGCGTTCATCGTGTACGCCACCCTGCTGGAGCACAACACCTCGCCGCTGGCGTGGATCGTGGTGCTGCTGTACGCGGTGTGCATCGTGCTGCGGCTGGCACGGTTCAACGCCATGCTCGACGTGGAGGGCCCGGCGTTCGAGAAGGAATTCTTCACCGGCATGCCTGCCCCGGCCGGCGCGATCGGCGCCATCGGTCCGCTGGCGGCCAAGATGCAGTTCCCCGGGCCGTGGTGGGATTCGCACTGGGGTCAGGTGTTCATCTGCGTCTGGCTGATCGGCGTCTCGCTGCTGGTGGTCAGCACCGTGCCGATGCGCAAGGTGCACACCTTCGCCATCCCGCCGAACATGGTGCTGCCGCTGTTGGCCTTGCTCGCGATCCTGGTCGCTGCCTCGGTCATGTACGGCTACATCGTCATCCTGGTGATCATCGTGGCTTACGTGCTGCACATCCCGTTCGCCATCCGCACCAAGGCGTGGCTGCGCGAGCACCCCGAAGTGTGGGACGACAAACCCAAGGAGCAGCGGCAGGCGCGCCGGGCCATCCGCCGTGCGCAGCCGCGGCGCACCGACCGCCAGCACCGCCGCTCCACGGCCCGGCTCCGGTTGCGTAGGCCGGGTCCGCGGCGATGACACAGGCCCTGCAGCCTGCTTCCGACCCGACCGGCGCGCAGCTTCAGCTCACCGCCCGGCTCAACACCTCAGCACTGGACGCCCGTCGCGGCGTGGTGATGCTGCACCCCGAAGCGATTGCCGCCCTGGGTATCCGCGAGTGGGACGCGGTGTCGCTGACCGGTACCCGCGCCACCTGCGCGGTAGTCGGCGTCGCCGCCACCGGGACTCCTCCTGGCACCGCGCTGCTCGACGACGTGACGCTGTCCAATGCCGGCGTGCGGGCCGACGCCCCGGTCCTGGTGTCCCCGGCGACGGTGTACGGCGCCCGGTCGGTGACCGTCAGCGGTTCGCGGCTGGCCAGTGGCTCGATATCGCCCGCGACCCTGCGAATGGCGTTGCTGGGCAAGGTGATGACGGTCGGCGACACGGTCTCGCTGCTGCCGCGGGACCTGGGTCCGGGCACCTCGACGTCCGCGGCCACCTCCGCGCTGGCCACCCAGGTCGGCATCACCTGGACCTCGGAGCTGCTCACCGTGACGGGCGTGGACCCCGCCGGCCCGGTCAGCGTGCAACCGAATTCGGTGGTCTCCTGGGGTGACGTAACCGTCGTCACCGCGGCCGCGCAGCCCGTGATCTCCCCGGCGGAAACCGTTGAAGTCCAAGCCCTTTCGATCGACGATCTGAAAGGCATGTCGGCCCAGGTGACCCGGCTGACGGAGTGGCTCAAGCTCGCTCTCGACGAGCCCGAGTTGCTCGAAACACTGGGCGCCACAGCCAATCTCGGCGTGGTGGTGTCCGGGCCCGCGGGCGTCGGCAAAGCCACGCTGGTGCGCGCGGTCTGCCGCACGCGTCGCCTGGTCGAACTCGACGGTCCGGAGGTCGGGGCCTTGCGGGCCGAAGACCGATTGGCCGCAGTCGCCGCTGCGGTGAGTTCTGTCCGCGATGGCGGCGGCGTTCTGCTGATCACCGACGTCGACGCACTGCTGCCCGCGGTCACCGAGCCCGTGGCCACGCTGATCCTGACCGAACTTCGCAAGGCCGTCGCCAGCCGCGGTGTGGCATTCATCGCGACGTCCGCCGTGCCCGACGGCGTGGATGCCCGGCTGCGCGCCCCCGACCTCTGCGACCGCGAACTCGGGCTGACCCTGCCCGACGGCGCCACCCGCAAGGCCCTGCTGGAGGTGCTGCTGCGGTCGGTGCCCGCCAAGGAGCTGAACCTCGACGAGATCGCCGAGCGCACACCGGGATTCGTCGTCGCCGACCTGGCCGCGCTGGTGCGGGAAGCCGCGCTGCGAGCCGCTGCCCGCGCCAGCTCCGACGGCGCCGAGCCGGCGTTGACCCAGGCCGATCTGACCGGCGCACTGTCGGTGATCCGGCCACTGTCGCGGTCGGCGACCGAAGAGGTCGCCGTCGGGTCGGTGACCCTCGACGACGTCGGCGACATGGTGGCCACCAAGCAGGCGCTGACCGAAGCAGTGCTGTGGCCGTTGCAGCATCCGGACACCTTCGAGCGGCTCGGCGTGGAACCGCCGCGCGGTGTGCTGCTCTACGGCCCGCCCGGCTGCGGCAAGACATTCCTGGTGCGTGCCCTGGCCAGCTCCGGCCGGTTGTCGGTGCACTCCGTCAAGGGCGCCGAGCTGATGGACAAGTGGGTGGGCTCCTCCGAGCGCGCCGTGCGCGAGTTGTTCCAGCGCGCACGCGATTCCGCGCCGTCGCTGGTGTTTCTCGACGAGATGGACGCGCTGGCGCCGCGGCGCGGGCAGAGCTTCGATTCGGGCGTCACCGATCGCGTGGTGGCCTCACTGCTCACCGAACTCGACGGCATCAATCCCCTGCGCAACGTCGTGG
Source organism: Mycolicibacterium sp. P4_G11 (assembly GCF_056555145.1). Classification (NCBI taxonomy): domain Bacteria; kingdom Bacillati; phylum Actinomycetota; class Actinomycetes; order Mycobacteriales; family Mycobacteriaceae; genus Mycobacterium; species Mycolicibacterium sp. P4_G11. The sequence continues at coordinate 500,493 of NZ_JBFUJW010000006.1, forward strand.
TGGTGGGCGCCACCAACCGGCCGGACCTCATCGACCCCGCGCTGCTGCGCCCGGGCCGGCTGGAGAAGCTGGTGTTCGTCGAGCCGCCCGATGCCGATGCCCGTCGCGAAATCCTGCGTACCGCAGGCAAATCCATTCCACTGGCGCCCGACGTCGACCTCGGCGAATTGGCCGGCGACCTCGACGGCTACAGCGCCGCTGATTGCGTGGCCCTGCTGCGCGAGGCCGCACTGACCGCGATGCGCCGGTCCATCGACGCGGCCGCCGTCACCGCGGACGACGTCGCCAAGGCCCGGGAAACCGTGCGACCGTCACTGGATCCCGCTCAGGTGCAATCACTTCGGGAGTTCGCCGAGAGCCGGTAGGCGACTACCGCCTACTACCCGGCCAGGTTCAGGACCGCCTGGATCGCGGCGCGGACGCGGCGTTTCAGCTCACCGGAATCCGCACTGTCGAACTTGCCGTCCAGGAACAGGAACGCCAGGCCGTGCACCAACGCCCAGACGGCGTCGCTCAATGCGTCGGCATCCGCGTCCGGAAACGCCCGGGCGATATTGGCCCGAAGGTAGGTGGAAATCGCCGCAACCGCCTCGGCGCGCTCGGGGCTGGTTGCGTCGCCTTGCTCGGTGAACATCGCGCGGAACAGGGCGGGACGCCGGAGCGCGAACTGGACGTAGGCGATGGCGACGTCGGCGATCTCGTCGGCCGTCGACGGGGACGGGCTCACCGCGACCAGATCCTGAGCCAGCTCGCGATAGCCGACGGCCGCCACGGCTGACATCAGCGCGTCCCGGTCCTGGTAGTGCCGGTAGGGGGCGGCGGCGGTGACGCCGGCGTGGCGGGCGACGGCGCGCATCGACAGCGCCGCGGCACCCTCCTCCTCCAGCAGCGCGAGCGCCGAGTGCACCAGCGCGGTCCGCAGATCGCCGTGGTGGTACGTCGCTTTCGACATCGAACCAGCCGCTGTCATGAGTCCTGCCTCACAAATGTTGACACTGTTTACATTGCCCCATATAAATGTGAGCAGCGTTCACATCATACCGACCTGAACTCCGCCATCGCATTGAAAGACCGCCGATGAACCAGCCCATCCCCCACAACCACGTCGCGATCATCGGCACCGGCGTCGGCGCCCTCGCGGCGGCCGTCCGGCTGCACCAGTCCGGCATCGACGACGTCGCGCTGATCGAACACACCGACGACGAAGTGACGGCATTGCACTGGCAGGCGAATCGGCAGCGGTGGCACATCACGACCGCCGCCGGCGAGCGGACGGCGGCCCACGTCGTCGTCGATTCCGACGCTCCGGCCAAGCCCGAGATCCGGACCGCGCGACGAATCATGCCCCGTCACTTCCGTGCGATCTCCAGCCTGTCGGACAAGTACTTTCCCCTCGACAACCAGGAGACCGGCTCCGAATACCGCCAATTGCCGCTGACCGACCGGCTGTTCGGTACCAAGGGCGTCTCGATGGCCGAAAGTTGGAACGGTGAGCCTGTCGCCTATCTGGGAACGTCCGTCCATGGTTTCCCGAACTGCTACTTGATGCACGGCCCGAACATCGGCGTGCGACACAACTCCATGGAGCAGATGCTGGAGTCCCAGGCGAACTACATCGCCGCATCGGTGACCTACGCCCGCGACTTCGGCTTCGCCGCCGTCGAGCCGACACCAGCCGCGCAGCAGAACTACACCGATATCCGACAAAGCAGCACGGCCGACTTCCGCCGTCGCACAAGCCGTTTCATCCCGATCGATCACCTGGTCCAGCGCCCGGTGCGGGATATGGTCAGCGCGGCGGTTCGTCCCGCCACTGAAAGCTGTTGACATACTTGCCCATATCCGCGGCCAGCTCCAGGCTGGCACCCGTCGGCGGGCCGGACCCGGGGCCGAATTCCTGGAACGGCCCCGCTGCGGCGGCGACGAGCGCCAGATCGTCTTTCACGGCCACCATGACCAGGATGCGGGTCCGTGAGGCGACCACGTTCTGGCCGTCCGGCCAGTCGTCGGCGGCAACGCCGTATCCGGGCTGGTAGCCCACCAAGGCGTTGGGCAGCTCGTAGGCCACCCGTGAATCCGGGAATGCGTCCGTGAGCAGTGTCGTCGTGATGTCCTTGGCGTCGCGTCCGCGTGCCGGTTCACCCCAGAGCCGCATGACCCCGCCACTGCCCCCGGTGTATTGGGCCGTCACACCGTTGTCGTTCATGGTCACCGAGTACGCCGTACCCGGTGCCGGATAGGAGACGCTGAAGGCGCCGTCGGGTGCGGTGAATCTGGGGTTGGTGACCACGGGCTTACCCATCAGCGGGTGACCACAGTTCGGCGGACACTGGTAGCGAGCGACCGGTTTCGTTGTGGCAGCGGCTGTCCCGACCAATCCGAGGGCCACCACGATGATCACTGTGGTCCAGGTAGCCACCAGCCGTCGCGTGGTCATCGTGCTTGTTCTCGGCGCCGCGTCGTCGGTGCCTTCGTGCCGCGACGTCAACTGCAGGACCAGCCGCAGCAGCAGCAACCCCAGCAGGGTGAACCCGACGTGCCAGGCCATCTTCGCCCACTGCGAGATACCTGCTGAGTCCTCGTCACCGAGCCACACGTGTGCCAGCACCGGAATGATCGCGATCAGCAGCACGCGCAACCAGACCCGCCGGCCGCGGGGCCGGAACCACAGTGCGGCGCCGAGCATTCCGGCTGCGGCGGCTGCCGTGATGGGGATGGTGATGCCACGAATCGCGGCCTCGATGAAGAAGTCCGCCAACGGCTGGTCATGGTCGACCAGCCCGGAATCCAGCTGGGCGAACATCCGGACCATGGTCGTCGCGGCCGTCACGCCCAGCGCGCCGGTGGCGCCGATCACATAGCCGTACAATGACTTTCGATCGCCTGAGTTGAACAGCCGGATGAGCAGGGTGGGCGCGATCACCACCAGGGCCTCCACCGCCGAGAGCCCGGCCTCCACCGTGCGCAGATGCACTGCGGCAACGCCACTCTCGAGCGGGACGCCGTATGCGCGCGCAACCACCGCGCCGGACCCGAAGGCGAACGCGACGCCGAATCCGATACCCAGACCCGCGCTGACGAACACCCGAGCCCGCGCCGGTCCGCGGTAATCGAGCTGCCGGACGTAGAGCGCGAACAGCAGCGGAATCCCCACGGCCACAGTGGAGATGAACAATCCGAGGAGACGCAACGCCGACGCGCCGACCAACGCGACGAAGAAGACGGCCAGCCCGATCTGGAACGACCGGTGGGTGCGCGCCGGAAGCTGCGGAAAGAGCGAACTCACCAACCCGATGCGGCTCATCCGGACGTCCCCTGAGCTACCAGCAGGCTGCGCGCCAGCCTGTCGACATCGGGTGTGCCCAGACCGGTGACGGAGTCGAAGCCGGGACCGGCCATCGCCACCGCGTTGCCGCCGACAGTGACGTCGTGCAGCGCCGACAGCCGACCGGCCCGCTGCACCCGATACAGCAGCTGATTCAGATCGCCGAGCAGTCGTCCGCCATGGTCGAGCAGGTACTGGTCGATCACGGCAGCCATCCCGGCCCAGACCGGCGCAGACATCGAGGTGCCGCCGGCGAGCACTGTTTCGCCGCCGAACACCATGCGGGCGCCGGTGAAGAAGTCCGCGACCGCGGCGACGTCGGGGATGAGCCGCTTGTTGCGTCCGCGTTCCGACGGGACACCCCGCTGCCACGCCGGACGGTCGAACAGGGCGGACGTCCCGCCGCCACTCCCATGGGTCAGCGGCACGTCGAACCAGGCCAGCTCACCGAGCCACTGGCCGTGTTCGTCAGTGGACAGTGTGGTGCCGCCGACGGCCGTCATCTCGGGCACCGAGGCCACCGAATCCAATCCGATGTCGTCGATGCTCGGCGGTGCCGACCAGTCCTGCCCGCCTTTGCATTCCAGCCCGGCCAGGTCGCCACTCGCGTCGAAGGCGGTCGTGCCGCTGCGGTGTGCCCGCGACAGCGCCGAGCGCACCGGCGCCAGATCGGCTGCGGTCAGCATCTTGTCGCAGCCCCAGCCGATCGACAGGCTCCACTCGGCGCCGGGGAACCGCCGGTCGGCGTCGGCCATCATCTCGCCGATCTTGCGGTAGGCGCCGTCGCCGGACACGGTCGGCCGGGCATTGACGTAGACGGTCTGGGCATCGGGGGCGATGGCGTGGGCCATCTGGAGATCCATCGTCGTCTCGCCGGTGCGCTCGGACGGCATGTCCCCCACCACGATGGGCGTGAAGCGCGGCAGCTGATTCAGCTCGGCGAACTTGTCGAGATCAGATTGATCGAAGCCATCGAAACCGAAGATGACGATGGTGCGGCCCTTGCCGGTGTACCCCTGGTCGGTCAGCGGCATGACGTTGTAGGCCCGGCGCAGATCCTGCGCGGTCAGTCCGCCGGCGGGAACGTCGCGGGACACGATCAGCGGCCGCGACTCCCGGAACGGCGTGAAGCCGAGAAGCCTGCCGAATCCGGTGAGCTCGGCGGCCAACGACGGCGGCAACTCCGGTTGGCTGGTCGCCGCATAGAAGGTCTGCCCGCGGCGCCCGCGGTAGTCGCGGACGTCGACGCCCAGCGCTCCGGCCATGGCGCGCGCCGTGCCTTCGACGGTGGCCCAGTTGTCGCCAGGGCGCCACTGCACCGAAAGCCCTGCGTCCCTTGCCCATTCGATCAGCCCGTCGGGCCGGGTGGCATGCGTCAGCGCAGCGGTGAGTTCGACGTGCGCTGCCGCCGACGGCCCCAGATCGACCGAGGCCGTCAGCAGATGCGCCAGTGGGCCCGACAGCGCCAGCTGTCCACCGTGCTCAGCAGGTGAGCCGGCGGACGCCAGCACCGTCAGCCCGGCTGCTACCAGTACTGCGCCCATGCGCCGTATGGCGCATCGGCGACCTACTGGGATGGGGCTCCCGTTCTAGTGCGGAGCGGTGACGACGTTGCCCGGCAACGCGGTCTGCGGTCCCGGAGCCTTGACTGTCGGGGAGAACGAGTTGCCACCCTTGGTGGGCCCGCCCTTCTCGCTCGGCGTCACCGGCGACGACGAGGCCGGTGCCGACGTCGTCGTGGTGGTGGTCGTGGTCGTGGTGGTCGGCTCTTCCTTCGCCTTCTCGCCACAGGAGGCGAGCAGGCCCATCGCGAGTCCGGCGGTCACGGCGATACCGGCCACCATCTTCTTGCGGGTCGAGTTACGAACGGTGGTCATACCGGTTCTCCTTTTGTCCATTCCGTTCGCCCCGACAGCCTTAGCTACGAAGAAACGGGCATCGCGATCGTAATCCCGATTCGCTTCTTACAGCATACCGAAAGGTGAGTTCCACAACTGGGATATCTAGCCCAGCAATGGGACATGATGCTTCGCTGGCAAACACCCGCCGGGCATCGGCGGCACCCGCCGGCGCGACTCCTGAGGCTGGTGCGACGGGAGATGACGAGGTTCGAAAAACGTTCAGCAGAAGTAGTACATGACGTACCAGTAGCCCATACGGTCAGAACCGTTCGGGACTTCGCTCCGGTGAAGTCGTTTTGGTATCGAATACAAGGGGAAGTTTGACGTGATCAACGAGTTGCTCTTTCGTCGTACCGCTGCCGCCATCGGCATTGCAGCCGTAACCGGTGCTGCTGTCGTCGCCTGCTCACAGGCCAAAGAAATCGGATCCACCGCCTCGTCGGCCGCCAGTTCTGGCGCCAGCGCCGCATCGTCTATCGCGAGTTCGGGAGCCAGCGCGGCATCGTCTGCCGCCAGCTCCGCATCGAGTGCCGTCTCGTCGGCGATCGCCGGCTCGCCCACGACGGTCAACGTGCCGGGCGTCGGAGACGTGAAACTGGACGGCCCAATCGCCGACGCGTACACCAAGGCCGGCGGCGAAACCGCCCTCGGCCTGCCGACCGCTCAGCCACAGAAGGTGGGCGACGGAACGGTGCAGGCGTTCGCCAAGGGCACCATCTTCGACTCCCCCGCGACCGGCGCGCACCTGGTGCAGGGCGAGATCCTGCGGGAGTACACCGAAAAGGGCGGCGCCGGCGGCGAATTGGGCTTCCCCACCACCGACGAAGCCCAGACCGCGGGCGGTCCTGACGCGCCCAAGGGCGGCTGGATCAGCGAGTTCCAGAAGGGCACCATCACCTGGCTGAACCAGGGCGACGGCACCTTCAAGGGCACCATCACTCCCAAGCAGTAGTCACCGCTCTTCAACGATCCCGGCGAGCCGGGCCAGCGACGCCTGCAGCCAGTCGGCCGACGTCCGCCTGGCCCGGTTCAGCCGCTTCTCGTCGGTCAACGCGGTCCAGTCGTAGGTATGGGTGACGCGGGTGTGCCCGTCGTCGATGGGCTCGAGCTCCCAGCGCCACAGGTGCCCCGGCTGCGGGAGTCCGGGTTCGGACGGCTTCCACGCGATGCGCCGCCCCTCGACGAATTCCACGACGTGGTTCTCCCGGTTGGCGCCGAGGGTCAGACCCATGACGAACACATCGCCCACCGCGTGGACGCGTTGGCCGGCGGGCGCCTCCGCCAGGTTGTCGTTGCCGTCCCAGCGCGGCTGCTGGGCGGGATCGGCGATCAGTTCGAATATCCGCGCCGCTGGGGCGGCGATGTCACGACTTGCGCTGACGACTCGAATTTCGTTGTCCACAAGTCATATTCAACCCTAAGTCGGCAACCGCCGATTGATGAACAGCGCGGAGATCACCGCGCAGGTCAGGGCGAAGACACCCAGCCGCAGCCACGCCGTCCCACCGGGCCCGCGGATGATCTCGTAGCCGATCTGCTGCTGGATGGCGTCGTAGCTCTTGTTCAGGTCCTCGATCTTCGCCGCGGTGTACATCTGCCCGCCGGACAGCTCGGCGACCCGCTTCATCGTGGTGTCGTTGACCGGAACGTTGACGCTCTGGTCGTCGACCTTGATCTTGCCGCCCTTGGTCCCGAACGCGATCGTCGAGATCGGGGTGTCCGACTCCTTCGAGGTCCGCGCCGCGGTGTACGCGCCGTGCGGGCTGTCCGGGTTGCCCGGCCGGTTCTCCGCGCCGTCGGACAGCAACACGATGCGTTTCGGCGGTTTGTCGGTGTTACCGCTGCCACCGAGCACGTCGGCCAGCGTCGAGATCGCACGCAGGGCCGCGAAGATGCCGTCGCCGGTAGCGGTGCCGTCGTCCACGGACAGGTGATCGAGGGCAGTGATGGTCGCCTGGTGGTCCGGTGTCGGCGACACCAGCAGGTTGGTGTTGCCGGAGAAGGTGACCAGCCCCAGGTTCACGCCGGGGGTCAGTTTCTTCGCGAACTGCTTGGCGGCATCCTTGGCCGCGGCCAACCGCGTCGGCGAGACGTCGTCCGCGGTCATGGATCGTGAGACATCCATCACCAGCATGATCACCGCACGGTTGCGCGGAGTCTTGATCTCGTGGGTGGGGGCCGCCAGCGCGACGGTCAGGGACAGCAGCGCAGCCACCGAGAACACCATCGGCACGTGCCGCCAGCGCGTCGGCTGCAGCGGCACCACATCGGTGCGCGGCTGGTCTCCGGCATAACTGCGGAGTCGGCTCGCACGGTTGCGCTGTGCCGCCAGATAGACCGCCACCAACGCGATGGGCAGCAGTGCGGTCAGGAGCAACCAAGGGTGGGCGAAGCCCGACAACGACACCGATCCGATTCCCGGAAGACTCATCGGCGCCCCGTCGCGTTCGTCACCATAAGTGAAAAGTGTAGGAGTCGGTGCAGTGTGCACCCGGTAGCGGGCCTGTGGCCTGCGAGAACCGCCAGACCACGGCACTGGTGGGCGCCCCGTAAGCTGGCCGCGGACCGTCCCCGACACCTGCCGGAGGCCCATGCTCACCGTTCTGTACGTGCACGCTATCGCCACTGTGCTCGCTCCGCTGTTGGTACGGCGCTGGGGACGGCAGGCGTTCTATCCCCTTGCCCTGGCGCCCGCCGGCTCGCTGGTCTGGCTGACCCTGAACTGGCCCGGCACCGGCGAGCAGACACTGCACATCGACTGGGTGCCGCAGCTGTACATGGACATCACGCTGCGCCTGGATTCGCTGGCGGCGATCATGTCCGTGCTGGTGCTGGGCGTCGGCACCCTCGTGCTGCTGTACTGCGCCGAGTACTTCCACCACGCCGACGGGCACACCGAGAATCGGTTGCCCAGCTTCGCCGCCGAGCTCGTCGCATTCTCCGGCGCCATGTTCGGACTGGTGTGCAGCGACAACACGCTGCTGCTGTACCTGTTCTGGGAGCTGACGACCGTGCTGTCGTTCCTGCTCGTCGGTCACTACGCCGAACGCGCCACCAGCCGGCGCGCCGCGACCCAGGCGCTGCTGGTCACCACGGCCGGCGGTCTGGCCATGCTGACCGGCATCATCATGCTGGGCACGCTCGCCGGCACCTACCGGCTGTCCGACCTCGTCGCCAACGCGCCGACCGGTACCACCTCGTCGGTGGCCGTCGTGCTGGTGCTGATCGGTGCGCTGTCCAAGTCGGCCATCGTGCCGATGCATTTCTGGCTGCCGGGCGCCATGGCGGCACCGACGCCCGTCAGCGCCTACCTGCACGCCGCGGCCATGGTGAAAGCCGGCGTGTATCTGATCGCCCGCATGACGCCCGGTTTCGCCGATCACCAGCCGTGGCGGCCGACGGTCGTGGCACTGGGGCTGGCGACGCTGCTGCTGGCCGGTTGGCGCGCCGTCCGCGAGTACGACCTCAAACTGATCCTGGCGTTCGGCACGGTCAGTCAGCTCGGCTTGATCACGGTGATGGTCGGGGCCGGCGGCGGAGATCTGATGCTGGCCGGGCTGGCCATGCTGTGCGCGCACGCCATGTTCAAGGCCGCGTTGTTCATGGTGGTCGGCATCATCGACCACGCCACCGGCACCCGCGACATCCGGAAACTGGCCTGGCTCGGCCGGCGCAGCCCCGTGCTGCTCGGCATCGCCGTCGCCGCTGCCGCCAGCATGGCCGGGCTGCCGCCGTTCCTCGGTTTCGTCGCGAAGGAAGCCGACTTCGAAACCCTGTGGCACAGCCCGACGTTGGGCGCGTCGGCTCCGTTCGTGCTGGCCTCCGTGGCGTTCGGCTCGGTGTTCACCATGATCTACAGCCTGCGGTTCCTGCACGGGGCATTCGCCCGAAAAGGCTTGCCGAATCCGACGATTCGCGTCGCGGAGATGCACCGCCCCAGCATCGGTTTCCTGCTGCCGCCGGGCATCCTGGCGGTCGCCGGCCTCGGGTTCGGGCTGCTGCCGAACGCGCTGGACCACGCCATCGCCGATTACACCGCGACCATGCCGGGCGGGTCCGGGTATCACCTGGCGCTGTGGCACGGCGTCAACTTCCCGCTGGTGTTGTCCGCCGCGATCGTCGCCACCGGCGCGGCGGCATTCGGCCTGCGGCACCACCTCGAACGAATCCGGGTGCCCTATCTACCGCTCGGCAACGCCGACCGGATCTACGACGCGGCGATCCGGGGCGCGGACCGGTTCGCCGTGCGGCTGACGGCATTCACCCAGCGTGGCTCGATTCCGACGACTCAGGCCATGATCCTGTCCACCCTCGCCGTGCTGCCCATCGCGGTGCTGCTCCTGGGTGAGCGCGACCACCCCGAGCTGCGGTGGTGGAACTCGCCGATCCAGGTGGTCGTCGGCCTCATCGTGCTGGCGGCGGCGATCAGTGCGACGGTGATGCGCAACCGGCTGGCGGCGGTGCTGGTGGTCGGTGTCACCGGCTACGGCTGCGGCACGCTCTACATCTTCTACGGGGCGCCCGACCTGGCACTCACCCAATTCCTGGTCGAGACACTGACTTTGGTGGTCTTCCTGCTGGTGCTGCGCACCCTGCCCGCCGAATCCGACGCCACCCACATGAAGCGGCACCGGCTCCCCCGCGCACTGCTGGCCACGGCGGTCGGCTCGTCGGTCACCGCGCTGGCGGTCTACGCCATGGCCGCACGCAACACCCGGCCGCTGGCCGAACTGCTGCCCGACGCGGCCTACTACCGCGGGCACGGTGCCAACACCGTCAACGTGCTGCTGGTGGACATCCGGGCCTGGGACACCCTCGGCGAAATCTCGGTGCTGCTGGTCGCCGCGACCGGCGTGGCGTCAATGGTGTTCCGGCACAGGCGTTTCGGATCGGCGCCCCGGGTCCCCAAAGACCATCCGTCGACGCCCGACACCACCTGGCTGCGCGGCAGCGACCTGCGCGATCCACGGCACCGTTCCCTGGTCCTCGAGGTCGCGACACGCATGATCTTCCCGCTGATCATGGTGCTGTCGGTGTACTTCTTCTTCGCCGGGCACAACACGCCCGGCGGCGGTTTCGCCGGTGGCCTGACGGCCGGCCTGGCGTTGGTGCTGCGGTACCTGGCCGGGGGCCGCTACGAATTGGGCGAGACGCTGCCGCTGGACGCAGGCAAGGTGCTGGGCGCCGGCCTGACCCTGTCCGCCGGCACCGCCACGGCCTCGCTGCTGCTGGGTGCGCCCGTCCTGTCCAGCGCGGTGGTGAAATTCACGCTGCCCCTGCTGGGTTCGGTGAAGGTGGTGACGGCGCTGTTCTTCGACCTCGGCGTGTACCTCATCGTCGTCGGCCTGGTGCTGGACATCCTGCGCAGCCTGGGCGCCAAAGTCGACGAAGAGTTGTACGCACCACGTGAGGTGGCCACCCGATGACGACCTATCTCGTTCCCCTGGTGCTCATCGGCGGCCTCACCGGCACCGGTGTGTACCTGCTGCTGGAGCGCAACCTGACCCGAATGCTGTTGGGCCTGTTGCTGATCGGCAACGCCGTGAACCTGCTGATCCTGGTGATGGGTGGCGAGTCCGGCAATCCGCCGGTGCGCGGCCGCACCAGTCATGGCCAGACCGGGACCGCCGATCCACTGGCGCAGGGCATGGTCCTGACCTCCATCGTCATCACCATGGGCGTCGCCGCGTTCGTGCTGGCGCTGATCTACCGGGCCTACCGCCTGACCACCGTCGAAGAGGTGGGCAACGACCCCGAGGACAGCCGCCTGGTGGAGCTGTCGTCCACCGACGCCCCGGCGGTCGAGGAAGACCGGGGCGAGCCGGCCGTCGTCACCGACACCGACGCACCCGCCGAACTCGACGCGCTGCCAACCGAATCGGAGCCGGCGTGACGACGGGCGCGGTGCTGGCGCCGCTTCCTGTTCTCATCCCGATCCTCGGCGCCGCCGCGACGTTGTTCGCGGGACGCCGTCCCCGGTTGCAGCAGATCATCGCGCTCGTGGCACTCACCGCGATGACGGCGGTCTGCGCGGCTCTGGTCTACGTCGTCGACCACAGCGGCACCGTCGCGGTCCACGTCGGCGGCTGGGGTCAGACCGAACCCGGGATGGGACCGCTCGGGATTGTCCTGGTCGTGGACCGGCTTTCGGCCCTGATGCTGGTGGTGTCCGCGATCGTGCTGCTGGCGGTGGTCTGGTACGCCATCGGGCAGGGTATCCGCGACGGCGGCGACGAGCAGCCGGTGTCGATCTTCCTGCCGACCTACCTGGTGCTGTCGGCGGGCGTGTGTATCGCCTTCCTCGCCGGCGACCTGTTCAACCTGTTCGTCGGCTTCGAGGTCCTGCTGGCCGCGAGCTTCGTACTGCTGACCGTCGGCGCCAGTGAGGAGCGGGTGCGCGCCGGTATCGGCTACGTCATGGTGTCCATGGTGTCGTCGGTGATCTTCCTGATCGGCATCGCGCTGATCTACGCGGCCACCGGCACCCTCAACCTGGCAGAGTTGGCGAACCGGTTGGACGGCATCACACCGGGCACCCGGGCGGCGCTGTTCGCGGTGCTGCTGGTGGCGTTCGGCATCAAGGCGGCAGTGTTCCCGCTGTCGGCGTGGCTGCCCGACTCCTACCCCACCGCCCCGGCGCCGGTCACCGCGGTGTTCGCCGGCCTGCTCACCAAAGTCGGTGTGTACGCGATCATTCGGGCCCATACCCTGCTGTTCCCGGGCGGCGCACTGGACAACGTATTGATGGTCGCGGCGCTGCTGACCATGTTGATCGGCATCTTCGGCGCCATGGCCCAGAGCGACATCAAGCGGCTACTGTCCTTCACCCTGGTCAGCCACATCGGCTACCTGGTGTTCGGCATCGCCGTGTCCAACCGGGTCGGCATGGCCGGCGCCATCTACTACGTCGCGCACCACATCGTCGTGCAGACCACGCTGTTCCTGGTGGTGGGACTGATCGAGCGGCAGGCCGGCGCGTCGACGCTGCAGCGCCTCGGCGGACTGGCGGCGGCCAGCCCGCTGCTGGCGTTCGTGTTCATCATCCCCGCGCTGAATCTCGGTGGTATCCCGCCGTTCTCGGGATTCATCGGCAAGGTGGCGTTGCTGCAGGCCGGCGCGACGAGCGCGTCGGTGCTGGCCTGGGCGCTGGTCGCCGGGTCCGTCATCACCAGCCTGCTGACGCTGTACGTGATGGCGCGGGTGTGGACGCTCGCGTTCTGGCGCGCCCGCGCCGACGCACCCGAAAGCCTGGTGACGGGGGCGCCGGCCGGACTGTTGGTGCCGACGGCGGACGTGGCCGTCGACGATCGGGCGGACGTCGGCCGGATGCCTGTCGGGATGCTGGCTCCGACCGCGGTCCTGATCGTGGTGGGGCTGGCCCTCACGGTGTTCGCCGGGCCCATCTTCGGGTTCGCCGAACGCGCGGCCGACCAGGTCGCCGACCGCGGCCAGTACGTCTCGGTGGTGTTGACGCCATGAGGCAGTGGTTACCGCGCGCCGGCATCCTGGTCTGGCTGATGGCCGTGTGGATTCTGTTGTGGGGCAACGTCTCCGTCGCCAACATCCTCGGCGGCCTCGCCGTAGGCCTACTGATCACCGTGCTGTTGCCGTTGCCGCAGGTTCCGGTGGCCGGCCGGCTGCATCCGCTGTCGCTGGCGTGGCTGGCCCTCAAGGTCGCCTACTACCTGGTGCTGTCGTCGGTCCAGGTGGCCTGGCTGGCGATCAGGCCCGGTCCGCCTCCGCTGACCGCGGTGCTGCGAGCCCGGCTCGAGCTCAAGTCGGACTTGGTGCTGGCGCTCGCGGTCAACGTCATCAACCTCATCCCCGGCTCGATCGTGCTGGAGATCGATCAGGCCCGCCGGTTCATCTACGTTCACGTCCTCGACGTCGGGTCCGAACGTGCGGTACAGCAGTTCTACCGCCAGATCGCCGAAGTGGAGCGGTTGATGATCGCCTCATTCGAACGTGAATCCCATTGGCAGCCAGTGGAAGCGGACCCCGCATGAACACCATTTGGATCATCGCCGCGGTCATGCTCGTCACCGCCGCGGCCATCACCGTGTTCCGGCTGCTGGCCGGTCCCGGCACCCTGGACCGGCTGGTCGCGCTGGACACGTTCGTCGCCGTCACCATGTGTGGCATCGGCACCTGGGCGGCCTACAGCCTCGACACCACGGCGACCTACAGCTTGACGGCGCTGGCCCTGATCACCTTCGTCGGCTCGGTCAGCGTGGCCCGGTTCCGCGTCCGCGATACCGATATCGACACTGAAGCCGAGCCGCCACGATGAATCTCTTCGACGTTGTCTCAGGCACTTTGGTGCTCTGCGGTTCGGCACTGGCGCTGACCGCCGCGATCGGCGTGGTGCGCTTCCCGGACACCTTGACGCGGATGCATGCCGCCTCCAAACCTCAGGTGCTGGGACTGCTGCTGGTGCTGACCGGCGCCGGGCTGCGGCTGCGCGGGCACGCCGACGTGGGCATGCTGATCCTGGCCGGTTTGTTCACCCTGATCACCGCGCCGGTAGTGGCCAACCGGGTCGGCCAACTGGCCTACCGTGAGCAGAGTTTCCGCGACGACCTGCTGATCCGCGACGAATTGGAAGACCATGGCGCGAACTGACGACGACTCCTGGGACATCACCGAGAGCGTGGGCGCCACCGCCCTGGGCGTGGCGGCGGCCCGCGCCGCCGAATCCGGTTCGGAGCGCCCGTTGTTCGACGATCCCTGTGCCCGGATCTTCGTCGATGCCGCGATCGCGCGGGGCTGGTCGTCACCGTTCACCGCGGCCGACCCAGGTCCGGCGCAGGCCGGCCGCATGCGCATGCTGATGGCGTACGTGCCGTCCCGCACCAAGTGGTTCGACGAGTACTTCGCCTCGGCCGGCGCCGATGGCATCCGGCAAGTGGTCATCCTGGCCGCCGGATTGGATGCGCGCGCCTGGCGGCTCCCGTGGCCGGACGGCACCGTGGTTTTCGAGATCGACCAGCCGAAGGTGTTGGCGTTCAAGGAGGAAACCCTGGCTGCCCATGGGGTCGAGCCGGCCGCCCGGCATGTCGGCGTACCGATCGACCTGCGCCAGGACTGGCCGGAAGCATTGCGGCAGAGCGGTTTCGACCCCACTCGGCCGACGGCCTGGCTCGCCGAAGGGCTACTGCCCTACCTGCCCGCCGAAGCCCAGGACCTGCTGTTCGACCGCCTCCATGAGCTCAGTGCACCCGGCAGCCGGGTCGCGGTCGAAGGGTTCGGCCCCGAGTACTTCAGCGCGGCCAAGCAGCGCATCCGGGAGGAGCGGATGGACGCGGTCCGCGCCGAAGCGGCCCGCAGCGGCAAGCCGATCTTCGACGTCAGCGACCTGTTCTACATCGAACCGCGCGAAGACATCGCCGAGTGGCTGACCCGCCACGGCTGGCAGACCAGGTTCGAGACCTCCGCCGAGGTCACCGCCCGCTACAAGCCCGAGGTCGCCGGCGAGGTGCCGGACGTGGGCAGCGAGTTCGTCGACGCCAAGCTCAATTGAACTTGAGCTTCACCTGCTCGCCGCTGACGTCGGCAGTGGTTCCGGTGACGTACGAGGTCACCGTGCCACTGGTGGTTCCGCCGCGGCGGCCCTGACCGCTGACCTGGTAGTGCACCTCACCACTGATCCGGACCTCCATCCGGTATTCGTCCAGATCACCGAGTTTGACGGCGCTCATGTCGGGTTGACTCCACGTCACGGTGCCGTCGACCAGCTCGCGGTCGCTGATCTTCACCGGGCACGGTGACGGCGGGACCAGCGAGCGCGACGACGAGCAGCTGCCGTACGCCGCGTCGAGCAGCTTGGTGATGGTCTTGGTGCCGGAGTCGTTGAGCGCGAACTTCGGCTGCAGGTAGGAGCTCGACGAATATCCTCCGATGGCGTCGAGCAGCAACGGCTTGGTGTTGGTGACCGACACGTACGGGCTGGTGCTGCCGAGCTCCAGGAAGCCCGGGAACACGTAGATCGCGGATTCGTCGCTGATCTCCTTGCCGAACACCGTCATCGTCTTTTCCGCTGCGTTGTTGGAGCTGCTCAACGTTGACAGATCGAGCTTGATGGCGGCATGGGCCAGCTGCCACTTGCCGCCTTCCTTCTTCACGTTGATCGTGGCGTCGGAATTCTTGTCACCGAACTTGGCCGCCACGTGGACATCGCCGCGCCCGATGGATTCCATGGTCTTGTCTTCGTTCAGGATGCGGATCTCGCTGATCGGCCATTCGGCGATCTGCTTCTTCAGCACGTCGCTGGAGAGGAACTCCTTCGAGGCCGGCTGGTCGCTGCTGAAAGACAGCGCGGCCTCGGCGTTACCGTTCGACAGCGCTTCCAGGTAGCCCTTGACCACTTCGCTGGCCGAGCTCGATTCGCCGCTGCCACCCGAGCCGAACGAGTCGTAGACGTAGTAGATGCCGCCACCCACGACGACGAGCACCACCACGATGGCCGCGATGATCAGCGGCACCTTGTTCTTCTTGGGCGGGGTGGCGAACGGCTGGGCGCCGTAGCCACCGGGCGCTGCGGGCGCACCCGGCCATCCTTGTCCGGCTCCCGGCGCCGCCGGCGGGGTCCCCCACCCCTGCGGCGCGGCACCTGGCGCGCTCGGCGCCTGGCCCCAGCCGCCGGTCTGCGGCGCGGCCGGCTGGCCCCATGCCGGTGTCTGCGGATGACTGGCCGGAGGCTGGCTCAACGGCGGCGGCGTCTGACCCGGCCACCCCGGCGCGGCCGGTGGCTTGGTCTGGTGAATCGCCGTCTCTTCTTCGTCGGACGACCTACCGGCGCCCCCACCTGGGTTGGGACCGTTGTAACCGCTCCCCTGCCAACCCGTCATTAGCCCTCCCCGTAACGCATGAACTGTGTCCAGGAT
Organism: Mycolicibacterium sp. P4_G11; assembly: GCF_056555145.1. Lineage (NCBI taxonomy): Bacteria > Bacillati > Actinomycetota > Actinomycetes > Mycobacteriales > Mycobacteriaceae > Mycobacterium > Mycolicibacterium sp. P4_G11. The sequence goes on from NZ_JBFUJW010000006.1 coordinate 516,602, forward strand.
AGGGGGTGTGGCACCACCCTGGCTGCACGGAAGTGCTGAACCCTGTCATTCCTCCGACAGTTGGAACTCCACCATCGCCGTGATGCTCTCGACCGCCTCGTCGAGCGCGTCCAGCCGGGCCGCCGCATTCGGCGCAGCCAGCACCGAGTACTTGTCGGCCTGACCGATCGGCAATAGGGAGGCCAGGGCGTACAGGCGTTGTCCCACATCGGGTTTGACGGTCCTGGCCAGGATCGAGCCCCGATCCCGCAGCCGAGCGCCCTGAATCGAGGCGATGCGTTCGAACAGCGCGATGATCCGGTCCTCGATCGCCACGATCGACGACTCGGGCACCACCGGCCCCGGCTCGTCGGGCCATCGCTCGATCTCGGCGCGCGGGTACGGATCATCGTTGTGCCACTGCAGGATTCGGATGCGATCGGTCACGCTGCAGCTCAACATGTACCGGCCGGTCCCCTGCGGCTGACACCGGTCGATGCGCGCCAGCGCCCCCACCGAGCACCGGGCTTCGCCGCCGCCGACCTCACGGCCGGCCGAGATCAGCACCACACCGAACACCTGCTCCGCGGCGGCCATACAGTCCCGCACCAGTTCGCCGTACCGCGGCTCGAAGATCCGCAACGGCAGTTCGTCGCCGGGCAGCAGCGCGGATTCCAGCGGGAACATCGGCGTGACGGCCACGGCTACAACTCCAGCTCCGACACCAACGCGTCGACGACTTGCAGCAGGTCCCCGTCGGTCTCCTCGGCGACACGGCGCTGCCGTTGATAGGACCCGCCCAGGGTGTAGATATCGGCGACGCGGGCCAGCTCGTCGGCGCAATTCAACGATGCCGCAACAGGTTCCAGCCGGTTCAGCAGGTCGTCCAGGTCGTCGGTGACGAGCCGCTCATTGCTGTCGGCATCGAGGATGATCTCGGCGTCCAGCCCGTAACGCGACGCGCGCCACTTGTTCTCCTGCACATGCCAGGGCGGCATGGTCGGCAACTGCTCGCCGGCGTCGAGCCGGCGGTCCAGGTCGACGATCAGGCAGTGCGTCAGCGCAACCAGCGCACCGAGCTCGGCGATGTTGGACACGCCGTCGAAAATCCGGACTTCGATGGTCCCCAGATGCGGCGACGGCCTGATGTCCCAACGGATTTCGTTCATGTGGTCGATGATGCCGGTCTTGCGCTGGTCGTAGACGAAGCGCTCGAAGTGCGACCACTTCTGGAAATGGAACGGCAGGCCCGCGGTCGGCAGCTGCTGGAACATCATCGCCCGGTTGCTGGCGTAGCCGGTGTCCTCACCGTCCCAGTACGGCGACGACGCCGACAGCGCCAGCAGGTGCGGGTAGTGGTTCAGCAGCGACGTGATGATCGGCATCACCTTGTGCGCCGACGAGATCCCGACGTGGACGTGCACGCCCCAGATCAGCATCTGCCGACCCCACCACTGGGTGCGCTTGATCAGCTCGGCGTAGCGCTGCCCTTCGCTGAGCTGCTGGCTCTCCCATTCCGCGAACGGGTGTGTCCCGGCGCAGAACAGCTCCATACCGCGTTCCCGCACGATCCGGCGTACCGGACTCAGCGTGGAGCGCAGATCGTCCATGGCCTCGCCGACGTTGTCGCAGACGCCGGTGACCACCTCGACGGTGTTGCGCAGCAGTTCCTTGTGCACGTGCGGTGTCTCGCCGATCTCGGCGATGACCGCGGCGGCCTCGTTGCTCAGGTCACGCGTGTGGGCATCGACGAGAGCGAACTCCCATTCGACGCCGAGGGTCGGTCGTGGCGACCCGGCGAAATCGATCCGCGGTGGGGTGTGGCTGTCCGCGCTACCCGGCAGAGATGACACCGCACGCCACGCGCTTGCCGGAGTCACCGGTATTCATCGAGGTCTCGTCGGCGCCCGGGACGGCACCCTGAATCTGGGCGTACCGATCGGCCGGGATGTTGCCGAAGTTGTCGGCCTTCTCGTGGATGATCAGCGCGGTCTTGTTTCCGGCGAGCAGCTGCTCGGCGGTGACGGCGTCGGTGGTGGTCACCAGCTGCGCGGTGCCGTCATTGCGGACCTGCAGAGAGGCCAGGTCGCCGCTCATCGGGTGCGCGGTGTGGCCCGGAGCCTGGTAGTGCCCGCCGGCGGACAGGAAGTCGCCGGTCGCGCCGCCGGCCGGTGCGACCGAGTTCGGCTCGCACTTACCGGTGGAGTGGATGTGCAGACCGTGGAAGCCGGGTGTCAGCACGCCGCCCTCGGTCGTCTTGACCGTCAGGGTGGCAAAGCCGCCGTTGAACAGGAACTCAGCGGTCGCGACCGTCGCACCGTCGGGGGTCTTCAGCTCGGCGACCAGCTTCTCGCCGATCGGCGCCGCCTGCGGGGCAGCCTTTTCGCCGGCCTTCTCACCATGGCCCTGCGGGGCGTGCTCGACACCGGTCCAGACCGCCGGCGTGGTGCCGGGCACGGAGCTGGGAACCTGTCCCGGAGGGGCACACGCAGCCACCACGGGCGCGATGACCGCAGCGGCGGCAAGGAAGCGAATCGGAGCTGAGATCGGCATGCCCGAGAGCCTAACCGGTCACCAAAACGATCACGCCCGGTCCCTTGTCATTGAGCGCCGGGATACGCGGTTCGACCGGCGCCTCGAGGATTTTGCCGACCGCCTCGGCGGCTTCCTTCTCCCCGGCCGCGTCACCGAAATACACGGTCGTGGCGGCCGGCGGGGCGTCCACGCTCAGGTTATCGGTCTCCGTCACGTTCCACTGCGCCTCGTGCAGCTTGGTGGCGACGGTCTGCGCCGCGCCGGCAACCTCGGAGATGTTGAATACCTTCACGTCGGCTTTGGCCGGCGCGGGCGTCGTCGACGTCGTCGTCGCACTGGCGGACGCGGCGCTGCTGGAGCTGCTCGACGAGCTCGACTCCGAGCTGCTGTCCGAACTCAGTGACTGGAACGCCACGAGCAGGAACACGACACCGAGGAACAGCAGCACCATGACCATGGCGCGCAGGGGTAGTCCGGAAGACTCTCGCTGATTCATTGCTCCCCACCTTATCGAGGCGGACCCTCAGGGCAGAAAAGCTAGGTGATTTCGAAACCGAGCCGACGCGCAGCCTTGGCCTTCTGCCGGCTGGCCCGCTGCCGGCGCAGTCGCTTGACCAGCATCGGGTCCGCGGCCAGCGCCTCAGGCCGATCGACCAGTGCGTTGAGCACCTGGTAATACCGGGTCGCCGACATCGAGAACAGCTCCTTGATGGCGTCCTCTTTGGAACCCGCGAACTTCCACCACTGACGTTCGAAACCAAGAATGTCGTGTTCGCGGCGGGTCAACCCGTCGGCGAGCTCAGAGTCGTCCCCGGATCGCTCAGTACGCGCCATAGCGCCGTCCATTTCGCCCCTGGACCCTTTCTCTGATCTCGGTATATGCCAGCCTGTTTCGTACGTCACAACGGATCTGGGACACACCAGGTGGTTCGGCGAACATTCAACCACGGCGGACGGTATTGAGCCGTGATCGTTACCCGCGAGTCGGATCACGGTTACATTTGCCGGACTCCTCAACGCGGCTGGCGCCTCAACGCTGGATCGTCGTCCGCCTAAGATTGCTCCTCATGGCTGTACGTCCAATCTGCATCGTCGGTGACCCTGTTCTGCACACCGCGACCACTCCGGTGACCGTCGGCGCCGACGGATCCCTTCCCTCCGATGTCGTCGCGCTGATCGACGACATGTACGAAACGATGGACAAGGCCAACGGCGTGGGCCTCGCGGCCAATCAGATCGGTGTCGGCCTGCGGCTGTTCGTCTACGACTGCGCCGACGACCGCGGCCAGACCGAGCGCCGGCGCGGCGTGGTCATCAACCCGGTACTGGAGACCTCGGAAATCCCCGAGACCATGCCCGACCCCGACTACGACGACGAGGGCTGCCTGTCGGTCCCCGGCGAATCGTTCCCGACCGGCCGCGCCACCTGGGCCAAGGTCACCGGCGTGGACGCCGAGGGCAAACCGGTCGAGCTGGAGGGCACCGGACTGTTTGCTCGCATGCTGCAGCACGAGACCGGGCATCTCGACGGCTTCCTGTACCTCGACTGTCTGATCGGCCGTAACGCGCGCGCCGCCAAGCGGATGGTGAAGTCGAACAAGTGGGGCGTGCCCGGGCTGAGCTGGATGCCGGGCGAGGTCGACGACCCGTTCGGGCACTGATGCCCGCTGGCGGGCGCGTCGGTAGCCGCGTCTCGCTTCGCTACCGGTTGCCCGAGCCGGAGGTTGAGGCCTTCACCGACGTCGTCGGCCACATCGAGGCACTGAGCCCGCTCGTGGTGGTGCGCACCAAATCGGGTGAGCGCGTCGAGATCAGGCCGACTGACGTGATGTCGGTCCGGGAACTGTCGCACGCCCCGGTGCGCAATTCGGAGATTCGCGCGGTCGAGCATGCCGCCGCACTGGCCTGGCCGGGTACCCAGCAACATTGGATCGACGGCTGGCTGCTGCGGGCGGGTGGACCGACCAAACGAACCAACTCGGCTGTGCCACTGCTCTTTTCGTCGGATCTGACGGCGTTGCCGGCGATCGCCGACTGGTATGCCGCACTCGGGTTGGAACCGTGGGTGGCGCTGCCGGAACGGTTGCTGCCGGTCCGCGCCGAGGGCGTGGAGCCGAATCGGGTGTTGACCCTCGCCTTGTCGGGCGGTTCGGATGCCGCGCTGCCGTCGCACCCCGACGACCAGTGGCTGCGGATTCACGGAGCCGACGTGCCTGCCGAGGTACTGAGCGCCGTCGTCGACGGAGAAGTGGCGTTCGCCACGGTGGGCGATGTCGCGATCGGGCGTGCCGCGGTGACCACGGCGCCCGGCGGCAGGGTGTGGGCGGGGTTGTCGGACGTCGTCGTGCTCGAGTCGGAGCGTCGGCGCGGACTGGGCCGCGCCGTCTGCGCGGAGATGCTCGCCTGGGCTGCGGGCCGCGGCGCGACGCACGCCTACGTTCGGGTCCCCGACGACAACACCGCGGCGATAGCGCTGGCCGAGTCGATCGGTTTCCGGCTGCATCACCGCGCCAGGTACGTATTGCTGTGACGCCGAAACTACGGTTTCTCGCGCGGCATCGTCGGCACACGAGAAACCGTAGTCTCGGCAGGTTCTAGCTAGTGCGCGTCAGCACCTGCGTGGGTCGAACCACTTTGGCTTGCAGTGGATTTCGCCGGGGCCGGCTTCTTGACAGGCTTCGGCTTCTCCGACTTCTGCTTACTCGGCTTGGTCTCGGACTTCGTCTCCGACTTCTTGGTCTCGGACTTCGTCTCTGACTTTGTGTCCGACTTGGTCGAGTCCGGCTTCGTCGTCTCGGGCTTGGTCGTCTCGGGCTTGGTCGTCTCGGGCTTCGTCGCCTCAGGCTTCGTCGCCTCAGGCTTGGTCGTCTCCGACTTCGTCGCCTCCGGCTTGGTCGCCTCCGGCTTGGTCGCCTCCGGCTTCAAGTTGTCCGACTTCGCGGGCGTAGCGGGAGTCTCCGAGCCGGCCTGGGTGGCGGGCTTCACCTGGGTAGCCGGCTTCACCGCGAGTGCAGTCTGCGGGATCGAGGTGACCGAGTTGTCTGTCGTCGCCTTGGTCACCGACACCTCGGTGGCGGCGGTCGGATTCACGGCGGGTGCCTTGGGGGCCAACGGGTTTCCGGTGCCGCTCCAGCCGATGGCCTTGGCCAGAATGTGCCCGAGCGACATCAGCGCACCGATCGGTCCGACGCCTTGGCCGGTGATCGGCAGGTCGAGCGGGAACCCCATGACGCCGGTGGTGACGACCTGACCGAGCGAGTTGAGGATCGAACCGCCGATGTTGTTGGCGGCGCCGGTGACGGGGTCCACCCCGGTGACGCCGGGCGTGAGCAGCCCACCGAACTGGATGCTCAGATCGTGCAGGGTCGTCTCATGGGTCAGGAGTCCGGAGCCGTTGATCAGTGGCGCCAGCGCGCCGAGGTTGAGGTTGGCTCCGTTGAGGAAACCGCCGACCACCTTCGCCGGAATGTTGATCACGTGCTGCAGTGCGGCCATTGCGTCACCGGTGGACAGCGCCGCTCCGGCCGCGGTGAGGCTGTTGACCAGCGCCACCACTGGGCTGATCGCCGGACCCGCCAAGCCGATCAGGACGCCGCTGAGCGGCGAGGCAAGAAAGTTGAGGACCTGGGTGATCACCTGTGTCGCCCGCGGGTCGTTCTCCGTCGGGAGCAACTTCGGCATGATGTTGAGCGCCATGTAGTGCCAGCCGTCGAGCGATCCGAAGGCCTGGCCGGTGTTGTAGTCGGTGTTCAGGAGCGTGGCGGCCTGAACGACGGACTGCACGTTCTTCACCACCTGACCGAGCACCGTTCCGATGCTGCCCGGGTTCTTCAGAATTGCTCCGAGGTGGCTCACCTGGTTGGCCAGAATCTGCTGGAGCAGCACGGCGGGCGCCGCGGCGAATTCCTTGCCGAGTCTCTGCGCACTGGCACCGGCCGTCTCGAATACGTCCTGCCACGGCTGCAGCGGGTTGTACGCGGCGGTCAGCTGCACCGCGGCCGTGCTGACCGAAGGCAGCGCCGGCAGGTGGGTCGTGGCGGGTGTCGACGCCAGCAGTGGGCTGACCACGATGGCCGCCGTGGTCGCTGCGCAGATACCCGCCTTGGTATGGCGACGGACCGCTGAATGCATGAGAACGACTCCCTCTTTCCGAGCTGATTGGGGTTGATGTGGGTACGACAAAGCGCTCGGTTGACTGACGGAGAGTTCCGGGCGGGAATCRGTGGGTCTCCCCCGAGCAGGGAGACCCACCGACAACTGACTACTTGCTCGAAGCGCCCGAGGCGTGCGAGCTGGCACCACCATCGGCACCGTGCGACGAACCACCTTCGCTTGCAGTGGATTTCGCCGGAGCCGGCTTCTTGACGGGCTTCGGCTTCTCCGACTTCTGCTTGCTCGCCTTTGTTTCGGACTTCTTGGTCTCGGACTTCGTTTCCGACTTCGTGTCGGACTTGGTATCCGACTTGGTCGAGTCGGGCTTGGTCGAGTCCGACTTGGTGTCCGACTTGTGGTCATCGGCCTTCGTCGGCGTCGCCGGTGTTGCGGGCGTAGCCGGGGTCGCCGGCGTGGCAGGCGTCTCCGGGGTGGCCGGCGTGGCCGGGGTCGCGGGCGTGGCCGGAGTTGCGGGAGTCTCCACCTTGGCCGGGGTCTCAGCCTTGACTGGCGTCTCTGCCTTGGCTGGGGTCTCCGGCTTGGCCGAGGCCGGGGCGACGGCCTTCACCGGGGTCACCGCCAACGCGGGCTGCGGGATCGAGGTGATCGAGTTGTCCGTGGCCGCCTTGGTCACCGACACCTGGGTGGCGGCAGTCGGATTCGCGTCGGGCGCCTTGGGGGCAAGCGGATTACCGGTGCCGCTCCAGCCGATGGCCTTGGCCAGCAGGTGGCTGAGGTTCACCAGCGCACCGATCGGCCCGATGCCCTGACCCGCGATGGTCAGAGGATCGTTCGGGGCAAGCGACGTGAGAGCGGTCAGCCCGAGGGAGTTCAGGATCGAGCCACCGATGCCACTCATGTCCATGCCGGTCACGCCGGCAGTGAACAGGCCGCCGAACTGGATGTTGAGTTTCTGCAGCTCGTTGCCGGCGGGCATGGTCTTGGTGATCAGCGGTGCCAGCACATCCAGGTTGAGGTTGGCTCCGTTGAGGAAGCCGTTCACCATGGCAGCCGGGATGTTGATGGCAGCTTGCGCCGCTGCCATCGCGTCACCACTGGCCAGTGAGGTGGCAATCTTGGTGATGCTGTTGACCAGCGCCACCACCGGGCTGATGCCGGGACCCACCAAACCCATCAGCACGCCGCTGAGCGGTGACGCCAGCACGTTGACCACCTGCGTGACGATCGCGGACGCCTGCGGGTTGCCGGCCGTCGGGAGCATGTTCGGCAGCATCTGCGCCACCAGGCCGTGCCAGACGTCATTCGAATCGGCGATGGTCCAGTCTTCTGGCTTGGTACCCAGCAGCGTGGCGGCGGTGATCGCCGACTTCACGTTCTGGCCGACGTCCTGGAGCACGGCGCCGATGTTGCCGGGGTTCTGCAGGATCGCCCCCACATGGCTGATCTGGTTCGCCAGGAACTGCTGCAGCAGCACGGCCGGCGCCTCGGAGACCACTGCGCCGATGCGCTGCGCGTTCTGCGACGCGGTGTTGAACGCGGCGAGCCACGGCTGCAGCGGGTTGTACGCCGCGGTCAGCTGCACTGCCGCGGTACTGACCGAAGGCAGCGCCGGAAGGTGGGCGGCGGCAGGCATCGAAGGCAGCAGCGGGCTGACCACAATGGCCGCCGTGGTCGCTGCGCAGATACCCGCCTTGGTATGGCGACGGACCGCAACATTCATGAACAAACTCCTTCAGTTGTCTGCTTACTGGCGGGTAATTTACCGACGAGTAACTCAGTTAATCCAGAGTTTTTGACGAAGTCGTAACGAATCAATAGCGACCGCCGTTACTTCGCGGCCCACACCATGCCGGTCGCGGTCTTAGCCGGTAAACCACCATTAATAGTCCGGCTAACCTTCCGGGCAAATGGCCAGTCGGCAAACCCATTTAGGTGGCCGAGCGACCGCTCCGCGAGGCCCCGAGCGCACGGGTTCACCACCTCGATATATTCCGATTAGTAATGCTCAGGCGCCATATTTACGTCGTGACCGGCAACACATCACATCGTGATCGTGACTCGGATCTCACATGCACCAACCGTGGCCGGTGAGGCTCGCCTGGGACGCCCCGTACCCGTCCCGAGCAAATCGGATACGGGCCGGATCGGCGTCTCGGAGCAGTTGCTGCACCCGCCCGCGCCGGAGGCGGTGCGGGAACCGGCCGGTGTCCACATACTGAGACCAAATGTGGGACGGGCCGTCCCCGGCAATATCAGCAAGCACCTTTCGGGCCTCAAACCGGAGCCACCGCTGACGCCGACCGCCAGTTCGCCAAGTATCTTGGACCGGCGGTGGAACGCACCGAAGAGTCAGGTTGGTCAGGGGTTGCGGGTGCAAGAGAATGCGGCGCTGTCGGCGGCCGAGTTGCTCGAACTCAACCGCGACGTTCAGGGCTCGCGCGCAGTCCGGCTGCTGGCCACCAACAACCTCGGGGTGTACGCCACCCTGATGGAGCGGCACCTCAGTGACGGCATGGTCGCCGAGACCGAGCTGGTGGTCCGGCTGGAACGCGATCTGGCGGCCCTCGGCGAGACCGACGATCAGCTCGGCCAGTCCGGCCTCGCCCTGATCAAGTTGTGGGCCAGCCAGGGCTGGCTGCATCGGGTGGCCGAGAACCGTGCCGGAGCAGAACGCAACGTCTGCTATCTGACGCAGGACGCGCGACGCGCACTCGACTTCGTCCGCGGCATGCGCCGGGGCGACAGCATCGCCACGGGCGGCTCGATCAGCGGCATCGCATCCCGCATGCGCCAGATCGCCACCCGCGCCGGCAATGACCCCGACCGCATCCGGGCCGGCATCGAAGCCGACATCGCCGCGCTGCACCGCGAGCTCGACGAGCTGGAAGCCGGCCTGCGGCCCGAGCCCGACGTCACCGACATGTACGACGAGGCCCGCGCCATCGCGCTGCAGATGGAACGGTTGATCACCGACATCGGGCTGTACGGCACCATGATCGAGCAGGCCACGCAGGCGCTGGACGATCCCATCGACACCAACATCGAGTACCGCGACCGGCAGCGCCAGATGTACGCCGACTATCAGGCGGCGTGGGATTCGGCGGGCCGCGATTCGCACCGGGCGTTCCTGCGGATGATCAACGACCCCGACCAGCGCGCCGAATTCGAGACCGACATCGCCACCGTCGCGTCTGCCCTCCCGGAGCTCGACCCGGCGTTGCGCAAGGTGATGGCCGGGTTCTTCGAGCTGATCGGACATCAGATCGACGAGGTCGAACGCATCCAGCAGCGCTGCGCGCAGCGGGTCAAGCGGTTCACCGCGGTCGGCACCATGGAGTCCAGCCGCGGCGTCGCCCGGCAGCTCAACGAGGCGATCGGCGCGGCCCGGGCGCTGCTGAAGTCGTCACTGACCGACTCCCGGCTGGACATCGAAGTCCCGCTGGCGCGTCACGCGATCAGCTCGATCGGCGCGCTGAGCTTCAAGATCGGTGACCTGTCGGCGCCGAGGCAGGCTGAAGCGGCACAAGGCGACGTCGACCTGTCCAGCTTCGCGGCGCTGACCACCCAGGTCGATGCACCGGCGATGTCCGAGATGCTCAATTCCGCGGTCGCCCGCCGACCGGTGTCGCTGGCCGAGGCCGTCGCACTGCTGGATTCGGCGTACCTGGGCCACGTCATCGTGTTGTGGTCGTGGGCCCTCAAGCAACCCTCGGGACCAGGCGACCCGGGTGACAACACAATGTCGGTGCGCTTCCGTTCGCTCGACGGCCGAGACCGCGAGATCGAGGTGCCGTATCTGATGTTCACGGAGCCTGTTGCGGTGGCGGGAGCCTTACATGACTAGCCCTGGCGGAGGCCAATAATGACCGACAGCCCAATCGATTTCGCCTCCCTTCCCGAGGTCGACGGCGCCAGCCGGGTGGCGCAGCAGCGTCGGCCCCGGTTCGACGGCGACGTCAGCGCCATGCCGGACCGGGCCTGCTGGGCACTGCAGCACCTGCTGACCCGCCGCTATATCAGCAGCGAATCCGATCGCGACATCTACAGCTGGATCCTGGAGTACCGCAACGAATTATCGGTGCGGCTGTCCGAACTCGACCTGCAGCTGCGCATCTCCGAAGGCGTCGACATCGCGTTCATCGAGCAGGCCCGCTACGAGTCCGCCAAGGGCATCAAGGTGTTGCGGCGCGAGCCGCTGGGCACCTACGACTCGATTCTGGCGCTGCACCTGGCGCAGATGATGCGCGCCGGCGGCGACCAGAGTTTCCTGATCAGCCGCGACGAGATGCACGGCATGTTCACCGGGGTGCTCAACGAAACCGACCGCGACGCCGTGACTTTCACCGCCCGGATCGACGCTGCCATCGCGCGTCTGACCGGTCTCGACATCCTGCGCCGCAGCCGCGACGACGAAGACAGCTACACCGTGAGCCCGGTGATCACCGCGGTGATGACGGCCTCGGTGATCACCGAGTTGCAACAGCAGTTCGAACAACTCACGGGCACTGGGGGATCCGATACAGATGTCTGAGCAGTTCCACCTGTCCCGGCTCCAGATCATCAACTGGGGTGTGTTCGACGGCTACCACACGATTCCGTTCAGTGCCGGCGGTTCGCTGGTCGCCGGTGCCTCCGGCAGCGGCAAATCGTCACTGCTGGACGCCATCTCACTCGGCTTCCTGCCGTTCAACCGGCGCAATTTCAACGCCTCCGGTGACAACACCGCGGCCGGCTCGAGCGCCGGCCGCCGCACCGTCGACAAGTACGTCCGCGGCGCGTGGGGTCAGCGCAGCGACGCGGGCACCAGTCAGGTCATGTACCTGCGCGGCGACGGCACCACCTGGTCCGCGGTCGCGGTCAGCTACACCAGCAACACCGGCCGCACCATCACCGGCCTCGTGCTCAAATGGCTTACCGGAGAATCACGTTCGGACTCCTCGAGCCGGTTCGTCATCGGCGACGGCGATCTGGACATCGAGGACGTGTGCAACCGGTGGGCCGCGGGCCGGTTCGACACCGGGGTGTTCAAGGAAAACGGCTGGCGGTTCACCACCAAGGTCGAGTCTCAGTACCTCGCGCAGCTGTACGCCTCGATCGGCATCCGGGCCTCGGACGCCGCGCAGCAGCTGCTCGGCAAGGCCAAGTCACTGAAAAGCGTTGGTGGACTGGAGCAGTTCGTCCGCGAGTTCATGCTGGACGAGCCGGACAGCCTGGCCCGGCTGCCCGAAGCCCTCAAGCAGATCGACCCCCTCGTCGAGGCCCGTGAACTGCTCGCTGTGGCCCAGCGCAAGCGCAAGATCCTCGGTGACATCGAGGCCATCCAGGTGCGCTACGCCTCCGAGTCGACCGACCTCGGCATCATCGATCTGGTCGACCTGCCGATGGTGCGGGCCTACACCGACCACGTCCGGCTGCGGCACTGTCCCGCCGAGATCGAGACGCTCGACGCGACCATCGACCAGCTGGAGCACGAGAACGCCGACCTGACCCGGCAGCTGAATCTGGCCAAGGCCGAGGGCGATTCGCTCAATGCCCAGATCAACGGAGCATCGGCGAATGTCGCCCCGCTGCAGTCGCAGGTAACTGCGGCCGAGGCGCAGGCCGACGATGTGGCCCGCCGGCGTGCGGGATACGAGGAGATGGTCGCGGCCCTTGGCGTGGAAGTGCCCGACAGCGCCGACGAATTCTGGAATCTGCGCGAGGAGTTGACCCGCCAGGCCACCGAGATGCTGGGCAAGTTGGAGTGGGGCCGCGATACCTCCACCGACGCCGAGTACGCGCAGAAGTCGGCGCGAATCCTGCGCGACAACGCGGCCAAGGAGCTCAAGCGCGTCGAGCACGTGGGCTCGGCGCTGCCCGAGTCCGCGGTCACGATGCGCGACCAGATCTGCGCGGGTGTGGGCATCGACCCCGCCGAACTGCCCTATGTCGCCGAGCTTTTCGATCTGCAGCCCGAGCACACGCGGTGGCGCCTCGCGGTGGAGAAGGTGCTGCGCCCGGTCGGCCTGCGGCTGCTGGTGCCGGATCAGCACTACGCCAAGGTGCTGCGGTTCGTCAACGAGACCAACATGCGCGGACGCCTGGCGCTGCACCACGTCCGGGCCGGCTCATCCGGTCGCGAGGCAGAACCGAACACGTTGGCGGGCAAGCTGTTCCTGGTCAAGCCGAAGCATGCCTGCGCTGCCGAGGCCGTAGATGTGATCGCCGCGGCCGGTGACCACATCTGCGTGGACACCCCCGACGTGTTCGTGCGGTTCCGCCGCGCCGTCACCGATACGGGTCTGTACAAGGACTCCGACCGGCTGGCCATCAAGGACGACCGGCGCCCCATCAAGCCGTCCGAGTACATCTATCAGGGCGACATCAGCTCCAAGCTGGAGGCGCTGCACACCGAGCTCACCGAGGCCGAGGAGGCCTTCGGCGCCGCCCGTCGTGCCGCGGATGAGATTGCGGCGCAGCGGCAACGCTGGCGCGACCGGGCCGCGGCCTGCAAGGCCGTCTACGAGCAGTTCCCGCAGTGGAGCCAGATCGACACCGACACCGCCGAAGGCCATGCCGACCGGCTCCGCGAACAGTACGACCTGCTGCTGGCCGACCACCCCGACATCGAGGCGCTGTCGGCCCGCGCCGAGGAATGCTGGGTCGACATCCAGACCCTGATGACCCGGCGCGGCGCCATCCAGACCCGGCGCGACGATCTCGACGGCCGTCGTACCAAGCTGATGGACCTGCAGGACCGGCTGTCCCCCGCCGACGTGTCGGAGCACGCGACAGATCTGTTGCGCCGCTACGCCGCTGACGTTCCGGTGCCGCTGGAACTGCTCAACCCCGAGCCGCACCGTGAAGCGTTGTTCGCGGCCATCCGCCGCGAACGCGACCAGCTCACCGAGAGCCGCCGGCGCTCCTACGAGGAACTGTCGCGGATCGTCGCGACGTTCGACACCTCGTTCCCGGACGCCATCCCGAACGACTCGGATGACTTCGACGAGCGCATCTACGACTACGTCGCGGTCTGCCGCCACATCGACGAGCGCGAGCTACCCGACGCCTACGACCGCATGATGCGGCTGATCACCGAACAGGCGCCCGACGCGATCCTGACGCTGCACCGCGTCGCCGAGCAGGAGACCCGGCGGATCAGCGAGCAGATCGACCGGGTCAACACCGGTTTGGGCGCAGTGGAATTCAACCGCGGCACGCGGCTGACGCTGCGCGCCAACCCGCGCAGCATGGTCGCCGTCTCCGAGCTGACCGACATCGTCAAGGCCATCTCGCGGCGCATCGCCGAGGTGGGGCTGGGCGACAAGAAGGCCATCCTCGATCAGTACGCCGACATCCTGCGCCTGCGGAACCGGTTGGCCGGCAACAACCCCGAGGACCGGGCCTGGACCCGCGACGCACTCGACGTGCGTAACCGCTTCACGTTCGACTGTGCCGAGTGGGATGTCGCCAACGACGAACTGATCCGCACGCACAGCAACGCCGGCGACAATTCCGGCGGCGAGCAGGAGAAGTTGATGGCCTTCTGCCTGGCCGGTGCGCTCAGCTTCAACCTGGCCAACCCCGAAAGCGGCGACAACAAACCGGTTTTCGCGCAGCTGATGCTCGACGAGGCGTTCTCCAAATCCGACCCGCAGTTCGCCTCGCAGGCCCTGCAGGCGTTCCGCAAGTTCGGCTTCCAGCTGGTGATCGTCGCAACGGTGCAGAACGCCACCACCATTCAGCCGTACATCGACGGTGTGGTGATGGTGTCCAAGTCCGAGGCCACCGGTCGCAATGCCCGGCCCGTCGCCAACGTCGCCACCAAAACCATCACCGATTTCACCGCCCTGCGTCGGGAACTGAAAGTCCCCGAACCTGTCTGATCGGAGCGTCATGCGTATCGCCACCTGGAACGTCAACTCCATCCGTACCCGGGTCGACCGGGTCACGGACTGGTTGTCCCGCGCGGACGTCGACGTGCTGGCCATGCAGGAAACCAAGTGCAAGGACGACCAGTTCCCGACCATGCCGTTCGCGGCGCTGGGATACGAAGTGGCGCATGTCGGACTCAGCCAGTGGAACGGTGTGGCGATCGCGTCCCGCGTCGGACTCGATGACGTCCAGGTCGGTTTCACCGGCCAACCTCAGTGGCAGGACGCCGACGAGGCCCGCGCCATCGGCGCCACCTGCGGCGGGGTCCGGGTGTGGAGCCTGTATGTGCCCAACGGCCGGACGCTGGACGACCCGCACCTGCCGTACAAGCTGAAATGGCTTTCCGCCCTGCGGGATACCGCGACCGGCTGGCTGGCGGACAACCCGTCGTTGCCACTGGCCCTGATGGGCGACTGGAACATCGCGCCGACCGACGAGGACGTCTGGGACATGGCCGAGTTCCAGGATTCGACACATGTCTCCGAGCCGGAGCGCGCGGCGTTCCGCGCCATGAACGACGCCGGATTCGCGGACGTGGTGCGCCCGTTCACCCCGGGTCCGGGGGTCTACACCTACTGGGACTACACCCAGCTGAGGTTCCCCAAGAAGCAGGGCATGCGCATCGACTTCGTGCTGGGCTCACCGGAATTCGCAGCCCGCGTCACTCACGGCGAGATCGTCCGCGAGGAACGAAAGGGCAAGCAGCCCAGCGATCATGCACCCGTGCTCGTGGAATTGGAGAAGTAGATGGCAGCCCTCCCGATTGTCCATGCCACTGAACCGGCCAGCCTGCGCGCCCGCATCATCCACTTCTTTGCGTCATTGTTCTTGGCCCGCATCCTGATTCGCGCGCTGACCAAGGCTGGGTACGAGGCCACGTCACGCCGGATCGTGCGGGTGGGGCAGAACGTCAACCGGCTCGCCAGTCTGCAGCGGCGTCGACTGCCGCGCGGCGTTCGATTGGTCGCCGAACCCTGGAACGATCTGCCGGCCGAGTGGGTTTCGCCCGCTGACGTCGACGCGCCGATCACCGACGGGGTCATCCTCTATTTCCACGGCGGCGGATTCGTCCTCGGTGATCTGAACACCCACCTGCGTGCCGTCGCCGCCCTCTCGCGCGTCACGCGATTGCCGTTGGTACACATCGAGTATCGGCAGTACCCCGAGGTCGATCTGGAGACCACCATCCAGGACTGCCTCGGCGCCTACCGCGAGCTGCTGAGCCGGGGCGTCGATCCAGCCAAAGTGATCATCGCCGGCGACTCGGCCGGCGGATTCCTGGCGTTCGCCACCGCGCAGCAGGCTCCGAAGCACGGGCTCCCGAGTCCCGCAGGGGTGGTCGGCATTTCGCCCCTGCTGGAATTGAACAACGCCGCGCGCGCTGCGCATTCGACCGCGTCGACGGACGTCTTCGGGATTGCCGCCGGCTTCCCGGTTATCACCGAGCGCATCTGCCCCACTGGAAATCTCGACCAGTTGGAGCCGGTGTCCGGCCCCATGGATGCGATGCCGCCGTCCCTGATCGTCGTCTCCGCAACGGAATCACTGCTGTGCGACGCCGAGCGGATGCAGGACAGGCTGCACCACGCGGGGCGCTCCTGCGAGGTCATGGCCTGGCCCAGTCAGCTCCACGCGTTCCCGGCCATATTTCCCGGGCTGCCCGAGAGCCGTCGGGCGTACGCGCGGATGGCCAGTTTCATCGACGAGTGCCTTTCGGGCACGGCCACCGACGTACCACCCGCGCAGTCCGCCTAACGCAGGAGTTGCTCCACCGACTCGACAAGCGCTTCCTCGACCCGGCGTAGCGGCAGTTCTGACTTGGTCGACTGCGACATCACAATGGCGCCCTCCACCGCCGCCACGGTCAGCGTCGCCTGACGGGCCGCATCGTCGGCTGACAGCCCAGCGGATTCCAGCCCGGCAGCGATCCGGCGCTCCCAGTCGAGGAAGACCTCACCGGCGGCGTCGGCCGCTCCGGGTGCCTCACTGCGGCCGAGCGCGGCCGCGACGATCGGGCAGCCGATCTCGAAGTCGCTACTGGTCAGATTCGCGATCCACATCTCGACGAAGGCCCGTACGGCGCCGACCGGGCCCCGCTCACCGATCAGCCGGTCGATGCCGTCTGCGAGCATGTTGCCCGCCGTCACGGTCGCGTCAGCCACGAGTTCGGCCTTGCCGCCAGGGAAATTCAGGTAGAGCGACCGGCGTGCGGTACCGCTGCGTTCGAGCAGCTGACTGAGTCCCGTACCCGAAACGCCCTGGCGCCGAATCAGATCGATGGCTGTGACGACGAGCCGGTCGCGGGCACTCATGTGATGCATCTCCCTGTCCTACGGCATTGTTCGCATACCGTTCGGTCTACTAGCGTCTCCCTCCAATAGTAGACCGAACGGTGTAGTTCCGGTCTCGAATCGAGGGGGTCCCGGTGGGGCACAACAGCAGGTTTTTCGCTGCAACCAGCCGTTTCTGTGCCAAATGGGCGTGGTTGGTCATCGGCTTCTGGATCGCGGTGGCCGGGCTTCTCAACGTGGCCATCCCCCAGCTCGAACAGACCGTCGCAGCCCACTCCGCGCCGTTCATGCCCACGAACATCAAGGCCGCGCAGACGCTGCGCGAGATGTCCGACGCATTCGGCGTCCCGCGGTCGTCCGCCGTGGGCAGCGTGGTGCTGGTCGACGAGCGTGGCATCAACGCGGCTGACGAAGCCCTGTACCGGGACATCGTCGCCACCCTGCAGCGCGACAAGGCCAACGTCGCCTACGTGCTCGACACCTACGACAACCCGCAGTTGCGCGACATCGCGCTCAGCCCGGACCACAAGGCGATCAACCTGGTGATGGCCGGCACCGGTGACGTCGGGTCCACCAAGGCACACAAGAACACCATCGAGGTCCGCAATCAGCTCCAGGCCCTACCCAAACCGCCCGGGGTCGGGGTGTACCTCACGGGACCGTCACCGACATTGGCCGATCTGTTCAGCGCCATGGACTTTTCGCTGCTGATCATCACCGCGGTGTCCGTCCTGCTGATCACCCTGGTGCTGCTGATGGTCTATCGGTCCCTGGCCACTGCGATGGTTCCGTTGCTGACCATCGGCATCGCCCTCGGCGTGGCCCGCCCGATCGTGTCGCTGCTTGGCATGGCCGGGGTACTCACCGTCTCGAACTTCACCATCTCCCTGATGACCGCGATGCTGCTCGGCGCCGCCACCGACTACGCCATCTTCATCCTGGCCGGCTATCACGAAGCGCGGCGCGCCCAGGTGCCCGTCGACGATGCGATAGCTCAAGCCGGACAGCGGGTTTCGGGCATCCTGATCGCGTCGATGTTGACCATCGCAGCAGCCGCCACGGCCATGGGGTTCACCGAGCTGGGCATGTTCAAGGCCGCGGGCCCACCGATCGCCATCGCGATCGTCGTCGGCCTGGCCGTCTCGATGTCCCTGCCCTACGCCCTGCTGTCGATCCTCGGCGGGCGTGGCCTGGCCGAACCACGGCCCCTCAACGACCGCCGCTGGCGCCGTATCGGGTCGACCATGATCCGCCGGTCGGGAGTGCTGGTGGCCGCATCGCTGGTGATACTGCTCAGTTCCGCAATGGTTCTCACGACTTTCCGGGTGAACTTCGACGAGAACTCCATGCAGCTCGACGACACCGAGAGCGCCATCGGCTACCAGAAAACCTATGCGCACTGGGGTGTCAACGAGGCGGCGCCGGAGTACCTGATCGTCTCGGCCGACCATGACATGCGGAACACCGACGACCTGGCCGCACTCGACCGCGTCGCCGGCCGCATCGCCGGCATGCCCGAGATCGCCTACGTGCGCTCGATGACCCGGCCAGCCGGAAAGCAGTTGCCGCAGACCACCATCGGTTACCAGGCCGGCATTGTGGCCGACCGGCTGGGCGATGCCAAGAACCAGGTCAACAAGGCCGTCCCCGATATACACCGGCTCGACTCCGGTGCGGCTCAGCTGCGCGATGGCGCCGCCTCCGCGGTGACCCAGATTCCCCAACTGGTCTCGGGCATAAAGCAAGTGACCGGGCTGGCCCATCAGGTACTCGACGGATACCAGGCCGCCGGTGCGGGGCTGTCGACGCTGACCGACGGCACCGTGGATGTCCGCTCGGCATTGGCCGATCTCAGCTCCTCCACCGGATTGCTCGATGCCGCGTTGCAGGCCATCGACGGCAACGCACAGGTCGCCGACGCCGGCCGGCTGGTGAGTTCGGCACTCGGCGCCGCGCTGGATCCGCAACCCGGACCGGACTGCCTGATGAACCCGGTGTGCAGCCGCGCCCGGGCGGACATCGCCGACCTCGACGCCATCTCCAACGGCGCGGTCAGCCGCGCACTGGTGCAGACCCAGCGCCTCAGCGCAATCCCCCAGGTCACCGTCGAGAAGGTGCGCGCCGCCGAGCCGGCCATCCGAGATGCCTTGGCCACGTTGCAGAAAATGGTCTCGAACCTGCCGGGTGGTTCGCCGGCGCAGGCGCGCGTCCAGCTGACCGAGCTGGTCCGTGGCGCCGATCAGCTCAGCGCCGGGATGACCCGCCTCGCGGTCGGGCTCGATCAGGTCAAGGGCGGCGTCGACCGGGTGGTCGACATGTCAGGCCGGCTCACCGACGGACTCGGCCAGGCGACGGACTACCTGACAACCCTGAGCACGCACACCACCGACGGCCCGGCGAGCGGCTTCTACCTGCCGCCGCAAGGCTTTTCCGACCCGAAGTTCCGGGCCGCGCAGGACCTGCTGTTCTCCCCCGACGGCAAGACGGCGCGCATGCTGGTGGTCTGGAAGATCAATCCGTACAGCGCCCAGGCGCTGGACGCGTCGCGTGCACTGGCTCCGGCCGCGGTTCAGGCCGCCTCTGAAACTTCTTTGCAGAATGCACATTTCGCCAGCACAGGACTGGCTACACTCTCGGCCGACATGCGCGACCAGGTGTGGCACGACTTCGCCCTATACGGCGTCGTGGCGATCCTGGGTGTGCTGCTGGTGTTGATCGCGCTGTTGCGCAGCATCCTCGCGCCGGTGTTCATGGTTGCCGTGGTGACGCTGTCGTTCGCTGCCGCCGCCGGATTCAGTGTGCTGGTGTGGCAGCACCTCATCGGGGTCGACGTGGACTGGTCGGTGTTCCCGGTGTCCTTCATGGCGCTCATCGCCGTCGGCGCGGATTACAGCATGCTGTTCGCCGCACGCATCCGCGAAGAGTCCGGCGACGGCATGATCCGCGGCATCATGCGCAGCTTCGGCAGCACCGGCAGCGTCATCACCACCGCCGGAATCGTCTTCGCGCTCACCATGTTCGCGTTGATGAGCGGCCGAGTGATGAACCTGCTGCAGATCGGGTTCACCATCGGCGTCGGCCTGCTGATCGACATCACCCTGGTGCGCACCGTGCTGGTGCCGGCAGCCATGGCCATGATCGGCAACCGCATCTGGTGGCCGAGCAAGCCCATGGCCGCGACGACACACTCGACGCCCGTTCCCGCGACCGTCGACGCTTAGGTGGGCTGGGCCGCCTGCTATTCGCCGAGTGCGGCGGGGTTTTCGAAATGTTCGGCGATGATCGTGCGCGCGAAGGTGAGCAGCCGTGCACGCGTGAAGATGCCGGGTTCGGACAACGACAGGCGGCCCGCCTCCCACAACAGGGTGAAAACGACGTGGGCGGTCACCTCGATATCCATTGCCGGCGGCAAGGACGCACGGCGCAGATAGTTCGCGAAAAGCTGGGTGATCGCCGTGCGCTGACCGTCGATGCGCCGGCTCAGTTTCGGGGTGGAGCTGTCGACCAGACTGCGGCAGCTAGTCATGTTCGCGACACCCCTACGCCGAGTGTGTAGCTTTCGAGGCCCAAACACGAAATCTGCGTACAAATCCCGCACACTCGACGTAGCACTGGAATCGGGAACCGTGTTGTCCTCAGCCCTGCCGGTCGTAGCTACGGGCACCCCAGGAATTGGCAGGTCGCGTTGGTGTTCTCGCCCGCGACTGTGCGGTAGTGGGGGTGGCCGCCGTACCAACCGTCTTCCGCGGTCATGCCAACGACCTGGGGTGGCATTCCGCGGTGTACCAAGTTGTAGCGGTGGCAGGTCGTCCAGTCCCAGTCAACCTCGGTGAAGCCTCCGGGGACCGGCTGGCCCGGACACCAGGTACCCGAGGAGGGCTCTGCTTGGGCGGTGCCGATGCTAAATCCGAAGGCGGCCAGACTCATCCCGCTGGACAACAGTGCCGCCGCGGCCAGTCGTGCGATTCGTCGCGTCATGGAACTCAACCTCTCTGCTTGGTCGTCGACGCTGTCGTCGATCTGCTGCTGATTTGTGAATGAAGCATGCAGCCCGGCGCTTGGGAGATTCTTGGCTCGCACCCACGGGGCAGCCGAACGCGACCCGGCACCGTTCTGATCCGGTCCTCGGGTCGGTTCGGCGCCTATGCCTAAACCAGTTCAGGCACCCGCAGATGGGCGAAGGCCACGTCGAACTCGCCCTCGTCGAGTTCGGTCGCACCGGCTTCGGGCAGTCTCGATTCTTTGATCGTCTGCGCCTGGGCGCGGTTGCGCGCCATGGCTTCTCGGCTGTCGAACGTCGTGCATGACACGCCGCGACCGGTGGCCCGATCGACCATCAGGCTGACGCTGCAGAAGCCTTCGAGTGCCTCGGTGTCGGGCACGATGTTCGACCTGAAGTAGTCGATCGCGGCATCGGCGTTCGCCGGATCGGCATGTCCCCAGGTCACCCGCGCGCACGCGCCCTCGGGGATTTGGTGCGCGCGGTGCATGACGGCGATGTCCCACTCGTCGACGGTCGCTGCGCCGCCGAACATCTCGATGGCCCGTGCGCGGATCGGCCGAACCCGCTCAGCGAGGGCGTTCATGGCCTCCTCGGACTCATATGCCGTGGTGGCGATGCACCGACCCGATTCTCGATCGGTGAGCAGCGACATACCGACGAACCCTTCGAGCTCTTGGAGTTGGGGCATCACTTCATCGCGGAGGTGAGCCACTCCTGCGTCGATAGCCGAGGGTTGTGCATGAATAGTGGTAGAGCGTGCGTACACGACCCACCCCCTCTATATATCGGGGCAGCGCCCCAGCGGCGCCGCCGGTCCACCGATATACGTTCCTCCGATGTCCGGCGGGTGGCAATAGCCGATCGGCACGGGTATCGAAATTGACGACCCCGGACGAATTCCGTTCTGCCAGAACGGGAATTGACGACTAGCTACGTTTTCCGCCCGGAATCCGGTCGACGAACCACCCGAGCCGGGCCACGGTGTTGTCCAGCGGTTCGACGACCTCGGCGAGCCGCTGCAGACTCGGCAGCGTGGCGGCGATCGAATTGGCACCGAAGGCGATCTTCTCGGCGGAGGTGTCGATACCGGCCGCGGCCTCGGTCAGGCTGGTGATCTGGCTGGCGATCAGTTCCGCGTGCCGGTCGATGCCCGCAGCGCTCACGCTCAGCTCGGCGATATTCTCCGCGATGAACTGAGCCGACTTCCGTAGCTCGGCTACGTCCTCCATCAACGCGAACACCGCTTGGACGAGCGTCCTCGGCCCGCGCCTGGGCTTGCCTGGAGACTGCTCGTGCTTGTTTGCCCGCGCCATCACTCACGCCTTCCGTTCTAGGGGTGCGCCGTGATTTTTCGCCTCCTCTTGGTATTGCCGCAACTCGGCACGCACAGCTTCATCCAACGCGCGATCAAGGCTGGCGTGAGCGGAACGGCGAGATACCCGCCGCATGGCATCGATCAGGTCGGCAGCCCAGGCAAGTTCGACGTCGTTGCTGGGATACCAGCCCGTCCCCCGTTGCCGGACCACCTCGGTATGACCGGCCCGGGTCATGGCACGGGCCGCGTCGTCGAGCTTCTTGTCGACCGCCGTGGTGGTCTTCAGGATCGCGGCCAACGGCATGCCGCGGGAGATGAGCCTGGCGAAGTCGTCGATCACCCGGCGGTCGGGCACCAGGAACGAGTCCTTGTCGTCCGTCGGCTCGATGATGCCGCCGGCGACCAGCCGTTTCTCCGTCGCGCCGTCCAGCCGGCCGAGCTGCATCTGCAGCTCTTCGCGCGTCATGGTCTGCGACTCGGGATTCGACCACGGCGAGATCACCAGCTCCTCGAGCTCCGCCAGGTCCAGCACCTCGACCAGCCCCTCGCCGCGCTGCAGGCCGGTGATGAACTTCAAGATGTGTTTGACGGTGAAGCCCTCGCTGAGCAGCCGGACGATGGCTTGCAACTGGCTCAGGTGCCGGTCGGTGTAGATAGCGACCCGGCCCCGGCGCTGAGGCCGGGGCAGCAGGCCGTTCTCCTGGTAGACGCGGACGTTCCGGGTTGTCGTCCCCGCTTCGCGTGCGAGGTCGTCGATCCGGTACTCAGCCACCAGCGGATTCTATGCGGTCGCGGCGGTCGCACCGACGGTCTGCGTCGGGTCGTTTTCGCGGCTCGCCGCGGCCGTGATCTTGAAGTCGTGCAGATTGACCGCCTTCAGCTGGTTGACGTACTGGGTGGCGAACCCCGGGAACATAGTCGCGTTGAAGCCGTCGTCGGTCACGTACCAGCTCTGGCAACCGGAGTTCCACGTCGTCGACTGCAGCCGCTGCTGGATGTCCTCGTTGTAGCGGGCCTGCACCTCGGGACGCACGTCGAGCGATTTCCAGCCGAACTGCAGCAGCTTGGAGATCGCCTCGACGATGTAGTCGATCTGCGCCTCCATGTACACCAGCGCCGAGCTGTGGCCGGGGCCCGAGTTGGGTCCGAAGGTGAAATACAGGTTGGGATAACCGGATACCGCGACGCTGCGGTAGGCGTAGGCGCCCCGGCTCCATTCCGCGCTGAGCTCCCGGCCGTCGATGCCGATGACGGGGAACGGGGTGCCCTGCTTGGACACCTCGAAGCCGGTGGCGAACACGATGGCGTCGAATTGGTGCTCGATGCCTTCGACGGTCCGAATTCCCTTGGGCGACAAACGGGAAATGGGCCAGGTCACCAGCTTGCAATTGTCGGCCTGCAGCGCAGGGTAGTAGTCGCGGGTCATCAGTAGCCGCTTGCAGCCGGCCGAGAAGTCGGGTGTGAGTTGCCGCCGCAGCCACGGATCCTTCACCTGCATACGCAGATTCGCCAGGCTCAGCGCTTCGACCACCCGGGTGAACGGGCTGTCCCACACCACGCCGAGCGCGACCGACTCATGGCCCCAGAACCAGGCCGACCGGGCAATCTTCTCGGCGAACGGCACGTCCTTGTAGATCCGCTTCATCCAGCCGCTGGTGGAGCCGTTGATCCGGGGGATCACCCAGCCGGGCGTGCGCTGGAACACCTTGACCGACTTGGCGACCTTGACCAGTTCCGGGACGATCTGCACGCCGCTGGCGCCGGTGCCGACGACGGCGACCTTCTTCCCGGTGAAGTCGTAGTCATGATCCCAACGGGCACTGTGGATCTTGTGGCCCTCGTAGGTCTCGATGCCGTCGATCTTCGGGAAGCTCGCGTTCGCCAGCGGCCCGGAGGCGACGATGACGGTGCGCGCCCGGACCGGTTCACGACCTTCGAAGTTGACGGTCCACTCCCCCGCCACCTCGTCGAACTCGACGCCGGTCACGTTGTGGCCGAACCGGATATGCGGTGCGATGCCCGAGGATTCGACCATGCTGTCGATGTACCCGAGGATCTCATCGCTGGCCGAGTAGGTGTGCGACCAGTCCGGGTTGGGCGCGAAGCTGTACGAGTACAGGCGCGACGGAATGTCGCACGCCGCACCGGGATACGTGTTGTCGCGCCAGGTACCGCCGACCCGGGTGCCGCGTTCGAAGATCTCGAAATCGGTGATGCCCTGGTCTTTGAGCCGGATGGCGGCGCCGATGCCGGCGAACCCGGCACCGATGATGGCAGTAGAGATGGTCATGATCAGGCCACCGGCTCGTAGGTCATCTCGTCCGACCAGGTCGGCGTGTTCCGAATCAGCGGCATCGGGATCACGCCCGTCACCTTCACCAGCGAGTCCGCCAGCCAGTGGTACTTCGAGGTGCGGTCGATCACCTTCTTGCTGTGCCAGGAGATGAACCGGTACATCGGCACCCGGTGCACGTATTCGCTTCGCTCACCGACACTCCGGAAGCGGCGCATCGCCTGGTACAGCCGCTCTTCGTTGACGCCCATGGCAACGATGTTGTCGCGCATCTTGTTGAGCAAGGGGAAGTAGCTCAACGTGCCGATCACCAGCGCCGGGTTCAGCCAGCTGCCGACAAAGTCGACCAGCAGCTTGCGCGTACCGGCATGCCCCAGGATGTCCATCACCTCGAAATCGACCGCGAGGTGACGGGATTCATCGGAGTTGATGCGCTTGAAGACCTCCTGCGCCACCGGATCTCTGACCTCTTCGGTGATGAATTTGATCAGCGCACCGTCGAGAGCCACCTCCAGCATGGGGATGACGGTGCCGAGGATCGACAGCGCCATACCGTCCGCGAACTTGTCCAGCCAGGTGATCACCAGCTGTACGTTGACACTCGGCGGCGGGACCTCGTCATTGTCGAGCATGCCCCAGCGCCGCATCAGCGCCAGTTCGGCGTTGGCGTGCTTCTGTTCCTCCGCGTGGAAGTGCTCGTAGATGCTCTTGAGCGTCGGGGTCGGGGCCTTCTTGGCCAGCGCGGCGAAGCCACGGGCGCCGACGTTCTCGATCCACATCAGATCCGTCATGAACGGCTTGAGCTTGGCCCACAGTTCGGGCTCGATCAACTCGGCTCCCGGTGCGTCCCAGTCGATGTCGACCAGGGCCCACTGCTTGTCCTTGATCTTCTGCAGCATCTCATCGAGATCCATTGCCATGATCGGTTCCTTTCAGTTCTCGGGGAGGATTCGGTTCAGCAGTCCGGCGCCATGGGTGTACAGCGCGGGGAAATGACGTTTGAGATGCCAGATGACGTTGGCGTCGAACTGCGGTACCACGTACAGCCGGCCGCCGTCGTGGGCATCGAGAGTGCGGGCGGCGACGTTGTCGGGAGACAACCCGGTCCATCGCATGAGCTGCTCGGCGAGGTTCGACGATCCTGGCGTGATGCGCCCGTCTCGCGCGACGTTCGTCTTCACGAAGGTGGGACACAGCACCGTCACCGCGACGCCTGTGCCGTTCAATTCCGCCGACAACGTTTCGGACAGCGACATCACGCCGGCCTTGGAGACGTTGTAGGCGGCCATCGACGGTGCGGCGGCGAATCCGGCGGCCGAGGCCACGTTGATGATGCCGCCCTTGCCGGCCTCGCGCAGCAGCGGGGTGAAGACCTCACAGCCGTACACCACGCCCCACAGGTTGATGCCGAGTGCCCAGTCCCAGTCCTCGAAACCGATGTCGCCCACCGGTTTTCCACCGATGCCGACGCCGGCGTTGTTGATCACCAGGGTCGGTGCGCCGCCGAAAATCTCCTGCGACTGCTTGGCCAGCAGCTCGATGGCGGTGCGGTCGGCGACGTCGCACTGCACGGCGTGGCCCTTGCCGGTCGGCAGCTGGCCGATCAGCGCCACGGTTTCCTGCGCCCGCTCCATGCTGATGTCCGCGCAGATGATCTCACCACCGCGCCGGGCGAGTTCGAGGGCGAACGACCGCCCGATACCGCTGCCGGCGCCGGTGACCACCGCCTTCGCCTTGTCCGAGCGGCGTTGGCCGCGAAAGACATTGAGTATCGTGTCGATGCCGATCATCAGCACACCTCTTCGAGTTCGTTGCTTCGCTTGTAGGCATCGGCGATGAAGGCCGCGGCACGGCGCAGTGCCGGTGCGGCTTCGGGGGCCAGATGCGGCAGTGCCTGGAAGACATGGACCATGCCCGGCCAGACCTCGAGCGTGCTGGTGCCACCGGCCCGGCGGAGTTCGGCATCGAGGTAGCGGGCGTCGGCGCGCAGCATCTCGAAACCACCGACCTGAATCAGCATGGGCGGCAACAGATCAGCTTTCGCGAAGTCGAGCCGCAGGCGCGGATCGGTCAGGTTCTGCCCCTGGGTGTACAGCCCGACCATGCGCGCGGCGGCGGTGGCGGACATCGCCGGATCGCGGTACGTCGCCTTTTCCTGCTCCAGCGCGAGCCCGAGCGTCACGTCGATCAGCGGAGAGAACAGCACGACGCCCGCGGGCCGGAAGTCCGCGTCGCCGGCGTGCGCCAGCAGCATGTCGCAGGTGAGGTGGCCGCCGGCCGAGTCGGCGCCCATGACGATGTCGGAGGCCGCATAGCCTTCCGACAGCAGCCACCGGTAGCCGGCTTCGACGTCTTCGGCCGCGGTCGGGAAGCGGTGTTCGGGGGCCAGTCGGTAGTCCACCACGAACATCGGCAGGCCGGTCGCCTCGGACAACCGCGCCACCAGCTTGCGGTGGGTACGCGCCGAGCAGATGACATACGCACTGCCGTGCACGTAGTAGCCGGCACGGCTGCCGAATTCCACCCCCGGCCCCAGCACCCATTCGCCCCGCATATCGGGCGTACGAACCGGGATGATCCTGGTGCCGCCGGGCATGGAACCGAAGGTCTCCATGATGGTGGCGATGAGCCCGCGCCCGAACCAGACACCGGGCTGGTTCATGGGGATGACGCTGGTCAGATTGCCCAGGGTCCAACGGGCCACGGTGGCCGAGAGCGTCGAGCGCAACGTTGCGCGGCTGGGTACCTCGGGCAGCGTTGCCCGGTCAGTTTCCGTCACGCCGACTAGATCACCACCAACTGTGCCATTTGTCAATGGCACAGTCGCGGCCGTCGCCCTGACCAGCGACGAGTGGCCACCTAGGGCACGGTTTCTGTCAGATTCCGTGCTCTAAGTGGCCACTCGGCGGTGGGAAAAATCAGGCCTCGTTGTCGGCGCCGGGCTCCGTGGCGTAAGTGCCCGGATTGAACATCGACGCCACCGCGCCGAGCAGCATCATGATCGCCGCCGCACCGAACACCACGGCCAGTCCGGAATGGAACGGTTCGGTGATCAACTGCGGGAAGAATGACTGGCCGGTCAGCGTGGCGGCATTGACGCCGGGCTGCTGCAAGGCATGGAACGGGGCCAGCAATTCGCCGATGGGGTTGTAGCCGAGGAAGGCCGCGAACAAGCTGCCCACCGGCGGCAGTTCGGCCACCTGGCGCGCGACGTCAGCCGAAACCCCTTGCTGCTGAAGGCCGCTGGACAGTGCGGACGGCAACGTGTTGGCCAGCCCCACGATCATGAGCGAGAAGAAGATACCGATCGACAGCGAGTTGCCGGCGTTGAAGAACGTCGACCGAACGCCCGACGCCGCGCCCCGTTGAGAGGCCGGCACGCTCGACATGATGGCCGCGGCGTTGGGCGCGGTGAAGATGCCGCCGCCGACGCCGTTGAGGAACACCAGCAGCGCGAATTCCCAGTACTCGAAGTTGACCGGGATCATCAGCAGGGCAACGAAAGTCACCGCCATCAGCAGCATGCCGCCGACCGCCAGGGGCCGGGCGCCGAGCCGGTCGGACAAGGTACCGGCGACCGGCGCCGCGACCAGGAAGCCGACCGTGGCCGGCAGCAGATAGATACCTGCCCACAGCGGGGTCGATTCGAAGTCGTAGCCGTGCAGGGGCAGCCAGATGCCTTGCAGCCAGATGATCAGCATGAACTGCAGCCCGCCGCGGCCCACCGACGACATCAGCCCGGCCAGGTTGCCCATGCCGAACGTCGCCGACTTGAACAGCCGCATGTCGACCATCGGCGACTCGACTTTGAGCTCGACGACGCAGAAGGCGACCAACAGCAGCAGGCCGACGGCGATCGATCCCAGCACCGCCGGGTTGCCCCAGCCCGTCGGCGAATTGCCGTACGGCTGAATGCCATACGTGATGCCGAGCAGCAGCACCGTCAAGCCCACGCCGAACGTCGCGGTGCCGGCCCAGTCCATCCGGCCCGGCGAGCGGGAGCCCAATTCATGCAGCGAGCGGTAGCTCCAGATGGTGCCGATGATGCCGATCGGGACGCCGACCCAGAACACGGCCTTCCACTCCCACTCCGAGAGGAACCCGCCGATCAGCAGACCGAGGAACGAACCGGCCACCGCAGCCACCATGTTCACGCCGAGTGCCATGCCGCGCTGGTTGGCCGGGAAGGCGTCGGTCAGGATCGCCGATGACGACGCCATCAGCATGGCTCCACCGATGCCCTGAATCACGCGCCAGGCGATGAGCCACACCGCGCCGCCGCCGAGATGGAACGGATCGAATGACAACGCCACCGCAGCGAAGGTGAAGACGACGAAACCGATGTTGTAGATACGGACCCGGCCGTACATGTCACCGAGGCGGCCGAACGGCACCACCAGCACGGCCGTCACCACGAGGTAGCCCATCAGCATCCACAGCAGGTAGCTGACGTTGCCAGGCGCCAGCGGGTTCAACCCGATGCCCCGGAAGATGGCCGGCAGCGAGATCAGCACGATCGACGCGTTGATCGAGGCCAGCAGGATGCCCAGCGTGGTGTTGGACAGCACCACCCACTTGTAGCGGGGATGGTCGTGGTCCATCTGGACGCGCCGGCGCGCGGTTGCTCTGAGCTCGGTGTCAGTCGTCATCAGTCGGTCTTCGCTCCAATATCAGAAAAACATATGTTAGCTATACAAACGACCTCATGACAATTCGATTCACCGACCAACGACGCACCCTTGCCTTCCTGCGGCGATCGGCTACGGTGAACAACGTCCGCGCGGGAGCGCACACCTTGGTGCGCTGAGAGGACGGCTGTATGGCGCCGTCGACCGTATGAACCTGACCGGGTAATGCCGGCGTAGGGAGTAAGCAGATGACTGCAATTGCCGTATTCAACGAGCTTTCGTGCGGCCCGATCCAGGGCAGCACCAAGGTTTACCGGGAGCTGCCCGACGGCGGAAAGGTCCCGTTCCGGCGGGTCAACCTGACCAACGGCGAGCACCTCGACCTGTACGACACCTCGGGTCCGTACACCGACGAGACCGCCACCATCGACCTGGAGAAGGGCCTGCCCGCCCGTCCCGGCGTCGTCAAGGACCGCGGCACCCAGCTGGAGCGCGCCCGCAACGGCGAGATCACCGCCGAGATGGCCTTCATCGCGGTGCGTGAAGGCATGCCCGCCGAGTTGGTGCGCGACGAGGTGGCCCGCGGTCGCGCGGTGATCCCGGCCAACCACAACCACCCCGAGAGCGAGCCGATGATCATCGGCAAGGCGTTCAAGGTCAAGGTCAACGCGAACATCGGCAACTCGGCGGTGACATCGTCGATCACCGAGGAGGTCGACAAGATGGTGTGGGCCACCCGCTGGGGTGCCGACAACATCATGGACCTGTCCACCGGCAAGGACATCCACTTGACCCGCGAGTGGATCCTGCGCAACTCCCCCGTCCCGGTCGGCACCGTGCCGATCTACCAGGCGCTGGAGAAGGTCAACGGCGATCCGACGCTGCTGACCTGGGAGCTCTACCGCGACACCGTCATCGAGCAGTGCGAGCAGGGCGTCGACTACATGACGGTGCACGCCGGCGTGCTGCTGCGCTACATCCCGCTGACGGTCAAGCGCGTCACCGGCATCGTGTCGCGCGGCGGCTCGATCATGGCGGCGTGGTGCCTGGCGCACCACCAGGAGTCGTTCCTGTACACGCACTTCGAAGAGCTCTGCGAGATCCTGCGGCGCTACGACGTCACCTTCTCCCTCGGTGACGGCCTGCGTCCCGGCTCGATCGCCGACGCCAACGACGAGGCCCAGTTCGCCGAGCTGACCACCCTTGGCGAGCTCACCAAGATCGCGAAATCCCATGGCGTGCAGGTGATGATCGAAGGCCCCGGCCACGTCCCGATGCACAAGATCGTCGAGAACGTCCGGCTGGAAGAAGAGCTGTGCGAGGAGGCCCCGTTCTACACCCTGGGGCCGCTGGCGACGGACATCGCGCCGGCGTACGACCACATCACCTCGGCCATCGGCGCGGCGATCATCGCTCAGGCCGGGACCGCGATGCTGTGCTACGTCACCCCGAAGGAACACCTGGGCCTGCCAAACCGCAAGGACGTCAAGGACGGGGTGATCGCCTACAAGATCGCCGCGCACGCCGCTGACCTGGCCAAGGGCCACCCCGGCGCGCAGGACCGCGACAACGCGCTGTCTCAGGCCCGCTTCGAGTTCCGCTGGCACGACCAGTTCGCGCTGTCGCTCGACCCGGACACCGCCCGCGAGTACCACGACGAGACGCTGCCGGCCGAGCCCGCCAAGACCGCGCACTTCTGCTCGATGTGCGGGCCGAAGTTCTGCTCGATGCGCATCACACAGGACATCCGCGACGCGTACCCGGATGGCGTGGCCCCTGACGACATCGAGCGGGGCATGGCCGAGAAATCACAGGAGTTCGCCGACAACGGCAACCGCGTGTATCTGCCGATGGCCTGACGCGCCCGATGTTCAAACAGGCTGCGACTCTTGCACTTACGGCGGTTGTCGCAGCCTGCACCAACACCCTGGGCAGCCCTCCCGGAACGTCACCGACAACCACCCCCAGTACTTCGCACAGCACGGCGGCGCAACAGGCGGTGGTTGTCGGTGAAGTACCCGGCCAGCCGGCAGCGGCCGTTGCCTTACGCCGTTGGGTTGGCGACCTCGTGTCCCTCAGCACCGGCGACGTCGTCGCGAAGTGCTGGACCGTCGCTCCGGACCGAGCCAACCACATGTACGCAGACCGAGCTCCGATTCTCGCTGCGGTCGCGCAGCCGGGCATCGATGGCCAATTCGCGGTGATCTGGCAGGACGAGACCACGAGCGTCTCGGTGCGGCGCAGTGAGATCCGGTCGGGTTACGCCTGCCCGTACGTGCACCCGGCCGGCGCGGGAAATCACCTGACACCCGAGGACGCCGAGTACATCGTGCAGCGGTACCTGTCTCGGGTCGTCGGCAAACCCGTCAATCCCGACGATGTCGAGTCGAAGTACCGATTGAAATGCAACAACTTGTCGGTGGTCGCGGAACAACTCCTCGGAAAAGTGACGTCGTTCGAGGCCAATTCCATAAAGTCGAACGGCGACACCGACAGCCCGGTTGTCACCGTCGCCGTCCACCGCGCCGGCAGTTCCGGCGACATCCACGTGTCGCTCAGTGGCGGCATCGACGGCTCCGACAGCATCTACTGCATCAGCGACAGCGACTGAGGGGAGCACGCTAAGTTGGCTTCCATGCTTCCGCTCACCCCCGCCGGCGAGACCCCACTGCGGGTGATGACCATCGCCGGCTCGGATTCCGGCGGTGGCGCCGGTATCCAGGCCGACCTGCGTACCTTCGCGATGCTCGGCGTGCACGGCTGCGTCGCCGTCGCGGCGGTGACGGTGCAGAACTCGGTGGGGGTGAAGGCTTTTCACGAGCTGCCGCTGGACATCATCAGCGGGCAGATCACCGCGGTCGTCGAAGACATCGGTATCCAGGCCGCCAAGACCGGGATGCTGGCGTCGGCCGAGATCATCGGTGTGGTCGCCGAGACCTGGCAGAGCCTCGACGGTGACATCCCGTTGGTCGTCGACCCCGTGTGCGCGTCCATGCACGGCGACCCGCTGCTGCACCCGAGCGCGCTGAATTCGGTTCGCACCCAGCTGTTTCCGATCGCCACCCTGGTGACGCCGAACCTCGACGAGGTCCGGCTGATCACCGGCATCGAAGTGGTGGATGCGTCGACTCAGCGCGACGCGGCCAAGGCCCTGCACGACCTGGGCCCGAAGTGGGCGCTGGTCAAGGGTGGTCATCTGCGGTCCAGCGACCACAGCCCGGACCTGCTGTACGACGGCACGGAGTTCTACGAGTTCACCACCGAGCGCATCGACACCGGCCATGACCACGGCGCCGGCGACACCCTCGCCGCCTCCACGGCTTGCGCACTGGCACATGGTTTTTCGGTGCCTGACGCGGTGGCGTTCGGCAAGAGCTGGGTGACGGAATGCCTGCGGGCGGCCTACCCGTTGGGCCACGGCCACGGTCCGGTGAACGCGCTCTTCCGGTTGAGTCATGGATCTTGACGCCATCGCGGGCGTCGCGCACGAACCCGACGGCACGCCCAAAGGTACGGTGCTGCTCACGCACGGTGCGGGCAGTAACCGCGACGCCCCGCTGATCATCCGACTCTGCGATGAGTGGGCGCGCCACGGCTGGCTGGCCATCCGCTACGACCTGCCGTATCGCCGTCGCCGGCCGAAAGGCCCGCCGTCGAACTCGGCGGCGTCCGACCAGCAGGGCATCGCCGAGGCCATCGAGCTGGCCCACACCCTGACCGCCGGCCCCGTGATCGCGGGCGGCCATTCCTACGGCGGCCGGATGACCTCGATGGTCGCGGCCGACGGTGCCGATCTGGCCGTCCTCGCCCTGTCCTCCTATCCCCTGCACCCGCCCGGCAAGCCCGAGCGGGCCCGCACCGAGCACCTGCCCCAGATCGCGGTCCCGACGGTCTTCACGCACGGCACCGCCGACCCGTTCGGCACCATCGCCGAGCTCACAGCCGCCGCCGCCCTGATCCCCGCGCCCACCGAGATCGTCGAGATCACCGGCGCCCGCCATGACCTCGGATCCAAGACCCTGGACGTGCCCGCACTGGCGGTTACTAGAGCCATTGGACTCATTACCCGAAGCGGTACCTGAGGTACCGTCTGAATATGACGACGCAGCAGTTCGACGCGGTCATCGTCGGCGCGGGATTCGCCGGTATCGGCGCGGCCATCCAGCTCAAACGCCTCGGGATCGACAATTTCACCATCCTCGAGCGTGAGGACGACCTCGGCGGCACCTGGTACGTCAACCACTACCCGGGCCTCGCGGTCGACGTGCCCACCACCACCTACTCGTACTTCTTCGAGCCCAACCCGAACTGGTCGCGCCTGTTCACGCCGGGCCCGGAGATCAAGCGGTACGCCGACGACGTCGCCGCCAAGTACGACGTGCGCCGGCACATCCGGTTCAACGTCGTGGTCGACGGCGCCCGCTGGGACGAGGACGCCTCGCTGTGGCGCATCAACGTCGACGGCGGCGAGACCCTCAGCGCCCGGTACCTGATCACGGCCACCGGCTTCCTGTCCCAGCCGAACATCCCCGCGATTCCGGGCATCGAGACGTTCACCGGCCGCGTCATCCACACCACCGACTGGGACGACGACTACGACCCGGCGGGCAAGCGCGTCGCGGTCATCGGTACCGGCGCCACCGCGGTGCAGCTGATCCCCGAGCTCGCCAAGACGGCCGCCGATCTGACGGTGTTCCAGCGGACGCCGATCTGGGTGGTGCCCAAGATCGATCCGCGTTTCGGTGCCCGGGCCAAGAAGATGTTCGCCCGATTCCCGTTGACGCAGCGCGTTCTTCGCTGGCTCACCGACTCCATCTATGAGGTCATGGTGTCCGTCGGGGTCCGGCACTACGGCATGTTCCGGGGCCGCTTCAACGTCTCGGCCTCCGACCTGTCGAAGATGCACCGGTTCTTCGTCATCCGTGACAAGGACCTGCGGCGCCGGCTGACCCCGGACTACGACTTCGGTTGCAAGCGGCCGACTTTCAGCAACGGCTACTACCAGGCCTTCAACCGGCCCAACGTGCACCTGCAGGATGCCGGCATCGACCGGGTCGAGGCCGACGGGATCGTCGGCAACGACGGCGTCAAGGTCGAGATCGACACGCTCGTGCTCGCCACCGGTTTCGACCTGTGGGAGGCCAACTTCCCCGCCATCGAGGTGATCGGCCGCGAGGGCCGCGATCTCGGAAAGTGGTGGCGCGAAACGCGTTTCCAGGCCTACCAGGGTGTGTCGATGCCCTACTTCCCGAACTACCTGAGCCTGGCCAGCCCATACGCCTTCCTTGGGTTGAACTTCTTCAACACCATGGAGTACCAGATGCGCCTGATGGACCGGCTTTTCACCGAGGTCAAGGCGCGCGGCGCGACGACGTTCGAGGTCACCGAGGAAGCCAACACGGCCTTCCTGGACCGGATGACCGAACTGCTCGGCGACTCGCTGTTCACCCTCGGCAACTGCGCCAGCGCCCACTCGTACTACTTCAACCCCGCGGGTGAGCCCACGCTGCTGCGTCCGTCGTCCACCGAGACGGCGATCCGCGAAGCGTCCGAATTTCCGTTGAGCGACTACAAGATTTCGTGATCAGAGAGGACCACAGGTGACCAACGCCGCTGAAAGTGCCCCGGGGAAGAAGGGCCTGCTGGCCGGGATCGGATTTCTCCTGGCCGGGCTGGCGCACTTCGTCAAGCCGGAGCTGTTCCAGTCGATCACCGCGACGGCGTTCCCGCAGGACACCGACAAGCACCTCAAGGTCAACGGATCGATCGAGACGGCGCTCGGCGTCGGGCTGATCGTGCCCCAGACCCGCAAGGTGGCGACGGTCGGCGTGCTCGGCTACGTCCTCTACCTGGCCGCTAACGCCGCCCGTAACCGCTAAAGCCCGCGATTTGTGCACGATTTTCCGTGGTGACCGCGGAAAATCGTGCACAAATCTCTGTCTAGGCGCGAGCCGGCAGGTGCTTGGACCAGCCGGCTGCGCAGATCACGGTGCACCCTGCGGCCAGTAGGCCGACCACGGTGAGCATCGCCGGGTAGCTGACGTAGTGGGCCAGCGCGGCCAGCACCGCCGGCAGCAGGAAGCCGACATACGCCAGCGAGTAGTACACGCCGGACACCCCGGCCAGCTCGTGAGGTTTGGCGATGCGCTGAATCTCGAGCAGCCCGGACACGATGGCGATGCCGTAGGCGCTGCCCAGCAGCATCGCCACCAGCACCGCGATGGCCGGTGAGCGCGTCACGGCGGTGGCGACTGCGGCGAACACACCCGCCGACATCAGCACCATGGACACCACGACGGCGCGGGCGCTGGAATGGTCGTCCAGGCGCCGGGCGATCGGCTGCACCAGCACGCCGCAGGCCAGGGTCAGCACCGTCAGGCCCGCGGTGTACAGCAGTGCCCAGGAGCCCAGGCGATCAGCGACCAACGCCGGCACGATGGCGTACGCGATGGCTGCAGAGCCGAACACCCACGGCGCCATCGGGGCCACCACGCGGACGAAGCGGCGGTGCGTCGCGGCCGGAACCCGCAACTGGGACAACAGGTCTCCGCTGACGCGAGCGCCCCGCGTCTCCACGGTCCGGGTCAGCACCAGCCAGAGCGCCGGTGCGCACAGCGCGGCCTGCACCAGGTAGGTCAGGGTCAACGGCAACGGGGCGAACTGCGCCAGCAGGCCCGAGCACAACGGCCCGATCGCCAGCCCCAGCGACAGCCAGATCGAGGCCCGGCGCGCTCCGGCCCCGGCCGCGGCCGTGTCATAGGGCGGCGCGGACAGCTCCGCGATCCAGGTCGAGCCGACGGCCATCGCGACGCCGACACTCAGCCCACAGAGCAACCGTCCGACGAAAAGTGCTGAGAATCCCCCTAATTCGCCGGTCGCGAGGATCAGGCTGCCCACAGCCGAACTGATCAGCCCGGCAATCATCAACGGGCGGCGGCCGTAGCGATTCGACATCGCCGCGGCGATCAGCAGCCCGGGGATCAGGCCCAGCACGTAGGCGCCCAGCAGGACGTCGACATCGACGCGGGAGTATCCGGCGCGGTGCACATATTCGATCAGCATTGGGGTGAACTGGTTTCCGCCCCAACCGATGCAGAACACACCGGCGGCGACGGCGAGCCACGGCCTCATCGCAGCACCACCTCGTACGTCGATTCGAGGTGCGCCACCAGCCGGGCATCGAACGCCGCCGCGTCGCGGGCGCCGATGGCGTGGGCCAGCTCGGCGTGCTCGGCGATGAGCCGATCGACGAGGGTCCGGTCGGCCTGCACAGCGTCGGCCATCATCCGGCGCTGCCGGTCCCCCAGCGAGCCGTAGAACCGCTGCGCGATGCAGTTGCCGGCGGCATCGACGATGTGCCGGTGGAAGGCGTCATCGAGCTCGGCGAAGCGCACCAGGTCGGCGGCGGCACCGCGCTGCTGGTCGATCAGCCGGGCGAGTTCGGCGGCCGCGGACTGCGCGGCGGCCTCGGAGCGGCAGAGCCGGCGCACGGCGCTGCCCTCAAGCGCCAAGCGCATCTCGAGCAGGTCGGTGGCTTCCCGCGGCGGGATCGGCACGACGACCGCGCCCCGGCGCGGCAGCAGGTCGAGCAGGTCCTCGGCAGCCAGCCGCAGGAAGGCCTCGTGCACCGGGGTGCGGCTCACGCCGAGTTCCGCGGCCACCTCGACCTCGCTGAGCAGCTGCCCGCCTTTGACCGCGCCGACCAGGATCTTGGTCTTGGTGTCCTGGTAGGCGCGCTCGCTGGCGGGCGTCTGCTCGATGGCCATCTGACGACCGTACCAACTTGCATGCAAGGTTGCATACAAGTAGTGATGGAGTTAACGCCGCGCGGCGGTCAGTGCCCCTGCTGCGGCTGCTGCCACTGTTGTTGCTGCTGGCCACCGTTGTAGCCGCGCCGCTGCGGCTCCTGCGTGACGGTCTGCGTCGACGTCTGCACCGAGGTCGACGTCTCCGTCGAGGTCTGGACCGACGTCGAAGTCTCGGTCTGCGTTTGGGTGGCGGTCTCGGTGTTGGTCACCGTCTCGGGAGCCGGCGCGGGGGCCTGCTGCTGCCCGCCGCCGTTCCCACCGCCGCCACCACCGCCGCCGTGGTGCTCCTTGGCCGTCGTCGTCGTGGTGGTCGTGGAACTCGACGGGGTGACCGTGACGGTGGTCGGCGCGTTGTTGCCCTGCGAACCGCAAGCGACGGTCAGCTCGCCCATGGCCAGGACGGTGAGGGCGCCGGCAGCCGCCGACCAACGACGATGGGTGCTTTTCATGGGCACCATTACTAACTCGGCAACCTGGCAACCAGACTCACAGAAAGGGCGATTCTGGTTATGAGCTCGCTTTGAATCCTCCCGATCCTGAACGATCGGGATTTCTGGCTCAGGCTGCCTGCCCGCTCGGTGAGCGCTCAGGTCTTAAGCCATCAGCACCAGCCGGGTTGAAACCAGCCCGGTTGAGCATGACGTGCGCGGAGTTCTTGTCGCGGGGCGCGAGGTGTCCGCATGTTTCGCACCGGTAGGTGCGCTGCGACAGCGGCAGGCGGTGTTTGGTTCTCGCACCGCACATACTGCAGTCAGTTGTCGTGTGTTTCGGGTCGACCAAAACCAGCTGGCGACAGTGCTTGCCGGCTTGCTCGTTCAACGCGCGCTTGGTGGCCGCGATCGCCCCGTCAGCAGCCTTTCGCGCCATCGTCGATTTCGCGAGAAACTTTGGCCGGAAGTCCTCGACAGCAATCTGATCGAAATCGGTGACGATCCTCTTAGCCCATTTACGGCCAGCATCGGCGCGCTGGGCCGCGACGTGAGCGTGCTGTTTGGCCGCAGCCTTTTTCGCGGTCTTGTAGCCGCCGGACGCCGGCTGCCCTTTCGCGGGTTTGCGGCGGGCCATCATCCGCTGATACCGCGCCAGTCTCGCTGCTCCGGCGCGGCCGTACTGCGGGTGCGGCAGGTCATGGTCGTCGCTGGTCGTGGTCGCCACATCCGTGACGCCCCAATCGATCCCGATCGAACGACCAGTCGGCGGCAGCTGTTGTGGTTCTGGCCGCGGAACGACGAACGAGCACCACCACCGACCCAACGCATCGCGGAAAATCCGGACACTCGACGGAGCGTACGGCAGCTCACGTGACCAGACCGGCCGCACCACAATCCCACCAGCGAGCTTGAGGAGGGTTCCGCCGACACCGAATCCACGCAACGTGTAGTTCAGGCTCGGCGACGCTCGGTGCTTAGCCTTGAACCGCGGCATCCCCCGCCGCTGCGGCGGCGGGAGTGCTTTGTCTTTGCGGTCCTTGAGAGCCTTTGCGCGGGCCTGGCCGAAATCGCGGATCGTCTGCTGCTGAGCCACGCTGGAGCCTTCCGAGAGCCAGTCGTGCTCGCCACGCCACCTGGTCAACCGCTTGTCCAGCTGCGCCGGGCCACATTCGGTCTTCACCCCAGTCGTGATCGTTTCTCGGTGCGCGGCGTTAGAGGCCTCGACGCACTGATTCCACACCCACCGGCACCGGTCCCATTCGGCCAGCAACATCCGCTCCGCAGTGCCACCGACGCGCAGCCGGTAGGTGTACCGCACCTTGCCCGCGTCGCTGGCCGAACCCATAAACCGAACCGTAACGCCCGCCACCGACAAATCCCGTCCCGCCGAATGTGTCGGACACTTCCGCCGAAAAGGGTTGGTGAACCTTCGCTACTTGCCTGGTTGCCGGTGTCGCTGGTCGCGCGGCGGCACGCCGTTGGGTCCGGCCAGCGACTGCGCGTAGGTGCCGACCGCAAACGCGACCGCCGGCCCGGTGACGGCGAGTGCGGCCCGGTTCAGCTGTTCGACGGTGTCTCCCGTCGGCCCGTGCGCGGGATCGAAGGCGACGCCCGCCTGCCCGCCCCACAATCGGGCCTGCAGGGGCGTCTTGCGTTGCGACGTCCCCGTCGAGATGCCGCCGACGGGAACCCCGGCGGTGAGGAACGGGCCGTAGCCGCTGCCCAGA
The DNA here is from genome assembly GCF_056555145.1 of Mycolicibacterium sp. P4_G11. Lineage (NCBI taxonomy): Bacteria > Bacillati > Actinomycetota > Actinomycetes > Mycobacteriales > Mycobacteriaceae > Mycobacterium > Mycolicibacterium sp. P4_G11. Next base: position 555,639 of record NZ_JBFUJW010000006.1, read on the forward strand.
TCCATCGTCATGTCCGCGGGCCGTTTGCCGCCGAGGTAGAGGTATCCGGCCAATGTGCGCTCGACGCCGGCCGACCCGGCGGGCACCGCGTCGAGCGGAATCTCGGCGTTGGCCTGACCGGACTGGTCCCCATCGAAGGTGAAGAACCCCGCGTTGGGCGAGCCGAGGATGTCGAAATCCAGATACAGCGCAATGTCATTCAGCGGTTCGGCAGCCAGCCCGCGCACGTACTTGGTGGCGCCTTCCTGGCCCACGGCCCCCGAACCCCAGAAGGTGAACCGGACCGCGTTCTCGATCTTGGGCGAACCGCCGAGCGCTGCGGCCGTCTCCAGCAGTGCGGACACTCCGGTCGCGGCATCGTTGATGCCCGCGCTCGTCGGCGCGCTGTCGAGGTGCGCACCCGCCAGCACGACGCTGTGCTGATCACCAGTCTTGGTCTGGGCCAGGACGTTTCGCGACTTCACGCCGGTGTTCTTGGCGTCGAGGGTGAGCTTGACCGGGGCATTGGTTTTCAGCAGGACGGCATCGGCGTCCTTGCCGATGATGCCCATCGGCGTGTTGAGGTGCTCGTAGTAGCCGGGGCTGAACAGCCCGCGCGGGGCGCCGTTCGCATTGGGCGGACTGACCACCAGCACTGCGACGGCTCCGCGGGCCACCGCCGCGTTCTGCTTGTCGACGACCGAGCAAGTGGTGTCGTCGACCACCGCGATGGCTCCGCGCAGATTGAGGGTGCCGTAGTCGTCCGGTGCGCATCCGGCCGGCTTGACCGCGTGCAGCGTCGGCGCGCTCAGGCCACCGGGCGCGGTGGACGTCAGCAGTGAGGCCTGCACCACCGACCACCTGCTACCGCCGACATCGAGCACAGGATTGCCGGGGGCGCCTCGCAGCACGCGCACGTACTCCGGGGTCTGGACATCGAAACCTTTGTCCCGCAAGAGATTTGCCACGTAGTCCACGCTGGCCTGGTAACCGGGCGTGCCGTCGGCACGGGTGCCCTTGTTGTCCGCGGCGATGGCGGCGAACTTCTTCAGGTGCGAGTAGATGCCGTCGGCACCCACCTTGGCCGCCAATGAGTGGCCGAGATCGGGGTCCGGCGCGGGCGGAGGCGGGACGGGTGCCTGCGCGGGCGACGCACATGCCGTCAACGCTGCCGCCAGCAGACCTGCGACGAGTGCCCGCCTCATGATGCGGAGACCACGTGCCGGGTCCGGTCATCCCGGACCGGAACGCCGTTGCGGCCGCCCAGATCCTGGGCGTACCTGCCAACCCCGAAAGCCACGCCCCGGCCCATGATGTCCATTGCCGTGCGGTTGATGTGCGCCAAAGTGTCCGTCTTCTTGTGATAGTTGGGGTCGAAAGGTTTTCCGGCGATGCCGCCCCAGAGGCGGGCCTGCTCGTCGTTCATGTTCTCCTCATCGCCGGTGCCCAGTCCACCCGCCGGAATGCCGGCCTTGGTGAAGGCGTCGTAATCCGACCGCCCGTTGAAGGGGTAGTCCTGAGGCCGTTTCCCGGCGCCGGCCAGATATCTCGTCAGCGTGCGATCGATACCCGCGGAGCCCTCGGGGATGCGTGGCACCAGGTCGTCGGCCAGCGGCGCGCCGGACAGGTCACCGTCATAGCTGAAGTAGCCGGCGTTCTCCGAGGCGAGCATGTCGAAATTCAGATACAGCGCAATGTCTTTCAGCGCTTCGACGTCGAGGGATTCGATGTATCGATCAGAGCCGATCGTCCCCTCCTCTTCGGCGCCCCAGAACGCGAACCGCACCGCGTTCGCGACCTTTGGCTCGCTGCCCAACTGCAGCGCCGTCTCCAGGACCGCGGCCACCCCGGACCCGTTGTCGTTGATGCCGGGCCCTTCCTTGACGCTGTCCAGATGCGCGCCGACCATCACGACATCGTGCACGGAACCGGTCTTGGTCTGCGCAATCACGTTGCGGGTGCGCTCAATCCGCACTCCGGCATCAAGCTTGAGGGTGATCGGCCCCGGGGCGGAGCGCAGCCGCGCCCCGTCTGCCTTCGGGATGAGTACCGCCGGAATCTTCACCGTCGCCTTGGCGCCGAGGGTGCCGCCGCGTACGGGCACCCCCGCCTCGTCGACGTCGTCCTTGTTGTCCGCCACCACCAGCGCCACCGCACCGTGGACCGCTGCGGTCGCTTCCTTCACCGCGAACGGACACGTGCCGCGGTCCACCAGCGCCACCGCGCCCTTGATCGGCAGGCCGTCGTAATCGGCACTGTTGCAGCCTGATCCGGCCCCGCCACGAACCGGGACCAGCGGTGCGGTGAGTCCTGGAGTGCCGACCGAGTACTCCAGCGCCCGCGCCGGTACCCGCTTGCCGGCAAAGGTCAGCTCGGGCGTGTTGTTGTACGCCACCTTGACTTCCATATCCGGGGTAGCGACCTCGAAACCTTTGGCGCGCAGTGCATTCGCCACGTAGTCCACGCTCGCGTCGTAGCCCGGAGTGCCGAACGCCCGGTTCCCGCCGTTGGCGTCGGCGATGGCCTGCAGCTTGGCCAGGTGACCGGTCGTCGCATCGACGGTCACGGCCCTGGACAGATCCCCGGCGAACCCATCAGCAGCGGGTGACGACTGCGCGCAGCCCGAGATTCCGACCGCCAGCACCAACGCAAGCGGGAGCAGGGTGCGGGCCATGGGCACCACCGTAGCGTGAAGGCGAAGCGCTCGGGCCCACCACGCTAATCGTGCCGCGAGCCTGGTCGGCGCAGCACGTATCGCAGGAGGGTTGCCTCCGCATCGATCGAGCTCAACCCGTACGCGGAGTGCACCGTGATACCGCGGAGCGGTTCGTTGATGATGCCGCATTCGACGATCTCGAAGCCGGCCTCCGTAAAGATGGCGTCCCATTGCTGCCGCTGCACCCGGTTCACATATTGAACGGTGCTGTTGAACCACCGCTCCCAAGTACTGGGCGAGTAGCGCAGATAGTTCTTCGCCGGCATCGCCGGATCGAAATACGAGAGGTGATCGGCCAAGTCGATCTGATGGATCGCATATCCGCCGGGCCGCAGCAGCCGGTGGGTCTCCCGGATGACTTGCGGGAGCACGCCCCGTTCCACATGCTCGAGGGTGTCGGCACTGACGACGAGACCGTACGACTCCGACTGGAGTGGGGCCAGCGAGGCATCCCGCTGCAAGCAGTACTCGGCCCCCATCACCTGGTAGGCACTGTCGAAGGAGTCGGTCGCCAGCAGATCGTCGATCAGCTCCGCCCCTGCCAGCCGACGTTCGTCAGATAAATTCAACTCGGGCAGAGCAATTCGCAGGTCTGACAGGTAGCGGCGGAAGACCGGCCACAGTCTCATGTCGTCCACATCGAACATCGTGGGCCGAACGTCCGCCAGCAACCTCATGACCACAGATTCGAAATGCACCCAGCCGGTACCGAGTTCGAGAACGCGATCACCCGCGAGAACGGGGTGGTGCACGGCGATGAGATTCGACAGGGCGACGGCACGGTCCAGATAGCGCTCTGGCAGGCCGGACCGCATCCGGCGCATCGTCTCGACGGCATTGCCGAGCCTCCGGTAGGCGGTCCGGGTCTGTGGGGTGAGCGAGAATCCTTTGGCTGCGGTGGCCACGAGCGCGTACCGGATCACCTTGACGCCTCTCGAGAATTGATTCGGCGGGATCGCCAGCGACTCAGGCCGTAGGCCAGCGGGCCGGACAGCATGCCGAGCTTCTCCCACCGGGCCAGTTCAACCGGCCAGTCGTCAGACGGTTGCCGATCTCGCGTCGACACCGAGGACGCAGCGAAAGCGAGACCCGCGGGCAGCCGGCGCAGCAGAGTCCCGAGCATCCTGGGCTCGTGCACGATGGAGCTGGTCATGTACGCGCCGAAACCGACGCCATACCGAAAAGCCTGCTGGCGCAAGGCCGACATCTCTTGCGGATGCCGATGCCAGACCACCGCGGCAGGCTGATAGACCAATTGGTGGCGCACGACCACGCGGAAGAACGCGGCCAGGTCATCGCCCCCTTTCGCGGTCGTTCCGATCCCGATCGCCGGGTCGAACCCGCCGAGCTGGCGAAGCACACTCGTATCGAAGGCCATGTTGGCTCCCGAACCCAGACGACCGACCGCGAACGGGAACAGCGGGTCATCCGGTCGGTTGTTGCTCATGTCGTACGTGCGGCGCGCGAAGCCTTTGGAAAATCCGCCATGCCACTCCAGATTCAGCTGGGCAGGCGTTTCGAGTTCGGACGGCAGAATCAGGCCGGTGACGCACCCGACGTCCTCGCCCGCGGCGAATCCTTCGGCGATAGCGGTCAGCCAATGCCGGTCGACGATGACGTCGTCGTCGGCGAAAGCGACGACGTCGGTCGCCGTCTCCTCGAGCCCCCGGTTGTGCGCCCACGACAAACCTCGTCGGCCTTCCCGGATGTACCGGACCCGGTGGGCGAATTCCTCGGCGATGACGATCTTCGTGGCATCACTGCTGGGATCGTTATCGACCACCAGCACTTCGAATTTCGGATAGTCGACGGCCAACAAAGTCCGCAGACACGCTCGCAGCGTGTCGGGCCGATCGCGCGTAGCCACGATGACGGTGATGGCCGGTGGATCGGTCAGGACTGCGGTACGTTCCCGGCGGCATCGCGGCTCGGCTGACGGTTCGGCGCGGAGCGCATCGATGCTGTCCGCACCCGGCAGGCCGTCGGCCACGAGATGCGCGTTGATCTGCTCGCGCAGCGATGCCCAGACCGCGGCTGAGTGCGCCTGCCAGGCAAGACCTTTGGCCCCGTCGAGGACCAGCGTGCCGATGGGCTGCGCATGCAGGAGCACCAGCGCGTAGATGCCCTGGCCCGGCCGCGTGGCGTTCGTCAGAGCGATCTCGGCCGGCGGGTCACTGAGCTCGATCTCGGTGCGCGCCAAGGGAAGTTCGGTGGTGGCGACTGCCCGCAACGGCAGGTGGTTACCTCCCATCACCACGCCTTCTCCCCTGCCGAACGCAACATCGAGTAGCCATAGCCGACCGTGGTGACGACGAGGCCCACCAGTACCGCCGCGCTGCGCGCGCATGCGGCGCGCCGACTGCCATGCCCGACCAGGGCATCGCGCAGCCCTCGGAAGAATGCCAGCGGCAAAACACTTGTGACGTACCGGCGTTCGGTGCTCAGTGCATCCGACGACCCGACCATGCCGCTGACCCGATGCTTCGACAGCCCCTCGGAGAAACAGCGGTCCAGGAAGTACCCCAGTCGTGCGCGCTCCGGCGTCACCGAGTGCCGGACGGCAATCGAGGGATCGAACAACAGCCGGGCAGTCGGACGCGCCTGGGTGAGCCGGATACACAATTCGGTTTCTTCGCAGCCGATCGGGCGCGACCCGACTCGTCCGACATCGACGTTGAAATCACCAACCTCCGCGAACACCGAATTGCGAAAGGACATATTGCATCCGATGAAATTGCGGACGGGGGTGACCGCGACCGGCAGACCACGATGGCTGCAGCCGACCACCCAGTCGTATTCGTCGGGGAACCACGGCGGCCGGCCGGCACCGGGCCACACCGGTTCGGCATAACCTCCAACGCCGGCGACAGCGGGATCGCCGTAGTGGGCGCGCAGCCCGTCGGCCCATCCGGGCTGAATCTCGGCGTCGTCATCGACAAATGCCAGAACATCGCGGCAGGCACGCTCGATACCACTATTTCGTGCACCGGACAGTCCTTGCACCCTCGAGTTCGCGATCACACGGTCGCCATATCGGTCCGCCATGAATTCGTACAACTCGGTGTTGTGATCGATGACCACGACGACCTCGTCGCAGGAATGCAGCTGATCCAGGAGTGCGTCAACGCATTTCACGAGCTGAGCAATTCTCTCGGTGGTGTACGCGCAGACGATGGCGGACAGCGACACCTCACAGTCAGGCGTGGTTGCTGTACTTCCTGGCAAACCATCGTTCCTACTCGGCATCGACGACCCCCGTCGGCTTTCATCGCACATACCCGCGACCGGCGCCCTGCCTGTGCGGATCGATGGCGACGCATGGTCATCTCAGCAACTTGGCTACTGTTTCAGATCACATAGTAGCTACAAGACCTCGTCAGTGGGCAGAACTGGCAAATATTTCAACAGGTGTAGACGCGCCCGCATCTCTTTCCCGGAAGGCTGCCATTCACCCCCTCGGACAGACCCGCGCGGTGGTAAGGTCAGCCGCGACGCGATAACGGGGTCGGATGAACACAGCAAACTTCCACCACCTTCACACGGCGCGGCGCCGCGGGGTGCGGACGGCAGTCGGAAGCGACGGCCGTAACCGTCCTCCGGCCAGCCGCTTTACGGGTGAGTTGTAATTGATGACAAACCTGCGTGTGCAATTCCGCGACGTCGTCCGCCGTCTCCTGGATACGCACCTCGCAGTGCATTCCGCAGCTTTGGTCACCACCTGGATCATTACCGCCGCCACCGGAATCATCTTCTGGTCGATTGCCGCCAGAGTGATGTCGCCACAGCGACTCGGCGTCGATACAGCCATAATTTCGTTGATATCGACCGCGGGGATCGTCGCCGCGACCGGCACCGGAAACTCCTTCATCGCGCTTCTCCCCGTACGCGGCTGCGACCGTGAAAGGCGATTGGCCGACGGCTACTTCATCGTCTGCCTGCTTTCGACAGCCATCGGCGCGGCGACGGGCATCGTCGCTGCCGCGACGCTGCATCTGGAAGTAATCAGCGCTGTCTGCTGGACGACAGTCGGCTCTGTGGCAACCGCCGCGTACATGTTGAAGGATTCGGCGCTCCTCGGACTCAGCGGAACGCCTAAGCTGCTCGGCCAGAACCTGGGAGCGAGCCTCGCCAAAATCGCGCTGGTTGTCCTCCTGGCGTCCCACGTATCGCATCCAGCAGTCGTAGCGACCATCGCTTCTTCGGCCATTGTTGGCGCCATCGCAATTTTCGTTGTGATTCCCCGGCTTCTCGCGGCAAGCCCCTCGGCGCCACCGGCTACACCTACCGGTGGCCCGACCAGAAGAGATCTCGCGATCTTCTCTCTGCGTGACGGGGCCGGCAGTGCGATGGCGAACGGCGTGTTCTTGATATTGCCGTTCCTCACCACCTGGATAGCCGGAGCAACTCAGGGAGCGGTCGTCGCCTTGACGCTCTCGTTCTCACTGTCGCTCGAGTTGGTCTCCAGTGGCGTTGGAGCGGCGTTGACCGTAGGCCTGTCCGCATCGCCCGAGCGGTTGTGGGAACGCGGACGCCAGGCATGGCTCATCACCCAGGCCATCGTGATCATCGCAGGCCTCGGGCTGGTGGTGGCCGGTCCCGCAGTCGTAGCGATCCTCGGGTCCCAATATGAGAACCTGCCCGTCATATCTGTCCTGGTCATACTTGCCGTCGGCTCCGTGGCGCGCGTCGCGTTTGTCATCTGGACGTCGGTCATGCGAGCGATCAGCTGCACCGGAGCGATCTTGGCCGCCAATGCTCTCGGCACGGCGCTTGCGATACCGCTCATCGTCTTGTGCACCGCGCGGTGGGGTGCGGTAGGCGCCGCCGTGGGCTTGAGCATCGCTTCCGCTGCGACCGGCGTGATCGGCGCCATCGGAATTCTGAACAGAGGACGGCCTGTGGTTCCTCCCTTGAAGAACGACACATGAGATGGGGCTACCCGTGACGAAATCCAATCCGTTTCCACGGATGTGGCACTTCTTCAAGAAGCCCGATCCGCCGTGGTGGGTCCCGGCTGTGACCACAGCACTACTGATTGTGGTTGCGGTCGTCGGCGCGATGACGATCGCAGACAATCGTCGGGCCGATCGAGAAAGCCTGCGGCACGATGCCGACCTGAACCAGGCCCAGGTACTCGAGAACTTGCGGTTCGTCCGCGACTACGCCAACTCGCAGCGGCAATTCGCCGCCGCGCAGACGGGCGGCGCGACCGGTGCCGGTGGGACGTGTCCGCCGTCGCGCCATCCCAGCGCGGCGGTCCGGCAATCATTCGAAAGCATCAACCTGTCGGGCCAGAACCTGGCGTTCCTTCAACTCCCGAACACCAACTTCGCGAGAGCCAACATGGATGGCGGTCGTCTCGTCGGCGTGGTGCTCACCCCCAATTCCGACCTGGCGGGCGCTTCTCTGATCGAGGCAATCCTCGTCGACGGCGATCTCAGTGAAGCCAGCTTGATCAACACCGACCTGACCAACGCCGATCTGCATGGGGCGCGATTATGCGGCGCGAACCTGGCCGGGGCGAAACTTTCAGGGGCGAACCTGAGCAATGCGGTGCTGACGGGCATTGATTTCAGCGACGCGAACGGCACGTGGATTGCGCAGGAGGGTGCGCCCGACGTCGGTTTCGTCGTCCGCGGGAAGGTGAACCTCAGCCGCGCCGACCTCGCCGGCGCTGATCTCACCGGTGCGACGAACCTCGACGCCGCAATGCTCTACGACATCTACTACGACAGTGCGACGAAGTGGCCGGCAGGCTTTTCCCCGCAGCCGAGCCGCGAGAAGCGTTGCGTCCGAGCCGATAAGTTCTCCAATCCCGACAGTCCTTGCCTCGAGGGTGAAGAGGGGGCTTCCCGTTAGCCCGGAATCGGCCCAGATACGCCGGCCGTTGTCGCGGCCGGCGACAGGCCGGCACCGCTCGATTCAAGATTCGGCTGGGCGGCCCCAAATGCTCGCGCAGTTGGCGGTGCTTGCCGGCGCCTCGGGAGCTCTGTCGTCGATACCGACCGCTCCGGTGTTTCAAGCTGTGCTTCTCGTCGTCTTCTCGGTGGCGGGCATAGGAAGCGCGGCGTTGTGTTGGCTGGATCTGCCGGCACCGGCCGCCATCGCCGGCGTGATAGGGCTCAGCATTGCCGGCGTCATCGCACTGGCAACCTCGATGGCCTGGCTGAGGTTCTGGGCGCCGACCCCTTCGTGTGTGGTGATCTCGCTCTTGGTCGCCGCGGCCGGGTTGCTGCGCTTGTGGCACCTGAGAAAAGACAGCGACATCCAGGCGCCATCGAAAACCGTTGAGGCTCAAGATGTGAACTTCGGGCTGGGCGATTCTGCGCGGCCGCCGCGCCAGGGTGGGATCACCGGTGTGTATGTCGTTCCCACGATATTGGTTGTCGCGCTATGCATTTGGGCACTTGCGCTGCCGGGACTACGGCGAGTGACCGCAGGACAGTGGGGATTGCTCTTTTCCCAGAGTGGAGTGCTGCTGCTCCTTGCCCTCCTCCTCACCATCACCGGCTTTGTCGTCGCGATCGTGGTGCACCGCGAACTCATGGCAGCCGTAGCCATTCTCGTCGCGCTCATCGTGGATCGGGTGACCGTTCCGATGATCACCGAGGTGCCGATCTACACGTGGACGTACAAGCACATCGGGATTGTCGACTACATCGTCAAGAACCATGGACTCCCACCAACGGGTGTAGACGTATACAACCAGTGGCCGGGGTTCTTCACCGGGATGGCGTGGTTCAGTTCGATCACCAAGTCGGAGTTGGTCGTCACCGCGCACTGGTTCGGAATCGTCAGCGACGCACTGCTCATCGTGGTGGTGACAGCGCTGTCGTTGAGTTTCAACGCCACGTTGCGCTCCGCGTTGGTCGCCGGAATGCTCGCGCTGCTGGTCAATTGGGTTGGGCAGGACTACTACTCGCCGCAAGCCACCGCCATCGTCCTGGCCGCTTCGATTCTCACCCTCCTATCCTGTTCCAGAACTGCGCCCGCGGCCGGCTATATCACGGTACCGATCTTCGCGGTGCTGGTGCCCACCCACCAACTCACGCCGGTCTGGGTGGTGGCGGTGACTGCCGCATTGGCCGCCCTCAAGCAACTGCGGCCCCGCTGGCTGGCGATTGTTTACATCGCGATCTTGGCGGCATATCTGATACCCCGGCGGCACGTCATCCTCAAGAATGGCGGCCTGGCGAGCTTCAACCCATTCAACAACACCAAAGCCGTTGGGCAGGGCCGTGGTTCAGACGGCCGCGTCTTCAGCGTGATCATCGAGCAGGGTCTGTCGCTGTCGATCTGGGTGGCGGCCGCCGTCTGCTTTGTACTGATCTGGCGCCGCGGCCGTCCGCCCTGGGAACTGGCCCTGGTGGCGTTTTCGCCGCTCGTTTTGATCTTGGCACTCAACTACGGCGGCGAGGCGATTCTTCGCGTGTTCCTCTACTCGTTGTTGGGATCGTGCGTCTTGGTTGCACCGTTCATCACCAAGGCACTGGATTTTCGGCCGCCGCAACGCCTGGGTGGGCTGATCGTGGCCTGGCTGGTGGTGGTGCTCGCGGGAGCAGCCGGGATGCAAGGCTATTACGGCAGCTGGACGTACATCACGGTCACCCGCCACCAATTGGAGCAGAGCCGCAATCTGCTCGCCCAGAACCACGCTGGCACCACCATCACGGTCATGGCACCACCCGCGGGCTGGCCCGAGCGCAGCAGCGCGGACTACGTGAAGTTCGCACTGGCACAAGGTAACTACGACAATCCGCTGGACGACCTGCGGACATCATTGCTCAAAGGGCTACCGACGCCGGAGGCAATCGACAACCTCGAAGCGGTTCCCGCAAATGGGTCGCTCTACATCGTCCTACCCGAACAGGTCTGGGCCTACAACGCCTACATTGGGCTGTTCCCCCCTGGCGCACTGGAAAGTCTCGTCGAACAGCTGTCCCAGCGTCCTAACTGGGTCCGAGTCATCGACGACGAAGACACCTTGGCATTCAAGTACATGCCACCGCGGAGATGATGGGAGTGCGTAATGGGTGACCGATATTCGCGAAGCGCGACAGCATCGCTTCTCATGATGGCGTTGCTGGTCGTGCTGTTCGTATCGCTTGGGATCTACGATGCCGTCGTCGGACACTGACATCCGGCGCAAGCTCCGGGCGATGCGCTACGCGACGCTCGCCGCGGTCACCCTACTGACCTCATCGTGCCTGGCCGACCCGACGCCGAGTGATCCGGTGACGAGTAATCCGATCAACAGCACAACCTTGTCCGGACTGCTGCCGACGCTCACGCTCTCTGCTGAAGATGACTTCAAAGGCGCGGTGGACGCGCCCCCCGATTCGCGCATGTGGAACATCGACATCGGCAATCGCTGGGCCAATGGCAAGGAGACACAGGCATATACGACCGACCCCGCCAACATCCGCCAGGATGGCGAGGGGCATCTGGTCCTGGAGGCGACCACCACGGACGGGCACGTCACCTCTGCGCGCGTGAACACCGAAGGCAAGGTGCAACTGACGGACGGATTGATCGCGGCACGCATCAAAATTCCGGCGGGACAAGGACTTCACCCGGCATTCTGGATGCTCGGGAGTTCTCTGCGCACTGCCGGATGGCCGGCTTGCGGGGAGATCGACATCGTGGAATTCGTCAACGATGGCTCGACAGCCTATTTCACCATCCACGGTCCGCCCAGCGATGCCCGGCAAGCGGGACCTGACGGCGACGTCCAGCTGCAGTCGACAAAGGTATCCGCCAACCTCGTCGACGAGTTCCACACGTACTGGATGTACAAGAAATCACGGCGCGTGATCATGGGAATCGATGACAGCCAGGTCGCTGCGTTCAGTGCCGATCACCTCCGGCAGGGCTGGAAATGGGTGTACGACGGACCATTCTTCGCCGTCCTGAATCTGGCGGTCGGCGGCGACTGGGCCGGTGCACTCGCGCCCGGGATACTGCCCAAACAGATGATCGTCGACTGGATCAAGCTCTATCATTGAATTTGCTGCGGCGCGTGATGTCAGTGCACAAATACAGCTTTCCGGATCACTGGCGACGTTCGGCGAGTACCCTGAATGACCTGACGACTAGCTCTGCGTGGGGGCCATGAAACACGACGACTTGGTAATTGACGTGGGGTTTCATCGCGGCGAAGACGCGCGCTTCTACCTCGACAAGGGCTTTCGTTGCGTGGCGGTCGAAGCCAACCCCGCGTTGGTCGAGCGAGCCCGCGAGCAATTCGCCGACGAGATAGCCGACGGCCGCCTCCGGCTCATCGAAGCAGCGATCGCCGAACAATCGGGCACAGTTCAGATGGCGGTGTCGGATCAAGCGACCGACTGGTCATCACTATCACCCGAATTCGTCACGCGGAATCAGGCCCTGAGCGGAACGCGCTACAACACGGTCGAAGTGCAGGCCCTTCGCTTTGAAGAGGTCCTCGCCGAGGTTGGTTGTCCCCGCTATCTCAAAGTCGATATCGAGGGCATGGACATGCTCTGCATTCGAGCACTCCGCGCATTCGACGAACGACCTGACTTCATCTCGGTCGAGTCCGCCGTGTCCAGCTTGGACGCCCCGCTGCCGAAGATCTTCGACGAGCTGGCCGAGCTGTGGAATCTGGGATACCGAAAGTTCGCGTACGTCAACCAAAACGGGCATCCGTTCCGGCGGCCAGCCTTCCCCGCCCGCGAGGGTCGATATGTAGACACACCACTAACGTTCGTCCAGAGTGGTTACTTCGGGGAAGAGATGCCGGAACGATGGTCAACGATCTGGCCAACTCTGTTGCGAGCAAGGGCAATACGCCTGCACCACAACCTGTGTGGCTACGGGGGCGGCTGGACGAGCAATCGGCTGACACGTCCCTACGCGCTGGCGTCGAACATTGCCTGGCACCTGCGCCATCCATCCAGTCGCGCCGGATACCGCGGCTGGTGGGATTTGCACGCGCGCCTGGGCTGACCGCGCACGGCCAACAACTCAGACGACGGCTTCGAGGATCAGCGACTCGACCCGGTTGGGGATGTCGCCCACGAGCACGGCATGCCGATCGGTGCCCCGCAACTCCGAGTACTCGGATTCACCTGGCCCGCATCGCACAGCGTGATCGAAACCTGAGAGATGCAGCGCACGCCGGAGGGTGTCTTCGTCGTAGATGTAGGTGTGCCCCCACGCCCGCATCACCCTGTTCAACGCGTGGACGGGGCTGTCGATCTCGTCACGTTCAGCAGGTGATCCGAAGGTGCGGTTACTCCAGCGAACATATTCCCGCACGTCAGGATCCTTCGAATCTGGCAGCAGACGAATGACATTCAAGTCGGGCGTCGACAGCCGCAGTACTCCCCCGGGTTGCAGAACGCGCCGCACCTCTTTGAGCACCTGCAGGCCGACGTCATAGCCCACTTGCTCAAACATGTGCTCGCACAGCACATATCGAAATGACGCCGTGGGAATCGGCCAGGGTTTCGCAGCATCGAGGTACATGACCGACGGTTTCACCGGCACCAAGTCTGTGCACAGCCACCCCGGAAGCGTCATCGCGCCGGCACCGAGTGACAATTTCCGCTTGTCCGGCGGCACAGCTCGAAGGTATCGAGCCAACTGAGCGGGTCGTCGTGCCCGCCCGGCGAGCTGTAGCCCCAGCACTGCCGCACTATGCGCGGCAGGAATCTGCTGGAGTGCTTGTCCAGCCCGCTGTATCGCCGTTATCTGCCCGTCGCCGTGCACTCGAACACCCTTCATCCAGGACTGTCGCAAGGTCCGACGCGTCGACTGTCCAGCGGACGCGCACGACGGTGCTGGCGGCGCGATCGCGCATACGCCAACGGCCCGCGCACCAATCCGACGAACTGCGTGCGCTGCAGCCCAGCAGGCTGCACCACGCCTTCGGCTTCCGGGGCACTCATCATCCCGCGCACGTGTAATGCCGCATCCCACAACCTTTTCAGTGCCATCGGCCGCAAGGTTCGATCGCAGGCCACCTTGGTGAGCCAGGCACCCAGTCCAAGTCCGTATCCATGCGCCTGGGCCGCGAGTGCAGGCAGGTCGGATCGGTGGCGGTGCCACGCGATCGCGGCCGGCTCGTAGATCAGCGGGCGACCACCGAGCAATACGCGAACGAACATGTCGATGTCCTCACCGCCACCAGCCGGCGATCCGATCCCCAGACCCTCATCGAATCCGCCTAGCTCGAGCAACACTGACCGCGGCATCGCGAAGTTCGCACCGGCGCCATACACCCCGACCTGAAACGGAAAGAGTCGATTGCCCTGGGGCGGGTTGGAGATGTGGAATCGTTCCCTCGTCAAATTCGACCAGTGCACCTGCTTCTCGAAAAGCCACTGGGTAGGTGTGCGCAACTCCCCGCTGGGAACCAATCCGGTCACACAGCCGATCTCAGGCTCAGATCGCATCACCGTGCTGAACCACTGCAGCCACATCCTGTCGACGACGACGTCGTCGTCCGTGAAGGCGATCAATTCCCCACGGGCAGCGCTGATTCCGGCATTCCGCGCACCGGATAGGCCCGGGATGGGCTCAGTGATGATCCGTACGCGCGGATCGGCCAGGCCCGCGACATATTGCACCGTCGAATCGTCATCCGACGCGTTGTCGACCACGATGACCTCGAAGCTCGCATAGTCGCACAGCAGGACTGACGCAAGAGCTTCTCGTAGGAGGTCTGCTCGATTGCGCGTACAGATCACCACGGAGATGAATGGAAGGCGGTCCGGCGACTCGGAGGATTGGGCCGGGGGCCGCTCCGAGTTCCATCTCGACACCAACCCATCAAGCGCGGCACCGTTGATCTGACTGTCGGCGACGTCGACCTCCACGAAGGCGACCGGCCGACGGTCTTTCCGCACGAGTAGCCGCGCGGTGCCGTATCCATTCGCGTCGACGAGCTTGACGAACGACGCAAAGGTCGCCGGAAGATCCAGCGCCCCAACCCACTTCGCAGATTCCCAGGTCGGCGCAACACGGGCTTTCATGGCGGGCTCCAGCGCCGAAACGACGGGTGTCACGCGATCACCGCCCTCGGTCAGCGCGTAGTGAACGCTTGCCAAGGACCGCGCCGTCCGCAATCGGTCCACCGATTCGTCTGGCCCACCGCCATAGAGTCGTTCGAAACATCTCACGGTAGGGAGCGATTCGCGCACCGGCGCCGGACAGCCAACCCGCCATTAGTTCAGGGGTGGTCGTCGACCCGACTGTCAACCTGGCGAGCGCAAAAATGTCGTCGCTGTCCGAACTGAACGCGTTCATCACCGCGCAAGCCGACGTATGGCCGGCTGCGGCAATCAACCTGCGGGTCTGTCCACTCTGAAAGCCGTGCGGATAAGCAAAGCTCGGTATCGACCTGCCGCAGGCTTGCTCGAGTAAGTCCTTCGACTGCCGGATCTCCTGGGCCACGTCAGCCGCGCGCATGGTGTCCAGCTGACGGTGGGTATGGGTGTGCGCACCGATTTCCACGTCCAGCTTCGTCACGTGATCAAGCTGTGCCCAGTCCAACATCGGTGCGGGCGGCAGTGCCATCTTCGGGGGGCGAGGGCTTCCTCGCAAGGCGCCCGTCGTGACATACAACGTGCTGGATAACCGGTGCTCCGCCATCATCTCCGCCGCACCCACAAAGTCGGCGAAACCGTCATCGAAGGTGATCACCACCGGGCTTGGCGGCAGCGGGGCCCGTCCCGCCAGCGCAGCGCCCAGCTCAGACACCGTCAACGCCGTGCGCCCACTTTCCACGACAAGGTTCAAGTGCCGCGCGAACGTCGCCGGCGACACCGAATAGGGCGCGATCCACGGCTCCGGGGCATCGGAGATCGAGTGATAAAGCAGAATCGGTATCACTGTCACCGGCTCACCCCGACACTCTCCAGCAAATTCGGATACATGCGCGATCGTAGCGTGACAGCATGGTTTCTATCGCCGCCTCGTGCAATTGATATGACATTTCACCGGGCTGCGGGCCACGATGGGAGGGCTTGTGGCACCACGAGAAAGCCACAGCGTTGAGCCGACGGCCACCGCCGGGCCTCCCATCATGGAGCCGGTGGCGAGCTCGACCGACGATCGCGGTCCGAGGTCGGTCGCTCCCACATTCCGCAAAGACATCCACGGGCTGCGCGCGGTGGCCGTGGCCCTGGTTGTCCTGAGTCATGCCCACGTCCCTGGCTTCACCGGCGGATTCATCGGTGTCGACATCTTCTTCGTGATCTCGGGCTACGTCATCACCGGTGTGCTGGTGCGCGAAAGAAGCTCCAGCGCAGGGATGCTGTTGGCGCGCTTCTACGCACGACGCGCGCGACGCATCCTGCCGGCTGCCGGCGTCGTCACGGTGCTCACGGTTCTCGCCACTTACGGCATTCTCGGTTTCATTCGAGGTTTCGCGACCGGCAGAGACGCGGTGTCGGTCGCCTTCTTCACGACGAATTACCACTTCATCTCCGTCGGTACCGACTATGCGCTCGCCAGAACGCCGCCGTCCCCACTTCAGAATTACTGGTCGCTCGCTGTCGAGGAGCAGTTCTACATCCTTTTCCCTGCACTGTGCCTCGTGGCGGCCCGATTTGGAAAGCATCGCTTCGCCGTGACGCTCGGCGCCGCAACGACAGCAGTCATCGCCGGTTCATACGCGTGGTCGATCCATCTGACCTCTACCAACGGGACAGCTGCTTTTTTCTCCAGCGCTACGCGGGCAGGTGAGCTCGGTGTCGGTTGCCTGACGTTTTTGGTCGTCCCGTGGGTGCGGAGCCGGATGAGGAGTGAACTGGCCTGCGCCTGGGGCTGGCTAGGGGTTGGGTTAATCGGTTGGGCAACAACTCAATTCCACCCAGGTACGCACTTCCCGGGCGCGCTCGTCGCGCTACCTGCAGTTGGGACCGCTCTGATAATCGCCTCCGGCCCTTCACTCGGACCTCGCGGTGTGACAGCCCTGCTGCGCAGCCGTTGTTTTCAGTGGATCGGTTCGCTGTCATACAGCCTCTACTTGATTCACTGGCCGGTATTCACGATTGCCGAGCAATATGCGACCACGCCATTGTCTGCACTCACACGCCTCGGGTTGATCGGGGCCGCAGTGCTACTGGCGTCAATCAGCTACGCGTCGATCGAGAAGCTCGTGTGGAAATCGCGCTATCTGTCGACGCGTCCGTTTCTGTCGCTGTGTATCTTCCCGGCTTTCGTCGTCGCCATCCTCACGGTGGTGCTCGTCGAACAAGCCCGTGTCGGCCTGCCGCTCACCGTCTTCTGACCCCTACGACGGCTCGGTGGTCACGCCATCGCGGGTTTGAGCGCTACCTGGAGCACACCCGATAGATAGCGGGCATAGTCATGCGTCGTGTGGTAGATGCCGGAGTACGCGACGACACCCGCGATCACCACCGGGCACGTCTGCGCACAGAACCAACGGGTTACGTCCACGTACAGCGCACCGGCGGCAGCTGCCGCGTCTTTGAGGGCATTGTTCGCATAGGCCGGAACGACGTCGTCGGCTTTCTCGGCGCAACGCGAAATGTCGCCCGAATTCTGCGCCAGGCATTCCCCGGCCGGTTTGGTGATGTGCGGAATGTTCCCGAGTAGGACCGTTCTGATACCAGGCGGCACCTGGTGGATGGTGTCCACCAGGGCGTCGCGCCACATATCCGGCGTGAGCGTCCGGTCGGGGCCGGCGATCCCCTTGTCGCCGTCGTACCAGCCCGCCAGCAGCACCACGTCGGGCTTCAACGACCTGACCTGATCCATCCGCCACTGCTGCCAGGCATTGCACTCCGTCAGGTCCCGTTTGAGCTGCCACTGGTAGTACGTCATGGTCGCGGGACCGCAATTGTCCTTGGCCAGCAAGATGATTCGCCATCCGGTCCGCCGACCGACGAAGTCCAGCCCAGGTGCCCACATCGACGCATTCGAGTCGCCGAGCACCACCATCGTGTGCGCACCTGACACTGCGCCCAGTGTGCACGGTTTGATATCCGGGAGGGAACTGACTTCGTAGTCCGAGTTGCAGTCGGGAAGGGCCCACAAACCGCTGTCGTCTTCTGCTGACTTGACGAGCTGCTCGGGCGTGATCCAGGACGGCAGACCCTTCGCCGTTTCCGCGTCCTTCACCGCTGCGGAGACTTGGGCTTCGGTGGCCGGAACACTGTCGAAGGTCAACGATGGCGGTTTGGCAACGGTACCCGAATGACCACAGCCAGCAATCATCGTCAGCAGCGCGATGAAGGTCACGAACCGCGACGCCCAACCCTGTGCAGAAGATCTGCTCACGCATTCCTTCCTGGAAACAACACGGTGTGAGTAGTCTATTCGGATGCTGGCAAATTGCCCACGCCGCTTCATATCAAGGTAATTCGTCAGTCATCCAGCTGACGTGCTGCACGCTGATACAGCCCGATCATTGTTCGGCAATCGCGAGGAAAGAGATAGCGATGCAGATTCTGGAGCAGATCGCCAACACGCGAGCAACGGCCGAGGTGCTGGCTGCAGCAAACCGCGTATTGGAAGGACGCGGTGGTCGAGCCGCGCTCAGCCTGCCGGGCGCCGAGAATTATGTTTCGTATTCACGGACGGTTCCCGGGTGGTTCTCCGCAACCGACTTCCGCCTGTTCGACTTTGTTCTGGGCCGTCAACTCGCCGATTCCACCGAAGGCGACATTCTCGAGATCGGCTCATATCAGGGCCGAAGCACAATCCTGCTCGGGTACGCACTGCGCGACGACGACCGACTTGTCGTCTGCGATCTGTTCGGAGTCGACCCCGACGATTTCGGAGTCCCGCAAGAAGGCATGGCAGCCTACGACGGGCTCACCGTGGACCGCTTCTATCACCACTACGGCCGGTTTCACGGAGGCCGTCCGCAGGTTGAGATCTGCCCGTCCACGCACCTCCGCAACCGAATAGCGGGCCGGTCATTTCGCTTCCTTCACATTGACGGAAGTCACGCGTACGACAGTGTCTGTGCGGATATCGCATTGGCCGTTGAACACGCCACGGAGGGCGCGGTGGTGGTCCTCGACGACTACCGGTCACCACACACTCCCGGAGTGTCCGCTGCGACCTGGGAAGCTGTCGCCGCAGGCCTTCTCTATCCGTTTTGCATATCGGAAATGAAGTTGTACGCCACGGTGGCAGCCGGTGAGCATGCCCACTGGATGGCTGCCTGCGTCCGGCTCGGCGCCGACCGCATCTGGGAGTCCGAGGTTCATGAGGTGCGCGGACGCGGAATGGTCCGCCTGCGTTACCGCAGTCGTATTCCCAGCTAGCGCAACTCTCCGCGGCGATAGCGAAGGACGAACCGTAGCGGGTGTCAGCGAAGGTCTCGCCCTGATGCGGGGATTTTCGCGGCCTCGCGGGTAACTTGGTTTCGGTGAGTGGCAGCGTCTGCATTTGTGGTCATGACCGCGGCTGTCACGAACACTACCGAGCAGGCACTGACTGTGCCTTGTGCAGCGACTGCCGCCGCTACCGTTCCGCCGGCACCAGGAAGCTGCGCTGGAAATGGGCGAACATGCTCACTCGACGTTGACCCGGTGGCTTGACACGGACTCACGCTCCGCGCACGAACACAAGGTCTCCCGCGTCCGGTGGCTTTACCGACTGCAATCTTGCGACCCCGGCCGATATCGAAGTGCGATGAACGTGGCGGTTCCGGAATTCGGAGCCGATGGTGCTCAGCACCCGCAATCCATCGGATACTGCATTGAGATTGCTGATCCCATGAATTCGGCTGTACTCGTGGCTACATACCTCGATCACGTTCAGCTTGCTGCCGGCCACCCGCACGTTGATAAGGGTCTCTATCTCGAAGCCGTCGCCCCATTGTGTGCACTCGCCAGCGGTGCTGGGCAAGTCCATTGCAGCGAGGCACCGGCGCCAAAACGCGTTGTAGCCGTAACACAGATCGGTGTACTTGGTACCGAACAGAACGTTGACCAAGCCATTGAGTGCCTTATTGCCCAGCTTGCGGAACTTGGTGATGTCCTCGCTGCCACCGCCCTGGATGAAACGCGACCCTTTCGCAAAATCTGCTCCCGACATCAGGGCCCCGACGTAGCTGGGGATCTCAGCGGGATCTGTACTTCCGTCCGCGTCGATCATCACGATGATGTCGCCGGACGCGGCCGCAAAACCGCATGCCAACGCGTTGCCTTTTCCGGTCCGCGTTTGGTCGATATGCACTGCAGCCGGCCACAATTCACGTGCGACAGCAGCCGTGTTGTCGATCGAGCTCCCGTTCACGAAGACAATCTCGTCCACATCGAACGGCATCCGCGACGCTACGTGCGGGAGGTTTCGCTCTTCGTTGAGAGCGGGGATGACGACTGAGACCGTCGGCCGAACCGAGGGTGGTGACGACGCGTCGCGAATACAGCTGACGTTATCCATCGAGATCTCCTGAGCGCCGCGGGAACACGTTCCGAGGTGCGTTCATCCGGCCCAGACCTACAGCCCCGCGACCGACCGTCGAGACTCCAGCCCAGAAAAAGGTAGCTGATATTGCGGTCGTACATACCGCACCCACCGAGTGTGACGGCGCCACCGGACGCCGGTTGGACACTGATGAGAGGAAGTCAATTTCAGTCATCATCGGACCTCTTTTCCGGCCACCCCGATGCAGCCGGTGAACTCATGTTGATCCTATTCTTCGATTAAGTCAACGTTCGCTGAACGCGCAAAACGGTGTCGAGAAATCTCGGTTAACACGTCGAAATTCACGCTGGTTTCAATAGCCGCATTGCAGGCAATTTTCAGAGTCGACAAATTATAGCCACGAGTCGGGGCGTAATCGACTGAGAGCACCCGCCTTGATTGATACATACCTGCAGCTCATAGCTGATTTTTGACAGAGAGCTGACGGACCCGATGCATTTTCACCAGTACAGGAAGATAATCGCCTCGCGCGGCGCCGGCACCTGAATTATTCTCACCCCAGCAATGCGGGCTCATAAGCCTGTCCAATTAACGTATTTGCTGTATTTGCGGATGTCACAAAAGTTCATACCTTCGGACTACCCGGATTCCGGGTTCTGACATCCGGAATACCAGCACCGCGACCGGCATGGGAAAAGCGGCCGGCAACTGAGCACTTCATCCGCCGCAAATCCTTGTCCCGTGGCACTGCATGCATCCGGACACCCGACAAAACTCATTTGCTGGTGATCGAGCTGGATCGCCGATCCCACGTGCGCGGCGCACAGTCGCGAGAAAGAGCGTCAGGAGCGGAGAACCGCTACGGCGACATCGCCGACGCGTCGGTAGCGCCCCGCACAGCCTGGGCAGCATCGTTGCCGTTCAGCCGAACACGAGGTGCCTCATCGTCATCCAAGGCGTGCCGACCGCCGGGTGAGGCATCGTTGTCATCTTCACGCGCAACGCATTCCGCGGATGCCGCGGCGTCGACCTCAGCGGCAGCACTGCCGCCGGGCTCAGGTTCAGGGGCGTCGGCATCAGCTTTGCGACGAAGGACCCGCTGCATCACCGCACTGAGCCGGCTGTGTATGTCGTTCGCTACCGCCTTGGACCGTTCCCACGGCACGAACGACAGGTACAGCACGAAGATCGCCAGTGAGAAGAACCCGACGACCATCGTCAAGAGGATGGTCAGATGCAGGAATACGCCGGCGATCAATACCTTTGTGCGCCAACGTTTGTTCCAGACGAAAACCCCGATCGAGAACTCGACCAGCAGGGTGCCCCACGTCATCGCATTGCCGATCATTGGGCTGGTGGACATCCAGGCCGGGCTCGGCAGCAGCAGCATGTCGTCGAGTCGCAACGTGTAGGACACGGCAGAGCCGTTCTGCCACGTATCGCCATGCAACTTCGCGATCACCGTAGTGATGTAGATGATCGATATCTGGACCTGCATCAGACGTAGCGGCCAGACCTTGATGTCCTGCGCGGACCAGAAAGATCCGAAGCGGCGACGCTGGTCCAACGACAGCGCCGCACCACACGGCGAAAGTGCCAAATACAGTGACAGGATTCGGATCAACCCGTCACCCGAGTTGAAGATCCAGGGATTACGGCGTTCGAACGACATGATCATCACGAACACCAGGAAGGTCGCCAGCTTGGTGTGCCAGCCGACGATCATGACAAGCGAAGCCACCATCAGCACGATCCAGCCGGCCAGCAAGGCGGTATCACCCGGCCACCGATAGAACACGCCCCACAAGAATTGGTACGTCGGCGGCTGCGGCACAATGCCGTTGACGCTGAACTTGTCATACAAGTCGAACCCGAGCTCGAGCGACCAGAGGAAAGCCAAGACGCCGAAGGCAATCCTGATTATCCCCAGCGTGTACGCCGGCTCCGTACTGAACCAGAAGGTCCGCCAACCCTGCACCGCGCTGCGGCCCGATTCACGCAACATTGCCACCGGAGCGATCATGACGCAGGCCCAAACTTCCAGTCGTACAAGATCTTTTGTTCGTGCTCCTCCGGCGCATTGGATCCCGGAGGCCGAAGCTTGCGCGTATCGGAGAAGATCGTCACACCGACCGGGTGCTCGCCCGGCTGCATCAGTTTCCGAACGACCCACATCGCATAAGCCGGACGAGTAACCGGCTCATTGATCAATGCTTCTTTGAACTTCCGCCACCGATCCCAGTAGAACTGGCCCACCAATGACCGGTCGCCTTCGAGTTTCCATACCCGCCGCGCACCACTGTCGTAGAGCACAGCAGTCTCCACTTCGGGCACCGACAGCGGCGGATTCGGGGAGAACATTCCCCACGTCTGATCCAAGCCGGTGAATCGAGCAATCGGCTGCAGCTCCGGCATCATGGTGTCCTTGATCGGCGACCCAGGAATAGTCCAGATCACAGCCACCATCAGCATGACGATGATGCCGAAGCTGGCGAAAGCCTCCCGCAGGTTAGACCTGCGGGAGGCGTGCCGCCCCAGCGACTTTTCTGCCAAACGTCGCGAACGGGACATTCTCAGCATCGTAGAACCGATGAACCTAGATCTGGACGTTTCCGCCAGTGAGAATGCCTAGGACACCGTTGGAGACGCTGACCACCAGGTCCAGGATGCCCTGCAGCAAACCGAAGAGGAAGCTGAACAGGTCACCCGCGGGCGGAGGTGTTCCGGTCGTCGAACTGGTCGTGGATCCGGTCGTGGTCGAACCAGTCGTGGTCGAACCGGTCGTGGTCGAACCAGTCGTGGTCGACGGGCCGGTGGTCGACGAGTTGCCATTCGAGCTGGACGACTGACCATTCGAAGACGACGACTGCCCGTTGGAACTCGAGGACTGGCCGTTCGACGAAGACGACTGCCCGTTAGAACTCGAGGACTGGCCGTTCGACGAAGACGACTGACCGTTAGAACTCGAGGACTGGCCGTTCGACGAAGACGACTGCCCGTTAGAGCTGGACGACTGACCATTCGAAGACGACGACTGACCACTCGAACTGGACGACTGCCCGTTCGACGAAGACGACTGACCGTTAGAACTCGAGGACTGCCCATTCGAAGACGACGACTGACCACTCGAGCTGGACGACTGCCCGTTCGAGCTGGACGACTGCCCATTCGAAGACGACGACTGGCCGCTCGAGCTGGACGACTGCCCACTCGAGGACGACGACTGACCACTCGAGCTCGAGGACTGGCCGTTCGAAGACGACGACTGCCCACTCGAGGACGACGACTGACCGCTAGAGCTGGACGACTGACCACTCGAGCTCGAGGACTGGCCGTTCGACGATGACGACTGGCCGCTCGAGCTGGACGACTGACCGGTGGACTGACCAGTCGACGACGAAGACTGACCATTCGAACTCGAGGACTGACCAGTCGTCGTTGACTGACCGGTGTTACCCGTCGTAGTCGACTGCCCATTCGAGCTGGACGACTGACCGTTCGTCGATGTACTACCGCTCGAACTCGACGACTGACCGTTCGTCGACGACTGTCCACTCGAAGACGACGACTGACCGGTGGACTGACCAGTCGACGATGAAGACTGGCCACTCGAACTGGACGACTGACCACTCGAAGACGACGACTGACCGGTGGACTGACCAGTCGACGACGAAGACTGACCACTCGAACTGGACGACTGACCACTCGAAGACGTCGACTGACCAGTGGACTGACCAGTCGACGACGAAGACTGACCATTCGTCGTGCTGGGCGCCAAGGGAAGGTCGCTGACCGTCCCGTAACCCGCCGATGCAAGTTCCACTCTGTAGTCATTGGTTGGCAGCTGGCAGTAAACGCCAGCGGTGATTGCTAGGGAGCCGGCGAGCAGCCTGGCTCCCGCTCGACGAACCGGGTACGTCGGTCGCACCTTGGATCCCGCCGAAGTTGATTCTTTTTGACTCATCATCAGGCTCCTCTCCGGCTGCCCCGATGCCGCCGGAATTCCAATGTTGGACCTGCAAATGCCAATAGTCAATGTTCGCTGTAAAAGCAATGTGATATCTACCACTGTGGAATATTTCCGCCGAACGTGGCCAAATTCAGCACCTTCGATGAATCAAGATCGTCAAATGCAAATAATTTACAGCAACTGATAATTAACGTACGAGCAGTATGATATCGCTGTTGTTCACAATAAACTTGCAGGTAACTGGCACTTTTTAGGATCGAAGTGACGGAACTGGAAGATTATTAGCAACGTTTTAAGGCTGCTCTCAGGAACGCAATTGCGCACAATCGCCGCGCCGACCGTTGCCTCAACGCCAATCCCGACGATCGATATTGAC
Source organism: Mycolicibacterium sp. P4_G11 (assembly GCF_056555145.1). Taxonomy (NCBI): domain Bacteria; kingdom Bacillati; phylum Actinomycetota; class Actinomycetes; order Mycobacteriales; family Mycobacteriaceae; genus Mycobacterium; species Mycolicibacterium sp. P4_G11. Next base: position 580,056 of record NZ_JBFUJW010000006.1, read on the forward strand.
ATGTTTGCCAAAATAGCGGACGTACGCGAAAAGTTAACCCACAAGCCTGGCGTGATGCCGCAATCCACTACCCAAAGACCACCCGCCGCGCCACCGAGTGCCCCCGGAACGCGGCCGCACTCGGGCAGGCCTGAAACCACCAGGACCCGCCGAGTCACCGATACGGGCTGTACCAATAATTTGCGTTTGCTGAAACCGAACGCCGACTACGGATCGCGGCGAGTGACCACCACAAGCGCCAGCGCGAACACGCCTGCCGCCACGGCGGCGAAATAGAGGGCCGCACCAAGCGGTCCCCACCACAACGAGAAGGTCTGGAACCAGGGGGTCTTGGTGAAGGTATAGGCGTTCCCGAACGGCAGCCACGGTCCCACTCGCGCGCCGACCTGGGGCAGCGCGCCGAGCACCGGTTCCACGACGAACGGCATCAATAGCACCACCGCAACCACTGCCGCCGCGTGCCGCAACAACCCGCCCAAACCGACGGCCAGCACCGCTCCCAGCACGGCATACAGCGACATCGCACCGATAGCACGCCATACCTGGGCGTTGGCGAAAGACAACTCCACGCCCTGCTGCGCGTTCACCAATGACGCGGCAAACGCGATCGAGCCCGCCACCATGATCGCGGTGACGACGGCGGAAAGCGCCGCCGTTACGATCGCTTTCGCCACCAGCGCCCACGCTCGGTGGGGGGTGGCCAGGAACGTCGTACGGATCATGCCGGACCGGTATTCGCCCGTGATCGACATCGCGGACAAGATCATCAGCACCGGCACACCGAAAACACTGACGCCGATCGCCGCGCGCTCGGGCTGGAGCACCCCATGGGGACCCAGCGCCGCCGCTTGTATCGCGGCGAATCCCAGGCCCACAACCACAACCGTCAAGATGAGCCAGATCGGTGAACGCGTGGTCTGCAGCTTGATCCGTTCGGCGTTGATGGTCATGGCGCACCGACTGCCCGGTAGTCGACGGCGTCGTCGGTCAGTCGCATGTACGCCTCCTCCAACGAGGCCTGCTGGGCGGCCAGTTCGTGCAGCACGATTCCGTGGCCGGCAGCCAACTCCCCCACCTGCTCTGCCGAAACTCCGCGAACCAGCAGCACACCGTCGGAAAGCTGGGCCGACGCATCGTGTTCCGTCAACAACTCCCGCAGCCGATCCAACTGCGGGCTGCGCACCCGGATGGTGTCGCTTCCGGAGCTCGTCAGGAACTCGGCCATGGTGCTCGAGCTGATCAACTGTCCCCGCCCGATCACCAGCAGCCGGTCTGCGGTGTTCGCCATCTCCGCCAGCAGGTGACTCGAGACCAAGACCGTCCGGCCCTCAGATGCCAAGTCCCGCATGAGCGTCCGAATCCACCGAATGCCCTCCGGGTCCAGCCCGTTCACCGGTTCGTCGAACAGCAGCACCTCGGGATCGCCGAGCAATGCCACCGCGATACCCAACCGCTGCGACATCCCGAGCGAGAATGTGCCGGCCTGTTTCCCCGCGACTTCGGCCAGTCCGACGATGTTCAGCACTTCATCGACGCGCGCCTTCGGCAGTTTGTTGCTGGCGGCCAGCCACCGAAGATGCGCCCGAGCCGTGCGGTTGGGATTCACCTGCCGGGCATCGAGCAGCGCGCCGACGCTGCGCAGCGGATGCTTCAGCTCCCGGTAGGTCTTGCCGAGCACCGTCGCGGTGCCGGAGGTCGGGCGGTCGAGCCCGACGATCATGCGCATCGTGGTGGACTTGCCCGCGCCGTTCGGGCCCAGGAAACCGGTGACGAAGCCCGGCTCGACGGAGCAGGTCAGATCATCTACGGCACGTTTGCGCCCGAAAACCTTTGTCAATCCGGTCAGCTGGATCATCGCCGGACAACCCCCTTGCCTGGTGGCAGCACCATCAGGCGCACGATACGCGTTCGATCACCATCCGCGCGACGGCGCGCATACCTGCGGCATTGGGGTGCAGCGGCGCCACCCGGCCCGGCAGCGGCAGGTGAAACGCGGTGGTCCAGGGATCGGTGGACCAGGCATGGTGATCGCGGCTGGCGTCGGCCGCCCGCACCAGTTCGCAGCCGGTGTCCGCGGCGGCCGCGGCCGTCAGCTCGGCCAGCCGAGCGGCGACGTGCCGGCCGAGGTCGGCTTCGGTGGCACCGATCGGCGGCGCGGGCACACCGGCCGGCGGCAGCAGCGTCAGGTAGTCGACGAACAGCACCCGGGCCAGCGGCGCACGCCGACGCACTTCTCGCCCAACGGTTTTCAGTGATTCAGCCACGACATCGAGCGCCTGATCCCGCGCCGTCGTATCGAGTAGCCCACGCAGCAGCCCGCCGGCGACCGGCACCGACCGCAGGAAGCGGGGCAAGCAGGCGGCCCCGAGCATCGGGACGTAGCCGGCATCGTTACCGCCGATGGTGATGGTGACCAACGACTCCGATCCGTCGAGAGCATCCACCTGCGGCGGCTCGCCGAACTGCCGTTCGGAGAGCACGTGTGCGGTGGTGGCGCCCGAAAAGGTCACGTCGACAAGGTCGTAACCGAGGTGCGCGGCAACGAGGTGCGGATAGTTGACCGCCGACCTGCCGGACCGCTTCGGTGCGCCGGGCGCCCCCGGCGCGATGCCGGGTCCGGCGGCCATCGAACTACCGAGGGCGACGTACCTCGCGGTCATAGCGCCGGGCTGGAGGCCTGCGCCCAGAACCGCTTGGGGACGCGGCCTGCCCGCGACGCCAGCCGACCGGCGGTGACCGCGGCAGCCATCGCGGCGGCCATCATCGGCGGGTCCGAGGCCCGCGTCACCGCCGTTGCGAGAAGCACTGCGTCGCAACCCAGTTCCATCGCGAGTGCGGCATCGCTTGCCGTGCCGATGCCGGCGTCGAGCACCACCGGCACCCCGGCAGCCGCGACGATCATCTCGATGTTGTGCGGGTTGGAGATCCCCAGCCCGGTGCCGATCGGCGCGCCCAACGGCATCACCGCGGCGCAACCGGTGTCCTCGAGCCGCCTGGCCAGCACCGGATCATCGTTGGTGTAGGGCAGGACGACGAAACCATCGTCCACCAATTGCTCTGCCGCGCGGACCAATTCGATCGCGTCCGGCAGCAGGGTGCGCTCGTCGGCGATCACTTCGAGTTTCACCCAGTTGGTCTGCAAGGCTTCGCGCGCCAGCTGCGCGGTCAACACCGCTTCGGCCGCACCGCGACAGCCGGCGGTGTTGGGCAGTGCCGCGATGCCGAGCTTGCCCAGCAAATCCAGTACCCCGGTGCCGGTTTCGGCATCGATGCGCCGCATCGCGACAGTGGTCAGCTCGGTACCCGAGGCGACGAGCGCCTCCTCCAGGATCGCCAGATTCGCCGCGCCGCCGGTACCCATGATGAGCCGGGAGCCGAACTCCCGGTCCGCGATGCGCAGGATGTCCTCAGCCACCTTGCACCGCCGTCACGACCTCGATCTTGACGCCCTCGGTCAGGACGTCGTCCCACTCCGACCGCGGCAGCACCGACCAGTCCACGGCGACGGCGATGCCCTTGTCCGGAAAGCCCAGTGTGTCAATCAATTCGGCTACCGTGGTGCCTTCGCGGATATCCACGCTCTCATCGTTGACTGTGATCAGCACAGTGCCACCTTCTCTCTCGCATCGCCGGTCAACAGGTCCGAAATCCGTTGTGCGGTCCACGGGGCCAGCAGAAAACCGTTCCGGCCGTGACCGGTGGCCGCCAGGGTGCGGTCGTCGAGCCAGCCCACGATGGGCAGACCGTCCGGTGTCATCGGCCGCAGTCCCGCAGCACATTCGGCCAGTTCGTATTCGCCCAGCGCCGGCATCACGGCACAGGCGTCATCGAGAATGTCGCGCACACCGGTGACCGTGGGGGCGGTGTCGCGGCCGTGCTCGTACTGGGTGGCACCCGCGACCACACCGTCCGCACGTGGCACCAGATACACCTGCCGGCCGTGCACGCGGGCACGAACCACCCGCTGCGGCACCGGCATACATCCCTTACGCCACCGCAACCGCAGAATCTCGCCCTTCACCGGACGCACCGGCAGACCCGGCCACAGTGTCGGGGCGTCGATTCCGTTGGCCAGCACGGTGATATCGGCGTCGCGCGTCTGATCCAGCGAGTCGACCGACCCGGCCCACTGCACGCCCAGGCGGTCGCAGTGCGCCATCAGCCCCTCGACCACCAGCCGGTTGTCCACGGCCAGTTCGGTTTCCGCGTGAAAGCCATGCCGAATCCCCTGCGCCAGCAGCGGTTCGAGATCGCGGGCAGCGGTCGTGAGTGTCACGGGATAGCCCTGCGCCGCCAGCCACTCGGCGACCGTGCGGACGTCGGCCGCATCTGCCCGGTCGACCGCCACCACCAGCGAGTCGCGGGCCGTCACCACGTCGTCGGGCAGTCCGTCGAGGAAGCCGCCGTGCCACAGCGCCAGGGAGTCCAGCCCGAGTTGCAACTGGTCCTGCTCCCCCGGCCAGCCCTCGGAGTGCGGTGCGAGCATGCCGCCGGCGACCCACGAGGCACCGGGCGCCTCGGTCCGGTGCACGCGCACCGACCACCCGTCGAGCGCGGCGCGGCGCGCCACGGCCAGACCGATGACGCCGCCGCCAACTACAGCCATGCCAGCCGGCACGATAAATCCTCTCCCTTCGCCGGCATGATCCGGATCAGGTGTGACGGTAAGGGTAGGACGACCCCACTCTCAGCCCCCGGTCCTGGGACTCCCGTGTTGCGGCGTCCACGGTAGTCGCTACCGTCGCGCTGTGCCTAAAGCCACCCAGCGTCTGCAGTCCGCATCCCTCTACCTGTGCACCGACGCCCGCCGGGAACGCGGTGACCTGGCCGAGTTCGTCGACGCGGCGCTGGCCGGCGGCGTGGACATCATCCAGCTGCGGGACAAGGGCTCGGCCGGTGAAGCGCAGTTCGGTCCGCTGGAGGCCAAGCAGGAATTGGCGGCGCTGGAGGTGCTGGCCGACGCGGCACGGCGGCACGGCGCGCTGTTCGCGGTGAACGACCGGGCCGACATCGCCCGCGGCGCGCATGCTGACGTGCTGCACCTGGGCCAGGACGATCTGCCGCTGTCGCTGGCCCGCGAGATCGTCGGGCCCGATCCGCTGTTCGGTCGCTCGACGCATGACGAGCAGCAGCTGGCCGTCTCGGTGACCGAGGACGTGGACTACTTCTGCGTCGGCCCGTGCTGGCCGACGCCCACCAAGCCGGGGCGCACGGCGCCCGGGCTGGACCTGGTCAGAGCAGCAGCAGCATCCGGGACCGACAAGCCGTGGTTCGCGATCGGCGGTATCGACCTGGCACGTGTCCCCGAGGTGGTGGCCGCCGGCGCCCGCCGCATCGTGGTGGTCCGGGCGATCACCGCTGCCGAAGACCCGGCCGCGGCGGCCCGGGCGCTCAAGCAAGCGTTGCCGCACGCCCCTACGAACTGAGCGGGATGGCCGCCGTCACGCTGCGCAGCTGTTCCCAGCTGGCGGCGAACCCGGGATGCAACGGCAGCGAGTCGACGTCGTCCTCGGAGACCCAGCGCAGCTCGACGCTCTCGCGGTTGGGCACGGTCGCCAGTTGTTCGGGCGCGTCGGCGATGACCGTGGTGTACGTCCACACCTCGCCGATCGCGGTCGCGGTGACGACCGTGGTCCGCACCGTCAGCTGCTCGGCCAGCAGGCCGGCTTCCTCGTAGGCCTCGCGGACGGCGGCTTCCTCGACAGTTTCGTGGCTGTCGCGCGCCCCGCCCGGCAGCGCCCAGGTGCCACCTTGATGACTCCACGGCGCGCGGTACTGCAGCAGCACCGCCGCTCCGCCACCCGGCTGCGGCGCCCGCAGCAGAAGTCCGGCCGCACCATGGCGACCCCAGAAGTGGGAGCCGTCAGCCGCGAGCACCCATCCGTCACCGTCGCCCTGCACGGAACCCACAATAGGTCCATCCCCATCGATGCCAGGTTCTGATGTTGGCAGAGTCGGCGCGTTTCGCTTGGAATCTGGAGAACATTTGGGGCCGGGCCGACCGGGAATCCACCCCCTACGCGCCGCAAGCTCTTAGACTTCTTTTAAACGAGTTCGGCAGGGTCAACGGGTACGGAAAGTTGAGGTCGGCGCACACGTGACGGTGGAGTTGGCGCACCCTTCGACCGAGCCCGTCGTGTCCCGGTCACCCGGAGCTCCCGCGCACACTCGATGGTGGTTCATGTGGACCACGCCCGGCCGCATCCTGCTCATCGGATTGATGCTGGCCAGCCTGGTGCTGGCCTGCGCCTTCGCCACGTCGACCACGATCCACGCCCGCCAGCAGGCGCTGACCACGGTGCTCGATCACACCGAGCCGCTGGCATTCGCGGCCGGCCAGCTCTACACCACGCTGTCTGTCGCCGACGCCGCGGCCGCGACGGCCTTCATCGCGGGCTCGGAGCCGCAGGATGTCCGGCAGCGCTATGAGCAGGCGATCACCGACGCCGCGGTCGCGGTCACCGCCGCGTCCAGCGGTCTGACCGACGAGCCCATGGTGAAAGTGCTCGGGCACATCAATGCCGAGCTGGCGGTCTACACGGGCCTGGTGGAGACGGCCCGGACCAACAACCGCGCGGGCAACCCGGTGGGTTCGTCGTACCTATCCGAGGCGTCGTGGCTGATGCAGACCCAGATCCTGCCCGACGCGCAGCGGCTCTACGAGAACACGTCGGCACGCGTGAATTCGGAGACCAGCGGCTCGTCACAGGTGCCCGCGCCGGTGATCCTCGTGGTCGCGGCGACACTGATGTTCGGCTTCTTCTCCAACCGCTGGCTGGCCCGGCACACCCGCCGGCGCGTCAACATCGGATTCGTCGCCGGGGGCATGGCGGTGCTGATCATGATCGTCTGGATAGGTGCCACCCTCATCATCTCGACGGCGGACACCCGGCATGCCCGCAACACGGCGGCATCGCTGCAGACCGTGACCAGCATGGCCATCACGGCGCAGCAGGCGCGTGCCGACGAGACGCTGTCGCTGATCCGGCGCGGCGACGAGAGCGTCCGCAAGCAGTCGTACTACCACCGCATCGACGCGCTGCAACTGCAGCTGGCGGAGTACATGCGCCGGCCCGATGCGATCGGCAAGAAGGACCTGACGGGCGCCGATCAGCTGATCCGCCGCTGGCGCGCCGCCGACGACCGGATCAACGCCTACATCTCCACCGGCAACTACCAGTCCGCCACCCAGGTGGCCCTTGGCACCAGCGAGGACGATTCGACGCCGGCCTTCGACAAGCTCGACGAGGCCCTGTCCAAAGGCATCGACGAAAGCCGCAAGCAGCTGCGCAGCGACATCCTGAACGGACGTCAGGCCCTATCCGGAGCGACGGTCGGCGCGGCGGCGCTGAGCCTGGCCGCGGCGCTCGCGGTGGCGCTCGGGCTGTGGCCGAGGTTGAGTGAATACCGATGAGTTTTTCGATGCGTGCGCGTTTGGTCCCGGTGATGGTCGCGGTGCTGGTGGCCGCCGGCTGCGGCGAGGCCGCACCGCCGGTGGCGCCGCAGAGCATCACCATCGCACCGCCGACACCGGCGGGCATGGAGGTGCAGACCGCGGTTCCGGACCTGGGCCCGGAGGACAAGTCCGACTGCACCGCGAGCCTGCGGCCGTTCCCGACGCCCGAGGCCGCGGCGGCGGCCGTCACCAACATCAAGGACCGCGGCCGGCTGATCGTAGGGCTCGACATCGGCAGCAACCTGTTCACGTTCCGCGACCCGATCACGGGGCAGATCACGGGCTTCGACGTCGACATCGCCGGCGAGGTGGCGCGCGACATCTTCGGCACCCCATCACAGGTCGAATACCGGATTCTGTCGGACAACGACCGGATCTCGGCGCTGCAGCACAACCAGGTCGACATCGTGGTGAAGACCATGAGCATCACCTGCGAACGACGCAAACTGGTCAACTTCTCCGCCGAGTACTTCTCCGCGAAACAACGGATCCTCACCACCCGGGGCTCCGACATTCGCCGGCCGACGGACCTGTCGGGCAAGCGGGTGTGCGTCGTGAAGGCCACCACCTCCAAGGCACGACTGCAGCGCATCACCCCGCCGTCGGTCCTCGTGGAAGCCATCACCTGGGCCGACTGCCTGGTGGCATTGCAACAACGACAGGCCGACGCCGTGTCCACCGATGACGCCATCCTGGCCGGCCTGGTGGCCCAGGACCCGTACCTGCACATCGTCGGCCCCAACATGGCCGAGGAGCCCTACGGCATCGGGATCAACCTGAACAACACCGGGCTGGTCCGGTTCGTGAATGGGACGCTGGAGCGGATTCGCCGCGACGGCACGTGGAACACGTTGTACCGCAAGTGGTTGACCGTGCTGGGCTCGACGCCGAACCCGCCTGTGCCGAGGTACAGCGACTGATGCCCGAAAGCGAAGCGACGACCGGCCCCGTGGACGCGAGTCCGGGGCACGCGGGCCCCGTGGACGCGGGCCCTGTCGACGCGGGTCCGGACACCGACCCCGGCACGCAGGCCGTTGAGGTGACGTGGGATTCGCTGGCCACCATGCGGCCGATGGGCACGCAGGCGGTGTTCCGGCCGCTGTTCGACGACTCGATGAGCATCCCGGTGCCCATTCCGCCCGAACGTGAATCGGCGCCCACCAACGTCGCCACCGCCACCACCCGGGTTTCGCCCGTCCGGCGACTCGGTGGCGGTCTGGTCGAAGTGCCGCGGATGGTGGATCAGGATCCGCTCGCGGCGTTGATGACCAACCCCGTGGTGGCCGAGGCCAAACGCTTCTGCTGGTCCTGCGGCAAGCCGGTCGGCCGCTCCGAAGACGGCAAGCCCGGCCAGTCGGAAGGCTCATGCCCCCATTGCGGAAGCGCGTATTCGTTTCTGCCACAACTGAGTCCGGGCACCATGGTGGCCGATCAGTACGAGGTCAAGGGTTGTATCGCCCACGGTGGGCTTGGCTGGATCTACCTGGCGCTGGACACCAACGTCAACAACCGGCCCGTGGTGCTCAAAGGCCTGGTGCATTCCGGGGACGCGGAGGCACAGGCGATCGCCATGGCCGAGCGCCAGTTCCTGGCTGAGGTCACGCATCCCGCGATCGTGAAGATCTTCAACTTCGTCGAGCACGCCGACAAGCACGGCGACCCCGTGGGCTACATCGTGATGGAGTACGTCGGCGGCACCTCACTGAAACAGGTGAAGGGCGCCAAACTGCCGGTGGCCCAGGCGATCGCCTACATGCTGGAGATCCTGCCGGCGCTCGGTTACCTGCATTCGATCGGTCTGGTCTACAACGACCTCAAGCCCGAGAACATCATGTTCACCGAGGAACAGCTCAAGCTCATCGACCTCGGCGCGGTGTCGCGGATCAACTCGTTCGGATTCCTGTACGGCACACCGGGTTACCAGGCACCGGAAATCGTCCGGACCGGGCCGACGATCGTCACCGACATCTACACCGTCGGCCGTACGCTGGCGGCCCTGACCCTGGACCTGAAGACCGACAGAGGCCGCTACGTCGACGGGCTGCCCGAGGACGATCCGATTCTGGCCCAATACGATTCGTTCGGCCGGCTGCTGCGCCGGGCGATCGACCCCGACCCGCGCCGGCGGTTCGGCAGCGCCGAGGAGATGTCCGGGCAGCTGCTCGGTGTGCTGCGGGAGGTCGTCGCCCAGGACACGAGGACGCCACGGCCCGGCCTGTCCTCGGTGTTCAGTCCGTCGCGGTCGACGTTCGGCGTCAACATGCTGGTGGCCCACACCGACGTGTACATCGACGGGCAGCAGCACACCGAAAAGATCACCGCCCCAGAGATTGTCCGGGCCCTGCAGGTGCCACTGGTCGACCCGGCCGACGTCGGCGCGACGGTCCTGTCGGCCACCGTGCTGAGTCAGCCGGTGCAGACGCTGGATTCGTTGCGCGCCGCCCGGGAGGGGTCGCTCGATTCGGAAGGCGTGGATCTGTCGCAGTCGGTCGAGCTGCCGCTGATGGAAGTGCGCGCCCTCCTCGACCTGGGCGACGTGGCCAAAGCGAACCGGAAACTCGAGAACCTGGCCGACCGGGTCGGCTGGCATTGGCGGCTGGTGTGGTTCCGCGCGGTCGGCGAGCTGCTGGCGGGCAACTATGACGCGGCGACAAAGGATTTCACCGAAGTCCTCAACACCCTGCCGGGCGAACTGGCCCCCAAGGTGGCGTTGGCGGCCACTGCCGAGCTGTCCGGATCGGCCGCAGAGCGCGCCTTCTATCAGACCGTGTGGAACACCGACAACGGCGTCATCTCAGCCGGATTCGGCCGCGCCCGCGTGCAGGCGATGGCCGGAGACCGGGAAGCCGCCGTCCATACCTTGGACGAAGTGCCCGCCACCTCAAGGCATTTCACCACCGCACGACTGACCAGCGCCGTCACCCTGCTGTCGGCGCCCACCACCGCCGACATCACCGAACGCCAAATCCGTGACGCCGCACGCCGAGTCGAGGCGCTGCCGGAATCCGAGCCGCGGGTGCTGCAGATCCGGACACTGGTGCTCGGCACGGCGCTGGACTGGCTGGCCGACAACACTGCCAGCACCAACCACATCCTGGGCTTCCCGTTCACCGAATACGGCCTGCGCCTCGGCGTCGAGGCATCGTTGCGCGGGCTGGCCCGCGTGGCGCCGACCAAGGCGCACCGCTACGCGCTGGTCGACCTCGCCAACAATGTGCGGCCGATCAGTACCTTCTAGCTCGGCGCGTTGCGCGGCGGCGTGTCGCGCCTGGCGTGTCGCCTCTCCTTCGGCATGTCCGATCCGGAGCCGTCAACTTTCCCTGACCGTCAATGAAAGTTGATGCCTCCCATTCGAATACGCCAAGAGAGAGAGAGAGAGAGAGAGAGAGAGAGAGAGAGAGGACCGCGCAGCGGGCCGGCTCACCGGTAGCGGTCACGCAATTGCGGATCGTTCTGCCACCAGAGGCCGCTCGACGGAACGTCTTCTGTTGACTCGACATCGGGCTCGGCGGCGCCGGCCGCGTCGAGCTCCGCATCGACCTCGGCGGCCTTGCGCCGTTCGTCAGAACCCAAGGCGCGCATGAGCAAGAGGATGAATGGTACGCCGAGTACGTCACCCAGAATCCACAGGATGCCGGCGCCGAATGTCTGGTCCTGGCGGATGCCCGGCCCGAAATCGCGGTGCAGACCGGCGTAGTAGTCGTAGGCGATCACCGGGCCCAGCCACAGCACCAATCCGAGGATGCCGTCGCCGAGGCCCTCGGCCACGCTGATCCCGATGGACAGCAGCGGCGGGTAGCGCCGCGGCACCGGGTCGACCTGCAACCTCGCGTAGAAGTAGCCAAAACCGATGCCCAGCAGCACAAGTCGTGTCAGCGACGCGAGCGGTCCGGTCATCGATGCGACGTACCAGGGCGTCAGGTACAGCAGCCACGGCGTCGCCAGCATCAGCACCGACGTCACCGGAGGCGACAGGAACACCCGCGCGACAACGGAATTCAGCACCGCATCAACTCGCTCTCCAGCCGCCGGGCCGAGCGCCGCGCGCACCGTCGCGACCGGGCGACTGAGCGCCAGAAAGAACGGCACCACGTACAACAGCAGCAGGAGTTGAAGCGCACGCAGCCAGAACAGCGACGGCGCGTAGACCGCGACGGCGCTGAGCGTCGACAACGCCCACACCGTGATGGCGACCCCGAAGGACCACCACTGCGCGCTCGGCACCGGCGCCCGTCGATGAGCCCAGACCATGGCACCGATGGCGAGCAGCATCAGCACCACAGCTACGGGGTCGAACGTCCCGGTCAACAAGGGCACGAGGCGCAAGCTACGCCTCAACCCTGGCAGGTTCCTTCAGGCAACCTTGCAGAGGTCGACGCAGGCTCGCGCGATGGCCAGCTCTTCGTTGGTGGGAATGACCAATACGCTCACCGGTGAGGTGTCCGTGGAGATCCGCCGGGGCCCGCGGTTCGGGGACAGGTTGCGCTCCTCGTCGAGCTCGATCCCGAGCGCCAACAACCCGGCGAGCGCATCGCGGCGGACCGCGGCGTCGTTCTCCCCCACGCCGGCGGTGAAGGTGATGACGTCGGCGCCACCCAGCAGCGCGAGGTACCCGCCGATGTACTTGCGCAGCCGGTGGATGTACACGTCGTAGGCCAGCTGGGCTGCCGCATCTCCGGCATCCATCCGCTTGTGCAGCTCACGGAAATCGGTGGCGCCGCCCAATCCCGATACACCCGAATGGCGGTTCAGCATGACGTCGATGTCCTCGACCGACATCCCGGCGGTGCGAGACAGGTACATGATGATGCCGGGGTCGACGTCGCCGGAACGGGTGCCCATCACCAGGCCCTCCATCGGCGTCATCCCCATCGAGGTGTCGATCGGCCGGCCGCCGGCGATCGCCGAGGCCGACGCGCCGTTACCCAGATGCAGGACAATCTGATTCACCGATTCGAGGGGCAGGCCGAGGAACTGCGCGGCCTGTTCGCTGACGTACTGGTGCGACGTACCGTGGAAGCCGTATCGCCGAATGTGCCACTGCTCAGCGACATCCCGGTCGATCGCGTACTCGGCGGCGGCTGCCGGCAGGTCGTGGAAGAACGCCGTGTCGAACACCGCGACGTGGGGCGCATCGGGCAAGAGCGCGCGAGCCTCGGTGATGCCCAGCACCGCGGGCGGATTGTGCAGCGGTGCCAGTGGGGCGAGTTCGTCGAGCTTGGCGACCAGCGCGTCGTCGATCATTGTGGGCCGGTAGAACTTCCGTCCGCCGTGCACCACGCGGTGCCCGACGGCCATCACGTCGTCGGGGGAAACTCCCACCGAGCCGACTGCGTCGAAAACCTGCTGCAGCGCCGCGCGGTAGTCGACGACGCGTTCGACGATGCCGTCGACCAGGGACTCGCCCGTATCCGGCTGCACCAAGCGGTATTTCACCGAGGACGAACCGGAGTTGAGCACCAGGACCGGCTGACTCATTTCGCCCCCTGCGCCTGGATGGCCGTGATCGCGACGGTGTTGACGATGTCCTCCACCAGCGCACCGCGCGACAGGTCGTTCACCGGTTTGTTCAGACCTTGCAGCACCGGTCCGATCGCGATGGCACCTGCGCTGCGCTGCACCGCCTTGTAGGTGTTGTTACCGGTGTTCAGGTCCGGGAAGATCAGCACCGTCGCGCGCCCGGCCACCGGCGAATCCGGCATCTTGGTCGCGGCCACCGACGGCTCCACCGCGGCGTCGTACTGGATCGGCCCTTCGACCAACAGCTCCGGCGCGCGCTTGCGGACCAATTCCGTTGCCGCCCTGACCTTGTCGACGTCGGCACCGGTGCCCGAATCGCCGGTCGAGTAGGACAGCATGGCCACCCGCGGCTCGATCCCGAACTGCGCGGCGGTCTGCGCCGAACTGATCGCGATGTCGGCGAGCTGCTCGGACGTCGGGTCGGGCACGATCGCGCAGTCGCCGTAGGCCAGCACCCGGTCCGCCAGGCACATCAGGAAGATGCTCGACACCGTCGAGATGTCCGGCGCGGTGCGGATGATCTCGAACGCCGGGCGCACGGTGTGCGCCGTGGTGTGCGCCGCGCCGGACACCATGCCGTCGACCATGTTGTTGTGCACCAGCATGGTGCCGAAATACGAGACATCGTGGATGATTTCGCGGGCCTGCTCGAGGGTGACGCCCTTCTTCTTGCGCAGTTCGGCGTACTGCGCCGCGAACTGGTCGCAGAGCTCACTGGTGCGCGGATTGAGCACCACAGCGGCCGACAGGTCCAGGCCCAGCTCGGCGGCCCGCGCCCGCACCGTCGACTCGTCACCGAGGATCGTCAGGTCGGCAACCGAGCGGGCGAGCAGCCGGCCCGCCGCCCGCAGGATCCGGTCATCATCGCCTTCGGGCAGCACGATGCGCCGGCGATCGGCCCGGGCCCGGTCCTGCAATTGGTGCGTGAACATCTGCGGCGTGACGACCGACGGGATCGGAACAGCCAGCTGGGCAAGCAGATCCGCGACGTCGACATGCTCGTCCATCAAGGACAGTGCCGTGTCGACCTTGCGCAGCGACGTAGCCGTCACCCGGCCCTTCGCCGTCGACGCGGCGCGGGCGGTGTCGTAGGTACCCAGCTCTGTGGCCACGATGGGCAGCCGCAGGCCAAGACCCGCAACCAGTTTCGCGATCGCCGGATGCAGTGGCAGGCCGCCGTTGAGGATGAGGCACGAGATCGACGGAAAACCTTCCGCCGCATGGGCACTGGCGATGGCCAGCACCACGTCCGAACGGTCGCCCGGCGTGATGACCGCCATTGACTCGCGCAGCCGCTCCAGACAGTGCTCGGCTGTCATGCCGGCGACCATCATCCCCATGACCTCGCGGGTCAGCAGCTCTTCGTCACCGCTGATCAGTTCGCCCTGTACCGCGTCCCGCAGCTCCGCCACCGTCGGCGCGGCCAGCAGCGGCTCCTCCGGCAGCACATAGCTTTTCGGCGAAAACCGCTGCAGTGCGGCGGCGACGTCGGCCAGTTCGTCCGGGTCGCACCGGTTGGCGACCACTGCCGCGGTGTGCGCGTGCTGGGCCGTCAGTTCCGCCAGGCACAGCTCCACGACATGGGCCACCTCGCCGGGCGTGCGATCGGCGGCCCGCACCGAGAGCAACACGGGCGCACCGAGATTCACCGCGATGCGGGCGTTCATCGACAGCTCGCTGGGCGAGGCGACGTCGGTGTAGTCGCTGCCGACGATCACCACCGCGCCGCATTTGTCGGCCACGCGGTGGTACCGGTCGACGATGTCCGCGATCGCGGCGTCGGGATCGTCGTGCAACTGCTGATAGGTGACCCCGGCGCAGTCGTCGTAGTCCAGGCCGGCCGTGCTGTGCGCGAGCAACAACTCGAGGATGTAGTCACGGCCGGTGCCGGCCCGCACGATCGGACGGAACACCCCGACATTGGCGACCGTGGCCGCCAGCCGGTGCAACAGCCCTAGCGCAATGGTCGACTTACCGGTGTCGCCTTCAGGCGAGGCGATGTAGATCGCGGTGGCGTCAGGCACTGCGTCAGCCTACCGAGCCTGGCCGACCGTCAGCCGAGTTTGCGGAGGCGCGGTTCCAGGTCGGTCTTGAACAGCTCCAGGAACCGGCGCTGGTCCTGCCGGGGGTCGTGGAACACCAGGTGGTTCAGGCCCCAGTCGACGTATTGCTTGACCTTCTCGACGGCTTCGTCGGGGTCGGAGGCGACGATCCAGCGCTTGGCGACCTGCTCGATGGGCAGCGCGTCGGCGGCCGCTTCCATCTCGATCGGGTCTTCGATGGAGTGCTTCTGCTCCGCGGTCAGCGACAGCGGCGCCCAGAACCGGGTGTTCTCCAGAGCCAGTGCGGGATCCGGGTCGTACGAGATCTTGATCTCGATCATCCGGTCGACGTCGTCCGGGTTCTTGCCGGCGGCCTCGGCGCCCTCGCGCATGGCGGGGATCAGCTTGTCCTTGTAGAGCTCTTCGCCCTTGCCGGAGGTGCAGATGAAGCCGTCTCCCGCGCGGCCCGCGTACTTGGCCACCTGGGGCCCGCCCGCGGCGATGTAGATCGGGATGCCGCCCTCGGGCACGTCGTAGATCGAGGCGCCCTTGGTCTTGTAGTACTCGCCGTCGAAGTCGACGCGGTCGCCGTTCCACAGCTCACGCATCAGGCGTACCGATTCGCGCAGCCGAGCGTAGCGCTCCTTGAACTCGGGCCATTCGCCCTCGTAGCCGGTGGCGATCTCGTTGAGCGCCTCACCGGTGCCGATGCCCAGGAAGACCCGGTCCGGGTACAGGCAGCCCATGGTCGCGAAGGCCTGCGCGATGACGGCCGGGTTGTAGCGGAACGTCGGGGTCAGCACCGAGGTGCCCAGGAGCAGCCGCTCGGTGCGCTCGCCGACCGCGGTCATCCAGGCCAGCGAGAACGGCGCATGGCCGCCGGTATGGCGCCACGGCTGGAAATGGTCACTGACGGTGGCGCTGTCCATGCCTGCCGCCTCGGCAGCCACTGCCAGCTCCACCAATTCACGCGGCGCAAACTGCTCCGCCGACGCCTTGTAGCCCAGTCTGAGTTCAGCCATGAGGTCTTTTCTACCCCCTTGCCTACACTCGTCGACATGGCGGTAGTCCTAAGCGCGATCACCGAAAATGTGCACTTCGCCCAGACCGACCTGGTGAACTGGACCCTGGTCAGCGACGACAGCGGGGTGATCCTGATCGACGCGGGCTTCCCCGGCCAACGCGACGATGTGCTCAGCTCGCTGCGTGACCTTGGCTTCGAGGCCGGCGACGTGCGGGCGATCCTGCTCACCCACGCTCATGTCGACCATCTCGGCGCGGCCATCTGGTTCGCCAAAACCCATGGCACGCCAGTGTTCTGCCACGGCGCCGAAGTCGGCCACGCCAAACGCGAGTACCTGGAACAGGTTTCACCGGCCGACCTGCTGGCGCGGGCCTGGAACCCACGGTACCTGGCCTGGTCACTGAATATCGTCGGCAAGGGCGGGCTGGTTCGCGAGGGCATCCCGACGGCGCAGGCACTCACCGAGGACGTCGCGGCGACGCTGCCGGGCAGCCCGCAGGTGATCCCCAGCCCGGGGCACACCGGCGGGCACTGCTCCTACGTGTTCGGTGACGTGCTGGTGGCCGGCGACGCCGTGGTCACCGGTCACCCGCTGATCACCAAGGGCGGCCCCCAGCTGCTGCCGCACATCTTCAATCACGACCAGGCGGCGTGCGAACGCAGCCTGTCGGCGCTCGGCCTGCTGGACACCCAGGTACTGCTGCCCGGCCATGGCCCGGCGTGGCGTGGGCCGGTCCGGGAGGCCACCGAGCTCGCACTTCAGCGGAGCTGAAAAAACGACGCAGTAGCGGCGCTGACGCCCGTCGGCGTCACCCGCCGTGCTTGACCAGTTCCAGGAACAACACGAACAGGCCGGCCAGCAGCAGACCGCCCGCCACCACGACGGCCGGCAGGAACAGCATGTGATCGAGCTCTTCGTCGTCAAAGATGTTGTTGCCCTGAGCATCACGATTGATGGGACCGTAGAACACCTTGCCGAAACCCGACCAGCGCACCGCACGTGCCCGGCGGCGATGCGGGTTATCTTCGGGCAGCCGGCCGATGTAGGTGCGCGCCACCATCCCGGCGCCCAGGACGAGCACCGCGGCGACCAGCAGCAGACACCCGACGGTCCAACCGGTAAGCACGATTAAGCGTATCCACCGGATCGCTTGAGCGACCCGAATTCTGCAGCCTCTATGCGGGGATTCGACCCGCGGTGAGGTTGCTGACGTCGGTGGAGAATTCGGCGGCGTCAGTTCGGCCGGTGGTCACGACTAGTGGACGTCCGGGGTACGCACGTGCTCGGGACGGAAACCGCGGCCGACGAGCAGCGGCGGAATGTATTGCAGCGGACCCTTTCCCACGAACGACGGCACCGAGATCGGTGACAGGTCGCCGGCCAGATTGGGCTCGATCACGCGGTTCTGGGCCAGTACCTGGCCGGCCTGGATGATGCGGGTCGGCAACTCCCGGCGGCGCTGTACCTTCGCCAGGTCGGCGTCTGCGAGCAGGCCGTTGCGCAGGGGGCCGCACAGGATGTTGGCGGCGGCGACCGCGTCGGCCACCGCCAGGTTGATGCCGACCCCGCCGGCCGGCGACATCGCGTGCGCGGCGTCGCCGATGCACAGCAGCCCGGGCCGCCACCAGGTCTTGAGCCGGTCCACGCGCACATCGAGGTGGCTGGTGTCGTCCCAGGAGCGCAGATCCTCGACATGCTCGCGGAGCTGCGGCCGCACCGAAACCAGCCGGGCCTTGAAGTCCTCGAGCGATCCGCCCTGCGGATTGGTGCCTTTCGGCATGAGATACGCGACCTGCCAGTAGTCGCCGCGGTAGATCATCGCCATCAACAGGCCCTTGCGGATGATCCCGAACAGCTCCTGCGGGTCGCCTTCACGCCAGCCGAGCCGGAACCACAACACGTCCATCGGGCTGTGCGCGCTCGCCATCTCGAGCCCGGACGCCTCACGAACCGCGGACTTGCGGCCGTCAGCGGCGACCACCAGGTCGGCGCGGACCTCCAACTCGGGTGTGCGCACTCCGACGACCCGACCGTCCTCGACGATGAGGTCGGTCACCTCGGCGTTGCGGATCAAGGTGAATTCCGGGTAGGTGGCAGCCTTCTCTGCCAGGAAGTCCAGGAAGTCCCACTGCGGCATGAGCGCGATGTAGGGCTCGGGGAAGCGCAGCAGCCGCAGGGCCCCGAAGTTGCCGAAGGTCCGGAGGGTGCCGTCGGCGTCCATGCAGATCCGGTTGATCTTGGTGTGGGGCAACTTCAGGAACTCGTCGACGAACCCCAGTTCGTGCATGATGCGCAACGTGGTGGGGTGGACGGTGTCGCCGCGAAAGTCCCGCAGAAAGTCGTTGTGCTTCTCCAGCACGACGACGTCGATCCCGGCCCGAGCCAACAGCAGCGCATGCACCAGACCCGCAGGTCCACCACCGGCTACACAAACCTGAGTCCGCAGGGTGCGCGTCATGCCCTGACAGTAGCCCGCCGGGGCGGCCGAATATGGGCTTCATTTCAAAACTTGACACGTGTAAAGTTTGCGGCCATGGACAACATCAGCGGCAAGACCATCGCGATCACCGGAGCCGCGCGGGGCATCGGCTTCGCCACCGCCAAGGCCCTTCTCGCCCGCGGCGCGCGCGTCGTCATCGGTGACCGGGACGTCGCCGTGCTCGAATCGGCGGTCTCCGACCTGGTCAAACTCGGCCAGGCCACCGGGTACCCACTGGACGTCACCGACCGCGAATCCTTCGAGGTATTCCTGGACAAGGCCCGCAGCGACGGCGCCGGTCACCTGGACGTGCTGATCAACAACGCCGGCGTCATGCCCATCGGCCCATTCCTGGACGAGTCGGAAAAGTCCATCCGCTCGGCGATGGAGGTCAACCTCTACGGGGTCCTCACCGGCTGTCAGCTGGCGCTGCCCGAGATGATCGCCCGCCGCCGCGGCCACATCATCAACATCGCGTCGCTGTCCGGCCTGATTCCGCTGCCCGGCCAGGTCGTCTACAACGCCACGAAGTTCGGCGTGGTGGGGTTGACCACCGCCCTGGCCGACGAGGTCGCGCCGCACGGAGTCGAGGTGTCGGTGGTCATGCCACCGTTCACCCGCACCGAATTGATCTCGGGCACATCGGAAACCATGGCCATCAAGCCCGTCGAACCGGAAGCCATCGCCGAGGCGATCGTCAAGACGCTGAACAAGCCCAAGACCCACGTCTCGGTGCCCGCAGCGCTCCGATTCACCGCCCAGGGCGCACAGCTGCTCGGCCCGCGGGGCCGCCGCTGGATGAACAAGGTGCTCGGACTCGACACCGTGTTCATGACCTTCGACGCCGCCAAACGACAGAGCTACACCGACCGCGCGCAGGCAGCGTTGGGCGTCGTGGAAAAAGATCCGAACTGACCCACCCGCTACCGCCCCGGCAGGCGCGTGGTGATCTCCTGCAGCACCCAGCCGTTGCCGTCCGGGTCCTCGAACGAGGCGAATGACGCATAACTGCGGCGCTCCGGATCGGGACCGTCGACGCGTCCGGCGGTGCCGGCGCGGTGGAATACGCCATCCTCGTCGTGAAAGACCTCGCTCACCTCGATGCCCCGGCTGACCAGTTCTGCACGCGCCGCGACAACGTCGTCGACAATCAAGTACAGGCCCTGGACGGACCCGGGCGCAGCAGCTGAGACACCGGCACCGAATATCACCGACGCGGCGGAGCCAGGCGGGGTCAACTGGATGACCCGGAAATCCGCGGTGGTCGCGACGTCGGCGTCCAGCCGCCACCCCAATGACTCGTAGAAGTCCTTGGCGCGGTCGACATCGGATACGGGCAATACCGCGATCTCGAATTTCATGTCCATGGTGAAGCTCCTTCGTTCCAGGTATTTCGCTGTGCCGCCTTCGTACGGCAAAGGTGGGAGCGCCGCAGCCGGACCGGGAATTCCGGTGGATCCTGGGACCAACAGGGCCAGGCTCGACTGCGAGGCGATTCCTTTCAGCTGCAAGGAGATAGGTCGTGGCCGGGGACGGCCCCGGCACGCACCATGGGGCCATGCGCAGCTCAGCCTGGCTCTCGATCGCCCGCGCCGCGGCGGCGCTGGCCGCGGCGATGGGCATCGGCCGGTTCGCCTATACGCCGATCCTGCCGTTGATGACGGCCCACGCCGACCTCACGGCGCAGGCCGCGGGACAGCTGGCCACCGCCAACTACGTCGGCTACCTGATCGGCGCGGTGGGTGCCGCTGCCTCGCCCCGGCTCGCCCGTTCCGTGGTCGCCTGCCGGGCGTCGCTCGTGGCCCTGGTCGCGACGCTGGCGGCAATGCCATTGAGTACCAACGTCATCGAATGGAGCGCCCTGCGCCTGGTCGCCGGGATCGCCAGCGCGCTGGTGTTCGTGATCGCCGTCAACACGCTCATGGATCACGGCCATCCGGCCCACCACGCCGGCTGGGCATTCAGTGGCGTCGGAATCGGTATCGCCCTGTCCGCTGCCCTGCCAGCCACCAAAGACTGGCAGGGCGCGTGGTGGGCGGCGACCGCATTGGCCGCACTGCTCAGTGCTTGCGCCTGGCACATGCACCCCGGCACATCCGGCGAGACAGCGACAGCTCCCGCGGAACGCGAAGCGGGCGCCCGCGGTCCACTGGTCCTGCTGATGGCCAGCTATTCCCTCGAAGGCGTCGGCTACATCATCGCGGGCACGTTCCTGGTCGCCGCCGTCACGCAGCAGTCACCGGGCGGGCTCGGCAGCGCGGTGTGGCTGCTGGTCGGCCTGGCCGCAGCACCGTCAGCAGCGCTCTGGGCACGCTTCACCGGCCGCTTCTCGTACGCGGCGTTGCTCGTCGCCGCGTTGTTGCTGCAGGCCGCCGGAATCGCCTGGGCGGGAACAGGTAACAGCGCCGCCGCGCTCGTCGGGGCGGTCCTGTTCGGCGGCACCTTCATCGGCATCAGTACCTTGGCCCTGGCCGCGGGCCGCGCATTGCAGTTCCCGGGTGCCGTCGCGCTCCTGACGACGGGCTACTCGGTGGGCCAGATCGTCGGACCGGTCGCGGTGGCGCCCCTGCTGCACAACGGATTTCAGCAGGCGCTGCTCGCCGGTGCGGCCGTCGTGCTACTGGCTGCCCTGGCCGCGCTGCTGATGTGGATCAGTGGCCGGCAGCCACGCCGCGGCATCGATGCCCAGGGCGGCGGCGTCACGCGTGAGCGCGTCGACGACAGCGTGCACGGCCGGGTTGTCTTCTCCCCGCCGCCACACCAGTGACCAGGTCCACAGCGGTGTCGGTTGAATCACCGGACGGCGCACCAGGTCTCGCGGCAGCGCATCCGTCTGGCCCCGGGGGTTGTTGAGCACCGGCCGGCCCAGCTGCCGGACGTGCTCGAAGAACGTCGGACCCGTGACGCCGCCGTCGTCGGTGCGCATCACCCGCGCGCCGGTATCCGCGGCGAACTGCTCGCCGTAGCGGTTCCACGACTCCCAACTCGCCGTGTCCGAATCCACCAGCACCAGAGTGTCTTTCGCCGCCACCGGCGACTCGTCTGTGCCGACGCACAACGCGAACAGCCGGTCCACCCCCATCAGTCGCGCCTCCAGCGACAACGCTTCCAGGTCGGCGTTCTGCACCCAGCAGATGGCCAGGTCGAGGACACCGTCCGCGACCCGGGTCGCCTGCGTGTGTGACGGCATCACCCAGGTGTCGACGCGCAACTGCGCGACGCCCGCCGCTCGTTCCGCGAGATCGGTCGGGCACCAGTTGACGTAGCCGATGCGAATGGGCTCCGAGTTCGACAAACCGATTGCCCGCCTCCGGAATTCATCGGCCTGGGCCACCAGCGACCGGGCGTGGGGCAACAGCGACGCCCCCGCGGCTGTGAGGCGCACCGACCGGCGATCGCGATCGAACAGTTCCACCTTGAGGTCGCGTTCGAGCGCCTTGATCTGCTGGGACAGCGACGGCCCGGCGATCCGGAGCCGCTCGGCAGCACGACCGAAATTCAGCTGATCGGCAACGGCGACGAAGTACCGAAGTTGCCGCAGTTCCATGGCCACAGCGTAGTAGGCAGCACCTACCAGTAAAGAGCCAATGCGTCCCGTGACGCGGGCATCGGCCCGGCCCCGGCCGCGGTTGTGGAGGGCAGCAACATCAACCGAAAGGAACCACCCCATGAGCACAACGCCCCGCGTCGCGATCATCACCGGCGCATCCCAGGGCATCGGCGAAGCCCTGGTCGACGGATACCGCAAGCTGGGCTACGCCGTCGTCGCCAACTCCCGCACCATCGCGCCGAGCGACGACCCCATGGTGCACGCGGTCGCGGGTGACATCGGCCGGCCCGGTGTCGGCCAGCAGCTCGTCGACGCAGCGGTCGAACAGTTCGGCCGCGTGGACACCGTGGTCAACAACGCGGGCATCTTCATCGCCAAGCCGTTCACCGAGTACACCGACGAGGACTACGAGGCCATCACCGGGGTGAATTCACGCGGATTCTTCGAACTGACCCGCGCCGCCATCAGGACGATGGAAGGCCAGGGCGACGGCGGCCACGTCGTCACCATTTCCACCAGCCTCGTGGACCAGGCCAACTCGCAGGTGCCGTCGGCACTGGCGTCCCTGACCAAGGGCGGCCTCAACGCCGCGACGAAGGCGCTGGCCGTCGAGTACGCGACCCGCGGAATCCGCGCCAACGCAGTCGCTTTGGGCACCATCCGGACCCCGATGCATGCGCCGGAGACCCACGAGTTCCTGTCGGCGCTGCACCCCGTCGGTCACATGGGCGACATCTCCGACGTCGTCGACGGCGTGCTATATCTGGAGCACGCCAAATTCGTCACCGGCGAGATTCTGCATGTGGATGGTGGTCAAAGTGCCGGGCACTGAAGGAACTGCAGCAGCGGCGACGGTGCGTTCCGTCCTGGACCGGTGGCAGGCGGGCATCGCCGCCCACCGGCCGGACCAGGTCGCCGCGGTGTTCACCGAAGACGCGATATTCCAAGGACTTCGGCCCTACACCGTCGGGCGCCAAGGTGTCTTCGACTACTACGACTCCCAGCCCGTCGGGCTGACGGTGGGCTACCGCATCAACGAGATCCGGGAACCCGCCGACGGTGTCGTTCTGGCCTACACCCGGGCGGATTTCACCCTGCCCGACGGGAAAGTCATCAGCCTCAACCTGAGTGTCCTTGTCACACAAGACGACAACGGCTGGCAGATAGCGCACTATCAGGTCTCGCCGGCCTGATGAGTCGCAGACTCACCGTGCGCGTTGAGTGTTCATCCACGCAGACCAAAGCCGAGTAGGCGTCTGCGTAGATTCACAGTCAATCAGTGAGCGAAGGGCCGACTACGGCTTACAGATGGCGACACCGCATGTTCCCCGGGAGCACTATGTCGAATGTGCAGCTTTTGGCACGGAATTCGCGGTTCGAGCGACTAAAGCTGCACGCTCGGCGTAGGCCCGCGCTCCACAGTGGTCAACAGCTGGGCCCGGCCACCCAATAGCCGGGCACTCGACAAGCAATTACCCAGGGCGCGTCGAGTGTTCATCCACGCGGACAGAGTCCGAGTAGGCGTCTGCGTAGACGCACGCTCAAACACCTAGCGTCAGCTGACCGAGATCAGAACTGCGGCGCGGGATCCCCGACGCGGTAGGCCTCGATGACGTCCAGGTTCGCCATCAACTGCTCGACGGTGAAGCTGTAGATCGCGCCGTCCTCTTCGGTGCCGACGAGGATCAGCTGTGGCTGGTCCGGATCGGAGACCCAGATCCTGGTCACCAACTCGCGCGGATCGTCCTCGGTGGATTCGAAGCCCGACGGCGGGTAGTACCAGATCAGGTATTCGTCGTTGGAGTAGTCGGAATCGAATACCCAACCGCGCGGCAGGATTTCGCCCGCGATCCGCCCGACGGCCTCGACCTCGGCATGCACCTCGTCAGGCAGCCAGTTGGCGTTCCGCGTGGTCTGCCGCTTCTTCCGCCGGGCCTTCTTGGTTGCGGACTGCTTGGACATCCGAATCCCCCCTAGCTCAGCGCCTGGTCCAGGTCGGTGATCAGATCCTCGGTGCCCTCGAGCCCGATGGAAATCCGCACCACACCGTCGCCCAGCCCGATCGCGGCCCGACCCTCCGGCCCCATCGCCCGGTGCGTGGTGGTGGCCGGGTGGGTGATCAGCGTCTTGGAGTCACCGAGGTTGTTCGAGATA
Organism: Mycolicibacterium sp. P4_G11; assembly: GCF_056555145.1. Classification (NCBI taxonomy): domain Bacteria; kingdom Bacillati; phylum Actinomycetota; class Actinomycetes; order Mycobacteriales; family Mycobacteriaceae; genus Mycobacterium; species Mycolicibacterium sp. P4_G11. The sequence goes on from NZ_JBFUJW010000006.1 coordinate 604,282, forward strand.
TCGACGACCTGCAGCTTGTCGAGCACCTCGAATGCCCGGTCCTTGCCGCCATCGAGTTCGAACGTGACGACGGTGCCGCCACCGCTCATCTGCCGCTTGGCCAGGTCGTGCTGCGGATGTGACTGCAGGAACGGGTATTTCACCCAGTTCACGCCGCGCACACCTTCCAGGAATTCGGCCACCCGCTGCGCGGAACGGTTCGAGTAGTCGACCCGAATAGCCAGCGTCTCAAGACCTTTCAGCATCGTCCAGGCGTTGAACGCGCTCATCGCCGGACCCGTGTGCCGCATCAGCTGCTGCACCGGTCCGTTGATGAACTCCTTGTCGCCCAAGATGGCGCCGCCGAGCACCCGGCCCTGGCCGTCGATGTGCTTGGTTCCCGAGTACACGACGATGTCGGCACCGAGCTGCATGCCCTGCTGCAGCAGTGGCGTCGCGAAGACGTTGTCCAGCACCACCTTCGCACCGGCCGCATGCGCCAGCTCGGAGACCGCGGCGATGTCCACCAGCGACTGCATCGGGTTGGACGGCGTCTCGAAGAACACCGCGGTCGTCGGCACCGACAGTGCTTCCTCCCACTGCGACAGGTCATCACCGTCGACGAAGACTGTCTCCACACCCCAGCGCGGCAGGATCTCGTTGCACACCACGAAGCACGACCCGAACAGGCTGCGCGCCGCGACCAACCGGTCACCGGAGGCGAGCAGCGCACCGAGTGCGGTGAACACCGCGGCCATGCCGGTCGCGGTCGCAAAAGCAGCGGGCGCGCCTTCGATGAGCCGCAGCCGTTCCTCGAACATCTGGATGGTCGGGTTGCCGTAGCGCGAGTAGACGTAGCGATCGATCTCGCCGGTGAACGCCTGCTCCGCGGCAGCCGCCGACTCGTAGACGTACCCCGAGGTGAGGTACATCGCCTCGGCGGTCTCCTCGAACTCGGACCGCAGCAGTCCGCCGCGCACGCCGATGGTCGCCTGGCCGACGCCGTCCGGTAGCGGCGCCGGGACCCGGACCGAGGGCACACCGTCGGCGTTGAGGCCCCTCACGACTGAACCCACGGCAGTCCGATGGCGCGCCAACCGCTGCCACCGCGATGCCGCTGTCCGTCGAGGTTGCCCTCGAAACCGTCGAGCACGTTGTACGACGGGCCGATGCCCGCCGCGGTCGCGGCCTCGGCGGCACCGATGGAACGGTTACCCGAGCGACAGAGGAACACCACCGGCCGCTCGCCGGGTGTCACGCCGGCGGCCAGCAGGTCGTCGACGAATCCGTCGTTGCGCCTGCCGTCGCCGGACACCCACTCGATGTACACAACGTCACGACCGAGGCTGGAGATGTCAGGCACGCCCACCCAACGCCATTCGGCGTCGGTCCGGCAGTCGACAAGCACCGCCTCGGGGTTGTCACTGAGCAGGTCCCAGGCCTGCTGCGGCGTGATATCTCCCGCGTAGCTCACGGATGCGAGTCTGTCACAAACTAGCTCGGGACCGGCGAGCACACCTTCCATGCGCCGTCCTCGTTCACCAGCACCACGGGCGCCGTGGGCTTCTGGTCCGGCGTCTTGTCGAAGTGGTACATCAGCACCGCGGTGGCCTGCTGGCCGTCGAACTTGATGTCCGTCACTTCGTCGACGTAGCGCTGCCCGTTCTTGGCCGCCGAATCCTGTTGCTGGGCAAGCACATCCGCCTCGGTGCCGGCTTGCGCCTTGCAGGTGTACGTCTGGAAGCGCGCATAGTCCTTGCGCTGCAGCCCGTCGTTCTGGCCGACGACCGCGGTGCGCACCAGCTGCTCCGGCGTCGGATCATTCCGGCCGAACACCCCGATCGCGTTCAGCACCGCGATTATGACCACGAGGACCACAATGAGCGCCAGCGCGGCCAGGAACGGCCCCAGGGTCTGGCGCGGGTGCGATTCCGATTCGGTCATATCACTTCCCTGTCTGGTTGATCGCCGCTGCATGGTTGAGCACGGCGGCCACCTGATGCGCACGGTCACGCGCCCGAACCACGTCCGGCGCCGTCGCCAAAGCCACACACACCTCGCCGGAGAGGCGTACGTCGCTCTCGGCGACAGCCAGCGCGTCGGACAGTGCGCGCCCGACCGCCGCCTTGTCCGACGACGGGCGGCTGACCTCACCGGCCGCCGGCGAGATCATGATGGTGTCGACCGGCAGGCCGAGGATCGCCCGCGCGTGCAGATCGAACTGCGACAGCCGCTGCGACCGCGTCGTCACGAACCCGGCGCCGGTGAGCATCGGATGGACCGTCGCGAAGTACACCTCCTCGGCCCCCGATTCCGCGTCGGTGCCGAGCAGCAGGTCGACGGTGAACAGCCCCGTGCCACCGAGCTTGTTGACGATCCGGGCCGCGATCGAGCGGGCCGCGTCCAGCGCCGACTCCGACAGCAGCTGCGGCTGCCACAGCTCCAGCGGACCGCCGTTGTCGCGGCGGTGACCGATGGGCTCGCAGAACTGCACCACCGGGCCGGCCGGGCCCTGGGTCCGCACCGTCAGCATGGTGAACTCGACGGCCACGTCGACGGCCGTCTCGGCCATCACCCGGTCACTGCCCGCCGCCACCGCACGGTGCCAGGCGACGTCGACGTCTTCGGGGCGGGACAGCACCGAGCGGCCCGCACCTTCGGTGTTCGCGGCCGGTGACACCGTGAGCGGCAGCCCGGCGTGCTCGGCCACCGCGGTGAGCTCGTCGACCGATCCGGCGAACCAGAACGGCGCCGTCGGCAGCCCCAGCTCGTTGGCCGCCAAGGTGCGCAGCGCCTCGCGATCGGACGCGAGCCGCAGAGCAGTCGGCGTCGGGAACACTGCAACCTCGTCGAGCCCGGCCAACCCCGCCACGACGTCGGCCGCCAGGTCCGCCACCGCCGACTGGACCACCACCAACTGCGGCGTGTGCCTGTCGATCAGGGCCCGCAGTGCTGCCGCCCCGGCGGGCGCGGCCACCGCGGTCGCCCGCGTCCCCAGCCGCTGGAAGGACAGCACCAGCTCACTGCTCAACTCACCGGTGCCGAGTACCAGAACCGTTGTCCGGTCTACCAACTCATCAGCCAATCTCCCCGTCGCTTCGCTCGCCGCGTCAACCCAATCTGATGTCGACGTAGCACCATCGCCAGCTCTCCCCCGGCTCGACCGACCGCATCACCGGATGACCGGTGCGGCGGTAATGCTCATTGGCGTGTTGGTGCGGACTGGAATCGCAACAGCCGACCTGTCCGCAGGTCAGACACATCCGCAGGTGTGCCCACGTATCCTCCCCAAGTGCCGCACAGTCACCACAGCGCCCAGGCGTCTGCGGCTCCGGTTCAGCTTGACCGACCGCGTCGGCGAGGTGCGCGCAGGTGGTCGGGGAATTTTCTTCGCGCGGACGTGTTGCCCGTGACTGCATCCATTTCCCCAGCATGTTGAACAAGGATAGGGCTGGCTGACCGAGGAGGTTTGAGGACATGGGTGCCCCACTGCTGGCAGTGCTGGTGGCCTCGGTGTTGTTGGCTGCGCTGGCCCGCCGATATGACGTCTCGGCACCGTTGGGACTCGTCGTCGCGGGACTCGCCGTCGGGCTGATTCCGGGCGTGCCGGCGATCGAGATGCAGCCGCAATTGGTCATGTTCGTGGTGCTGCCGCCGCTGCTGTGGTCGGCCGGGCTGGAGAGCAGCTACCTGGCCCTGCGCAAGAACGTCCGCGCCATCGGGCTGCTGGCGGTCGGCCTGCCGCTGGCCACCACGTTGGTGGTCGGGTTCGTCGCTTTCCATACCGTTCCGGAGCTGACGGTCGCAGCAGCTCTCACTCTGGGCGCGATCGTCGCGCCGCCCGACGCGGTGTCTGCCGCGGCCATCGGCCGCCGGCTGGGACTGCCGCGCCAGATCATGACGCTGCTCGGCGGCGAGAGCCTGCTCAACGACGCGACGGCACTCACCGCGTACAAGGTCGCGCTGGCCGCTGCCATCGGCGCAGCGGCGACGTGGCAGGGCGCGCTGGGCACCTTCGCGCTGGCCGCGGTAGGCGGCGTCGTGATCGGCGGACTGATCGGGTGGTTCATCGAGTTCATCCGGACCTGGCTGGACGATCCACTGGTGGAGAGCGCCATCGGGCTCGTCGCGCCGTATTTCATCTACTGGGTGGCCGAGGAGGTGCACGGCTCCGGGGTGATCGCAGTCGTGGTCGCCGCGCTGCTACTCGGACAGCGCGCCACGCGGGCGTCCTACGCCACCCGGCTGCAGGACGACGCGGTCTGGAAGTCGATCCAGCTGGTGCTGGAGTCCTTCGCGTTCCTGATGATCGGCCTGCAGCTGCCGACCGTCGTCGACGAGCTGACCGGTATCCGTGCCGTCACCCTGGCCGTGGCGTCGGCCGCGGTGCTGGCCACGGTGATCGGGGTCCGCATCGTCTGGGTGTACGTCATGGCCTACACGCCGCGCGTCCTGTTCCGCGGCATCCGGGAACGGGAACCCAGACCGACGGCGTCGCAGGTTTTCATCGTGGCCTGGGCGGGGATGCGCGGTGTGGTCTCACTGGCCGCGGCGTTCGGTGTGCCACTGGTGACCATGAGCGGCGAACCCTTCCCGGGGCGCGCGCAGCTGGTGTTCCTGACCTTCGTCGTGGTGATCGGCACGCTGCTGTTGCACGGTCTGACGCTGCCGTGGCTGATCCGAATGCTCGACGTCCAAAGCGAAGCCGAGGCCCATCAGGACGCTTTGGAACAGGCCGCGGCGTCGAGTCGCGCAGCCGCGGCGGCCGCCGACCGGCTCGACGAATTGCTGGCCCGCAGTAGCGATTCCAGCGCCCAACAGCACGTCGGCGAGGTACTGCAGAGCTGGAACGACCGGCGTCGCAACGCGGTCTGGGAGCGACTGGGCCGCAGCGACGACGACATCGGCGAAAGCCCGGCGTCGGCCATGCGGCGCCTGCGGTTGGAGATGCTGGCGGCCGAGCGCGCGACGTTCATCGCCGAACGCGACGCCGGGAACATCGACGACGAAGTCCTGCGGTCAGTGCTGCACGGGCTGGACCTCGAAGAGGCTGCGCTGAACCGGGAGTGACGCTCGCTTGGCGTGGGCAGTGCGCCGAAGCTCGCTCGGCGAACCTGAGCACACGGCGATTTCCCGAGGTTTCGCGCCACCCAGCCAGACTCGGCGCTGGGCATTTGACTAGCAAAAGCGTTGTGGCCGTTGACTTTGCGTCTACGCACCCCGCTACTCGAACTTTTACGCCCTCAGTTCAGAGTCAACGGCGTCGGGCCGCCGATCCGGGTTGAGTCGGAAATGAGGGCGCAAGCCACTCGCACAAGTGAGCCAAGGATTCCGGGTGAACGCGTTTTCGCACCAGCCCTTGACGCCGCCACCCAACCGTCCTAATCTACAACCAAATGGTTGTAGATACTTTTCCAGACTCGTTCACCGATGCGGAGATCGACAAGATCTTCCACGCATTGGCGGATGCCACGCGCCGCGACATCGTCGCCCGGACGATGCGCAGCGACCAGTCGGTGAGCGCACTCGCGCGCGGCTACGACATGAGCTTCGCCGCGGTGCAGAAACACGTTGCCGTACTGGCCTCCGCGGCGTTGGTGCATAAAGAGCGCCGCGGCCGGGAACAACTCGTCCGTGCGGTGCCCGAAACCCTGCACCGCGCGGGCGTGCTCCTGGAGCGTTACGCGGCGCTATGGCACGACCGCGCCGCGACCATCGAGGCGATCCTCGCCGAAGACGGTTACCCGCCCCACCGAACATCAAGCAGCACAAAACGAAAGGACCACCGATGACGGTGCTCAGCAGCGCAGCCGACCCGCAAGCCCTCACCATGACCTTCGTGGCCGAGTTCGCCGCGCCGCCGGCGCGGGTCTGGCAGGTGTGGGAAGACCCGCGCCAGCTGGAACGCTGGTGGGGCCCGCCGACCTGGCCGGCCACCTTCACCCGGCACGCCCTCACGCCGAGCGGTCAGTCGCGGTACCACATGACCGGACCCGAGGGCGAGATCGCGCCGGGCTGGTGGACCACGCTCGAAGTCGACGCACCGAACCGGCTGCTCATCGAGGACGGCTTCTCCCAGCCGGATGGCGAGCCCGACCCCGAGATGCCCACCATGCGCTTGGAGGTGTCGTTCGACGCGATAGACACCGGCACCCGGATGACGATCGTCACCCGGTTCACCGATCTCGAACAGCTCGAGAAGGTGACCGCGATGGGCATGGTCGAAGGCATGACCGGCGCGCTCGGCCAGATCGACGCACTGCTGTCCTGATCCACCGAAAACCACTGGAAGGAAACGACATGCCGACAGCCATCCAGCCGTGTCTCTGGTTCAACGACCAGGCCCGCGAGGCCATGGACTACTACGTCGAGGTGTTTCCGAATTCGCGGATCATCTCGGTGGAGGAATACCCGGACGAGGCCCTCGACGAACACTTCGCCGGCATGGCGGGCAAGGTGCTCAATGGCCGATTCAGCTTGAACGGCGTCGATTTCGTCTGCCTCGACGGCGGACCGCTGTTCACCTTCAACGAATCCATCTCGTTCGTCGTCGAATGCGCCGACCAGGACGAGATCGACCGCTACTGGTCCAAGCTCTCGCACGTACCCGAGTCCGAGCAATGCGGGTGGTGCAAGGACCGCTTCGGGATCAGCTGGCAGATCATCCCGGCGAACATGGATCAACTGCTGGGCCGGCCCGCACAGATCCAGACGATGATGCGGCAGAAGAAGATCGTGATCGCCGAGTTGGAGAACGCCTGACCGAACCCGGCAGCGGAGATCGCGCTATCGTGGAAAGTGCCCTTCGACACTGAGCGTCAACGAGAATCGAAGCGGGACAATGCTTCCACGGCAGAATGCGAGGATTCGCCATCAACACCGCGGGCAAACCCGAAGCCCTGGGCGAGGTATACGAACAAGCGGGCGCGATCGCCACGTCAACGCATGATCCCGACGGCTTGCTGCAATGGACGGTGCAGCTGAGCGACGGATCCACCGCCGACACAAAAGCTTTGGCGAGCACGACGAGCTGGACACTGGTGGATCAGGGGCCGACGTCATGACCCTGTACGGACCGGACACATCGAACAACAACTTTCGTTCGGCCGGCGACGCCATCGCCTTCGTCTCCGCACTGCCCGGCCAGGGCTTTTCCTGGATCGAGCAGAAGGTGTCCGAAGGCAGCTATTACCGGGACCCGTACTGGCCGGTGATCGCACAGTGGTGCCGGGACAACCACTTTCCGCACATCGGCTATCACTACGTCACCACCAACAGCCCGGCCGCGCAGGCCCAGACCTGGCTCAGCAATCATGGCGGCGAGTACGCGATGCTCGACTTCGAGGCGAATTCCGGTGACATCAACAACTTCTGGGCGGTGGTCAACGCCTTCAACAACGTCGGGGTGACCATCTCGCTGTCGTACATCCCGCACTGGTACTGGCAACAGATCGGCTCCCCCGATCTGTCCAAAGTGCCCGGACTGATCGCGTCGAACTACGTCAACGGCACCGGCTATGCGTCAAACCTCTATCCCGGCAACGACAATCAGCGTTACTGGTTCCCGTACGGCGGCGCCACCCCGCAGATCCTGCAGTTCACCGACGCCGCCCAGATCGGGAGCCTGTCGGTGGACTGCAACGCATTCCAGGGCACCCTCGATCAACTCATCTCACTCCTGCAAGGAGGAACCGTGACCCAGCCCGACCCCACCACCGCAACCCTCAACCAGATCCTGGCCATCGTGCAGGACATCCAGACCCAGCTCCGCGGCCCGAACCTGAAAGGCTGGCCGCAGCTCGGCCATAACGCGGCCGGCCAGAATCTCACCGTGGTGGACGCACTGGCCGCGCTCAGAGCCGACGTGGACGCCCTCAAGGCCTCGTCCGCGGTGTGATCACGGCTCACCGGGGGCGCTGTCGGCACGGAACGCCCGCATCGCGCCGGTGAGCGCCACGAAGACCCGGTGTGCCGCCGCCAGGTCAGCATCGGGCAGGTCGGCCAGGGCCTGGGTGTTGAGCCGAGCCAGCGGGCTGAAGAACTCCCGGCCGGTGGCGAGGCCCTTGTCGGCGTTCCGCAGGATGACCTTGCGCCGGTCGGCGGGATCGGCGTCGCGGCGCAGGTGTCCCGAGCCGATCATCCGCTCCACCAGGTAGGTGATGGCCGCACCAGAGGTGCCCATCAGCTTGCGCAGCTCGCCTGCCGTCAACGGCGTGCCCGCGGATTCGGCGACCATGATGTGCAGCAATGCCCGAAAGTCATTGGCGCCCAGTTCGTTCTGGACAGCGAAGGCCCGGCCGATCTGGTCGGATTCGGCCGTCAGCGCCCGCACGTCGGCCGAGATCTGCGCTTCCAGGTCGGAGCGGTCCGGCGGCGTTGGCACGCGGAGAGCATAGCGTCCATGAAGTTCATTTGATTAATAGTTAAGTATCTGAAATATTTTCGGGGTGTCCACTCGTATCGCATGGGCATCAGCCCTGATCGTCCTGGTGCTCTCCGGTCTGGCAATGGCCCTGCTCGGCACCGGGGAGTCATCGTCGAAGTCGCCGGTGGCCGTGCCGGCCAGTGCCGAGTCCGCCCGCGCCGACGCGTTGCGCGCCCAATTCCCGGGTGGCGAGACCGCGCCGGCGATCATCGTGGTGACCCGCACCGACGACGCACCCTTGACCCCGGCCGATATCGCCGCCGCAGGTGCCGGCGCGCAGGTATCGACCGACGGCAAGGCGGCGCTGCGAGTCGCGCCGCTGGCGACGGACCTGTCCGGCTTCGACCTCCGCGACGCGGTCCACGACCTGCGGTCACAGGTATCGACGTCGCTGCCCGACGGACTGCGGGCACAGGTCACCGGCGGACCGGCGTTCGGCGCCGACATCGCCAATTCCTTTGCCGGAGCGAACTTCACGCTGTTGGCGGTGACCGCCGCCGTGGTGGCGCTGCTGCTGATCGTCACCTACCGCTCCCCCGTGCTGTGGCTGATCCCGCTGTTGGTGATCGGCTTCGCCGATCAGGTGGGCGCCGTCGTCGGCACCGCGGTGGCCGCCGCGACGGGACTGAATCCCGACGGTTCGACGGCGGGCATCACCAGCGTGCTGGTGTTCGGAGCGGGCACCAACTATGCGCTGCTACTGATTTCGCGCTACCGCGAGGAGCTGTCGCTGCGCCGTGACCATCGGGATGCGCTACGGGTGGCATGGCGAGCCGCGGCCCCGGCGATCCTGGCCAGCAACGCCACCGTGGTGCTGGCACTGCTGACGCTGTTGCTCGCCTCGGCGCCGACCAACCGCAGCCTCGGCGTGCAGGCCGCGGCCGGCCTGGTGGTCGCCGCCGTGTTCGTCTTGCTGGTGCTGCCGCCGCTGCTGGGATTGTTCGGCCGCCGGCTGTTCTGGCCCTTCATCCCCGAAACCGGTTCGCACGCCATGCCACTCACCGAAAGCGGCGTCTGGCACCGCATCGCCGCGGGGGTCTCCCACCGGCCCGGCCGCGTCGCCACACTGGCGCTGGCCGGCCTGGCCGTGCTGTGCGCCGGGCTGGTGAACCTGCCCGTCGGCCTGTCGCAGACCCAGCAGTTCCGGGTCCAAGCCGAGTCCGTCGCCGGCTACGACACCCTCGCCGCGCACTTCCCCAGCGGCCTGACCAACCCGACCACCGTCATCGCAGCTGCCCCCGAGGTCGCCGAGGCCATCACCCGCACGCCCGGCGTGGTGTCGGCGACGCCGGCGGGGCACTCGGCCTCGGGCCTGAATCAATGGTCGGTGGTGCTGGCTGCCGCACCCGCGTCCCCAGATGCATTCACAACCGTTGATGCCCTTCGTAATTCGGTGCACCAACTCGACGCTGACGCCGTGGTCGGTGGCCCCGACGCGCAGGCCCGCGACGCCGCGGCGGCAGCGCAGCACGACCGGCGGATCGTCATCCCGGCGATCCTGTTGGTGGTGCTCGCCGTCCTCTACGTCTTGCTGCGCTCGGCCCTGGCACCGCTGATCCTGGTGGCGGTGACGGTGCTCAGCGCGCTGGCCGCGCTCGGCGTCGGCGGCTGGGCCAGCGTGCACCTGTTCGGATTCCCCGCACTAGACAACGGGACTCCGCTGTTCGCGTTCCTGTTCCTGGTCGCGCTCGGCGTCGACTACACCATTTTCCTGGTGACCCGGGCCAAGGAAGAAACCCCGGAATTCGGCAACCGGCAGGGCATCGTGCGGGCGGTCTCGGCGACGGGCGCGGTGATCACCAGCGCCGGCATCGTGCTGGCCGCGGTGTTCTGCGTGCTGGGCGTGCTGCCGCTGATCGTGCTGACCCAGCTGGGCATCATCGTCGGCCTCGGCATCCTGCTGGACACCTTCGTGGTGCGCACCGTCATCATCCCGGCGCTGTTCACCCTGATCGGCCCCCGCATCTGGTGGCCCGGACTACGCGCCGACCGCTAAGGCTGGCCGGGCAGCAGGCTGACCATCAGGCCATTGGCCTCGGCCAGCAGGTTGCCCTCGGGGTCGAACAGGTCGGCAGCGACGAACGTCTTGCGGCCCTCGACCTCGGTGACGCGTGCCTTGGCGGTCAGCACCGTGTCGATCGGGGTGACCTTGCGGTAGTCGACATGCAGGTACGCCGTGCGGCTCATCGGCCGACTGACCGCGTGGATCAGCATGCCGAAAGCCTGGTCGAACAGCAGCGGCAGCACCCCGCCGTGCACGGCGTAGTTGCCGCCCACGTGATAGCGGCTGAACTCGACCTGCATTTCGACGCCCTCAGGCGAGAACTTCGTGACCTTCCACGGCGGCATCAGCAGGCTGCCGGCGCCCGGCAGCGACGGCACCCGGATGGCCGGGCCGACGCCTTCAGCTGCCTGGAACGGCGCGAGCAGCTTGACCAGTTCCTCGACGCGGTCGGCGGCGTCGTCCCAGGTGTCGCTGTCCGGATTGGCCGAGACCGCCAAATCCTGCAGCCGCCGCATGCCCTCGAGGAAGCGGCCGAACCCCGGGCCGGGGTCGGCAACCTCGAATCGTGGGAACCCGCCGTGCTGGTCGATGAATCCTTCGGTCACCCGAGGATGTCCCGGCGCACGATCGTCTGGTCCCGGCCGGGACCGACGCCGATGCACGACACATGCGCTCCGGCGAGTTCCTCCAGCCGCAGCACGTAGTCCTGCGCCTTGGCGGGCAGATCCGAGAACTCGCGGGCCCCGGAGATGTCCTCCCACCAGCCCGGCAGTTCCTCGTAGATCGGCTCGGCGCGGGCGATGTCGGCCTGCGTCATCGGCATCTCGTCGGTGCGCTTGCCATCGACGGTGTAGCCGACGCAGATCGGCACCGTCTCCAGGCTGGACAGCACGTCCAGCTTGGTCAGGAAGTAGTCGGTGATGCCGTTGACCCGGGTCGCGTACCGGGCGATGACGGCGTCGAACCAGCCGCAGCGCCGGGCCCGGCCGGTGGTCACGCCGACCTCGCCGCCCGTCTTGGACAGGTAGGCGCCGTACTCGTCGAACAGCTCCGTCGGGAACGGGCCCGAGCCCACGCGCGTGGTGTACGCCTTCAGGATGCCCAGCACCGTGGTGATCCGGGTCGGGCCGATGCCCGAGCCGACCGCCGCGCCACCCGCAGTCGGGTTGGACGACGTCACGAACGGGTAGGTGCCGTGGTCGACGTCGAGCAGGGTGCCCTGCGAGCCCTCCAGCAGAACCGTCTCGCCGCGCTCCAGCGCCTCGTTGAGCAGCAGCCGGGCGTCCGCGATGCGGTGCTTGAAGCCCTCTGCCTGCTCCAGCAGGCTCTCGACGACCTCAGCCGGGTCGAGGGCCTTGCGGTTGTAGATCTTGACCAGCACCTGGTTCTTGAACTCGAGAGCGGCCTCGACCTTGTTGGCGAGCTGCTCCTCATCGAGGACGTCGGCCACCCGGATGCCGATGCGCGCGATCTTGTCCTGGTAGCAGGGACCGATACCGCGACCGGTGGTGCCGATCTTCTTGCTGCCCGCGTACCGCTCGGTGACCTTGTCGATCGCCACGTGGTACGGCATCAGCAAGTGCGCGTCAGCCGAGATCATGAGCTTCGAGGTGTCCACACCGCGGTCCTCGAGCCCTGACAGCTCGCTGAGCAGCACGCCCGGATCCACCACGACACCGTTGCCGATGACGTTGGTGACCCCGGGTGTCAGGATGCCCGACGGGATGAGGTGAAGAGCGAAGTTCTCCCCCGTGGGCAGTACCACCGTGTGCCCGGCGTTGTTGCCGCCTTGGTAGCGAACCACCCATTGCACACGTCCACCGAGTAGATCGGTGGCCTTACCTTTGCCCTCGTCACCCCATTGGGCCCCGATGAGCACGATTGCCGGCATCGTTTTGCCTCCCGCATCACCTGCCTGAATACAGTGGCAGCCGGTGAGCAACCTTATCCCAGCAGGACGAGAGGAGAGGCCTTGACCGCCAGAGAGGCCTCCGGTGATGTCGTGGCGCTGGTCTTCGGCGACCGCAGGATCCCCCGTGCGCTGGCGGATCTGACGGCCGTCACCGTGCCGTCGGCAGGCGCTCCGACGATCCCCGATGACGCCGTCCGGGTGATCGTCGTCGGCGGTCATGCCGACCTGTCGGCCACCCTGGCCCGGCTGCTGCGCGACGACCGGCTCGACGTCGAGGTCGGCTTCGTCCCACCCCTGTCCCGCGGCGGCTGGGGTGCCGCACGCCGCGCCAGAGGCGGTGTCGCCCAACGTGTTCCACTGATCCGGGACGAGACCGGCGCGGTGATCGTGCGGTCCGCGCGCTGGCTGCCGTCGGCCGCCGACGCCATCACCGGAGAGGCCGTCGTCGACGACACGGTGCTGTTCGACGGCGAGTCGAAGGGCGTCGTGATCGAACCATTGCCAGGCATGCCGGGACTGCGGGCGCGGGCCCTCGGGGCCGGGCGTTCGGGGCTCGGGCGGGGCTGGGTGGCAGGCCGCGCCGCGCAACTCGGGAGCACCGGAGTTTTGGTGGAACGCGACGGCGTGGCGACCGCCCGCCCGGCGCGGCGGTCGGCGTTCTACCGCCACATCCAGGGTTGGCTGCGAGTCGGCTAGTTTGCAGTCATGACCATGCCTGTGCGGCGCGCAGTCCGTCCCAGCCCCGTCTTCTGGGCGATCGTGGCCCTGACCATCGCCGGTGGCGCCGTTGCCTGGTTCTGCGGTGCCGAGGTCCGGCCACTGGCCTACGCGGGCGTCTTCGTGTTCGTCATCGCAGGCTGGACCGTCTCGCTCTGCCTGCACGAATTCGGCCACGCCTACACCGCCTGGCGGTTCGGTGACCGCGACGTGGAACTGCGCGGCTACCTCACGCTGAACCCGGCGAAGTACGCCAGCCCGCTGCTGTCCCTGGGCCTGCCCGCGCTGTTCATCGCCCTCGGCGGCATCGGCCTGCCCGGCGGCGCGGTGTACGTGCGCACCGAGTACATGACGCCGCGCCAGCGCACCCTGGTCAGCCTGGCCGGCCCGTTCGCGAACCTGGTGCTGGCCGTCGTCCTGCTGGTCAGCACCGCGGCGCTGTTCGACAGCGACCATCCGGTGTTCTGGGCGGGCCTGGCTTTCCTGGGGTTCTTGCAGGTCACCGCGCTGTTCTTGAACCTGTTGCCGATCCCCGGCCTGGACGGCTACGGCGCGCTGGAACCGCACCTGAGCCCCGACACGCAGCGCGCCCTGCTCCCCGCCCGGCAGTGGGGCTTCCTGCTGCTGATGCTGCTGCTGATCATCCCGGAGCTGAACCGGTTGTTCTTCAACGTCGTCTACTCCGCCGTCAGCCTGACCGGGGTGCCGCCGCGCCTTGCGATGATCGGCAGCGCGCTGACCAGGTTCTGGTCCGCCTGGTAGCACCCCCGCGAGGCGTAGGCCTTGCGACATATGCGTAGTTCTGCATATATTTCTGGCATGGGTGCCGGACACGACCACAACCACGGGGCGAACACGCGCGCCAGTCGCATGATCATCGCCGCGGCAGTACTCGGCGTCTTCTTCGTCATCGAGCTGACCACTGCGTTGATGATCAACTCGATCGCGCTGCTGGCCGACGCCGGCCACATGCTCACCGACCTGGTCGCGATGTTCATGGGCCTGGGCGCCGTCCTGCTCGCCCGCCGCGGATCGACCTCGGCCGCCCGCACCTACGGCTGGCACCGCGCCGAAGTGTTCACCGCGGTGGCCAACGCGGCGCTGTTGATGGGCGTCGCGGCGTTCATCCTCTACGAGGCGTTCGAGCGCCTCGGGAACGCGCCGGAGATTCCCGGTGTGCCGATGATCGTCGTCGCGCTCGCGGGGCTGCTCGCCAACCTCGTCGTCGTCCTGCTGCTGCGCTCCGACGCCGACAGCAGCCTCGCGGTCAAGGGCGCCTACATGGAGGTCGTCGCGGACACCGTCGGCAGCGTCGGCGTCCTGATCGCGGGCATCGTCAACGTCACCACCGGCTGGCCGTACGCCGACGTCGTCGTCGCCGTCCTAGTCGCGCTGTGGGTGCTGCCGCGGGCCATCGCGCTGGCCCGGGCCGCCCTGCGCATCCTGTCGGAGTCCTCACCCAGCCACATCGACGTCGACGAACTGCGCTCCGCGCTGGCCGCCGTCGACGGCGTCACCGATGTGCACGACCTGCACGTGTGGACCCTGGTGCCCGGCAAGGACATGGCCACCGCGCACCTGACGTCCGCCGAGGATTCGGCGCGCGTCCTGGAGTCGGCCCGCGCCGTGCTGGCCGCCCGCGGGCTGGACCACGCCACCGTTCAGGTGGAACCGCCGGCCGACGGCGCCTGCCACTGTGAGATGGACTAGCTAGAGACCCAGCTCGCCACGGGCTGCCGGATCGCAGTCGTCCAGCAGGTCCAGGCAGCGCAGGTGCTCGTCCTGCTCCCCGATCGCCCCCGCGGCCTTGGCCAGCACGGCCACACAACGCAGGAAACCCTGGTTCGGTTCGTGTGCGAACGGCACCGGGCCGAAGCCCTTCCAGCCGTTGCGGCGGAGCTGGTCCAGGCCGCGGTGGTAGCCCGTGCGGGCGTAGGCGTACGCGGTGATGGTCTGGCCGTCGGCCAGCGCGGCCTCCGCCAGGGCGGCCCAGGCGATCGACGCGGTCGGGTGCGCCGCAGCAACGTCGGTCGCGGACGTGCCCGCGGCCAGAGCGTCCTCAGCCTCGAAGTTGGCAGGCAGCAGCACCGGCTCCGGACCCAGCAGATCACCCATTCGCGTCATGGCGCCATTGTGCCGTGCGGCCGCTCGCTGAGATCCCGCAGGCGGGCGATTAAGCTCCAGGTAGGACGTCGCGGCCGGCAACGGGCGCATCGGCCCCAGTGCGCGACTTTGATCGGGAGGACAGACACCCCCATGTCGAACCCAGCCGCCATGTCGAATCCGACGGGACCGGACGACCGTCGCGACGCGAATCCGCGCACTGCCTCGACAGCCGACGACGACGCCGCGGCGGCAACCGAAATCTTCGAGCCCGCCGATCCGGCGACGGACCCGACCATCCCGGTGCGGCGCTTCACCGCGCCGTCGAGCTTCGACGGCAAGACGCAGATCATCACCCCGCTCCCGGACCCGGAAACCGAGCTGATGCCGCCGGCCGCACCGCAGCTGATCCCGGGCGCCGTCAAGGCCCCGAAGGACCGGCGCAGCTGGGGCTGGGTCATCGCGCTCGTGCTGGTGATCGCGGCCATCGCGGCCGTGGCGGTGCTGGGGACGGTGCTCCTGACCCGCGGCCATTCGGCCATGAACGCCGAATGGCCAGCTATGACACGGAATCTCGCGATTCTCGTGTCGTAACTGGCCAGTCGGCGGTGTTGATCTAGCTGGACAGGCCCGCCGAGACGCTGCGCCCGGTGCTGTGCAGGTCGTTGCACGCTTCGATGACGCGCTGGGTCATCGAAGCCTCGGCCTTCTTCAGGTAGCTGCGCGGGTCGTAGACCTTCTTGTTGCCGACCTCGCCGTCGATCTTCAGAACGCCGTCGTAGTTGGTGAACATGTGCGCCGCCACCGGACGGGTGAATGCGTACTGGGTGTCGGTGTCGACGTTCATCTTCACCACGCCGTAGCGCAGCGAGTCCTCGATCTCGGACTTCAGCGAGCCCGAACCACCGTGGAAGACGAAGTCGAACGGCTTGGAGCCCTCGGCCAGTCCGAGCTTGGCGGCGGCCACCCGCTGGCCCTCGGCCAGCACCTCGGGCTTGAGCTTGACGTTGCCCGGCTTGTAGACGCCGTGCACGTTGCCGAAGGTGGCGGCCAGCAGGTACTTGCCGTTCTCGCCGGAGCCCAGCGCATCGAGGGTCTTCTCGAAGTCCTCGGAGCTGGTGTACAGCTTCTCGTTGATCTCGGCCTCGACGCCGTCCTCTTCACCGCCGACGACGCCGATCTCGACCTCGAGGATGATGTTCGCGGCCGACGTCAGCTTCAGCAGTTCCTGTGCGATCTGCAGGTTCTCGTCGATGGGCACCGCGGAGCCGTCCCACATGTGTGACTGGAACAGCGGGTTCTCGCCGCGGGCGACGCGCTCGGCCGAGATGGCCAGCAGCGGCCGGACGAAGCCGTCGAGCTTGTCCTTGGGGCAGTGGTCGGTGTGCAGCGCGACGGTGATGTCGTACTTGGCGGCGACGACGTGGGCGAACTCGGCCAGCGCCACCGACCCGGTGACCATGTCCTTGATCCCGAGTCCGGAGGCGAATTCGGCACCGCCGGTGGAGAATTGGATGATGCCGTCGCTACCCGCGTCGGCGAAGCCCTTGATCGCCGCGTTGACGGTTTCCGACGACGTGCAGTTGATGGCCGGGAACGCGAAGGAGTGCTCCTTGGCGCGGGCCAGCATCTCCGCGTAGACCTCGGGGGTGGCGATGGGCATGTTTTTCCTCTCGGGCGAACCTGCAGTCTGGGCCAGTATGTCAGTCAATCTCAGCTCAAGTGCGACACCGGGTCAGGCAGCTGTCTAGGTCAAACGGTCAGGACCATCCGGTAGTGCGCGTGGCCGCTGTTCATGCGCTCGAAGGCCTCGGCGGCCTGCGCGAGAGGTCGTTCCTCGATGACGGCCCGTACGCCCGTGAGCGCGGCGAAGTGCAGCGTCTCCTCCACGTCGCGCGAGGTGCCCGACGGATGCCCGGTGATCGAGAAGCCGCCGTTGATCAGGTCGAGTGGACTGACCGGCAGGGGCTCGGGAGTGACGCCGACGGTCACGAGCTCGCCCTCGGGCCCGAGCCCTGCGACGGTGTCGGCCATCGCCTTCGAGCTCGCCGCAGTCGCGAGTACAACCGCCGCCCCGCCGAGACGCTGTAGTTCGGCGGCGACATCCGAGGCGTTCGAATCGATGTAGTAATGGGCACCGAGTTCCTTCGCGGCGGCCTCCCGCTCGGGGCCGCGAGCGATCGCGACCGTCTCGAAACCCATCGCTCGGGAGAACTGCACCCCCAGGTGACCGAGTCCGCCGATGCCGATCACCGCGACCAGATCACCGGCCTTGGCGCGCGTCTTGCGCAATCCGTTGAACGTCGTCACGCCCGCGCACCCCATCGGGGCAGCCTCGGCGAACGAGAATTCGTCCGGAATCCGAGCCAGCGCCGTTGTCGGCACGATGACCGATTCGGCGTAGCCGCCCGGGTAATGCCAGCTCGGCACCTCCATGCGGACGCACTGCATGAAGTAGCCCCGGCGGCACGGCACACAGCGGTTGCAATTGCCGCCGAACCAGCCGACCGCGACCCGATCGCCGACGAAGAAATCCTCGACACCGTCGCCGAGTTCGGCGATGGTGCCCGCGATCTCGTGGCCGAGGGTGATCGGCCACGAAAGTCCGGGGAAGTGCCCTGCGTAGAACTCACGGTCGGTGCCGCACACGCCGCAGGCGGCGACGGCGATCCGAACGTGATCGCGGGGCGGAGAAACAGTGTCGACTTCTACGAGAGTGAGCGGCGCGTTGGCTTCCGCAACGTGAATTGCCTTGTGAGTCGCCATGGCCCTGACCCTATGAGGGATGTGCAGTTAATGGAACGGCCAGCACGCACCGGTATGTTGACCCCATGATCAGCACCCTGTCCCTCATGCCGGACTTCATGGATCCGGTCAAGCTCATCGCCTATTTCGGCACCTGGGCCCTGGTCGGGTTGTTGGTCGTCATCTTCGTCGAGTCGGGCGTGCTGTTCCCGATCCTGCCCGGCGACACCCTGCTGTTCGTCGCGGGCATGCTGGCTGCCGGCACCGCCGCCCAGGCCGAGGTCGCCGCCGAGGCCAACTTCAACATCTGGCTGCTGATGGTGACCATTCCGCTCGCGGCCATCCTGGGTGGGCAGGCAGGGTACCTCATCGGACGCTTCCTCGGCACTTCGATGTTCAAGCCCGACGCCCGCGTCCTGAAGCAGAAGTACCTGGACGAGGCGCACACCTTCTTCGAAGAACGCGGGCCGTTCGCGATCCTGCTGGCCCGCTTCGTGCCGATCGTGCGCACCCTGGCGCCGATCACCGCCGGCGCCGCCAAGATGGGCTACGCCGCCTTCACGCTGTACAACGTCATCGGCGCGATCGTGTGGGGCTGTGGCATCACGCTGCTGGGCTACTGGCTGGGAGGGTTCCCCATCGTCCAGAAGCTGCTCGAACCGATCTTCGTCCTGATCCTGGTCGCGTCCATCACGCCGATGATCTGGCACTGGTACCAGCGCCGCAAGGCTGCCGCCGAGGGCGTCACCGAGGGCTGAACCGGCCCTCTCGAAAAAACTTTGGTCACTTTGTTTTCGCTGGTCACGGTAGGTAACTAGCGTCACATTTCCCGCGGTCTCTTGTCGGCGGTTCGAACTATTGTTCGAAGTATGGGAAGTGATCGCGCCGCCATCTTCGCCGCGTACGCGGCGGCCGAGGATGCGGTCGCCGAGCTCAACGCGTTCGACTACAGCGGCCTATCGGTCGCCGACCAACTCGAACTCCTGTCACGCAGGGAAACGCTGATGCGCCGCTTCCCGGTCGCCGGTCATGCCCTGCTGGCCGGTCTGCAAGCTCAGAGCACCCCGCGCGACATCGGCGCGAAAAACTGGGCTGATGTCCTGCGGATCCGGCTGCACATCAGTAGTGAGGATGCTCGGCGGCGGGTCCGCCACGGTGAACACCTGGGCCCCCGCAGGGGCCTGACCGGGGAGGCCCTGCCGCCGCTGTGGGAGCAGGTAGCCGCCGCCCAGGCCGCTGGCGAACTCAACACCGAACACATCGAAGTCATCGCCAACGTTCTGGCCGCGCTGCCGTTGTGGGTAGATCTGGCCACCACGGTCCAGTGCGAGCAGTCGTTGGTGGCCGGGGCGCGCCACCAGACCCCCGAAGAACTGCGCGCCGCAGCGAAGAAACTGATGGACGAACTCGATCCGGACGGTCCCGAACCCGACGACTCCGAACCCGAACCCAAACGCGGGATGAAGACGGGTAAGCAGCGCTCGGACGGCACCAGCGAGGTCAGCGGCACCGTCGATGCCGAGACCCGCGCCTACTGGGATGCGATCAACGAAAAGTGGGCCGCCCCCGGCATGTGCAACCCCGCCGACCCACAGCCCTGTCTCTCCGGCACACCCACCCAGGAACAGATCGACAACGACACGAGGACTCTGGCCCAGCGGCAGCATGACGCGTACAGGATGGTCGGCCGGATGATGCTGCAAACCGGGATGCTCGGTGCGCACAACGGCCTTCCGGTCACGGTCGTGGCCACCTGCACGGTGGCCGACCTCGAGCGCCGGGCCGGTGTCGCGGTCACCCACACCGGAACGAAACTGCCCATTGGGGACCTGATCAGGATGGCCGGTAAGGGTGCCCGTCACTATCTGGCGGTGTTCGACCAGCACACCAGCATCCCGCTGCATCTGGGCCGGGCGAGGCGCACCGCCACACCCGGGCAGCGCCTGGCCTTGTTCGCCGCGCACCTGGGTTGCACCCGACCGAACTGCACCGCCGCGGCCTCGCGCTCCCAGGCTCATCACCTGGTCCCGTGGAAGCACGGGGGCGGCACCGACATCACCAACCTCACCCTGGCCTGCGGACCGGACAACCGGGCCGCCGACACCGGCGGCTGGAGCACCACCATGGGCCCCGACGGCCGCACCCGCTGGACCCCACCACCACTGCTCGACGTCGGCCAACCACGAACAAACCAGTACCACCACCCGACGCTGTATCCCGCGGAGAGCGGTGATGGCGATGCTGAAAGTGACAGTCCCGCAAGCTGATCCGGCGCGCAATGGCGCGCCAGTCATCCACAACGCCTCGCCGCGTCGCGGGGCGGCGCAGCCGGCAGCTGGGACTACAACCCCAGGACGGTGGCCAACTCCCGCAGGCCTGGCCGCGGGTCGGCCGTCGGGTGCTCGCCGAGTACCTGCACGACCACGTGGTCGGCACCTGCCTCCAGATGCGCCTGCACCTTGGCCGCGGCGTCGTCGACGCTGCCCATCCCGACCAAGGCGCGGGCCAGTCGCTCGGACCCGCCACGGACCAGATCGCTCTCGTCGAAGCCCTGGCGCAGCCAGGAGTTTCGGTAGTTGGGCAGGCCGCTGTAGACGTTCAGGTGATCGTGGGCACGACGCAGCTGTTCAGCGTCATCACCGCCGACGACCACCGCCTGCTCGGAGACGATCCACTTGTCCGGCCCGAGGATGTCCCGTGTCGTCTGCGTCGCGGCAGGCAGCACCAGGTACGGATGCGCGCCATCGGCCTGACTGCCCGACAACTCGATCATCTTGGGGCCCAATGCCGCGAGCAGCCGAGGCGGCCGGCCGACCCCAGGCTCGATGGCGTCCGGTACGGCGGCCATCCGCTCCAGATAGCTGCGCATCGTGGCGAGCGGCTTTTCGTAGGTGCCGCCCATCCCGCGCTCCACCAGCGGGCCGTGACTGACGCCGAGGCCCAGCACGAACCGACCCGGGTACAGAGCGGTCAGTGTGCGAGCACCGGCCTCGGCGGCCGACGGAAGACGCACGTGAATGTTGGCGATGCCCGTGCCGACCACCAGCCGGTCGGTGGCCGCGAGGAAAGCTGCCGACTCGGTGAGGCACTCCTTGCCGACGGTCTCAGGCAGGAACAGCGATCCATAGCCCATGGCTTCGATGTCGCGGGCCACGGCCTGCGCGTCGGGCATGGCCCAGCTGTCGCTGGCCCACCAGACGCCGATGCGGGACGGGAAGTCGATACGCGCGCGCTGAGTGGTCACCCGTCCACAATCGCCTACCGCCACCCACACGGCGACGCGGGGTCACCCCTGGAGCCGGCCCGACAACTCGTGGGCCTGCTCGAGCAGCAGCCGCCCCAGTTCGCGTCGGCGGCCGGCCCGGAACCGGGTTTCGACGCCGGTGAGGCTCAACGCCCACTCGGGCAGGCCGCGCCGGTCGAACACCGCGGCCGCCATCCCCCAACTGCCTTCGACCAGCAGCGCGGGATTGACCGCGTAGCCCGCGCGCCTCGTCTGCTCGATGCGCTTGCGGATGGCCGCTTCGGAATGTGTAGGCCCCCAACTGGTTTCGGGCTGCTCGCGGGAGAAGTAGTCGTCGACGTCGGCGGCCGGCAGATGGCTGAGGATGGCCAGGCCTGCGCTGGCCACGCCGAGCGGAAACCGGATACCGACCTGCAACACGTGGGAGCGCAGCGGGAAGCTGCCCTCCTCGCTGAGCACGCAGACGGTCTGATCGCCGCGGCGGGCGGAGAAGAACGCGCTCTCGCCGGTCTCGCGGGCCAGTCGGGTCACCACCGCGCGCGCCTGATCGGTGACGTCGTGGTGTTGCGCCGCACCGACGCCGAGCAGGTACAGCTCGGGGCCCAGCGACCAGCGCCCGGTTTTCTGATCCCGGCTGACCAGATGTTCGTCGGCGAGTGCGGTCAGCAGCCGGTGCGCCGTCGGCCGGGCCAGACCTGCCAACTTGCCGAGTTCGGTGGTGGAGGCGCCGTCGGGTTCGGCCGTCGCCACCGCCCGCAGCATCGCCCCCACGCGGGCGACGACATTCGGACCGGTCATCACCACATGGTAGGCGTTCACTGAATGAACGCCCACGGCATCACTGCTCATCATGTGAACACTTTTGACCTGCTTCGAGCAGAGACTTGCCGTGTCAGCGGCCTGGAGTGAAAAGTGGGTGCCGCGTTTACTGAATGAACGGCGTGTTTGACTGGATGGAGTGCCATGACCTCGAAGGTGTACGCCTCGGCCGCCGCAGCGGTCGCCGACATCGGTGACGGCGCCACGCTGGCCGTCGGCGGATTCGGCTTGTGCGGAATCCCCGACCAACTCATCGATGCCATCGCAGCGTCGAGTGCCACCGACCTCGAGGTGTTCTCGAACAACTGCGGTGTCGACGGTGTGGGCCTCGGTGTGCTGCTCGGCCTCGGCAAGGTCCGCCGGGTCACCGCGTCGTACGTCGGCGAGAACAAGGAGTTCGCCCGTCAGTACCTGTCCGGCGAACTGGAGGTGGAACTCACCCCACAGGGCACGCTGGCCGAGCGGATGCGCGCCGGCGGCGCCGGCATCCCGGCGTTCTACACCCCGGCCGGCGTCGGCACGCCCGTCTCCGACGGCGGCCTGCCGTGGCGGTACGCGGCCGACGGTTCGGTCGCGGTTGCCTCGCCGCCCAAGGAGATTCGCGAATTCGGCGGCAAGCGGTACGTGCTGGAGGAGTCGATCAACGCCGACTTCGCCCTGGTGCACGCACTGCGCGCCGACACCGCAGGCAACCTGGTCTTCAACAAGACTGCCCGCAACTTCAACCCGTTGGCCGCGATGGCCGGGCGGATCACCATCGTCCAGGTCGAGGAGCTGGTGCAGCCCGGCGAGATCGACCCCGACGACGTCCACCTCGCCGGCGTGTTCGTGCAGCGCATCGTGCACACCGGCCCGCAGGACAAGCAGATCGAGAAGCGCACCATCAGCGAGGGAGCCGCAAAGTGACCGCACCAGCCGGTTGGAATCGTGACCAGATGGCCGCCCGTGCCGCCGCCGACATGATCGACGGCGAGTACGTCAACCTCGGCATCGGCCTACCCACCCTGATCCCCGGCTTCCTGACCGGCGACGTGCACGTCACGCTGCACTCGGAGAACGGCATCCTGGGCACCGGCCCCTACCCCACCGACGACGCCGTCGACCCCGACCTCATCAACGCCGGGAAGGAGACCGTGACGGTGAATCCCGGTGCGGCGTACTTTGATTCGTCGCTGTCGTTCGGGATGATCCGCGGCGGCCACATCGACACCGCGGTGCTGGGCGGCATGGAGGTGGCGCGCAACGGCGATCTGGCCAACTGGATGGTGCCGGGCAAGATGGTCAAGGGCATGGGTGGCGCCATGGACCTGGTGCACGGCGCGTCGCGGGTCATCGTGCTGATGGAGCACACCGACAAAGCCGGCAACCCGAAGATCGTCGAGGCGTGCACACTGCCGCTGACCGGTCAGGGCGTAGTCGACCGGATCATCACCAACCTGGCCGTCATCGACGTGCCCGGGGACGGCACCCTGATCCTGCGCGAGACCGCCCCCGGCGTCAGCGTCGACGAAGTCATCGCGGCCACCGGTGCCGAACTGACGGTTGAGGTGGCATAGGGATCTACGCCATGACCTCGAATGGGTCACCGCCGCCGATCGGCTTGATCAGCTCTTTGATCTCGTCGTCGAGCGACGCCGACTTGTCACGGGGCCAGGTGTAGCTCGCGTCTCGATCCTGACGGAGCCTCTCCCACAGCTTGATTCGTAACGCCCGGGCGAACGACACTTTTTCAAAGCCGAGTGAGGTGCCGTCGACCTTGCTGGTGAACCCGACCCCGAACTCGCCTTCGGCGAACAGGTTCACGCTGGTCAGCGACGGCTGCCAGAAGTTGGCCGAGCCGATGACGACGAACGCGTCGTCGGTGTGGTCGTCGAAGATCCAGACCTTCGAGTGCACGAACTTCTTGTCGTTCGGGACCTGCAACAGAATCGCGGGATTGGCCCCGCCTTTCAGGGTCTGGACCAGCGGGTCGCGCAGCGGCGGGTTGGCCGGCCCGACATCCCGCTTATTGCTGACGACCACCAGTTTCACGCCGCGGCTGATGGCGTCCTGGAGTAGATCGTCCAATGAGCGAGGAAGGTCGGGCAGGTCCGAGCGTTCCCTCGGCGACGATCCGCCCGTCGGGTTGGTTCGAGTCGGGGCAGCTCCCATCGTCTGGAAGAACTGCTCCTCGATGTAGATGGACTTGGTGGCGGCGCCGATGGCCCGGGACAGCAGGCAGTAGTAGGTGTGCTCGCCGTTCTTGGCGTAAGTGCGCTTCCAGTTCGTCGTGTCCGCGGGGAACGGCGGGTAGGTGCGGACGAACTGCACCCGGTGGGCATCTCCGCTCCCGGGCGGTATCGACTGCTGCGTCGAGCTGACCCCGCCCAGCGGCGGCTTGAGTGATTCCCAGCGCTCCTCCAACGTCTTGCGTCCCAAATGCGCTCCGGCGCCGATGATCTCGGCTTGCACGTCGAACCAGCCCGGGTCTTTCCGCCTACCCAGCGTGACGTCCATGCCGCCGACGAACAGGTGCGTACTCGAGTCCAGCTTCAGGAACGCCGCCTTCTGGTGGAAACTCGTATCGGGGTGCAACTGGTCGTCGATCACCGCCTCGGGGACTTTCTCTTTGATCGCGTCGGCAACCTCTTGGGCGTTGTCGCTCCACGAGTGTGAGCGCGTCAACATCAGTCGCACGCGGGCCAATCGGCCGAGCGCGCCCTGCAAGAAGGTGATCGGCTGTTGCACCTGCCCGAACTTCTGGGTCAGCACCATGTACACGCTGAAGGCCCAGCCGACCAGGAACACGTCGCCGTTCTCCTTGGCCTGCGACATCAGTGCGGCGAGCCGGTCGAAGTACGAATCGTAGTCGGCGTAGATCTTGATGTCCGCGGTCGTCACCGTCTGAAAGCACCATTCGTCAGGCGAGCCGGGCCCTCCCGCCGGGAGGAACCAATCGGTCACACCTGGCGTCCGGTCTTCGGGTCGTAGGTGACCTCGACGGGAACCACCTGGTCGGTCGGAAGCACCTCCACCCACTGGTCGAACACCTGGAAGTCTTCAGCGCCGGGCGTCGCCCGAAAACCACCGTCCAGGGGATAGAACCCGTGCTCGTAGACCTTGTCGATGGGGGTGGCCGACACCCGGTTGTCGTCATCGATCTCTTCGGCCGGATAGCGGCCCACCTTCTGGGAATCGTTGTGTTTCTTGGCCACCACGTCACACAGGTGGTTGATGGCGTCGCGCACCGTGGGGGACGGTCCGGTGTGGGGAATCTGGGCCAGTTCGTCGGCCGGCGCCGCGTACTGATCGTCCAGTCCGTCGGTGCCCTCGATGTGGAGCCGCTGCAGCCAGTTCATCGCCGCGCGTTCCTTCCCCGGCCGAATCGGGATCACCGCCTTGACCCACGGCGCATTCAGGAAGGCGTTGCGCAGGTTGTCCCCGTCGAGCTGCAGCAGCCAGCCCAATGACGCGCCGAGCTTCGCCGGATGGGACTCCTCGGTGATGTAGTAGTCGTCGACGCGGTTGTCGGCACCGCCCCATGACACGGTGTCCATGGATGCGATCTGACTGTGGTGGCCGGCGGCCGCTGCGGCACTGGTGATAACGCTCTTCGCGACCTCGGACTTCAGCTGTCCGAAGATCGATCCCGACTTCGCGGCGTCGTGCAGGACCGGCGACGCGGCGACGTCCGATGGCGTCCGCAGCCCGCCCAGCGACTGGTGACTCTGGTGCAGGCGAGGGCGCCACCATTCGGGTGCCACGAAGTAGAGCATCTTGTCGACGTCAAAAATCGTGTTGAGCAGCTCAGAGACGACGTGCCGGGTGCGATCGTCGGGCATCGGCAGGTCCTTGGTCAGCATCTCTTGAATCAGGCTGCGGTACACGATGATTCGTTCCTCTTCGCGGAGGTCTTCGAATGGGCGCGGCTCGATGTTGCTGGCCTTGTTGATCCGATCGCGGGCCGCTTCGACGAACGCTTTCTCGTACTCGCGGCGAGTCTGCTCGGTGAACTTTTCGGTCGCGGCGACGTTCTTGGTGTTGACGTCGTCAAGCGCGGCTTGGGTCGGCTGCCACGTGACCTTCGCCGTTACCCGCAGCGGCGAGACGTTGCGGAAATTCACGTACTCGAGGTGGATGCCGAAGGACATGTCGCCGGGCGAGTCCTCGACGACATTGCGGACCGAAATCTCGATGTCGTTGCCGCCGTAGTCGAACTCGATGATTCCGCTGGCGACCTTGCCGTCCGGGCCGAACTCGTAGCCCGGCCGGTCGCATACGGCGACGAAGCCGCTGAAGTCGGCCTTGATACGTTCCGGGTCCCCCTCGGTCGTGTCGAGGTTGACCTCCTTGCCGTCCTTGTACGCCTCGTCCATGTCGTCTTCGGGGATCGTGTCCTCGGTCATGGGCACGAACGGAATGTCGATCGGGTATTCCGTCACGAACGGCGTCGGCATCGGAATGGACTCTGGCGGCGGCACACTGCCCAACTCCGGATCTTTGGCCAGGTGCACGAGATTTGCGACGCCGAGCTGCCGACCGGGATCGTCGACGTAGGTCTGCCAGCACAGGTACGTCCCGATGTCCTGGACCTGGACGCCGACCTGCCGCATCTTGCGCCGCAGTTCGTAATTGAGGAGTTTGTCGGTGTGGTTGGCGAGAACGTAACGGCGGCTTGACGTGTCGGTGGTCTCTGTCACCGTTCGGAATGTCGTCTTGTAGTTCTTGCGGATCTCCGTGGACAGCTTCTCGGTCTGCTCCCGCATGCGTTTGTGGGTGACCTCCCGCGCCGTCGATTGCGTTTTGCCGATGTCGATCTTGGCGGACGCGCTCGCACTGCCCCCGATCCAGCTCTGGTTCGCGGTGGTGTCGACGCCGAATTTGGTGTCAGATTTGTTGTCGGTCTTGACCGCATCGGACAGTTCGTCCTGCTCGGTCGTCGACTTCTCCGACTTGAGCACCGTCTCCGTGGAGCTCTCCGTCATGCGTTCCTGAAGAGTCTTGCGGGTGCTGATCTCGACCAGCTCGACGGTCGCACCGGGGCTCATCCAGACGTGACCCACCGGCGGCCCCAGAAAGGTGTCGAACTCGAAGAAGTACTGGCGGAACAGGTGCACGATCCCCAGTGGAGACAGACTCACCCGATCCAAATCTCGAAACGGGTCCATGTACTCGAGCGGGTCACGGAACTTGAGGAGCGCCAGGAGCCGGTCGAGGTTCTTGTCCGGTCGATAGAACAGATTCTTGAGTTCGTCGAAGTGCTGGTTCTCCTTGAGGTACAAGATAAAACCGGCGACGGCGGATTCGCGACTCAGCTGATCGGCAACCATGTCGGTGAGCCCCTCCGACCGCCGGGCAGATGCGGTGCCGGCGGTGTCGCGACTCAGTGCCGCGGTGTACCACTGCTGCGTTTTCGGGACCACCACCTTGTCCAGCGTCTTCTGGATTTCTGCCGGCGCAATCGCCCGGTCCCAGACCGACGGGTGGTAGTCGGCAAGCGAGGGTAGCGACCGAGCTACGCCTTCCATCACGAAGCTGCCACCGAACCGCGTCTCGGTATCCCGCAATTGAGCAGGCTTCAGATTGGCTATGTGGGCCAACGGCTTTCGGTCGTCGAGCGTGAGTTCGAACTGGCTCTTGAACTTCTTGTACAGCGACTCGAAGGCGATGGCCTTGTCGACGGCGAACCCGCGGTCCCAGCGGTTCGCCATGCGTTTGGCGCGCCATCCCAACATCGGCTGATAAACACCGAAGATCTCGCTGGCATAAGGAAGGACATTCGCGTAAGCAGAAAAATCCGTGATCCTCTTCATGAGAAAACGATAGTTCCCAGCTGCTTCCCAGGAAGGAAATCGCGCCGGACGGTCAGCTCAGGTTCACGGCGGGTTCAGCCCGGAACACCCGACGCCCGGCGGGGCGGCGCGGCGTCCGTTCCCTACGCGTGAAGGTCCGGGCCAGCACGCCGCGCACCAACGGCACCGGCGACCACCAGAACCACCGGCCGAGCAGCCCGGCGATGCCCGGCACCACGAAAGTCCGCACGATCAGGGTGTCGATCAGCAGGCCGACGCCGATGGTGGTGCCGACCTGTTCGATGCTCAGCACGTCGCTGGAGAGCATCGCAAACATTGTGATGCCGAAGACAATTCCGGCGGTGGTGACCACGCCGCCGGTGCCGCCGAACGTCCGGATCATGCCGGTCTTCAAGCCCGCGTCCGGCCGGGTCACCTCCTCGCGCAGCCGCATGGTCAGCAGCAGGTTGTAGTCCGCGCCGACGGCCACCAACGCGATCAACGCGATCGACGGCACCGCCCAGTGCAGATCGTTGCCCAGCAGGTCTTGCCAGATGAAGGCACTGACCCCGAGCGCCGACGCGTACGACACCACGACGGTGCCGATCACCACCGCGGCCGCCACCGGGCTGCGCAGCATGACGAGGATGATCAGGAAAACCAGCGCCAGCGCTACTCCGGCGAGCAGCAGGAAGTCATCGGACACATAGCCACGAAGCTCCGCGGTGCCGGTGCCAAAGCCAGTGACATACACCGTGTTTCGGACCAGCGTGCCCTCTTTTGTCGACTCGCGCACGGCAGCCAGAATCTCGGGTGACCGTAGCGCCCCGTCGGTGCCGAACACCTTGCCGTCGCCGTAGACCAGCAGCCGCGTCGACCGGCCGTCGGGCGCGAAGTACAACCCGGCCGCGCGCTGGAAGCGCGGGTCCTGCCACGCGCGTTGCGGCAGATAGAAGCCACCCGCGCCACTGTCCTGGAAATCCGCACGCACCCCGCGCAGATAGTCGGTCAGCCCGGTGAACATGCCGCGGGTCTCGCCGACGGTCTTGGTCAATTGCGTTGTCACCGCACCGAGTTGGTCGACGGCAGCCCGCATCGAACGCACCGACGCCTGCGCACCGGTCAGTGACCGCGCCATCTCTGTGGTGCCTGCACTGAAACCCACCGTGCTGTCGGTCAGCGTGCCGGTGGCCGCCACCACGGAATCCATCGGCTCGACGACCCTGAGTACCAGTGAGCAGATGGCGTCGCCCGCGCAATTCGGGTTGGCGCCCGTGAAGCCGCGCAACGGATCCAGGTACTGCGACACCGAGGTGACGTTGTCCCGCAACTGCTGCATGCCGCCGTGCATCGCCTCGATTCCGGAGCCGAGCTGCCCGAGCCCGCGGACGCTGCCACCGAGCCCGTTCTGCAATTGCGTTATCGCCGAAGAGAACTGGTCCAGCGTCGCGGACAGCTGATTGACGGAACCGAGCCGCTTGCTCAGCTGGGCCACCCCGTCATCGAGCTGGTCGGCGATGGTGCCGGCCTGATCGGTCAGCGCGGCCTGCTCGGGCAGCGAGCCCGACGGCCGCGAAGCCGACTGCACCATACGAATACCCGGAATCTCCATGATCTTTCGGGTCATCCGTTCGACAGCGATGACGCCCGCCGGGTTGCGCAGATCGTGATCGGTCTCGATGGACACGATCTCGGGCAACAGCCGGTTGGGCGGGAAGTGCCGATCCATGGCCTGGTACCCGCGGTTGGCATGCGTGGTATCCGGTTGTGCGGCAAGCTCATCGAAGCCCAGACGGACGCCGGCCACCGGGATGGCGCACACCACCAGAACCAGCGCCGAGGCCACCAGCACCGGCCCCGGCCACCGGGCGACGACGGTCCCGACCCGGCGCCAGCTCCGCCCGGGCGCCTTGGCGGCGGCGCGCGCTCGCGGCTGTGCCAGGCCATGCCGGCCGGCCAGCCCGATGAACGCCGGCAACAAGGTGAGCGATGCGAACATCCCGGTGAGAATGCCGATCGCACAGGGCAATCCGGCGCTGCGGAGCATGCCGACCTGAGCGAACAGCAGACAGGACAACGCCGCCGCGATGGTCAGGCCGGACGCCGCGATCACCGGCGCCACGCTGCGGTTCGCGATGACCAGCGCGTCCTCGTGGTCGACACCGGCTCGTCGCTGTTCGTGGTAGCGCCCCAGCAAGAAGATGCCGTAATCAGTTGCCGCACCGAGCACCATCGCGGCCAACAACGACACCGAGAAGATCGACACCTCGATCAGGTCCCGCTCCCCCAGGAACGCGACGAATCCCCGCGCCACCCCGAGCCCCAGGCCGACAGTCAGCAACGGGATCGCCGCCGTGACCACCGACCGGTACACCACGAACAGCAACACGGCGATCAGCACCACGGTCACCCCGGTGATCATCAGCATCTGCTTGTCGATGGCACTGAGCTCATCGGCGATGGTGGCACCCGGACCGGTGACGTAGGCGTGCAGGCCCGGCGGTGCGGGCGCGTCCGCGACGATGCGCCGCACGGCATCCAGCGCGGCATTCGCCTTGGCCGCACCGAGTTCGCCGCGAATCCGCAGCATCGTGTAGACGGCCTTGCCGTCGGTGCTCTGCGCGCCGGAGGCCGTCACCGGATCGGACCACAGGTCCATCACCGAATCCACATCCGCGGTATCCGCGCGCAGCGTACTCAGCAGGCGGTCGTAGTAAGCCCGCTCCGGCGGGCCCAGCGGGTGATCGCCCTCCAGCACCAGGTAATTGAGGTTGCCGCCCGATCCGTCGTGGAACTGCTGGTCCATCTGAACACCGGCGAGGTTCACCGGTGCGTCCGCGGGCAAGAAGCCCCGCGCGTGGTTGTGCGCGGTGGTTTCCACCTGCGGCACAAGGAGATTGCCCGCCGCCGCGGCCAGCACCCACAATCCGATGATCAGGACCGCGAAGCGGCTACAGAATCTTGCGATGGCGTCCCACATGGGATCTGAAACTACGAGCGACCGGGGTCCGGAAGCGTCGTGCTGGGGACGAGACCGGGCCTCCTACCGCGGTAGGAGAACCGGGCCGCCCCGCGAATGATGTGTAAATCCCGACACCGGCTCTAGGCTGGCGGTATGGCCTGGATCCGCGACTTCGCCCTGCGACGACGCGGCCTGATGTCCTACCAGTTCCCGTTCACCGTCCCGGTCGTCATGTACAGCGGGTCGCTGCTGGTTGCCGGCACCGCCGCGATGCAACGGGATTTCGCCCGGCCGTGGCTGTTGGTCGTCGCCATCTCACTGGTGTTCGCGCCGATCGTCGCGTTCATCGTGTTCGGCCACAAGCCGTCGACTCTGACCACCGCAGCCTCGGTACTTACGGGCGTCGGTCTGCTGTTGCTGTGCTGGCCGCCGGTCTTCCTCGACGCGGCGCCGTTCCTGCTGATGTTCATGCTCGGTGAGGTGTTCGCGCTGGGTTCGGTGCGGCACGGACTGGTGGCCGCGGCGGGATGCGCCGTGCTCCTGGTCGGCGCCGCCCGCGCCGGGCATCTCACCACCTATGTGCCGTACCTGCTGTTCTTCCTGGCCATCGCCGCGATGATCGGCCGCATCCTGCAGTTGCAGCAGCGTCTCGTCCTGGAGGAGCGCGCGCGCCAGGCCGCCCTCACCGAACAGGCGACCGCAGATGAACGACGCCGGATCGCCCGCGAGATACACGACGTGATCGCCCACTCGCTGTCGGTGACGATGCTGCATCTGACCGGCGCCCGGCGGGCGCTGCAAGAGGACAACGACGTCGACGAGGCGGTCGACGGCCTGCTGGACGCCGAGCGTCTCGGCCGGCAGGCCATGTCGGACATCCGGCAGACCGTCGGCCTGCTCGGCGCGCGCGACGCGGCGCCGCTGCGGCTGACCCCCGAGCCCGGGTTGTCCGACATACCCGACCTGGTGACGAGTTTCGCCGACGCGGGATTGCATGTGGAGTCGAGCATCGAGGTCGACCCGACATCGGTCACCGCGGGGATCGGCCTGGCGTTGTATCGGGTGGCCCAGGAATCGTTGGCGAACGTCGCCAAGCACGCCCCGGCATCCGCGGCAAGGCTGCGACTGTATGTGGAGAAAGGAACGGCCATCCTGTCGGTCAACAACGAGCTGCGGCGCCCGGTGACCAGCGGGCCGGCGGGCGCGGGACTGCCGGGCATGCGCCAGCGCATCGCGTTGCTCGACGGCGATTTCCAGGCCGGTCCCGGACCGGACGGGTGGACGGTCCAGGCTCGCGTGCCGGTCACCCCGACGGCAACCCAGCACTGCGCCATGCACCGAATCCGGATGTCACGCAACGAGACCCACAATGGCTGACGGCGCAGTCCCGAAAGATGGTTCGACCGTCGACGTACTGCTGGTCGACGATCAGGAGCTCGTCCGCTCGGGCCTGCGCCGGATCCTGCGGCGTAAGGACGGCTTCACCATCGTCGGCGAATGCGCCGACGGCGACGAGGTACCCCGCGAAGTGCTCCGGTGCCGCCCTGACGTCGTCGTGATGGACCTGCGGATGAAGCGCGTCAGTGGCGTCGACGCCATCCGGGCCCTGCGCACCGGCGGCGGCCCACCGGCCTTGGCGCTCACCACTTTCGACGACGACGACCTGTTGTCCGCGGCACTGCGCGCCGGGGCGTCGGGCTTCGTCCTCAAGGACTCACCGGCCGAGGAACTGATCCGGGCCGTGCACGCCGTCGCCCGCGGCGAGGCGTACCTGGATCCCGCCGTGACCGCCCGCGTGCTGAACGGCTACCGGCGCGCCCCCGGCGTACCGTCCGACGATGTCGCCGACCGGCTGACCGCCCGCGAACTCGACGTGCTCGAGCTGATCGGATCGGGCGCGACCAACGCCGAGATCGCCGGCCGGCTGGTCATCTCGGAGGTGACGGTGAAGAGCCATATCGGGCGCATCTTCACCAAGCTGGACCTGCGGGACCGCGCGGCCGCGATCGTCTACGCCTACGACCACGGCGTGGTCGCGCCCAAATAGCGGCTACTCACCTACCCGGCGGCGAATTC
This sequence comes from Mycolicibacterium sp. P4_G11, assembly GCF_056555145.1. Lineage (NCBI taxonomy): Bacteria > Bacillati > Actinomycetota > Actinomycetes > Mycobacteriales > Mycobacteriaceae > Mycobacterium > Mycolicibacterium sp. P4_G11. The sequence goes on from NZ_JBFUJW010000006.1 coordinate 637,040, forward strand.
CTTCAGCATCGCATTCAACTGGTCTTTGTCAGGGGCACCGTAGATTTTGGGACTTGAGCTGCGGTACGTGGCCATGATCGGGCAATGGTCCAAGAGGCCTTTCACCGAACCGAGACTCTTGATTCGCTTGCCGGTTTTGGCCTCGCGTATCTCTACGTCGTAGTCGACCGAGTAACGAGTCACGCGGTCCGTGTCGCCCCGGCTCTCATATTCACAGGTGCCCTCTTTCTTCTCGGTGGCAGACAGCCGCGACAGGCACGCGACGACATTGATCGACGAAGGCGGCGAATTGGCCCCGGAATACCCTCCGTCGGCGCCCGCCATCGACACCGCTGTCCACTTACTGATGCTGCCCACCGACTCGTAGAACGCGACGATCTTGTAGGGCTTTTGGTAGTCGGCGGCATTGCTCACCGAACCGTTCTTGCAAGCGGCATTGAAATCGTCCGCGGTGTTCGCGGTAGTAGGCGGTTCGCCCCGAATGCTCGAGGTAATACCGACTACCGCTGCGATGCCCACCGGTATGGCGAATATTGCAGCGACTACACCGAGCGCGCGACGGCCGCTCTTCGGCGGCGGTGGCGTGTACTGCGGCCACTGACCCTGCGGGGCCTGGCCATACGGAGCTTGCCAATACTGTTGCGGCCCTTGACTACCGACCCCCGGCTGCGCCGAATTCGGCCACGGCGGAGCCGGCGGCCCGTACTGCTGCGGAGCACCGTGCCCTTGGTATCCAGGCCCTTGATAGCCGGGCGGCGGATATGGAGGCTGCGTCATTCATCGATCGTAAGCGCCGGCAACGCCTCGGTTTGGCGCCAAAATACTGACCACAAACCTCTGCGCAAGCGCCACGAACAGCCTCAGTCGGCGAACACCCCGCGCATGGCGTCGGCGCCGAACATCGGCTCCATCATGGCCGAGAAGTCCGGGCCACGGCGCAGCTTCTGGCCGCCGTCGACGTTGATCAGCTGGCCGGTGATCCACTGCGATGCGTCACTGAGCAGGAACAGCGCCAGGTTGGCGACGTCCTCGACCTCGCCGGCGCGGGGCAGCGGGGTGCACTGCTTGTAATCCTCACGCAGCGGCTCGAATTCGAAGATGCTGGCTGCCACCAGGTCGGTGCGGATCAGGCCGGGACGGATGCTGTTGGCCCGCACCCAGGAGGCGCCGAGCTCGTCGGCCGCCAACTGCACGAGGTGATCGAGCGCCGACTTGGTGACGCCGTACGGGCCGAACCAGCGGTGGGTGTTGCTCGCCGCGATCGAAGAGATGCCGACGAACGATCCGCCGCCGCCGCGCACCATCTCCCGCGCGGTGTGCTTGACGACGTACATGCTGCCGTTGACGTTCAGGTCGACGGTCTGCCGCCACATCTCCGAATCCAGGTGCGTGACGGGCCCGACGGTCAGTGAGCCACCGGCACAGTGCACGGCGCCGGCGAGCTTGCCGTTCCAGGCGGCGGCGGTCGCGACGGCGGCGGCCACGTCGTCCTCGTTGGTGACGTCGGCGGTCTGGAAGCGGATGGCGCCCGGTCCCCCGGCCGCCGAAATTTCCTCGGCGGCGGACTGCAGCGTGGCCTCGGTGCGGCCGACGATGAGGGCGTTGCCGCCGGCGGCCACGACGCCGTGTGCGATGGCCTTGCCGATTCCGCTGCCACCGCCGGTGATCAACACGGTCCGATCCGTCAACCAACCCTGAACTGAAAACTGCACCGACGTACTCCTCATAGACAGATCGACGGGGACACGTCCTGTATACACTTTTCAAAAGTTGTACACAATGCTGGTCCGGCGCCTATTTCCCATCCACACCCCGGACCACACATTCCCCGTCCGCCACACAGCACCTGGGCGTACCCTGAAATTTTCCCTGACGAAAGCGTGACGTCATGACCATCCACCCGATCCACCGGCGCCTCCTGGTGGCCGCCGGCTTCGCCATCGCGACGGTCGCCGCACCCGCCGTTTTCGCTCTCGGCAGCCCGGCGTCCACCGCATTGCTCGGCGACACCAACTGTCCGCCGGGAATGACCGAAAACCCTGTCAGCGGTTCATGTTTCGAGGGCGGCAACGACCAGGCCCCCGGACCGGTATCCGGGCCGTCCGACCAGCTCGGCGAAATCGACGGAATCCCGTGCACCGGCCACAACACCGGCGAATGCATCGGCCTCTCGGAGAACCAGGCACCCGAGGCGCACCCGCACTCGTCGGTGAGTTCCAGCCCGTAACAACAGTCGCCTAGAGTTGTGTAATGCCTGCAAAAACTGATCCCGCAGATATCGGCGACGTGGAGCCCCTGGCCGACAGCACCGCCCGTCAGGCCCGCCGGGTCGTCGCCGCGTACGCCAACGACGCTGACGAGTGCCGCATGTTCCTGTCCATGCTGGGTATCGGGCCCACGAAGCTCGACGCGTGACGGCCCGCGGAGGCAACGACACTTCTGCCGGTTCCGCCGCGACTCCCAAGACCACCAAGGGCGGTAAGGCCGCCAAGCAGTCCCCGGTCGGCAACTCCGACTTCGTCGTGGTCGCCAACCGGCTGCCCGTCGACATGGAACGGCTTCCGGACGGCTCCATCACCTGGAAGCGCAGCCCAGGCGGTCTCGTCACCGCCCTGGAGCCGTTGCTGCGCAAGCAGCGCGGCGCCTGGATCGGCTGGCCCGGCGTCGCCGACAGCGACGAAGAGCCGATCGCTCAGGACGAGCTGACGCTGTGCCCGGTCAGCCTGTCGGCCGACGACATCGCCGACTACTACGAGGGCTTCTCCAACGCGACACTGTGGCCGCTGTACCACGACGTCATCGTCAAGCCCACCTATCACCGCCACTGGTGGGACGCCTACGTGGCGGTCAACAAGCGCTTCGCCGAGGCCACTGCCCGCACGGCAGCGCAGGGTGCGACCGTCTGGGTACAGGACTACCAGCTGCAGCTGGTACCCAAGATGCTGCGGGAACTACGCCCCGACCTGACCATCGGGTTCTTCCTGCACATCCCGTTCCCGCCCGTCGAGCTGTTCATGCAGATGCCGTGGCGCACCGAGATCATCGAGGGCCTGCTCGGCGCCGACCTGGTCGGCTTCCATCTGCCAGGCGGCGCACAGAACTTCCTGGTGCTGGCCCGCCGGTTGCTCGACGCCAACACCACCCGCCACACCATCGGCGTGCGCTCCCGGTTCGGCGAGGTGACCCACGACAATCGCACCGTCAAGGTCGGCGCCTTCCCCATCTCGATCGACTCGGCCGCGCTGGACGCCCAGGCCCGTAGCCGCACCATCCGGCAGCGAGCCCGTCAGATCCGCGATGAACTGGGCAACCCGCGCAAGATCATGCTCGGCGTGGACCGGCTGGACTACACCAAGGGCATCGACGTGCGGCTGCGGGCGTTCTCCGAGCTGCTCGCCGAAGGCCGCGCCAACCGGCACGACACCGTGCTGGTTCAGCTCGCCACCCCGAGCCGGGAACGGGTGGAGAGCTACAAGGTCATGCGCGAGGACATCGAGCGCCAGGTGGGCCACATCAATGGCGAATACAGCGAAGTCGGCCACGCGGTCGTGCAGTACATGCACCGGGCGATCGGCCGCGACGAGCTCATCGCCTTCTTCGTCGCCGCGGACGTCATGCTGGTGACGCCGTTGCGCGACGGCATGAACCTGGTGGCCAAGGAGTACGTGGCCTGCCGCAGCGACCTCGGCGGCGCGCTCGTGCTCAGCGAATTCACCGGTGCGGCAGAGGAATTGCGGCAGGCGTACCTGACCAACCCGCACCATCTGGACGGGGTCAAGGACGCGATCGCCGACGCCCTGACCCAGTCCCCGGAAGAGGGACGACGTCGCATGCGCGCGCTGCGTCGTCAGGTGCTCGCTCATGACGTCGACCGCTGGGCCCGGGCGTTCCTCGACGCCCTGGCGCACACCCGCGACTGACGCCGCGACCGTACAGAACGATTCAGGCCCCGGAGCTTCCGCTCCGGGGCCTGAATCATGTTGGGGTGCTAGAAGATCGGCGTCATCTCGTCGATCAGCCACTTGCCGTTGATCTTGCGGTAGTCGACCTTCAGCCGGCTGCCCTCATAGTTGGGCTGCTTGCGCTCATCGGTGATGACCCGGTTGACGAACGCCAGCACCGACCCGGTGTCGCGGTGCGACGCGATCATGCCCGCGCCGACCACATTCACCTGGCTGATCAGCTTGCGCTTGACCGCGTCGTTGAAGATGTTGTTCTTGGCCGTCAGTTCCTCGTACCGCTTGCGGAACTCCGGCGTCATCAGCGTCAGCGCCTGCGTGGTGGAACGCTGCACGCTGCTGTACTCGTAGCCGAGAATCTGCGGGATCTGAGACTTGGCCAGGTCGGGCAGTTCGGCCGCGGCCTCCTGCTCACCGGCCAGCTGCACGTGGTTCCAATACGCCGAGCCGCCGAGCGCCCCGAGCGCCACCACGGCAACCGCCAGCACCGCACCGAGGACCGCGGTCAGGACTGTGGACAACCGGTTCATCAGTTGCCTCCGTCCGGGTATTTGATGTCGTAGGCCGCCATGTGGCCGCTGTCGTCCTCACGGATGAACACGCGCTGCCGGTAGGGCGTCGACGGCTGGTTCACCCCGTTGATGTCGGTCAGGGTCACCCGGACCGTCACCAGCACCTTCGCGATGTTGGAGGTGTTGTCGACGCTCTCCAGCGCCGCCGCGGTGATGACCGCCTCCGAGTTGGCCTGAGTCTGCTTGAACAGGTACTTCAGGTTCTCGGCGTTGTTGCTCTGGTTCATCATGTCGCGCAGCGGGCCGGGGCCGATGCCGTTGACGAAGCGGTTCACGCTCTCGTCGACGGTCTTCTGCGTGTAACTGAACATGTTGACCACGGTCTGCTTCGCGGTGTCCACGAACCGCTGATCGCGGTCCTGCGTCGCCTCGATCTGTCCGTTGCCGTGCCGGAGGAACCAGGTGCCGCTGGCCAGCGCCGCCACCAGGACGGTGACGACCGCCAGGCCGACGGTCGCGACCAGGGACCGGTGCGGTTGCCGCCGCGGTACCTGGATCGCCGAACGTACCGACTTGGTGGTTCCCGATTCTGTTGATGTCTTGCTCGATGTCGACGGAATCGCCACGTCGAGCACTGTTGAAGCCTCTGCTGAGCCGCTGCTGCCGGCGGGCCGTGAAGCCCGCCGACGCACGCGGTTCACCGGCGGCTCCGACGTCTCGTCCGTCGCAGCCGGTTGGTCACTCATCAAACCTGCCTTGGATCCTTCATCAGGTCGACCCAGGACTCGCCTGTGTCGCCATTACTCGAGCCGGCGTTGAACACTCCCGTACCGCCGGCAGGGTCTGCGAAGACCCCGGTATTCGCATCGTACGTCGTACTCTGCGGTCCCTTGGGTCCGCTTGCCTGCGGCTGGCTCTCGGGGCCAGGCGCCGGCGGGTTGTTGATCGCGTACGGCGGAGTCACCTGATCCGGCGGCGCGAAGAACGGCCAAGGCAGCGGCTGCGGACCCGGATCGCTCGGCGGGTACGGCAGCGGGAACGGCGCGTTGGGCGCAGGTCCCGGCCCGGCGGGCACCCCCGGCGGCAACTGCACCGACGGCGGACCCGGGTCGTAGTCGGCTCCCGGCGGGATCATCGGGAACATATTCGGCGGGGTGATGTTGCGCGGGTCGTTGACCGGGGTGCCGTACGGCACCGGCGGGCCACGCCACGGGTTGCTGCCGATCGGCACGTAACCACGCGGGTCGCGGCAGATCTGGACCGTGGGACCGCGCTTGCCCGGGTACTCCATGCAGGGGTAGTTGCGGGCACCGCGGACCGTGCTCGGATCGCTCTGCGCGGTCTTGCAGTACAGGTCCTTGGGCAGGTCGCGCACGGTGGTGTCGGCCGGCGTCCGGATCTCCGGGGCCGGGATGAAGCCCGTCAAGCACGGCGGCTGGCCGAGGCTGAGCTTGAAGTCCAGCTTCGCGCCTTCGTCGATGGGCAACCCACCGGCGTCGGTCAGCAGGGCCGCGATCAGCGCCGGGAAGATCACCAGCGCCTGCTCGATCGACTTGTGGTAGATCACGCCTATCCGGCCGAAGTTGGCCAGGTTGGCCGCCAGCACCGGGAACGTCGGGCGGATGCCGTCGAACGTCTCGTTGACGGTCTGGACGGCGCCCGGGACGGTCTTCAGCAGCGAGCGGATCTGCGGGTCGGCGTGGGCGGCCTCACCGGTCAGCGTCGCGAGGCTGCTCGCCATGGTCTTGAGGTCGGCGCCGGCACGAATCTGCGCCTTCAGCAGCGGCCCGGCCTGATCGAGCAGCTTGTTGATCTCGCCCGAGTTGGCGTTGGCCTCATCCACCAGCAGCCGCGACGACTGGATCATCCGCGACAGTTCCGGACCGGATCCGTTGAACGCTTTGAACGACTCCCGCAGCAGGTCCTGCAACCGCGTGTTGCTGATGCTGCTGACCAGGCTCTGAGCCTGGTTGAGCAGGTCCGCGATGTCCTGGCCGACTGCAGTCCGGTCGACGCCGATGGTGGCGCCGTCCTTCAGCATGTTCTTCGACGGGTTGGCCGGCGGCACCAGGTCGATGTACTGCTCACCGATCGCCGACACGCTCTTGACGGTCGCGGTGACGTTGTCCGGCACCGGGGCGTCGGTGTTCAGCCGCATCTGGGTCGTCACGCCGTTGTCGGTCAGGCCGACGTTCTGCACGCGACCGACCGTCACGCCGCGGTAGGTGACGTTGGCGTTCTGGTAGATGCCGCCACCGACCACGAACTTGGCGTCCACGTTGTAGACACCCAGGCCGACCGCGGCCGGCAGGTGCAGGTAGGACGTCGTGATCAGGGCGAGGCAGATGATGGTGACGACACCGAAGATCGCCAGCTGGAAACGCGCAAGACGGGTCAACAACATTACGGCTTCACCCCTCCATGTTGCGTCGCTGTGCCTGCTGGAATCTTGAACGGATCGGCGGCCTGTCCCGACAGGTTCGCCAGTGCTCCCAACAGGAAGTCCGGCGGGTTGACCACTTCATCCAGGTGCCGCATGTTCGGGTCGAAGGCCCCCGAGGTGGTGAAGACGGTCTCGCCGAGGCGTCGCAACGTCAGGTCGAACGTCACGAACACGTTCAGGTAGTCGCCGCGCACCGCGTTCCGGAAGTACTTGTTGGAGAACGGGAATGTCGGAACCAGGTCCAGGTCGTGGATGAATTCGTCGGCGTTGTCGTTGAACGCCTTGATGACCGGGAAGATGTCCTTGAAGTCCGCGGCGAAGTCATCCTTGGTGGCGGTCATGACCTTGGCGCCGACAACTGCGAGCTTCCGCAGCGCGGTGAACGCGTCCACGATGTTCTTACGGTTGTCGTTGAGCACCTTGATCGCGCCGGGCAACGTGTCCAGCGTGCGGCCCAGGCTGTCCTTGCTCTTGGCCAGGATCGAGGCGAAGCGGTTCAGCCCGTCCATGGCCCCGACGATGTCGCTGGTCTGCTTGTCCAGGGATTGGGTGAGCTCGGCCAACCGCGGGATGAAGTCGACGAACTGCCCGGCCCGGCCGGCCACCGCGGCGTAAGCCTCATCGGTGATGTCCTGCAGCGCACCGAGATTGCCCTTGTTCACCACCAGGCCGAGCGACGACAGCACCTCTTCGGTGGTCGGGTAGCGGGCGGTGTGCGACAGCGGAATCTCTGAGCCCTGCTTGAGCCGGCCCTCCGGAGCCTTCCCTACCGGATCCCCAAGCTGCACGTGCTGCGAACCCAGCAGCGAGGTCTGCGCGACCTTCGCCGTCGCGTTCGCCGGCAACTTCACGTCGCCGTTCAGCGACAGCTTCACCGCGGCGTAGAAGGTGCCGTCGGGGCGCTGCACGGCGTCGATACCCGACACACTGCCGACGGTGACGTCGTGGACCATCACCGGCGAGTTCTGCGGCAACGTCGCGACGTCGGGCAGCTGCACCGTCACGGTGTAGGAACCGGCGCCGTGGCCTTCAGTACCGGGCATGTCCAGCGAGTTCAGGCCACCGAACTGGCAACCGGCGAGCACCACGGCACTCGATCCGAGTGCCAGCGCCTTGGTGGCCCTGCGCGCACCGCGTGCGTTACGGGCTTTCGCGACCGCCTTCATCAGTTGCCACCTCCGGCTTCAGCGGGCAGCGGCGCGCCAACGGGCGCCGGGGCGGGTCCGGGCAGCGGGCCCGAACCGTTCAGCGGCGTAGAGCCTGGTCCCACCGGCGGTGTGGCCGGAGAAATCTGGCCCGGTACTGCCGGCGGCGGCAGGATCAGGTCGCTGAGCGTCCCGTCCGGCTGAACCTTCGGCGGGATGACGCCAGGTGCGGCATTCCACTGCAGGTACGGCACCGGAGTCTGGGCCTTGGCCTCGGTCTGCGGGGTGTCGTAGGTGAGCTGGCCCTTGTACGCCGTGATGCTGTTGATCGGGTGGAACAGCACTGGCGGGTAGTTCATCGCGATACGACGCAGCACCGGGGCCATGCGCTGACGGCAGATCTCCGCACGCTTGTAGTTGTCCGGCGTCGCACCGACGTCGAAGTTACCGCCGCACAGGAACTGCACCGGGTTGGAGAAGTTCGGCAGCGACAACAGACCGTCCAGGGAGCCCTGCGCCGGGTTGTAGATGTTGTAGAAGTTGGCCAGACCGTTGGGCGTCACGTGCAGAACCTGCTCGACGTTGTCGCTGTTGTCGGTGATGATCTGCGTGAATTCGGCCAGCTTGCCGACCTGGTCGATCAGCGCCTTGTTGTTGTCCTTCAGCAGGCCCTTGACGTCCCCGAGTGCCTGGTTCAGGGCACCGAGGGTCTGGTCCAGACCGGCCGAGCTCTCCGCCAACACCTGCGAGACAGACGCGACATGGTCGGTGAACTGCACGATCTGCTCGTTGCTGTTCGACAGCGCGTTGACCAGAATCTGCAGGTTCTTGATCGTGCCGAACAAGTCGCCACGCGAATCACCAAGGCGCCCAGCGGTTTGCGACAGTTCACGCAATGCACTGCGGAACGAGTCGCCCTTGCCGTCGAGGGTGTCTGCGGCCTGATTGATGAACGCACCGAGCGGACCCTGCGCGGCACCGTCCTGCGGACCGAGCTGCGCACTGAGCTGGGTCAGCTGCTTCTTGACGTCGTCCCACTCGACCGGGACACCGGTCCGGGCCAGCGGCACCTCGGCACCGTCGGCCAGCGCCGCGCCGCCGTTGTAAACGGGGGTGAACTGCACGAACCGCGCCGCCACCAGGTTCGGCGAGATGATGATCGCCCGCGCGTCGGCCGGGATCTTCACGCCGTCCTTGACGGTCATGGAGACCTTGACCGAATTGGGCTGCGGCTCAACCGAATCGATGGTGCCGACCGGCACACCGAGCACCCGCACGTCGTCGCCTGCGTACAGACCGACGGCGTTGGTGAAGTAAGCGACCACCTTGTGGCCGCCCCGCGACGGCCACATCAGGTAGGCGCCACCGGCGACCAGCGCCACCAGCGCGACCACCAGGGCGATGATCGCCCCACGTGACTTCAGGTTCTTCATCATGGCGACTTCGGCCTCACGACGATCCGTTCAGAGATGTATCCACGCAGCATGTCTCCGAGGCTGGCGGGCAGCTTGCCTGGCTGGAAGTACGTGTCGAGCAGGACTTCCGTCATCGTCGCCGGCGGCAGGCCGTACAGGTTGATGTTGAAGCCCGGCCCGTTACCGACGACCTCGCCGAGCGCGGTGGCGTAGCCAGGCAGCCGCTTGAGCGCCTCGCTGATGTGCTCCTTGCGCTTGAGCAGCTCGTCCATCACCAGGTTCAGCTGCTTGAGCGCAGGCCCGAACTCCCGCTTGTTGTCCGAGACGAATCCCGAAAGCTGTTGGGAAACACCCCGAATGCCGGAGATCAGCGTGCTCAGGGACTGCCGCCGCTCGTCCAGCGCGGCGAACAGCTGATTGCCGTCGACGACCAGCTTGTTCACCTGGTCGGCACGCTGCGCCAGGGTGTCCGACACCTTCTTGGCGTGGCCCAGCAGCTGCTCGAGCGCCTGGTCACGGGTGTTGAGGCTGCGGGACAGGGCCGCCACACCGTCGAGCGCACCGCGCAGCTGCGGGGTCGCGTCGTGCAGCGTGTCGGTCAGCACCTTCAGCGCCTGCTCCATCTGCGGCTTGTCCAGCTCGCTGGTGTTCTGGCCCAGGTCCTGCAACGCGGTGTTGATCGTGTACGGAGTCGTGGTGCGGCCCAACGGAATCGTCGTTGCTTCCTTCGCGCCCTTGGGCGTCACCCACAGGGACTTCTGGCCCAGCACGGTGTCGGTCTTGATCGCGACCAGCGACTGGTCGCCGACCTTGATCTGACGGTCGACGGTGAAGTTCACCTTCGCCGCGGTACCGGCGAGCTCCACCGTGCCGACCTTGCCGACCCTGATGCCCGAGACCCGGACGTCACTGCCCGGCGTGATGCCACCGGCATCGCTGAAGAACGCGGAGTAGTTCTTGCCCTGCGGCCAGAACGGCAGCCCGGTGTAGCCGAACGAGATCAGCACGAGGCAGACCACGATGAAGACGCCGAGGATGCCGGTGCGGATCGGATCCTTTTCGGGCTTAGCCATTTTCGGAGCACCTGCCCTTCGACGGATCCGCGGGACCACCGAACGGCACGATCAGGTCGCTGCCCGCGGGGCCGCTCATCTTGATCTTCACCGAGCAGTAGTAGATGTTGAAGAACGCGCCGTAGGCGCCCAGGGCGTTGAGTCGCAGGTAGTTCTCCGCGAGATTCTCGATGACCGGGTTGACGTCCGCGCGGCGTTCGTACATCCGCTGCGCGAACGGACGCGCGTTCTCGATGACACCCTGCACCGGGCGCCGCGACTTCTGCAGCATCTCGGTCAGGTCGTTCTCGGCGGACGCCAGCGGACCGATGGCGCCGGCGATGGGGTCACGTCCCTCGGCCAGGCCGGTGATCAGCTGCTGCAGCTGGTCGATGCTGGTGTTGAACTGGGAGCCCTTGGAGTCGACCGTCGCCAGCACCGTATTGAGGTTGGTGATGGTGTCACCGATCAACTGATCGCGGTCGGCCAGCGTCTGGCTGAACGAGCCGGTGTTGGACAGCAGGTCCGACAGTGCGCCGCCCTGCCCCTGCAGGGCCTCGATCATGGCGGCGGTGATCTCGTTGACCTTCTTGCCGTCCAGACCCTTGACGACGGGACGCAGACCACCGAGCAGCGCGTCGAGGTCGAGCGCCGGCTGGGTGTTGGCGAGGACCACGGTGCCGCCGGCAGGCAGCTTGCGCAGCTCGCCCGGACCGGAGGTGATCTCCATGTACCGGTCGCCGACCAGGTTCTGGTAGCGGATGACGGCGCGGCTCGAGGTGTACAGCTGGTACCGCTCGTTCAGCGTGAACTTGACGTCAACGGTGTTGTCGCCCTTGAGCTTCACGCTCTTCACCGAGCCCACCGGGACACCCGCGATGCGGACGTCCTCGCCGGCCTTGAGCCGGGAAGCGTCGGTGAAGTTGGCGTGATAGGTGGACGACGAGGCGAATCGGAACTGGCCGAACACCACCACCAGGCCGGCGGCGACCAGCAACATCACGACGGTGAACACCGTGACGTTGATCATTTCGCGCTTGTGTCTCATGGGCGGCCCCAGTCACTCGCGGACATCAGTAGCGGTCCCTCTCTGCGTAGGCACCGGAGAACAGGAACTGCAGCGTCGAGGGAGCGTCGAACTGCAATTCGGTGTTCGGCTGGAACGGGATGTAGGCGTTGTCGGTCACCAGGAACGGCGAGTGGTACCAGGAGCCGCCGTACTGCTTGGACGGGACGTCCGGAAGACCACGGCAGTTGGGGCCACCGGAGGCGTTCACGATCGGCAGGCTCTCGGGGTAGGTGTAGTTGGGCGCGCCGGGGAAGAAGTTCGAGGACACGAACAGACCCGGCTTGACGCCACCGAACACCGGACCGAACTGGTCCACTGCCTTCGACAGACCTTGGAGCAGGCAGGGCAGTTCTGGTGAGTAGTCGCCCAGGACCTTCAGCGGTGCCCGCAGCCGCTGGATGGCGGCGATGTAGTCGTCGGCGGCCGGCGAAATGGTCGCGTAGGCGTTGTTGGCGAACCCGGTGGCCGCCAGCAGCGCGGCGTTCAGGTCGTCCTTCTCGTCGATCAGCGACTTGCTGACCGTCGGCGCGTTGTCGAAGATCTTCGCCAGGTCGGGCGCGGCATCACCGTAGATGCCGGCCACCGTCGCGGTGTCCTTGAAGTCCTGCTGCAACGTCGGCAGCTTGGGGTTGAAGTACTCCAGGTACTTGCTCAACCCGGCCGCGGCCGCACCGGCGTCGTCGCCGTGACCCCGCAGGCCTTCACCGAGCGCGGTCACCGTGGCGTTCAGGTTGACCGGATCGATCTTGTCGAGCAGGTCGGTCAACGTCTGGAAGACGGTGTTCATCTCCAGCTGCACGTCCTTGGCCTGCACCTGGGCGCCGGGACGCAGCGATTCCTTCGCCGGGTGCTCCGGCGGCAGGAACTCGACGGACTTGGCGCCGAACACCGTCGTGCTGCCGAGCCGGACCCGCGCGTTCGACGGGATGTAGCGCATCTGATCGCTGAGCACCGACAGCGTCAGCTTCGCCTGGTCACCGGCGTAGTCGATGTCCTTGACCTTGCCGATCTGAATGCCGCGGTACTTGACCTTGGCATCGGGATCCATGACCAGGCCGGCGCGGGGCGCCATCACCGACACGGTGTCCGTGGGGGTGAAAGCCGCGGTGTACGACAAATACGTGAACACCACGGCGGCCAGCATGATGCTGATCAGGACCGCTGCCGCGAGCCTCACATGGCTGCGTTTAGGACCACCGGAAGACATCGTCGTACACCCCCTATCCGGAGAGGTTGAAGTTGCCGGACGCGCCGTAGACGGCCAGGGAGATGAGCAGGACGATGGTGACGACCACGATCAGCGAGGTCCGCACGGCCTGACCGACCGCGATACCCACGCCGACCGGTCCACCACTGGCGTTGTAGCCGTAGTAGGTGTGCACCAGCATGACCGCGATGGACATGACGATGGCCTGCAGGAATGACCACAACAGGTCGGTGGGCACCATGAAGGTGCTGAAGTAGTGGTCGTACAGACCGGCCGACTGACCGTTGATGTAGACCGTGGTGGCCCGCGCCGCGAAGAACGAGGCCAGGACGGCCAGGGCGTACAGCGGGATGACGGCGATCAGGCCCGCGATGATCCGGGTGGACACCAGGTAGGACACCGAGTGCACGGCCATCGCTTCGACGGCATCGATCTCCTCGGCCACCCGCATGGCGCCCAACTGCGCTGTGGTGCCCGCGCCGATGGTGGCGGCCAGGGCGATACCGGCGATCACGGGCGCGACGATGCGCACATTCAAGAACGCCGACAGGAACCCGGTCAGCGCCTCGATGCCGATGTTGCCCAGCGACGAGTAGCCCTGGACGGCGATGACGCCACCGGAGGCCAGCGTCATGAACCCTGCGACACCGACGGTGCCACCGATCATCACCAGCGCGCCGGTACCCATGGTCATCTCGGCGATGAGCCGGATGGTCTCGCGGCGGTAGCGGGTCAGTGCGTTGGGGATGTACCGGAAGGACTCCCCGTAGAACAGAGCCTGCTCACCGAGGCCGTCGACGATTCCGGGCAGAGCCCGGAACATTCGTTTGAAGCGGAGTGTTGCGTCGTAACTCATGCGCGATCCGTTTCCGCTACTCGCTGGGTGCTCATTCCCGGCATCACCTCACCAGTACCCGGACGCCGATGGCGGTCATGATCACGTTGATGACGAACAAGCAGATGAAGGCGTAGACCACGGTCTCGTTCACCGCGATGCCGACGCCCTTGGGTCCGCCCTTGACGGTCAGGCCGCGGTAGCAGCCGACCATGCCGGCGAGCAGGCCGAACAGCACGGCCTTGATCTCGGCGAGCATCAGCTCGCCGAGGCCGGTCAGCACCGTCAGGCCGTTGATGAACGAGCCCGGGTTGACGCCCTGCAGGAAGACGGAGAAGACGTAGCCACCGGCCAGGCCGATGAGACACACCAGGTTGTTGAGCAGCACGGCGACGAAGGTCGAGGCCAGGACGCGCGGCACCACGAGGCGCTGGATCGGGTCGATGCCGAGCACGCGCATCGCGTCGATCTCTTCGCGGATGGTGCGGGCACCGAGGTCGGCGCAGATGGCGGTCGCACCGGCGCCGGCGACCACCAGCACGGTGACGACGGGGCCCAGCTGGGTGATGGTGCCGAAGGCGGTGCCTGCTCCGGAGAGGTCGGCGGCGCCGATCTCACGCAGCAGGATGTTCAGCGTGAAAGCCACCAGCACGGTGAACGGAATAGCGACGAGCAGGGTCGGCACGAGCGATACGCGGGCGATCATCCAGGTTTGTTCGAAGAACTCCCGGAACTGAAACGGGCGACGCCACATCTTCGTGAATGTGTCGAGGGCCATTTCGAAGAACCCGCCAACGGCCCGGGCCGGAGCCGCAAGCTGTTCGATCAACCTTCGACTCCATTCTCGGTCGTGGTTGAGCAGTCACGGCGAAGAGTGGGAATTCCCACGTTCGCAGCGGCCTGATCACCACTTGGCAATGCTTAGCTCTTGTGAGCCGGCTCATAGTAGCTAGAACAGGTTCACAGTGGCAAAAGAACAGCAAAATCACTGGGAAACGACATATAATCGCAGCTCAGGATATATTTTGACGTTGCCGTCACTGTAACAAGTTCTAGTGCTGACGCGGCGCTTTCCACGCCCGTGCAACGTGGAACTCAGTTGTGTCATGTCCCACTCAGCGGACGGCGCTGTGAAGTGGCTCTCCACGGTCGGGGCTGCTACCAGGGTCACAGTCGGACCATAAACGATGAAGAGCTGGCCATTCACGTTTTCCGACGCCGGCGAGGAAAGGAAATGCACCAATTTCACGACGTGCTCAGGCGACAGCGGATCAACCTCATCCACACCAGGAGCCGCACCGAACACATCTGCCGTCATCGCGGTACGGGCCCGCGGGGCGATCGCGTTGGCGCGGACGCCGTAGCGCTCCAGGCCGCGGGCCGCGGTCAGTGTCAGCGCCGTGATGCCGGCCTTGGCGGCTCCGTAGTTCGCCTGCCCCACCGGACCGGCCAGGCCGGCCTCGGACGAGGTGTTGACGATCCGGCCGTACACCTTGCCGTCGGCCGACTCCTTCGCCTTGGCACGCCAGTAGGTCGCGGCGTTGCGGGTCAGCAGGAAGTGACCGCGAAGGTGGACCGCGATGACCGCGTCCCAGTCCTCGTCGGTCATGTTGAACAGCATCTTGTCGCGAGTGATACCCGCGTTGTTGACGACGATGTTCAGTCCACCGAGCTTGTCGGCGGTGTCGACGAGTTCGTCGGCGGTGCTGCGGGCACTGATATCCCCGGCCACCGCAATGCCTTTGGAGCCGGCGGCCTCGATCTCGGCGAGCACGTCCGACTTGTCGAGCGCGCCGGCCATGTCGTTCACCACGACGGTGGCACCGGCCCGCGCCAGCCCGATGGCCTCGGCACGGCCCAGGCCTGCGGCGGCACCGGTGACCACAGCCACCTTGCCGGAGAGGTCGGTGGAGTCGTTTTCGCTAGTCAATTTATGAATACCTCTAGTCTTTGCGGAGCAGGGCGGCGCGGGGGCATTCCGCGATGGACTGCTCGGCCAGTTCTTCCTGGTCGGCAGGCACCGGATCAGCCAGGACTACCGCATAGTCGTTGTCGTCCAGATCGAAAAGGTCCGGCGCAATTCCCACGCAAACCGCGTTTCCTTCACAGCGGTCGTGATCAACTTCAACCCGCATGACACCCTCCTGACGGCCCGGATTTCGACGGTGAGGCCAACATATCGACCCCGCCATGGCGATGCCAGTGTGGCACGCTCTGGACCCCAAGACTAGAACGTGTTACAAGTTTGAGTAGGCACGGGTCGCCGAAAGCGGCCCCCGCAAAGTGACAGACAGACCAAAGACGTACCCCAATTCGACTGATAAAGGATGAATTCGATGCGGATCGGCTATACGCCCGAGCAGGAGGAGTTGCGGCGCGAACTGCGCTCGTACTTCGCCAAACTCATGACCCCCGAGCGCGCCGAGGCCCTGGCGTCCAATGACGGCGAGATGGGACGCGGCAATGTGTACCGCGAGACCGTCGAGCAGATGGGCAAGGACGGCTGGCTGACGCTGAGCTGGCCGAAGGAGTACGGCGGCCAGGCCCGGCCCCCGATGGACGGCCTGATCTTCAACGACGAGGCCGCCATCGCCAACGTGCCGGTGCCGTTCCTGACGATCAACTCGGTGGCGCCGACGATCATGCACTTCGGCACCGAGGAGCAGAAGAAGTTCTTCCTGCCCAAGATCGCCGCGGGCCAGCTGCACTTCGCCATCGGCTACTCCGAGCCCGGCGCCGGCACCGACCTGGCCTCGCTGCGCACCACCGCGGTCCGCGACGGCGACGACTACGTCATCAACGGCCAGAAGATGTGGACGTCACTGATCGCCTACGCCGACTACGTCTGGCTGGCGGCCCGCACCAACCCCGAGGCCAAGAAGCACCGCGGCATCTCGATGCTGATCGTGCCGACCACCGCCGAGGGCTTCTCCTGGACCCCGGTGCACACCATGTCGGGTGTCGACACCAGTGCCACCTACTACCAGGACGTCCGTGTCCCGACCTCCAGCCTCGTCGGCGAGGAGCACGGCGGCTGGAAACTGGTCACCAACCAGCTCAACCACGAGCGCGTGGCCCTGGTGTCGGCGCAGCCGATTTTCGTTGCGCTGGACGGGGTTCGGGAATGGGCCCAGAACACCAAGGACCACCACGGCAAGCGGCTGATCGACTCGGAGTGGGTGCAGCTGAACCTGGCCCGGGTGCACGCCAAGGCCGAAGTGCTGAAGCTGATCAACTGGGAGCTGGCCTCGGCCACCGATTCGGCCCCCTCCCCCGCCGACGCATCGGCGGCCAAGGTGTACGGCACCGAGCTGGCCACCGAGGCCTACCGGCTGCTCATGGAGGTGCTCGGCACCTCGGCGACCCTGCGCCGGGACACCCCGGGTGCGCTGCTGCGCGGCCGGATCGAACGCTGGCACCGGTCCTGCCTGATCCTGACCTTCGGCGGCGGCACCAACGAGATTCAGCGCGACATCATCGGCATGGTCGCGCTCGGCCTGCCCCGAGTGAATCGCTAAGAGAGAGCGGCGAGAAATGGACTTCAAGACAACCGAAGCATCTGACGACCTCGGCGGCCTGGTCCGGTCCATCACCGAATCGGTGGTGACCCCGGAGCGCCAGAAGGAACTGGACAAGCTCGATGAGCGGTTCGACCGTGAGCTGTGGGCCAAGCTGATCGACTCCGACATCCTGTCCACCACCGCACCGGAGTCGGTGGGCGGCGGCGGTTTCGGCGCGCTGGAGCAGGGTGCCGTGCTGGTCGCACTGGGCCGGCAGCTCGCGGCGGTGCCGTACCTCGAGTCGACCATCCTGGCCGCCGGCGCCATCGCCGAATTCGGTTCGGCGGAGCTGCAATCCGAGTGGGCCGCCCCGGCCGTCGCCGGCAGCAAGATCGTCGTGCCGGCACTGGACGGCGAGATGGGCCAGGGTCCGGTGCAGGCCACCGGTTCCGACGAGGCCGGATACACCCTGACCGGCACCCGCACCCAGGTCGCGTACGGCCCGGTCGCCGACGCCTTCCTGGTCCCGGCCGAAACCGATTCCGGCGTCAAGGTTTTCCTGGTCACCGCTACTGATTCCGGCGTCACCGTCACCTCGCTGGACACCACCGGACACGGCAGCATCGCGCACCTGGATCTGCAGGGCGTGGCCGTCGCCGCCGACCGCGTCGTCGGTGGTTCGGAGGTCGCCTCCTGGCTGCAGCTGCACAACGTCCTGGGCCGCAGCGCATTCCAGCTCGGGGTGGTGGAGCGCGCGTTGGAGCTCACCGCTCTGTACGCCCGCGAGCGCGAGCAGTTCGACCGCCCGATCGGCAGCTTCCAGGCCGTGTCGTCCCGGTTGGCCGACGGCTACATCGACGTCAAGGCACTGCGCCTGACGCTGACCCAGGCCTCTTGGCGCGTGGCCGAGGGGCTGCCCGCCGAGATCGACGTGAACACCGCGGCGTTCTGGGCCGCCGAGGCCGGACACCGGGTGGCGCACACCGCGGTGCACGTGCACGGCGGCGTCGGCATCGACATGGATCACCCGGTGCACCGGTACTTCCTGGCGGCCAAGCAGACCGAGTTCGCCATCGGCAGCGCCACCGGGCAGCTGCTGCGCATCGGGCGCGAGCTGGCGGACACGCCGGCCTGATTCACGTCTCCGACATGGGAAGCCTGATGTCCGACCGGCCCACCGTCAGCGACCTGCTGCGCCCGCTGGTCGACGTCACCGACCGCGGGTTGTACGACTGCACTGCGGCGCCGGACGATTCCTCACAAGAAGATGATGGCGGCCCGGCTGATCTGATCAGCTGGGCCGACCACATCGCCGCGGGCGCACAGTTGGCCGCGGCGCTCAAAGCGCGGCTGGACCCGGCCAAGCCGCCGCATATCGGTGTGCTGCTGAGCAATACGACGTTCTTCTCGTCGCTATTGGTGGCCGCCGCACTGGCGGGGCTGGTCCCCGTCGGCCTGAACCCGACCCGCCGCGGGGCCGCGCTGGCCGGCGACGTCGAGCGCTCCGACTGCCAGTTGGTACTGGCCGACAACCTCGATCTGGTCCCCGCCGGCCTCGACGCCGCGGGCATCGACGTCATCGACGTCGAATCTGCTTCGTGGGCAACCGAACTCGCAGGATTCGCCGGCGCGCCGGTGCAGTTCGCCGACGTCGACCCCGACGACCTGTTCATGCTGATCTTCACCTCGGGCACCAGCGGTGACCCCAAGGCCGTCCGGGTCACCCACGACAAGGTGGCGTTCCCCGGCCAGATGCTGGCCGACCGCTTCGGCCTCGGGCGCGATGACACGTTCTATCTGTCCATGCCGCTGTTCCACTCCAACGCGGTGATGGCCGGCTGGGCGGTGGCGCTGGCGGCTCAGGGGTCGATCGCGTTGCGCCGCAAGTTCTCCGCCTCGGGATTCCTCCGGGATGTGCGCCGCTACGGCGCCACCTACGCCAACTACGTCGGCAAGCCGCTGTCGTACATCCTGGCCACCCCGGCGCAGCCGGACGACACCGACAATCCGCTGAAGTTCATGTACGGCAACGAGGGTGCCCCGCGCGACCTGAACCGGTTCGCACAGCGTTTCGGCGTCATCGTCGTCGACGGTTTTGGCTCCACCGAAGGCGGCGTCGCAGTCGCCCGCACGCCGGACACCCCCGCCGGTGCGCTCGGCCCACTGACCGCCGAGGTGGCCATCGTCGACGTGGAGACCGGGCTGCCGTGCCCGCCCGGCGTCGTCGGCGAACTGGTGAACCCGACCGGCCGTGGCTGGTTCCGCGGCTACTACAACAACGCCGACGCCGAGGCCGAGCGCATGGCCGGCGGCATCTACCACACCGGCGACCTGGCCTACCGGGATGCAGATGGATACATCTATTTCGCTGGGCGCCTTGGCGATTGGATGCGGGTCGACGGCGAGAACCTCGGCACCGCACCCATCGAGCAGGTGCTGCTGCGGCACCCCGACGTCGTCGAGGCGGCCGTCTACCCGATACCCGATCCCGCCGTCGGCGACCAGGTGATGTCGGCCCTCGTCCTCCTCGACGACGCGACATTCTCCGCGGACGACTTCAGCGCTTTCCTGGCCGCCCAGGAGGATCTGGGCCCCAAGCAGTGGCCCCGGTTCATCCGCGTCGCGACGACGCTGCCCCGCACCGAGACCTTCAAGGTCATCAAGCGGCAGCTGTCGGCCGAGGGCACCGACTGCGCCGACCCGGTTTTCGCGATCGCCCGCTAGTCGTGTACCGGGACGGCCTCGACGAGCGACATCGGCCCGGCCGTCGGGACCACGCGGGTCTGCCGAAGTCCGGCGCGCGCCAACAACTCTGCGTACTGCGAGGCCGTGCGTTCCTGCCCGCCTGCCGTGACCAGCATCTCGAGGTCGACGAGCATGCCCGGGTGATTCGGCGTGCCTTCGGGCAGCACGAGTTCGATCAACGCGACGGTGCCCGTCGGTGCCATCACCGACCGGATGTTGCGCAGGATCGCCAACGCACTGTCCTCGTCCCAGTCATGGATGATCGTCTTCAGCAGATAGGCATCGCCGCCTGCGGGGACCGACTCGAAGAACGAGCCACCGGTGACGGTGATGCGGTCGGACACCCCGGCCGAGTCGAGCACCGGACCCGCACCCGCCACGACGGACGGCAGGTCGAACAGCACGCCGCGGGCGTCAGTGGCCTGCTGCAGGACTGCCGACAGCAGTGCGCCGTGCCCGCCACCCACGTCGACGATGGTGCCGAAGCCGCGGAAGTCGTATGCCGGCAACAGGGTTTCGATCACCATGCCGGACAGTCCGGTCATCGCGTTGTTGAACGCCGCGGCCAGGTCAGGATCAGTCTCGAAGTAGTCAAAGGGCGCCATGCCGCGCAACATCTCTATCGATGTCTTGCCGGTCTGTACCGAGTACAGCAACTGGCCCCAGTGTTCCCAATGCTTGGGGTGGCCGATGAACTGGAGCATCGGCGCCATCGATCCCGGTACATCCGACCGCAGCGCCTGGCCGAGTCGCGTGAGCGCGAACCGTCCGCCACGCTCCTGCTTGAGGACTCCGTTGCTGGCCAGCGCCCGCAGCAACCGGAATGTCGCCGCGGGATCGGAGCCCACGCGTCGAGCGACGTCTTCGGCGGTCGCCGGAGCAGCTGCGAGCATGTCGATGATGCCGAGCTTGGACGCCACATACATGGCCTGGGTGAGCCAGCTGCCCAACACCATCTCGAACATCGTGAGGTTGGCCGGCGCGACGGCCTGGCGTAGTTGGCTCAAGCCTTCGCGGACCCGGCCGATGCCGTCGATGAGCCAGCCGGGCGGTGGTTTCTGCGCGTTTGCCACGCGCTCACAGTAATGCCACAGCTAATCCGCACGCTAGAGCCGGTTTCGCGCCGGCTCGGCCCCGGCTCACAGGATCACTGCGAGCTTGGTCCATTAGTCTCGCCACATGAGAACGTCCGCGATCACCGGCCTCGTCGCGGCAGCGACCGCACTGTCCATGGTGCTGGCCGGCTGCGACTCCGGAAAAGATGCGAGCGCGGCGTCCGACAGCCCGACCAGCGCCGCGCCGACGACAGCGGCCGCCGCTGCGGATGCGGGCAACAGCAAGGCAAGTGACGGCCCCAACCCGACGATCGCCAGCTACATCAAAGACCACAAGATCACCGAACAGCAGGTGCACCGCACCGACAACGGCGAGCCGAAGGTCGACCTGCCGAAGCCGGACGGCTGGAAGGCCACCGGTGACGACAATCCGCCATGGGCGTACGACTCGATCATCTACAACGGACCCGTCGACCCGGCGAACTACGCGCCCAGCGTCATCGCGCTGCTGTCGAAGCTGACCGGCGATGTCGATGCCAAGGCGCTGATGGCCACCGCGCCCGGGGAGATTCAGAACCTGCCGGGCTTCACGCCGTCGGGTCCCGGTACCGAAACCAAGGTGCGCAACTACCCCGCCTACCGGATCGCCGGCACCTGGGTGTCCGACGGCAAGACGAAGTTCGTCGCGCAGCAGACCGTGATCTTCCCGTCTGGCGGGGCAACCTATGTCCTGCAACTGAATTCAGACGGTGCGGTGGACCAGACGCCGATCATCCAGGCCGCCACCGACACCGTCGCGCAGCAGGTGAAGATCACGCCCTAGCGCTCGCGCAGGGAAATCAGTTGTCGCGGATGGCATCCAGGCGCTTGGTGGCCGCCTCGAACTCGGCGACCAGATCGGCGATGATGACCTCCACCGGGCGGATCTCGTTCATCCGGCCGACGATCTGACCGACCGGCATGGCGACCGCGGTCGGATCGTCGGAAAGGCTCATCCGCTGATGCGCCTCTCCGACGAGAATGTTCTGCAGAGGCATCGGCAGCGCTTCGGGCGCGTCCGGTGCGTCCCAGGCGTCGGTCCAGCGGCTCTTCAGAATCCGAGCGGGCTTGCCGGAGTAGATCTTTCGGCGCACGGTGTCGGCGGAGGTGGCATTCAGCAATGCCTCCTGGATCACCGAGGCACCCGACTCGCGACGCACACCCAGGTCGTATTCGGCCGCGGTGAGGAATGCCGAGCCCATCCAGACGCCCTGCGCGCCGAGCGCCAGTGCCGCGGCCAGCTGCCTGCCACTGCCGATCCCACCGGCAGCGAGCACCGCGGCCTTACCGTCCACGGCGTCGACGATCTCGGGCCACAGCACCACGGAACCGATCTCGCCGGTGTGCCCACCGGCCTCATGCCCCTGGGCGATGACGATGTCCACTCCGTTGGCGACGTGGCTGAGCGCATGCTTCGCGCTGCCGGCCAGCGCGGCCACCGGGACACCTGCCTCGTGGACCTGCTCGATGACGTCATTGGGCGGGGACCCGAGCGCGTTGGCGATCAGCTTGATCGGATGGCGCAATGCCACCTCGACATGGCTTCGCGCCACCGAGTGCAGCCAACCCAGCACGCCGGTGTTGTGCTCACCCTCGGCGGGGAGCGGCGGAACCCCGAGATCAGCAAGGGTTTTCGCGACGAAGTCCCGATGTGCCTGCGGAATCAGCTTGTCGATGTCGACCGCGCTGCCCTCGGTGGGGACCTTGTTGGGCATCACCACGTCGACGCCGTACGGCTTACCGTCGGTGTTGGCGTCCATCCAGGACAGCACGTTTTCCAGCTCGTCGGGATCGTTGAACCGGACGCAACCCAGCACACCCATGCCGCCCGCGCGGGTCACCGCCGCCGCCACCTTCTCCGACGGGGTGAAGACGAAGATCGGGTACTCGATGCCGAAGCGTTCGCAGAGTTCAGTTTTCATGTCTGTTTCCTAACTACGCCTGCACGCTTGCGTGTTTGGCGTGCACCTCATCGGCCGGACGGGCCTCGGTCTGATCCTTGGCCCAGCGGTAGTCGGGCTTGCCCGCCGGGGACCGCTTGACCTCGTCGACCAGCCACAGGCTGCGCGGCACCTTGTAGCCGGCGATCTCGCTACGGACGAACGCGTCCAGGTCGGCCAGCGCGGGCTTGGTGCCCTCGCGGGGCTGCACGACGGCCGCGACATGCTGGCCGAAGCGCGGGTCCGGAACGCCGACCACCAGGGCGTCGAACACATCCGGGTGACCCTTGAGCGCGGCCTCGACCTCTTCGGGGTAGATCTTCTCGCCACCCGAGTTGATCGACACCGAGCCGCGGCCCAGCATGGTCACGCTGCCGTCGGCCTCGACCTCGGCGAAGTCACCGGGGATGGCGTAGCGCACCCCGTTGAACGTCCGGAAAGTCTCGGCAGTCTTCTTCTCGTCCTTGAAGTAACCGACCGGGATGTGGCCGCACTTGGCGATGATGCCGCGCACGCCCGAACCCGGAACCACCTCGTTGCCGTCCTCGTCGAGGACCTTGGTGTTCTTGTCGATGGTGACCCGCGGGCCGCCGGTGTGCGACTGCCCCTTGGCGACGATGCTGGTGCCGCCGAAACCGGTCTCCGAGGAGCCGATCGAGTCGGTGATGATCCGATTCGGCAGCAGCTCGAGGAACTTCTCCTTGAGGCTGGTGGAGAACAGCGCGGCGGTGCTGGCCAGCAGGAACAGCGAGGACAGGTCGTAGGTGTTGCCCTCCTCCTGGTGCGCCAACAGGGCGTCCAGCAGCGGGCGGGCCATCGCGTCGCCGGTGAAGAACAGCAGATTCACCTTGTGCTCGTGGATCATTCGCCACGCGGCGTCGGCGTCGAACTCCGGCATCAGCACCACGGTGTGGCCGGTGAACATGGCCATCCAGGTGGCCGACTGGGTCGCGCCGTGGATCATCGGCGGGATGGGGAGCCGGATCATCGGCGGGTTCGCGGCGGCCTGCTTGGACAGGTCGTACTCGTCGGCGATCGGCTCGCCGGTGGCGAAGTCGGTGCCGCCGAACAGAACTCGGTAGATGTCCTCGTGCCGCCACATGACGCCCTTGGGGAATCCGGTGGTGCCGCCGGTGTACAGCAGGTAGATGTCGTCTTCGCTGCGCGGGCCGAAGTCGCGCTCGGGTGAGTGCTCGGCGATGGCGGAGTAGAACTCGACGCCACCGTAGCGCTGGAAGTCGTCGTCGGAACCGTCCTCGACGACCAGGATGGTCTTAAGCAGCGGCAGCTCGGGCAGCACGTTGGCGACCCGGTCCGCGTACTGGCGCTCGTGGATCAGCGCGACCATGTCCGAGTTCTCGAACAGGTACTTCAGCTCGCCCTCGACGTAGCGGAAGTTGACGTTGACCAGGATGGCGCCGGCTTTGATGATGCCGAGCATGCCGATCACGATCTCGATGCGGTTGCGGCAGTAGAGCCCAACCTTGTCGTCCTTCTTGACGCCTTGTGACTGGAGGTAGTGAGCGAGGCGGTTGGCCTTCTCCTCCAGCTGGGCGTAGGTCAGTTGTTCGTCGCCACAGATGAGGGCGACGCGGTCCGGCACAGCATCGATGGCGTGCTCGGCAAGATCTGCGATATTCAGAGCCACGTTACATAAACTAGAACGTGTTACATTTTGTGACAAGTCTAACGTTCTCGAGCCCGGAGGAAGGCACCTGTGAGCGAGCCCGAAAAAGGCCCCGACGCCCTCATTGAGCAGCGCGGACACACTCTGATCGTCACTTTGAACCGACCCGAGGCTCGCAACGCCCTTTCTGGCGAGATGCTCTCGATAATGGTCGAGGCCTGGGACCGCGTCGACAACGATCCCGAGATTCGCACCTGCATCCTGACCGGTGCCGGCGGCTACTTCTGCGCCGGCATGGACCTCAAGGGCGCCACCAAGAAGCCGCCGGGCGACTCCTTCAAGGACGGCAGCTACGACCCGTCGCGCATCGACGGTCTGCTCAAGGGCCGCCGCCTGACCAAGCCGCTGATCGCCGCGGTCGAGGGCCCGGCCATCGCCGGCGGCACCGAGATCCTGCAGGGCACCGACATCCGCATCGCCGGTGAGAGCGCCAAGTTCGGCATCTCCGAAGCGAAGTGGAGCCTGTATCCGATGGGCGGCTCGGCGGTGCGCCTGGTGCGCCAGATTCCGTACACCATCGCGTGCGACATGCTGCTGACCGGACGGCACATCACCGCGGCCCAGGCTCTGGAATACGGGCTGATCGGGCACGTGGTTCCGGACGGCACCGCGCTGGAGAAGGCCCTGGAGATCGCCGAGGTGATCAACAACAACGGTCCGCTGGCCGTGCAGGCCATCCTGAAGACCATCCGCGAGACCGAGGGCATGCACGAACTGGACGCCTTCAAGCCCGACACCGCCAACGGCATCCCGGTCTTCCTGTCCGAGGACGCCAAGGAAGGCCCGCTGGCATTCAAGGAGAAGCGCGCACCGCAGTTCAAGATGCGCTGATGCACATCGCCGTGACGGGTGGCACCGGCTACGTCGGTGCCCACACCGTCCGCGCGCTGCTGGCAGCCGGGCATACCGTCCGGCTGCTGGTGATCCCCGGCGGCAGCGACGACGCGGCGCTCGACGCACTGTGCCAGCTGGGTCCCCTCGAGGTCCTGGCCGGCGATATCCGCAATCCCACAACGGTTTCCGAGCTACTGGCCGGATGCGACGCCGTGCTGCACGCGGCCGGTGTCGTCGGCACCGACAGTCGCCGCACCCAGCTGATGTGGGAGATCAATGCCTACGCCACCGAGGCCCTGCTGACGCAGGCCGCCGCGTTGGGGCTCGACCCCATCGTGTCGGTGTCGTCCTACAGTTCGCTGTTCCCGCCGCCCGACGGCATCATCGGGCCCGATACTCCCCCGGCCCCCGGCCGCAGCGACTACGCCCGCACCAAGGCCTACGCCGATCTCGCGGCCCGGCGGCTGCAGGCCGAGGGCGCGCCCGTCGTCGTCACGTACCCGTCGTCGGTGGTCGGGCCGGCCTTCCACACGGCAGTCGGTGTGACACAACGTGGTTGGGACCCCATCGTGCGGTACCGCGTCGCCCCGCGACTGCGCGGCGGCATGCAGATGATCGATGTCGGCGATGTGGCCCGCGTACACACGGCGCTGATGCAGCCCGGCCGTGGACCGAAGCGCTATGTCTGCGGCGGCGTGCTGCTGACGTTCGACCAGATGGTCGACGCACTGCAGTCGGCACTGGGCCGGCCGATCCGCCGGATTCCCCTGTCGCCCAGCCTGTTTCGCGGCGTCGGCCGAGTTTCGGATTTCGCCGGGCGCTGGCTGCCCCTGGCAGAGGGCCTGAGCCACGAAGCCGCTGTGCTGCTGACGGCGGCCGTACCCACCGACGACAGCCTGACCTTGTCCGACCTGGGCCTGACCTGGCGCGACCCCCGAGAGTCGATCGTCGAATCATTTGCGTGATTCGTGCACGATTTTCCGCGCTCATCGCGGAAAATCGTGCACATGTCCGAACCCAGTAGGCCTCTGCTGCGCGGCCTGCTGCTGCAACTCGCGTTGCGGGCGCTGTTGGCGGTGTTCATCGGGTTCGGCCTGCTGTTCGAGCCCCCGAACGCCAACGTACGGCTGCACTGGGGCATCTTCGCCTGCTACGTCGCGATGGTCGCGGCGTGGGGATTGTGGGCGCGACGCTCGGCCGATCAATCCGACCAGCGAACCAAGCGGGTGGCGGCACTGTTCCTGTTGTGCGCGGATCTGACTGTGGTGGCGGTCATTTCAGTGGACAGCGGGCTCAGTTCGCCCGAAACCTGGACATCCGACGTCCTGCAGCACGGGCTGTTCCTAATCCCGCTGATCGCGGCAGCGCAGCTCGATCCCGCCGTCAGCGCCATGATCGCGATCCCCACCGTAGCCACGTTCTTCGTCGTGAACTGGATCGACCGGGAAGCCAACGGTCACGAGCCCTGGGGCTCGATCCTGTTGCGCACCGCCATCGTGTTCGGCCTGGCCGCCGGGTCGGTCGCACTGTCGTGGATTCAGCAAGCCAAGACGCGGACCATCGCCGACCTGGCCCTGGAGCGGACCCGGCTGCTCGAAGAGGTGATCAGCCTGGAGAAGCGGGAGCGCCAATCGCTCTCGGAGCGTCTGCACGACGGCGCGCTGCAGTACGTCCTGGTGGCCCGGCACGACATGGAGGACGTCCGCGACGGGTCGGTCGAGGGCATGGACCGCGTCGACTTCGCGCTCGCGGAATCTTCCCGGCTGCTGCGCGACGTGGTGCGTGAACTGCATCCCGAGGTGCTGGCCCGCTCCGGCCTCAAGGCCGCGATCACCTCACTGGCCGACGGCATCGCCGCACGGACCAGCATCACGGTTCACCTGGATGCCGAAGGCTGGCCAGAGAGCCTGCGCACCAACGCCGACCATCTGCTCTACAGCGCGGCCCGGGAGTTCTCGACCAACGCGATCAAGCATGCGCATGCCGACAACCTGCGATTCAAGCTGGCGCACAACGGCAGCCGGGCCGAACTACGCATCGCCGACGACGGCGTCGGCATTCCGGCGGACCGGCTCGCGCAGAGCGTCGAGGACGGTCACATCGGGTTCGCCTCGATCTGCACGAAAGTGCTTGCCACGGGCGGCGAATTCACGGTCACGGGTGCACCCGGCACCGTCATCACGATGGCGGTGCCTGCGGCCCCCAGCTAGAACGCCGCGCCCTGCTCGCGGTCGAGGTAGGTGCTGGTCTTGTTCTTCAGGAACACCAGGTACACCACCAACGACACGGCGATGCACACGGTGACGTAGCCGATGAACAGCGGCACCTGGTCGCGCGCCTTGAGCGCCTGATAGATCAGCGGCGCGGTGCCGCCGAAGATCGAATTGGCCAGTGCGTAGCCGACTCCCACGCCCAGGGCCCGCACATGCGCGGGGAACAGTTCGGACTTCACCAGCGCGTTGATCGACGTGTAGCCGGTCAGGATGACGTAACCGACCGCCAGCAACGTGAACGTCGCGATCGGCGAATGCGTCTGCGGCAGATAGGTGATCAGCACATAGGTGTAGACCACGCCACCGAAACCGAACCACAGCAGCAGGGGTTTGCGGCCCACCCGGTCGCTGATGATCCCGCCGATCGGCTGCAACAGCATCAGGAAGATCAGGCCGGCCAGGTTGATCCACGTCGCTGTCATCGCCTCGGTCTTGTACGTGGTCTTGACGATGGCCGGGGCGTTCACGCTGTAGGTGTAGAACGCGACCGTGCCGCCGAGCGTGATCAGGAAGCACAGCAGCAGCGGCCGCCAGTACTTGGTGAGCAGTTCGCGCAGCGAGCCCGCACCGGTGTCTTTGCCCTCTTTGATCGCCGCCAGCTGCTCCTCGGACAGCGACTCGTCCATGGACCGGCGCAGCCAGAACACCACCACCGCCGCCACGCCACCGATGGCAAATGCGATGCGCCAACCGAATTCGTGTACCTGATCCTTGGTGAGCGCGGTCAGGATGATCAGCAGGGTGAACTGGGCGAGCACATGCCCGCCGACCAGCGTGACGTACTGGAACGAGGAGAAGAAGCCGCGCCGTTCCCGCGTGGCCGCCTCCGACATGTACGTCGCGGAGGTGCCGTATTCGCCGCCGGTGGCGAAACCCTGCACCAGCCGGCACAAGATCAGCACGACCGGCGCCGCGATCCCGATCGTCGCCTGCCCGGGCACCAGAGCGATCACCATGGAGCACATCGCCATCAGCGACACGCTGAAGGTCAGGGCGGCACGCCGGCCGCGACGGTCGGCGTACCGCCCGAAGAACCACGAGCCCACCGGCCGGGTCAGGAACGTGACGGCGAAGATCGCGTAGACGTAGATCGTCGAATTCTGGTCCGCCTCATCGAAGAATTGCTTCTCGAAGTAGGTGGCGAACACGGTGTAGACGTAGACGTCGTACCACTCCACCAGGTTGCCCGAGGAGCCCCGGATGGTATTCCAGATCGCGCGGCGGTTTTCGGCTTTGGTCGATGAGATCATCGATGTGGTCATGCCGCCCATCATTGACGCAGGCCACTACGCCGTGCGACGGAACCTGCCGATTCCTTGCACAGTTCTCACATTGGCTCGCTACAGCACCCGGGCTGTCGGGGTGAACACCACCGGCATGGCCTCGGGACCGCTGACGAAGTTGGCGGCGCGCAACGGGATCTCCGCGCCATCGGCCAGGCGGAGGTCGGGCAGCCGCTGCATCAACCGCTCCGTCATCAGGCGCAGCTCCAGCCGGGCCAGCTGGTTACCCATGCAGAAGTGGGTGCCGAAGCCGAAAGCCAAGTGGCTGTTGGGGGTCCGGTCGATGTGGAACTCGTCCGGGTTCTCGAACTGGTCGCCGTCGAAGTTCGCCGCCTCGAACATCAGCATGACCTTCTCGTCCTTATTCAGCTCGGTGCCGTAGAAGACGGTGTCCGCGGTCAGGACGCGGCACATGTTCTTGATGGGCGACGTCCAGCGCAGCATCTCCTCGATGGCACCCGAAAGGAGAGCGGAGCCTCCGTCACGGTCTTCGCGCAAGCGCTCATCCTGGACCAACCGGTCCCACTGGTCGCGGTGCCGCATCAGCTGTTCGGTGCCGCCGGACAGGGTGTGTCGCGTGGTCTCGTCGCCGCCGATCAGGATCAGCAGCGTCTCCATGACGATCTCGTCGTCGCTCAGCCGCTGACCTTCGACCTCGGAGTTGATGAACACCGAGAACAGGTCGTCGGTCGGGTTGGCGCGCCGGTCCTTGATCACGTCCATGGTGAAAGCGGTATATGCCGCAAAGGTTTCCATCAGTTTCTGGATCGACGACTCGTCCAGGTGCGACGACAGCCCGGACACCAGCTCGTCGGACCAATCGAGCAGCATCTCGCGCTCTTCCGGCACCACACCCAGCATGTCGCCGATGACGGCCATGGGCAGCGGGGACGCCAGATCGCGGACGAAGTCGGCCTCGCCCTTCTCACAGATGTTGTCGATCAGGGCGTCACACAGCCGCCCGATGGACGGCACCTTGTCCATGACGCGCTTGCGGGTGAAGCCGGCGTTGACCAGCTTGCGCCGCACCAGGTGCGCCGGATCGTCCATGTCGATCATGTAGGGCATGCCCGGCTGATCGGGGCGGATGCCGCCGGCGTTGGAGAACAGCTCGGCGTTGCGCTCGGCCTCGAGCACGGACTGGTACGTGGTCACCGCGGCCTGCCCGGTGCGGTCCCGGAACACCGGCTCGTTGGCCCGCATCCAGCGGTAGGCCTCATGCGCGGCCTGCCGGTCGGCATAGAACCGGCCGTCGGCCAGGTCAACGTCGGGGCGGGTCAGAACACTGGTCACTTGATCTCCTGAGCGTCGGCGAAAGTCATGTCTACGTTGTCTGCGGAACCGGAAAGCATGGCGCGTTTCGGCAATCCGAGCGCCGCCAGTTCCTGGGCATAGGGGTGGTCACCCAGTCGCAGCGTCACGCCACCGGGCCGGTAGCGTACGCCGGACGGCCGCATCACGCCGACGGTCTCCCGGGTGACGCCATCGAGGTGCGAATACGTCGGGGGCGCTTGCGGTTTGGACGGTGCGGGCACCGGGAAGCCCGGCCGGATGTCCATCCCGACGGCGAACCGGCCGTCGATGGTGACGTCGAAGGAGAAGTTCTTTCCGTCGTCAATGGCGAAGTCCGCCATCACCTTGGGGTAACCCCAGATGTTCCGGCCGGCCTCCAGGGTGAAGGGTTGGTCGACGGGCAGGTGGTGGATGAAGGCGCCCGCCGATTGCAGGGCGCGCAGGCCCGACGCGTTCGAGCCGGGCGGGTTCACCATGATGTTGGTGCCGTACTCGTAGTACTGGCCGAGGTCGCTGTCGACGTAGTGCATCAGCATCAGCACGGCCACTGCGCGGCGCGGGCGGAACCGGCACACCTGCAGGCCGCTGTAGTCGATCATGCGTTGCGCGGCATCGGCGTCGACCGAGAACATCGCCATGTGCTGCGTCGCCTTGCGGACGCGCACCGGCATGGTCAGCACGGTGCCCGCGATGGTGTGCTGCGAGAGCGCGGGCCCGGTGGCGTCTGTCACACCACAAATCTAGAACACGTTATAGACACTTCGCAATAAGTGTCTACTGCCGTATTCGCGAACGGACGCAAAACTGCACTTCGGCGGGCCAAAGCGACAGTTTTACGTCGGCTCGCGGGACCGACTAGACCAAGTCAGCCAATTGCTTGATCTGCTCGACCGACTTGGCCCCGACGACCATCATGGTGACGCCGGAGGCCTCCCAGGCCTTGATCTGTTCCTTGACGTAGTCGAGGTTCCCGACGATCGCGGAGTCGTCGACCAGCTCGTCCGGAATGACCTTGGCGGCCTCGTCCTTGCGGTCGGTGCGGAACAGCTTGGTGACGTCGTCGACCACCTCGGAGTAGCCCATGCGGCGGTACACCTCGGCGTGGAAGTTGGTGTCCTCCGAGCCCATGCCGCCCATGTAGAGCGCCAGGTGCGGCTTCATCATCTCCATGACCATGGGCCGGTCGTCGGTGACGACGATCTGTGCGGTGGCACAGATTTCGAACGTCTCGCGGGTCCGACGGGCACCGGCGCGGGCGAAGCCCTCGTCGAGCCACTCGTTGTACATGCCGGAGATCCGCGGTGAGTAGAAGATCGGCAGCCAGCCGTCGGCGATCTCGGCGGCCAGCGCGACGTTCTTGGGGCCTTCGGCGCCGAGCATCACCGGGATGTCCGCGCGCAGCGGATGGGTGATGGGCTTGAGCGGCTTGCCCAGACCCGTGGTGCCCTCACCCGACAACGGCAGCGGGTAGTGCGGGCCGGCGCTGGTCACCGGGGCTTCGCGGGCCCAGACCTGGCGCAGGATGTCGACGTATTCGCGGGTGCGGGCCAACGGCTTCGGGAACTTCTGCCCGTACCAGCCCTCGACGACCTGCGGCCCCGAGACGCCCAGGCCCAGGATGTGGCGGCCACCCGAGAGATGGTCGAGGGTCAGCGCCGCCATGGCACACGCGGTGGGCGTGCGGGCCGACATCTGGACGACCGAGGTACCCAGGCGCATCCGCGTGGTTTCCCGGCCCCACCAGGCCAGCGGGGTGTACGCGTCCGAGCCCCAGGCCTCCGCGGTGAAGACGGTGTCGAACCCGGCTTCCTCCGCGGCCGCGACGAGCGTCGCGTGATCGGTCGGCGCCTTGGCGCCCCAGTATCCGAGCTGCAAACCGAGTTTCATAGCGCTGCCTTCCCGCACATGCTTGCCACGATTGTTAGAACCTGTTCTACTCGATGCCGTGAGCGCTAGCCAAAGCAGCCCAGCCCAGATGGCAGGCCATGAGCCGCCCCTTTCAGCTCCGCTGAAACTGTCATTCGACTACACCCGTTCAGTAGGTCCGGTCCTGAGTCAGTTCTTCACCGCGCTGCGCGGACGACGCGTCGTCGGCACCCGCGGTTCGGACGGCCGGGTCCACGTACCTCCCGCCGAGTATGACCCTGTCACCTACGAGGCCCTGACCGAGGTGGTTCCGGTTTCCAGCGTCGGCACCGTGGTGTCGTGGACCTGGCAGCCCGAGCCCCTGGAAGGGCAGCCCCTGCAGCGTCCGTTCGCCTGGGCGCTGATCAAGCTCGACGGTGCCGACACCCCGCTGCTGCACGCGGTCGATGCCCCGGAGGGCTCGCTGAAGTCCGGTGACCGCGTCCGCGCGCACTGGGTCGACGAGCCCGTCGGCGCCATCACCGACATCGCCTACTTCGTGCCCGGCGAGGACGCTGTCGAACCGCTGCCGGCCGACGATCGGGACCCGGTCACCATGCTGGTCGTGCCGTCGTCCATCGAAATCCAGCACACCGCTTCGCATCCCGAGACCGTGTTCCTGCGCGGTCTGCAGGAGGGCAAGCTGCTCGGTGCCCGCACCAAGGCCGGCCGCGACGGCAAGCCCGGCGCGGTGCTGTTCCCGCCGAAGGAGGCCGACCCGGCCACCGGTCTCGAACTCGACGAATTCGTCGAGCTGGTCGACCGCGGCACCGTCACCACGTTCGCGATCATCAACATCCCGTTCGCCGGGCAGCGCATCAAGCCGCCGTATGTGGCCGCCTACGTGCTGCTCGACGGCGCCGACATCCCGTTCCTGCACCTGGTCACCGAGATCGACGCGGCTGACGTCCGGATGGGTATGCGGGTGGAAGCGGTGTGGAAGCCCCGCGAGGAGTGGGGTCTTGGCATCGACAACATCTCGCACTTCAAACCGTCCGGCGAACCCGACGCCGACTACGACTCGTACAAGCACCACCTGTAAAGGGCCACAATGACTTCCAGTGACGTAGCGGTCGTCGGGTTCGCGCATGCCCCGCATGTGCGCCGCACCGATGGCACCACGAACGGCGTCGAGATGCTGATGCCGTGTTTTGCAAAGCTGTACGCCGAGTTGGGTCTGAAGCAGACCGATATCGGCTTCTGGTGCTCCGGATCGTCGGATTACCTTGCCGGCCGGGCATTTTCGTTCATCTCGGCGATCGACTCGATCGGCGCCATCCCGCCGATCAACGAATCGCACGTGGAGATGGACGCGGCCTGGGCACTGTATGAGGCCTACATCAAGATTCTGACCGGCGAGGTCGATACCGCGCTGGTCTACGGCTTCGGCAAGGGCAGCGCCGGCACCCTGCGCCGGGTGCTGGCCCTGCAGACCGACCCGTACACCGTCTCGCCGCTGTGGCCGGACGCCGTCTCGATGGCGGGCCTGCAGGCCCGATTCGGCCTGGACGCCGGGAAGTGGACCGCCGAGCAGATGGCTCAGGTGGCACTGGATTCATTCGCCGTCGCCGAGCGCGTCGACCGGCTCGAGTCCGCGGCCACCGTGAGTGAGCTGCTGGACCGTCCGTTCTTCGCCGACCCGCTGCGCCGCCACGACATCGCGCCGATCACCGACGGCGCCTCCGCGATCGTGCTGGCCTCGGCAGACAAGGCGCGGGAACTGCGCGAAAACCCCGCGTGGATCACGGGTTTCGAGCACCGCATCGAGACCCCGATCCTGGGCGCCCGTGACCTGACGGTCTCGACCTCGACCGCCGCATCGGCCGCCGCCGCCACCGGTGGGGACGTCGGCTCGATCGACATCGCCGAGTTGCACGCGCCGTTCAGCCACCAGCAGCTGATCCTCGCCGAGGCGATCGGGCTGAAGGACTCGACGAAGGTCAACCCGTCCGGTGGCGCCCTGGCCGCCAACCCGATGTTCTCGGCCGGCCTGGAGCGCATAGGCTTCGCCGCCGAACACATCTTCAACGGATCGGCGAATCGCGTACTGGCCCATGCCACGAGTGGTCCTGCGCTGCAACAGAATCTGATTGCCGTCTTGGAGGGCAAATAATGGCCAAGAACCTCGCCGCCGTCCTCGGCACCGGGCAGACCAAGTACGTCGCCAAGCGACTCGATGTGTCGATGAACGGCCTGGTGCGCGAAGCCATCGATAGAGCGCTCGCGGATTCCGGGTGCACCATGGCCGACATCGACGCCGTCGTGGTCGGCAAGGCACCGGACTTCTTCGAGGGCGTCATGATGCCCGAGCTGTTCATGGCCGACGCCACCGGCGCCACCAACAAGCCGCTGATCCGCGTGCACACCGCGGGTTCGGTGGGTGGCTCGACCGCGATCGTCGCCGCCAGCCTGGTCAAGTCCGGCAAGTACCGCCGCGTGTTGACCATGGCGTGGGAGAAGCAGTCGGAGTCGAACGCCATGTGGGCGCTCTCGATTCCGGTGCCGTTCACCAAGCCGGTGGGCGCCGGCGCGGGCGGTTACTTCGCCCCGCACGTGCGGGCCTACATCCGCCGCTCGGGCGCGCCGGAGAACATCGGTGCCATCGTGGCGGTCAAGGACCGGCTCAACGGCGCCAAGAACCCGCTGGCCCACCTGCATCAGCCCGACATCACCGTCGAGAAGGTGATGGCCTCCCAGATGCTGTGGGACCCAATCCGTTTCGACGAGACGTGCCCGTCCTCCGACGGTGCTGCCGCACTGGTCATCGGCAACGAGGAAGTCGCCGACGCCCGCGTCGCCGAGGGACATCCGGTCGCCTGGATTCACGCCACCGCGCTGCGCACCGAACCGCTGGCCTACTCGGGCCGCGACCAGGTGAACCCGCAGGCCGGCCGCGACGCGGCTGCCGCCCTGTGGCGCGACGCCGGCATCACGAGCCCGATCGATGAGATCGACGTGGCCGAGGTGTACGTGCCGTTCTCGTGGTTCGAACCGATGTGGTTGGAGAACTTGGGCTTTGCCGCGGAAGGCGAAGGCTGGAAGCTCACCGAGGCCGGCGAGACGGCCATCGGCGGCAAGATTCCGTTCAACGCCTCCGGCGGTGTGCTGAGCTCCAATCCCATTGGCGCATCCGGCATGATCCGGTTCGCCGAGTCGGCCATCCAGGTCATGGGCAAGGCCGGTGACCATCAGGTCGAAGGCGCCCGCAAGGCGCTGGGCCACGCGTATGGCGGTGGCGCACAGTACTACTCGATGTGGGTTGTCTCGAGCGACAAGCCCGGAAAGGACTGACATGGCAGTTTCCGATCCGAATCACCCCGCACACTTGGCCGGCAAGCGTTCCCGCGATGCCGTTGCCGCCCGCGACAAGGAAGCCTGGCTGGCCAATTTCGCCGACGACGCCATCGTGCAAGACCCGATCGGGCCGTCGTTCCTGGACCCCGAGGGCAAGGGACACCGCGGCAAGGAAGCCATCTCGGCGTTCTGGGACAAGGCGATCGCTCCCGCCGACAAGCTGGTGTTCAACTTCGAGACCACCTACCAGTGCGGTGACGAGGAAGCCAACGTCGGCAACATCGTGACCACCATCGCCGGGCGCGACTTCACGACTCCAGGCGTCTTCACCTACCGCGCGAACGAAGCCGGGCAGCTGCTGGCGCTGCGCGCCTTCTGGGAGGCTCCGCGCTCGTCGTAGCTAGAACGTCCAGGAGCCCGAGGGTTGCAGGACGAAGCCGTGGCCGCCGGCGGTGCTGTCGATGCACGCGGTGACACCGCCCGGGGCGACGCCGCACGTGGCCGTCCCCAGAGACACCTTCTGCGTGGGCGCGAGCAATGCTCCGCCGGCCAGATCGGTCGGGCAGTCACCCTGGTAGCGGCTGATCGTCCCCTCGTTGGCTCCGTGTAACTGCGCCATCCCGAATTCGCACGGCGCCTTCGCGGAGGGGTCGACAGTGACAGCCACACCCGCGGCTCCGGGCACCGGCCCATAACAGCGGACCGTCGTCCCGGCCCCGGCCAGTGCGCCGATGTCGCACGACAGACCGTCGGGGGTGGCGAACTTCACCACCTGCTGCGTGGTGTTCCGGTAAGGCACCAGGTGGGTGTTGGTGGCGATGTCGAAGTTCGCGAAGTCGGGAAAGTTGGGTGGCGGCGCGGCGTGCGCGAGCGGGGCCGTGAGCACCACTGCGGCACCGGCCAAGACGAAGAGCGGCAACTTCATGGGCCCAGTCTTGGCCGAACGTCGGCCGGAATGTCAGATTTCCGCGAAATCCGCCACGCAACCGCCCTACAGCTCTTCCAGCCCCGCCAGGTAGCGCTCGGCCAGCTCGCGGTAGGCCTGCGGGTTGGTGTTGATCCACGTCTCGGCGCCGGTCCCGGCAATTGGGCCGCGAATCTTCGCCGGCGACCCCATGACCAGCACTTCGTCGGGAATCTTGGTCCCGGCGGCCACCAGCGAGTGTGCGGCGACCAGGCTGCGCCGACCGATCACCGCACCGTCGAGCACCGTGCTGTTGTTGGCGATCAGCGCCTCGGCACCGACATGCACGCCGTGCACGACGCACAGGTGGGCAATGGTCGCGCCAGGCCCGATATCGACCGGAATACCGGGAGGGGCGTGCAGCACGGACCCGTCCTGCACGTTGGCGCCGTTGCGGATGACGACGGGCGCGTAGTCGGCGCGCAGTACCGCGTTGAACCACACAGATGCCCCGGCCTCGACGCGGACATCGCCGATCAGGACGGCGGTGGGGGCGATGAAGGCCGTGGGGTCGACGACCGGGCTACGGCCCTCGAAGGAGTAAAGCGGCATGACATAGATATACCGCAGGTCGGGACGCTTGCATTGCGCTGCACCAAGGAAAAACTGTAACGTGTTCTAGTTACTCGGCACAGATTGGGAGGCCAAGGTGAGCACCGAAACCGCGGGGGTTCGCGAGATCGATACCGGCGCGCTGCCGGACCGCTTTGCCCGTGGATGGCACTGCGTGGGTCCTGTGAAGGATTTCCAGGACGGCAAGCCGCACTCGTTCGAGGCATTCGGCACCAAGTTGGTGGTGTTCGCGGACTCGAACGGTGACCTGAAAATCCTCGACGGCTACTGCCGCCACATGGGCGGGGACCTGTCACAGGGCACCATCAAGGGCGACGCGGTCGCGTGCCCGTTCCACGACTGGCGCTGGGGCGGCGACGGCAAGTGCCAGCTGGTGCCCTACGCCAAGCGCACGCCGCGCCTGGCCCGCACCCGCGCTTGGCACACCGACGTCCGTGGTGGCCTGCTCTTCGTCTGGCACGACCACGAGGGCAACGCGCCGACCGACGAGGTCCGGATCCCGGAGATCCCCGAGGCGGCCAGCGACGAGTGGACCGAGTGGCAATGGAACTCGATGCTGATCGAGGGCAGCAACTGCCGCGAGATCATCGACAACGTCACTGACATGGCGCACTTCTTCTACATCCACTACGGCCTGCCGACGTACTTCAAGAACGTCTTCGAGGGCCACATCGCCAGCCAGTACCTGCACAACGTGGGCCGGCCGGACATCGGTGGCATGGGCACCCAGTACGGCGAGGCGCACCTCGACTCGGAGGCCTCGTACTTCGGGCCGTCGTTCATGATCAACTGGCTGCACAACAACTACAGCGGCTACAAGGCCGAGTCGATCCTGATCAACTGCCACTACCCGGTCAGCCAGGACGCATTCGTGCTGCAGTGGGGCGTCATCGTCGAGAAGCCCAAGGGCATGGACGAGAAGACCACCCAGAAGCTGGCCGACGCCATGACCGACGGTGTCAGCAAGGGCTTCATGCAGGACGTCGAGATCTGGAAGCACAAGACCCGCATCGACAACCCGCTGCTGGTCGAGGAAGACGGCGCGGTCTACCAGATGCGTCGTTGGTACCAGCAGTTCTACGTCGACGTCGCCGACATCACGCCGGACATGGTCGACCGCTTCGAGCTGGAGATCGACACCACCGTTGCCAACGAGAAGTGGCAGGGCGAGGTCGCCGAAAACCTCCGCATCCAGGCCGAGGCCAAGGAAGCCGCGGAGCAGTCCAGCTGATGACCCAGCACGACGAACGGACCCAGGCTCCCGATGCCGAGAGCCTGGCCCGTTCGATGCTGCAGCTGATGGGTCACGGTGACGAGGATGATCACGCACACCCGGCGTCCGACTCACCCGCGAGCGGATCCTGGTCCAAGGCACCAGATTTCGCCGACGACCCGGTGCGCTTGGCCGCCGTTCGCGAGGCCACGGCGGCTGATCGCCAGCGCTACCTGACCGCGGGCCTGGTTCCGGTGGACTGCCGGTTCTGCCACTCGACGGTGGCGGTGAAGAAGCTGGGACCCGAACACACTGCGGTGCAGTGGAATTCGGGAGCGACGCAACGGTGCGCGTATTTCAGCGAGATCCGCGCCGGAGGCGGCGACCCCAGTCGCAGCCGCTCGTGCCCGAAGATGTCCGACAGCATCAAGCATGCCGTCGCCGAGGGGTGCCTGGAGGAGTTCTCCACCGCCCCCTCCCCCGGCGACGGCTGAGTTCTCCCCCTGAGCAGACGCGAAAACCCCCTAAATCTGAAGTGCTCCCCAGAAGTTGGACTGAGAAGTTCAGTTCCTTGTTCTGGGGAGTACTTTTTTGCATCCTCGTAGTTCGTTGACCGAGGGGCAGCGTGGTGCGGTTGTCGCGTTGTTCGAGCAGGGGTGGCGGTATCACGCCACGGC